>NZ_CP114786.1:0-743750 GCF_027359675.1 Roseibium sp. Sym1
ATGCAGGTTCAGAACTTAGCCGGTTCGGATCAATGGGACCGTGTCAAAAAGGAACTGAGAAGCGAACTCGGTGACGACGTATTTTCCAACTGGTTCGGCAGAGTCAATCATGAGGAAACCACAGGCGATGCAGTCCGCCTGTCCGTTCCCACCCGTTTTCTGAAAAACTGGATCAAGAGCCATTACGAGAAACAGCTCGTTGGCCTGTGGAAACGCGAGCAGGACGATATCAACCGTATCGAACTGACCGTTCGCGGCGCGTTGCGGCCCCGTCAACTCAATGCAGGTCATGCCCCGAAGGCAATTACCGCGCGGCGGATCAGCGGCCGGCCCGGCCCGTTCAGCAGCACCCCACAATTCGGTTCCACCGCCGGTGCATCCGTCATTCCGTGTCTTGCGGACACTGGAGAGGACGCCGCGGCGGATTTTCTGAACGGCGCTGCCCTGAACCCGAAACTGACCTTCGACACCTTTGCGGAAGGCGCGTCGAACAGCCTTGCCTGCGCCGCGGTGCGCCAGATGGCCGCCGGCCACGAAGGCACGCTGGATATGCTTTATATCCATTCGGCCACCGGCATCGGCAAGACCCATCTGCTGCAGGCCGCGGCCCTGGAAGCCCGCAAGACCGGGCGCCAGGTTGCCTATCTCTCGGCAGAATTCTTCATGTACCACCTGGTCCCCGCTTTGCGCACGCCGGCCTTCCCGGTCCTGCGCCAGGCGATGCGCTCCATCGATCTTCTCCTGGTGGACGACCTGCAATTCCTTCACGGCAAGCAGGGTCAGGACGAGTTCGCCAAATCCCTCGAGATGCTGATGGAAGCTCCGTCGCAGATCATCATGGCCGCCGACCGGTCTCCGGAAGAGCTCGACACGCTCGGCACCGGGCTGCGCCAGCGTATCCAGAAAGGCGAGGTCGTCGGCATCCAGGCCACGGACTACGCGCTTCGGCACGACATTCTCAAGAAGCGCGTTTCGGCCGCCCGCCGCACCCATCCGGGATTTTCCGTGCCGGAGGAAGTTGCGGACTATATCGCCCGCTATGTCATTTCCTCGGCACGCGATCTGGAAGGCGCCCTCAACCGGCTGTTCGCCCACAACCAGTTGACCAAACAGCCCGTCACGATGGACCTGGCCGAGAAAACGCTTCACGACCTGGTGCGCATCGGTGAACCGCGCTCGATCAAGGTCGAGGAAATCCAGCAGGTTGTCTGCAAGCATTTCAGCGTGACCAAGGCCGACCTTCTGTCGTCCTGCCGGGCCCGGACCCTGGTCCGCCCGCGGCAGATCGCGATGTATATCGCCAAGGTGATGACCGGACGGTCCCTGCCTGAAATCGGCAGACGCTTCGGCAACCGCGACCACACCACGGTGCTGCACGCGGTCCGCAAGATCGATGACATGGTCAGCAAGGACAAGAGCCTTGCCCAGGAAGTTGAACTTCTCAAACGGCTGGTCCACGCCTGACCATTTCCCCGGGGACACCCCTCCCCCCGGCAACCTGCGGCAACGGGTACGCCCGCTGCCGCGATTGCTCTCCCCCATATGGAGCAATCACCACCGCGCTCGACAAGACGCGGCTTGCATCAGGCGGTGGCAGCCGCCGGGTGTTTCATCTTAACCTCCCTCTCCTTGAAGCCGCCTCGCGCGGCTTTCTTTTTGCCGCGTTGACAGAAACGCGTGCCGGGCGTAAGCCTGTCCGCGGTTCGAGGGAGCCGGCCGCCCGCGGGCAATGCCCATGGTGAATTCCTTCCCGCGGGACATCCCGCGGACCTGATCGACCTTCACGAGACAGTGCAGGCATGATGGTAATGCGGGCCCCATGACGGGCATCCACCCGACCGCCTGCCTTTCTTGGAAAGGTAAAACCATGACGCTTCCCAGCGTTGCCCAGCTCAAGTCCCAGGCCAAGCGGCTCAAGGCCGCGCTTGCCGCGAAAGGACAGGAGCTCAGCCACAGTCAGGCCCTTGAACTCCTGTCGGCCCAATACGGCTTCAAGGACTGGAACACCGCCTGCGCGACCGCGTCCCGGCCGAACCAGATGGTCTTCGCCGTCGGCGACCGGGTCTCCGGCACCTACATGAAACAGTCCTTCAAGGGTGAAATCCTCGCCCTGGCAAGGATCGGCGCGTCCGGACAGTACCGAGTCACACTGCAATTCGACAACGCGGTGGACGTGGTCACGTTCGACAGCTTCTCCGCCTACCGAAGCCGGGTGACCTGCCTCATCCACGCGGACGGGGTCGCGGTCAAACGAACGTCCGACAAAGAACCCTACCTGCGTATGCAGCGGATCGACTGATCGCCCCTTTCGGCGATCCGTTTCAGGCCTTGCCTTCGCTCGACCCAACGCCGCCCGGGCCCCGCGCCGGGCGGCTGCTTGACAGACATGCGCCTCTTCCCCTGTTTCATCTGGCGCGTGCCGTGGCATACTTCGTCGAACGGCCGCGTCCGCTGGAAAGGTCAAGGGAATGAGCGAACAAATTACAAAAGCAGAAAACGGCACTGTACGCGCCGTAGTGCTGGTCCTTGTGCTGTGTTTCCTTGCGCTTTCGGCTGTGAGCCAGGCCGTCGCAGCGGTGAAACCCGGCGGAAACAGCGGCTGGCTGGTCGTGGCGAGCCGTGCGGACGCGAACACGGCGATCTCGGTCGCACGCGGTTTCGCCGGCCGGTTCCCGCAGACCACGGTGTTTCAGTCAAACAACGGCTGGTACGCCGTCACGCTCGGCTGGATGCGCCAGCCGGGCGGCAATGCCTACAAGAACAGACTGGTTGCCAGCGGTGCCATCCCAGGCGACAGCTACATCCATGACGGCCAGCGTTTTCAATATGCCGTCTGGTCGGCGACAGGGGTTACCGGCGGGGCGTCGCAATCGCTCTTCTCCGCGACCGCGATCCGCGGAGACACCGGCGGACAGGCCGGCGGCTCCAGACCGGCCGCCCAGGCCTATGTGACAGGTCTCAATCCCGGTGGAGACAACTATCTGTCGCTGCGCACCGGCCCGGGCTCGCGTTACCAGGAAATCGCCCGCATGGGGCCGAATACACCGCTGACCGTTCTGGGACGGCAGGGCTCCTGGATGAACGTGGCGATGCGGGGCGGCCGCACGGGCTGGGCCTACAGCAGATACATTGCCTCCGTTCCGTCCACGGGCACGCCGCCAACGGTCGCACCTCCCACCACTCCCGCACCGAGCGTCAGCAGCCGGGCGATCTCGCCCCCGAGAGCGGGTGTGGTTGGCGACCTGAGCGCCAGCGGCGACACCTTTCTTGCGCTTCGCTCAGGCGCGGGCACGGCGAACACGGAAATCGCGCGTCTCCTGGAAGGCACAGAGGTGACGATGCTGGCGCAACAGGGTGCCTGGATCGAGGTGGAACTGGGCAACGGCATGCGCGGCTGGGCCTACGGCCGCTATCTTCAGGCCGCCACCTCAAGGACAAACGGCGAGCGACCTTCCGCCGGCGACGTCCCGATCATCGGACCTTCCGCGTCGGCCGACGGGCCGAACGAGACGCAATCCGCCGAACCGCCTTCGGAAAGCGCACCCGATCTGCCGGATCTTTCAACCCTGCCGGAAGGCAAACGGGTTGCCCTTGTCATGGGCAATTCGGCTTATCGGCATGCGCCACTGCTGCCCAACCCGAAAAACGACGCTTCCCGCCTGACGGCAACCCTGAAACGGCTTGGCTTCGAGGTCATCAACGGACTTGACCAGGACAAGGTGGCCATGGAAGCCACGGTCCGCTCTTTTGTGCGGGCTAGCCGGGATGCCGACGTGGTCCTGTTCTTCTACGCCGGTCATGCCATGCAGATGGGTGGCAAGAACTATCTGATCCCGGTCGACGCCAAGCTCGAGGACGCCACGGCCGTCGACTTCGAAACCATCGAACTCGGCACCATCCTCAGCTACATGAACGCGCCCGGCCGCCTGTCGATTGCGCTTCTGGATGCCTGCCGGGACAATCCCCTTGCCCGCCGGTTCCGCGGCCTGGGCACCAGCCGGAGCGGATTTGTCGGGAGGGGCCTTGCGGCCCCGGAGGCCGGTGGCGGCAACGTCCTGATCGGTTTCGCGACGGCGCCCGGCGAGGTCGCGCTGGATGGTGACGGCGACAACAGCCCGTTCACGACCGCGCTCCTGAAACACATCGAGACACCCGGACTGGAAATCGAGATCATGATGAAACGCGTCAAGGCGGATGTCTACGCCGCCACCGGGGGCTCCCAGTCGCCCTGGCACAACTCCGCCCTCAGGCGCGAGTTCTATTTCGTCAACTGATCCGGAGACACGGTCAGCGCAATTGCGCCATCACCAGGTGACCCGGGACCGGGTCGCCGGCTTCCAGGCGCACCGTGATGGGATCCATGGCCAGAATATCGAAACCGGCGGCATCGAGTGCCGAGCGGATATAGCCCTCGCCTTGCGCAAAACGATTGTTCGGTCCAACCATGTAGGAGCGCCCGCCCAGTGTCTCCTCGGGCAGGGTCTCGGTTGAAAAGGCGAGATAGCCTCTCGGATTGAGCCGCTCCACCGCGCCCGCCAGCAGCGGTTCGACGGCACCGAGATACGGAAAGACATCCGTCGCCGCGACAAGATCCCAACAGGGCCGCGTGCCATCGTCTTCCTCGAATTCCGTCAGGAATTCGACCGCTTCACCGAGATAAAGATCGTCATAAACCTCCCGGTCATAGGCATGCTCCACGATCCGTTCCGACAGGTCGACACCCGTGCGATGCACCGTGCAGTCGGCGAGCGCCATGCCGGTCAGGCCTGTGCCGCAGCCCAGGTCCAGAAACCGGCTGAACGGACCGATCTCCAGGTGCCGGATCATGTCGCGCAGCAACAGCGGCACGCAATAGCCGAGCTCGTCGACAAGGATATCGTCAAACACATCGGCATGCTGGTCGAACAGGGTCGCGACATAGGCATCGGGCATTTTCTCCGGGGCTTGCTCCGCCCCGATCGCTGCAAGTCGGATGCTGGCTCCCCCCGTATCGTCCGGGTCGAGCGCAAGCACCTCGCGAAAAGCCACCTCGGCGCCCTTCAGGTCACCGGCTTTCTGCAGCTCCAGACCCCGGTTATAGGCCTCGGCCAGGGCATCGTCTTCCGTCTCGTCCTCGTGCCCGTGCTCCCGTTCGTGCTTTGGGGGATGCTTGTCGTCTTCGATCATGGTCGTGTCCCGGCGGTTATGCCCCTGCCCTACAGTGGCAAACGATGATTTGCACGCCAAATCTGATCCGGCACGGCATTCGCCATGGTGACAATTCAGGGTTTTCTGGGATTGGCAGCGCCGCCTGACAACTGTCACGGCAGCCTAGAACAGATCGAGCTGGTTGTCCTTTGCCGCCGTTTCCCGGGTCTTGCCGGCGTCACCGACCTTCTTGAGCGGCACCGCCATCTCGTCCTCGGAGATTTCCCGCTGCACGTCCGGATCGTCATTGGCAACCTTGTTGACACGGGTCGAGACCGGAGAGGCCACAAGGAAGTCGTCTTCTACGGGGACCAGCAGCTTTTCCGCCTCCCGCCGGTCGACATTGGCGACATCCAGCCAGGTCCCGAAATTTTCCGGCTTCAGGATCACCGGCATGCGATGATGGATCGCGGACATCATCCTGTTCGATTCAATCGTCAGGATCGCACCGGTGTCCATGTCACCGCCATCCGGGTCCGACCAGGTCTCCCACAAGCCGGCCAATCCCATGAGGTCGCCCTCCCGTGGCCGGATCCAGAACGGCTGCTTGCCCTCGGGTGTACGCCGCCACTCGTAGAATCCGGAGGCAGGCACGAGACAGCGATGGTGGCGCATGGCCGTGCGAAAGGACGGTTTCTGGGAGGCGGTCTCCGCACGGGCATTGATCAGAAGCGTGAAGCTCGACGGATCCTTCACCCAGGCGGGGATCAGCCCCCAGCGCACCAGGTGAAACCGGCGTGTACCGTCGAGCGTCTGGCGAACGATCGCGAGCGGCTGTGTCGGCGCGATGTTGTAGCGCGGCGGAAAATTCGGCTGGTCGACATAGTCGAAAAAGCTGCGCACGGCGTCGGGCGGTGTCGTGAGGGCAAGGCGGCCGCACATGGCGTGTCACTCCCTTTCGGATCGGCCCAATTTCGTACATCGGATTCCGCGAAGTTAGGCAATTGGAAACAAAAAAGAAGTAGCTTAGGAGACGAGTCAATAACAGGGGGACAGGTATGGAATGTTTGCATCCAGTATTGGGCGCCGGAGAACTGGCAGCCGATCGGCTGGAGGAGGCAAACATCAACCCCCAGACCGGGCTTGCCACCGATTACCTCAATCATTTCAATGAAGTCATGATGCTTCTCGAAATGCTGCCAGACATGCCGGATTGTGCCGAAGATGTCCTGGAGTGGGCTCCTCTGGACTATGAGGGCCATTTCGAGAATTCGAGCTTCAAGGACAAGAACCTCGCCATCCAGGCCTATCACGCGGCACCGAATTTCCTGCGGGAGCATCTGGAAGCGCAGGTTTCCGGCATCAACGCACTTGTCGGGGAAATCCAGGATCAGTTGCGACAGGCGGCCAACCCGGCCGAGGTCGCCGCGGTCATTGCCGACAAGGCAACCCACGAAATCAAGCCGCTGATCGCCATTGCCGGTGCCGTCATTCACGGTCACGTCGAACCGGAAGCAACCCAGCACGAGGGCGAAGGCGCTCAGGCGGAAATCGACGCGCTTTTCGCCTGAAACCTTCCGGCATAATATCGATCCATCGCACAGCCCCCATTCCAGCTGCCGAGGCCTGAATGTCCAGGTTCTACCCAGATTTGCCGCGCGCCGGCGTCAGCGTGCTTTGTCACCGGGACGGGCATGCCCTTTTGATCAAGCGCGGCAAGCCGCCCTACAAGGACCATTGGAGCCTGCCGGGCGGGCTGATCGAACTCGGCGAAACGCTGCGGGAGGCCGCCATGCGCGAACTCCTTGAAGAAACCGGCGTGACGGCCGCGCTCGATCTGCCCGTTGAAACCTTCGATTCCATCCAGCGCGACGACGACGGCACGGTGGCGACCCACTTCATCCTGACGGTCTTCTGCGGCGCCTATGTGTCCGGCACGCCGCTTGCCGCAGACGACGCGGCAGCCCTGGACTGGGTCCGGCCGGAAGACCTGGCCGATCGGCAGACAACGCCGGGAACACCGGAGCGGATCCTGCGGCTGCTGGGAACCGCCCGCGCCTGATCCCCGCGCCGGCCGGAAGGCCTCCTGGTTCCGGCATCGAGCCCGGGCATGTCTTGCTTGCCGGCCGAACGCTCAATTCTTGGGATCACCTTGCCATGGCGCTTGCAGAGGAAGCAGCGGATCAGCATGATCGGCCCATGAGCAAACGCCGTCTGCAATCCGCCGCACTCCGGGCCGTTACCGTCCTGGCACTTGTTTCGATCTGGCCGGCGCAGGTTGTATCCGCGCAGCAGGTTTCATCGGACGAACCGCCTTACGAGCAGCAGTTGATGCGCCTCTCGGAGATCTTTGGCGCGCTGCATTTCCTCAGGCCGCTGTGCAAGGAGACGGACAGCCCGAGCTGGCGTGACCAGATGGAAGACTTTCTGGATGCCGAAACGCTCGACGAGAATCGCCGCCGGCGGTTCATCGAGCGATTTAACCAGGGTTATCGTGGATTCTCAGTTGCTTACAGAGAGTGCACGGATGCGGCGCGTCTCGCAATGGGACAGTATCTGAGCGAAGGCGAGACCATCATCACCGACGTCACCAGCCGCTACGGCCGATGATTTCTGCAGAATTGTTCAATTCGTTACGAGTTGGTTAACCTTTTGCATCAAATTTGTGGGTGGCCGTTAAGTTTGCGTTCACGGTTGCTTTTCAGCGCGGTCCGCCGTGCTAGGATCATGGAACAAGATTCGGGGCAGGAACACGCGAAGGTTGTCTCCTTTGCGTACGGGAAGAACCGGTAAGGAAGCGAATGATCAACGACGACTATGCTGACGCGGCAATGGAAGCGGAATTTGCCGAGGACGAGGACATCAGGCGCGCCGCTCTCGGGTTCATTTCCGATGCCTGGGCCGAAGCGATTGCCAACGGCGTCGATGCCGATGCCGTGGCCCATGCCGCGATGTTCACCGCCCTGGCAGACCTTGTCGCCGCCTATGGTGAAGATGCCGTCGCCAAGCTGGCAGAAGGCCTTCCGGACCGTATCCTGCAGGGCGACTACACGGTGAACCGCGTTCTGCAGTGACGCGTGGCGGAACCCGGTGGAACACTTGTGAAAGGCCGGTTTTCCGGCCTTTTTTGATTCAACGTCCTGCGAATGCGGCCGCCGGTCAGAGGAGCAGTTCCAGCGCCAGTTTCAGATAGATCAGCACCCCGAATGCGGTCAGCAGAAACCCGGCAATGTGGTTTGCCCGGTCCAGCCAACGGTCATCGATCCGCGCCCTGAAGTGCGACACCGCCGCGGAAACGATCACCCACCAGCTGGTCGCACCGCCGGCAACCCCCGCCACCATGACCAAAGCCCCGAGATGATCGCCATGCGCCGGCCTGAACTCGCCCAGACCGCCGAAAATGGCAATGAAGGCCAGCACCGCGCCCGGATTGGTGATGGCCATGAAAAAGGCGGCCGTGGCATCACCGATGAAGCCGTGGTCCCGGCCGTTGCCGTCCGATGTCAGGTGGGGATGGGTGTTCCAGATCTTGATGCCGAAGACGATCAGCAGGGCGCCGCCGACGATCTCGATCAGGTCGAACTGGCCTTCGACAAACGTTGTCACCGCTGACACGCCGAAAATCGCGACGGCTGCGTAGATCGTGTCGGCGACGACAGCCCCGAGGCCCACATAGACACCCTGGCGGAAGCCGCCGCGCACCGCATGCTGTATGGCCATGATGTTCACCGGGCCGACAGGCGCCGTGGTGAGAATGCCCACGACATATCCGATCAGCACATATTCAAGAAATGTCACAACGGGTCCTTCTCGCCGGCCCTGTCAAAACCGCCATTTCAACAGGCGCCGGGCCACTGAAATCCTTGAAGTGGGCATCCGCCATTCGATAGCGGCCCGGAGGTTTCCTGACAAGAACGAGAAATTCTCCCGGCGGCTGTTTTCACCTTCCCATGAATTGTTTAAGGAAAGACCCAGCGCGAGGGGGCGCAAGTCTGGAGAATGTCTTGATGGGACGGATAGGTGCTGCCGCAATCGCGATTGCGTGTCTCCTGCCAGCGGCGGGGACGGCCAAGACGGTTGAAATCGAAACCATCCCGGTCACGCCTGTGCAGGAAAGCCCCGTTCTTCCGGACGAGGAGACGGTTCTTCCCGTGACGGATGCTGCGGAAACACCTCCGGCGCTGCAGACGCAGGACCGGCCACAGGTGCTTTACAACACCGCGGTGCTGCCGAAACCGGTCGCGCGCATGCATGCCCAGCTTAAGGAAGCTGCCCTCAACGGTGACCTGAAGCGGCTGCGCATGGTGCTGGAAAGCAACGAGATGCCGCCCACCCTGTCCTTCGGCGAGGTTGGCGACCCGATCGACTTCATCCGCCAAAGCTCCGGCGACGGCGAAGGCTACGAGATCCTCGCGATCCTTGCCGACATCCTGGATGCGGGCTTCGTGCATGTGGATGCCGGCACGCCCCAGGAAATGTATGTCTGGCCCTATTTCGCCCGCTATCCGATGGACGGCCTGACCCCGGACCAGAAGGTCGAGCTCTACCGCATCGTCACCGCCGGCGACTTTGCCGAGATGCAGGCCTTCGGCGCCTGGAATTTCTACCGCCTCGGCATCGGCCCGGACGGCACGCTGCATTATTTCGTGGCGGGGGACTGAGGCGGAGAAAACTGCCGGGACCACCGGAAGCGCGCTCTTCCCAGCCGGAGCTGACGGGTCCGAAGGACCACTTCGTCCCCTGTCCGCATCTTTAGCCTTCATCGCGGGGCCAGCGCGCGCATCATGTCCCATGACCTTAGCCACTCCCGCTCTGGCAGACCGTCTCAATCCTCCACGCTTTGACGTTCCGCCTCGTCCTGCACATCGCGGATGCGCACGACCTCAACGCTGTGACCGTTGCGCTTTGCCATGGTCAGCGCCGACATCAGGAGGCGCTTCGCGGACGCAACCCTGCGGCGGGCAAGCAGGACGTGCGCATAATCCGTCATGATGGTGTTGAGCCTCAGGGTCATGTCGTTCCGCCGCGCAATCGCCATAGCCTTCGTCATCAAGCGCCCTGAACTGGAAAAATCGCCCGCCGCCAAAAGCATCATGCCCTGGGCATGCAGCGTGTCCACCTTGAGCGAGTACAGCCCCATCATGTCCGCATAGTGCTGAGCCTCGCGCAGCTTGACCCGGTCGGAGAGCATCTGCTTCCAAGGTTCATCTTCATATGTCTGGGACACCCAGACTTCGCTGACCAGAATTCGGTGGCGAACGTCTTCATGCCCGCCTTTTTCGGCATAGTCACGCGCGCGCAACAAGTGCTTCCTGGCTTCCTTGGCATCGTCATGCGCGACGATCAGGGCGAGGTGCTCGATCATGATTGCCAGCGCGCGGTCTTCATTGTCCTTTTCGAGAAAACCAACAACCTCCTTGAGGGTTTGTCTGGCTTCCTTCCGGCGGCCCTGAAGTTGCTCGAGAACCGCCAGATAACCTTTGGCCAGCCACCCGACGCGTTTGAAGGGTTCGGGTTCGCTGTCCAGAATGGTGCGCAAGCGTTTCTCGGCGCTTTTCAGACGCCCCCGTTCTATCTGAATGATGGCAAGATTGAGCGAAAGCATGTTGTGCATGCGTCCGCTATCCGCCAGCCCCTCGATCTGCCGATTGAGAAAGATCGCCTGGCGTTGATGGCCAATTGCCTCGATCAACGCGCCCTGGACCAGGCATGTCACCGCGACCTCATTATAGAGCCAGACAATCTCGTCGAGATAGAGCGCGTTGACGCGGTATTTGTCCGGCCCGGTGCCGTAGGTCTCGGCCTCGATGTCGTTGTCGTTGTCGCTACGCGGCTCGTGTACCTCCCATGCCTTGCGCAGGATCCACCGCAATCGAACACGATATGTCTCGAAGTATCCGCGCTTGCGAATGAAATCGATGCCGGTCGATTCATCGTCAAACCGGGATACGGCGGCGATGGAAAAGCAGGTCCGCGCTAGCGACAGGCCGGCACGCAGCGCCTGAACCCGAGTCACGACGTCGTCGTCGTTGAAGATCGGCATGGCCCGGGCGGCGTCCTCGTGCCGGATATCCGGGTACTGGCTCAGACCCAGCAACAGACGCCTGAGAAACAGGTAGCCTTCCGCGGACAACCGCACAACGCGTGAAGGCATAGACGCAAAGAGTGTTGGTGAAAAACTGTTCGCTGATATCGGCGGCGCGGTCAAATGACCCAATCGCTCGAAGCAATAGCCCTGGATCTGCCGATGCAGGGCGTAGCGGCATTCGCGTTCAGCAGGCCACTCGTCGAAGGATTTCCGGAGTTTTTCCCGAACCTCGTCAGGCATTTCGGGAACAGGAAGGGCTTCCACTTCCTCGAGCCAATCGCAGACCTCATCAGGCGTGTTGGCCTTGTTCACAAAGTCATTTATTACCAACCAAGCGCGAACCTCGGACGGCATGGGCGCTTGAGAGCGTGCCGACACCCTTCCATACCAGTCACTCGGGAAATTGAGCATTTCGGGTTGAGGGATTTCCTCTTTCAGCTTGCTGAGCCAGTCGTAAATCGCTGGTGGTACGCCGATCTCAGGCAACCTTGATTCACGATCAAGCCACAACAGTTTGGGATGCGGGCTCAGGCGAAAGATCAGGCCACGTTCACTGAGGGCTGCCAGGGCGCGGGCGACCATCCGCCGGCGGCTCAACCGTCCGTCGAATTGCACCTTGTTGAAATAGTCGCGGATATCGGGAAGCCGAACCAGCACATTCGGGCTGACCGGACACCCCAGAACGCTGACATTCCGCAACAAGAGCATGTGCAGTTCGCGATCATTGTCCGGATCACCAATGATCGATGTCCGGCGGTAAACCGACATCACGGCCTGAAGGACGACATTCTCGCGTTGGCTGACACTCGTATTGCGCAGATCGGTGACCACGTTCTTGAGCAGCCGATCGGCGGCGGTACCGCCGTCTACAAATTTCTGGCTCAAAAAAATTAGGTGTTCCGCGGCCGCCAGCAGGATCGTCAGACAGAATCTGTTTCCGGCGAGCAATTGCTTGAGATCCGTCCAGTCGCGGTCGTCCTCGGAGTCGCCCTCGGGCTTTGCTATTTCTGAGAGTTCGCCCTGAAAGTTATGATAGTTTTCCGTGTCAATCGTCTCTGAGATAGACATTGCCCAGAGATCACCCGCCTTCGCTCGAAAAGCCTCGGCAACGGCGACATGGAATTCCTGACGGGACTTCAGATAGGCCTCACTGACGTCGGGAGGCATATCACCTTTCCAAAGCCTGTCTCTCGTCTTCCAGAGCGTTTCATAGGCGTGCCGTATTGTGTCGTTAAGGTCATCGGACAAGACCTGATTGCGCTGCGAGCGCGACTTGCGGGACACCAGGAGGGCCAGGGCCAAGATCGGAAAATTGTCGACCAGAAACTGGAGCGGATCGATGTCCCGGGCAAAGTGAACATGGTTGACTGCATTCAACAAATTCGACGGGCGGTTCTCGCAATATTGTATTTTCCGGTCGCTTGCCTTCTTCCAGGCAAGAGCCCGTTCGTCCTCGGCGAGTCTGTCCGGAACGCAGCTTATGCGCTCCAAACGCTCATCATCCTTCCAAAAGGCCCCCATCTGGTCGAGCGCGCCAATGGCGATGAGATCGAACGGCATAACCGCCGCTTCCTTTGAGGAGAAGAACTCCAGATAGTCCAGGATTTCGAGGTTTTTTGGCCGCTTAAGATCGTCGAAGAGCAGTTCCACCGCGTTGATGCAGAAGAGAAGGCGCGGGCGGACCTCCAGCCCGAATTTGTTGCGCTGCGCGAATTTGTCCGCCGCAAGCTTGTATCGCCTCATCAGGTTGCGGAATTTTTCCGTTCGCTGAAGCTTGTCAATCCGAGGCTCGATTTTTTTACGTATATGTTCCGTGACCGCGTCTTGAAAATCGGGGCATTTCGGTGACACTTCCAACCGGCCGTTCAAGAAGTCTTCGAACTGCCGGGCCGGGTTGCTGGACACCGTGAAGCGGTATTTGTCGCAGATGGCGATTTCCAGGTGGGCGACCGCAATCTTCAACTCCCGTACCAGCATGTCAAAGACCGACGCAATTTCGGTTGCGAAGCTGAGATTGATGTAAATGCAGGACGTGAAACAGGGCGGTTTCGACTTCGCTTGTCCCTTGCCCCAAAAGGACGGGTTATGCGCTGCCTGGATATAACTTGAGAGACCCAGCAAGGTGCTGAGAGTGGAAAAGAAAATGCCTTTTCCCTGGCCTCTTTCCGCCGCCACCGTATGAACCAGCCGCCCGCGTGCAACCGCGGGCGAACGGCTGAATACGGCGATGTCGTAAATGAACTTGTCGAACACACGTACGCCGGTCAGAAACTTTTTGGAAAACGCGGCCTGCTCATCGTGAGCTATATCAGGCTCGGGCGCCGTCAGCCCGCCGCACTTTCGCAAGTCCGTTATGACGCTTTCAACCCGGTGGCGGACCACGCGCCGCGGCAGCACGAACGCCGCGCGCTGTTCTTCTTCAGCCACGAGCGGATCTGCCGGGATCTGGCGTTTGTCAAATTTGGGCAATGCCGCAGGTGCGGGCAGCTTTTCGAATCGCGGCTCTCGTTCGGGCGGTCTGGCCTGCCAATCCTGCCACCACGCGTGCCATTCCTGCTCAAGGCCATCAAGCGCCGCGTTGAGGTTTGCAGTCAGCAAGGCACCCTTGACACCGTTGAGAGCCGTTTTGAGCGCATTGAGGCTACGCCGCATGCGCTCCAGATCTCCATCCCGAATTTTTTCGCCAAGGGCCAATCGCATCAGGTGGGTCAGAAGCTCAACATAAAATCCTGTGTACTTTTCACCGTCGATGTCAATGCGGCGGTGGGCACTGCTTTGCTCGATATTCTGGTGCCGGTAGCTCGTGTAGGAACAACTCCTGAGCGTGAGTTCATTAAGTTCGATTTTCCCCAAATTCTCGTCGCGAAAATCCTCCTGCGTCCTCCCGAGAAGGATAGGCAGGGCATAGGTATCTTTTTCCTTCTGCTCATGTAACAGGAGGTCATTGCCCAGCTTGCCGACCTTCTCCCGCAGGGTCTTCAGGTCGATGATGGCCTTTGCCCGATCCGCAATCTCACTTTCGTTCAGCTCTCCCACGTCCTTTTTGAAAAGTTCCAGGCGTTCGTCTGCCGCCTCCGAAAGCGTGCTGATCAGCAAACTCATGCGATGCAACCAATCGATGGATTGCGGCGTTGAACGTTTTTCGCCGCCTTCGGCAGGCACGTCGATTTCGCCGCCGCCGTAAAAGATCGTGTGAGCGCCGTAACGCAGGTAGAGCCCGGCCGCCATTTTGGCCCGGGATTCGAAATCCTTGCTTCCGGGCAGAAGCACGATCGAGCGGTAGCCGACCGACCGATCCTGATCCGACATGAACTGCCGGAGCGGGCGTAAAACATCCGATTCCTCCATGCCGAGGCCGAGAAACAGGATCGGCGTAGCCGCGAAAGCCATCAGAATGCTCTCGTCGACGACTGCCCTGTCCGGATCGTTGCGTAAATAGAGATCCATATAGTCGCGTTCGGTCGCGACGATGTCGTCGGTTTCCGTCGCCCGGCCGTGAAGATGGAACACCGACACGTCCGCACCTGTGCCACCGGCCGAAAACGCGACAAGGTCCGTTGCGGTGCTGCTCTTGAACGTCATGTCGTGCATGACGCCGCCCAGACCGTCGGTCCGGAAACTCTTCGGATCCGACGCCGGATCATCGACGTTGTCGACCGACGCCTTGTGGGGATCAAACCGCCGGTAGCCCTTGTCCTGAAACAGGCGCTCAATCTCGAAATCGTAATTGGTTGTCAGATACCGGCTGATCCGGAGCCGTTCACTGACCTTTTCAAGCGGATCAAACCGCCGGGCCATAATCGACCGCCGGGATGTGAAATCAGAGGAACCCGGCGGGTGCAGGTCTTGTTCTTCGTCAAATGAGTCGAATGGCCGCTCCAGCAGCTTGTAGATGACCGGAACCAGAAACCGCGACGTCGGGGTGAGGAACACTCGCCTGGTTTCCAGCGGCGCCGAACTGTCCTTTTCTTCGTCAAGGTTCGTTTCAACCGTTTTCAGCAATTTCTTCCAGTTTTCCGGAACGCGGCTTTCGGTACGGTGTATAAGATTTAGCAGCCGTTCAATCTTGAAAGGTGTCAACACCTTGTAACGGTTCTTGTTTTCACGAATTCCGTCAATGTCACGCTTGAGGTTGTTTTCATTGGTGTAAGAAACAGTTTTCCGAAGCTTTTCGGTTCTCACGTCTGTTTGTTTGGCGACGCTGTGCCGACCCGATCCCTGGTCGCACTCAAACCCGGACAGAAGCAGGCTCTCCGCGTGAGCGCACTCGTCCACCAACAGGTTTTTGGCGAGTTGATCGAAATCGTAGCCCGCCTCCGGACGGCTCGCCTTGCTGCTGTATGCGGCAAGCGCATTGCGGAATTCAATGAAGGTTTTTTTTAACTTCGCATCTATCTTTTTTTGTGCAATGGCAAAATCAAAGCACTGTGCCAGTTCAGCCAGAGGCGCTCCTTCAGACGCGCAAACTCTGGTGCCGAAAAACAGCTTTGGCTTCCTGTGCCTTGTTTTTTTTGAGTTCCCCAAAAAATCGTCTTCACCTTCAAAAAGGTGCCTGTGGCGCACCAGGAGATCATGCAGTTTCTTGCCGATCTCGAACAGGATGGGGAGATCTTCGCCACCAGGGAAGTTCCCGTTCTTGCTGTTGGCGGCGTCAAATGTGCGTTTAAGGTTTTCTATATCCCACCGCGCGCGCGTGATGATCTGGCGGCGGTGCCGCAGCCATCTTTGAGACAGGCGAACGGCCGTTTTCGTGTTTTCGCAATCCGTCAGTTCGGTATCAATCTCGGTAAGTTCATCGATATGTTTTATCGAGAAATTGGCGACCTCAAGGAAAGACTTCGACAGATCCCGGACATATTCGAGTTGCGCATCCTTCCAGGTGTTCCAGTCCATCCGGCCATAAGCCGCTGAGATGCCCGAGCCGATAAATGCCGTCAGCGAACGTGAATTCAGCGCCTGGAACAGGAGCTGCTTGGCGCGGCCCTCTATCAGCGTGCTGTCGAGCGTATCGTCTATCTGATGGATGGTGTACGGCCAGTAGCGTAGTTCCTCGGTAATATTCTTCAAGTTGTCCTTATGGCGATTGGTTGGGTCGCTGCTCATCATAAATATTCAATCCATGAACGGCCCTCGCGCAGATCTCGGAGCCGTCTAAAAAATCAGCCTGAAACACGCTTGGCAGCTGCCCCCTGCGAAGCCGGATTAATTCTTTGAGTGAAGCCTATAATGCCCGACGGTACAAGCCATGGTGGGCTTTGAGGCGTTTTCACACCAGAGAAGCGAACCGCCGACGCTGCCAGCCCGACAACCTACGGCCCGCCTCAAGACACCTGCTTACAGCGACTGTTCTTCGTCCCCTTTGACTGCTGACAGGCACCAGATTTCGAAATCGCCGAAGATTCGAAATCACTGTTTCATTGAGCGGGCTAAGGCATTCCACCACGAAAGTTCCATCATCAGCCAACCGCATGGGAAGAAACGTTACCTTCGAAAATACTTTTCGCAGTAGACGGGTCGAACACCGTCAACCTTGCGCAGGCCTTCGGCGCCTGGAAATTCTACCGCCTCGGCATCGGCCCGGACGGCACGCTGCATTATTTCGTGGCGGGGGACTGAGGCGGGCTGCCGCGCGGCAGGATGGGATGTCAACCGGCTTGCGGCCTGTCCAATTGCGAATGAAACCTGACCGGCCGCATACCGACTATTGCAGCGTCCGGGAAAATCATGATTATTGAAGTGTGCCAACCTGAAACTTCAACCCTTGTTTGTTCAGAAACCGCATTTGTCCGTGCACGGTCTGCGAAAGGTTTTCGGCAATGAAAATGATCGTCAAACATGCATTTCCTACACTTTTGCTAGCACTTTTCACCCTGGGGGGATGCCAATCGAACAATTCATCGGGGGCCGGCCTGGAAGACGGCAGCGCCGCACCGGGCACGGATCTGGTCGTCGCCAATCAGGGACCGGACGGGCCACCCGACGAATGTGATGCAATGTCCGAAGGCACATCGACGACGCTCGACTGTCCTTGATGGCAAGCGGATGGTCTCTGCCTCACCTGTTCCGACCGCCCTGCCCTTTCCCGGCTTGGACATGGAGGCCTCGACAGCCCGCTTGACCAAATGACGAACCATCCGGGAAATGGTGAGGTTGCATTGGGTACGTCGAGCGAATGGTTCGTCCCGAACAGGTGCGGGACGGACAGCCCTGAAGCCAAGACGCGAAAGGCCTGTGCCATGCGTTCCATGACTTTTGCCCACCGGCTTGGAGCCGCTATCACAGCACTTGTGTTCCTAAGCTCCCTCGCGGTTGCCCAATCGGACCCGCTGCCCTCCTGGAACGACGGTGCCAGCAAGCAGGCCATTGTCGAATTCGTCGAAGCCGTCACCACGGAAGGCGGGGCAGACTATGTGGCTCCCGGCGATCGCATCGCGACCTTCGACAATGACGGCACGCTCTGGGTCGAGCACCCGATGTACACCCAGCTCGCCTTCGCCCTCGACAGGGTCAAGGCGATGGCCCCGGACCATCCGGAATGGAAGACCACCCAACCGTTCAAGGCGGTTCTGGACAATGACCTTGAAACCCTCGGCGAGGCCGGCGAAAAGGGGCTGATGGAAATCGTCGGCGCCACCCATGCCGGCATGAGTGCAGCAGAATTCGAAAAAATCGTCAGCGAGTGGATCGCAACGGCCAAACACCCGACGTTCGACAAGCCCTACACCGATCTCGTCTACCAGCCGATGCTCGAGCTTTTGGCCTATCTCCGGGCAAACGGCTTCAAGACCTTCATCGTGTCCGGCGGCGGCATCGAGTTCATGCGCCCCTGGACAGAAGAGATCTACGGCATCCCGCCGGAACAGGTCGTCGGCTCGTCCATCCAGACGGACTACAAGGTCATCGACGGGGTCCCGACCCTGCAGCGCTCCGCCAGGATCGCCTTCATCGACGACAAGGAAGGCAAGCCGGTCGGCATCCTCACCCATATCGGCAAGCGCCCCCTCGCCGCCTTCGGCAATTCCGACGGTGACTACCAGATGATCGAGTACTCGACCGCGGGCGACGGCAAACGGCTTGGCATGTTCGTTCATCACGATGACGCCGACAGGGAATATGCCTATGACCGGGACACCCATTTCGGCAAGCTGGACAAGGGGCTGGATGACGCTTCCAAGGAAGGCTGGCACATCATCAGCATGAAAAAGGACTGGAAGCAGGTCTTTCCCAACGAATAAGCTCTCGAAAGCCACGTCCCCATCGACCGCTTACCAACCGGACACGCCACATGCTGTTGCCCAGATGCCTGCTCCCCGCCCTTCTTTGCCTTTGGGCAGGCATCGCCGTAGCGCAAGCCCCCTCCACCGGGACCAGCAGTCCCGACTACGTGGGAACCGCAACCTGTTCCGGCTGCCATGTAAACGAAACAGCCGCCTGGAAAACCTCCCACCACGCACAGGCCTGGATGGAGCCGGGGCCGGACACGGTGGACGGCGACTTCGGCAACGCGGACTTCACCGCCCGCGGCCGCACCACGCGGTTCTTTACCGAGAACGGCGATTATTTCATCGAAACGGAGGACGCGCCGGACGGATCCAGGACCTTCAAGGTCATCGGTGTCGCCGGCATCGCGCCGCTGCAGCAATACCTGGTCGAGACCGAACCCGGCCGGATCCAGTCCTTTGACGTGGTCTGGGACCAGGAAGAAAAGCGCTGGTATCACCTTTACCCGGACCAGGAGCTGAAACCGTCGGACGGGTTGCACTGGTCGGGTCCCTACAAGAACTGGAACGCCCGCTGCGCCGAATGCCATGCGACCGGATTTCAGAAGAATTACAGCCAGAGAGAACGGAATTATTCCAGCAGGCAGGCGGAAATCGGTGTCGGCTGCGAGGCCTGTCACGGTCCCGGCGAGGCGCATGTGGCCTGGGCCCGGGACAGGGAAACCTACGCGGCTAGTCCTTTTCCCGGCACGGGCGAGAGCGGTCTCCTGATCGGCTTCACAAAAGCGCTTCCCGAGACCGAAATCCAGCAATGCGCCGGCTGTCATTCCAGGCGCGAAGCGTTCGAGGACGGCAATCCGTTGCCTGGAACGCCCTTTCACGATGCCTACCGGCTCTCCCTGTTGCGCAACGGGCTCTATCACGCCGACGGCCAGATCCAGGACGAGGTCTATGTCTACGGCTCGTTCCTGCAGTCGAAAATGTATGCGAAAGGCGTGCGCTGCACGAATTGCCACGAGCCACACAGCGGTCAGCTCAAGGCGGAAGGCAACGCCATTTGCACCCAGTGCCATTCCCCGGCCGGCAACGACGCGTTTCCAACCCTGTCAAAGAAGCCTTATGACAACCCGTCCCACCATTTCCACGAGACCGGCACGGCCGGTGCCGAGTGCAAGTCCTGTCACATGATCGAGCGGACCTATATGGGCATCGACGGGCGGCGCGATCATTCCTTCCGCGTGCCGCGCCCGGATCTTTCGGCAAGGCTCGACACGCCGAACGCCTGCAACGACTGCCACGCGGACAAATCCGCCTCCTGGGCGGAGGCCGAACTCGAGAAGCGCTTCCCGGACAGCCCGCACCGGGGATCTCACTTCGGCGAGGTCCTTGCCGAAGCGCGGCAGAACACCGGAGTGAGGTCCGACGATCTGCTGGCGATCGCACAACAGACGTCCCTGCCGGGTATCGTGCGCGCGTCTGCGCTGGAACTGCTTCTGCCCTCCGCCACGCCCGCTCTCGCCGGAGACGCGGCCGCGCTCATTCAGGATCCGGATCCCCTGGTGCGGGCCGCAGCCGTCGCCTTGCAGCAGCACGCACCGACGCCGGAAAGAATACAACGGATAAGCCCTGCCTTGAGCGATCCCGCCAAGGCTGTCAGGCTCGCGGCAGCCCGCCTGGTGGCCACTGCCAGGATTTCCCACATGCCGGACGCGCTGTCGCAGGCGGCAGCCAGGGCGACCGGCGAATGGCAGCAGTCGCTGGCCAACAAGGCCGACTTTCCCGAAATCCATCTTGTGCTCGGCGGGACAGCCCTGGTCATGCGCAACGCGCAGGCTGCCGTCGCCGCTTTCGAGGAAGTCACAAGGCTGGATCCGCAGATGGTCAACGCCTGGGTCATGCAGGTGCGCATCAAGCTGGCGATCCGGGACATTGCCGGCGCTCAGCTTTCCCTGCAGAAGGCCTTGCTGGCAAATCCGGGCGATCCGACCCTTGAACAGTACAGGCAACAATTCGCGCAATGATCATTGTGATCCAGAAGCGATGCTACTTCCCGCAAATCGCGAACAGGCCCGCCCGCGAGGTCACCCCGAGCTTGGCATAGGCCCGCTTGCGATAGGTGATCGCCGTGGAAGTGGCCACACCCAGATCGGCGGCGATGGCCTCCGCCTTGCGGCCGGACAGGATGCCGAGGCAAACGGATTGTTCACGTTCGCTGAGCGCGGCAAGCGGCGAAGGTATATCCGTTTCTTCCGCGCGCTCGAAATGCAGGAGCGCAAGCCGTCCGGCCAGCCTGGCAAGATCCGCGTCCACCGGCACTGCGTCCGCTTGCGTCTGGTAGAGGCTTACGAACAGACGCAGGCTCTCCCCCGCCGCCAGGGCGGTGGTCTTGGCGGCCATGCCCGGCGTTTCGAAGAAGATGCGCCTGTAGTCCTCGTTCATGCCGGCGTTGATGTCGTCGAGCCGGCGCAGGGACACCGTGTTGTCAGGTGCGGAAAGCAGCTCCGGAAGTAGCGGGTCCCGCCGGTACCAGCCATCCAGATATTCGGCGGCAAGTTTTCCGGCCATGGCGGCGTTGCCGAAATGCCGGGACATCAGGCACCTTGCCGAGTCTCTCTCTATCGAGAAAACCATGATCTGGTCGACACCCAGCGTCTCGGCGAAATCGGCGAAAAGGGGCAGGAAGGCGTCCTTGCCCAGCTGTGCCAGGCAGGCATCGAGATGAGAGGCGATGGATCCCATGCCTCCAGATAGCATGTCCTCCCACAAAGGGGACAGACGGGCCGCGCAGCTTTGCGTAACCTCTTTTTCAAAATAAGGAGGTAACGCAGATGAGACCAGCCGGACGGGCAGATACGGACTCGCTCTATTTCACTTACCCGCATTTCGACCCGCCAGCGGACAGGTCGAAGCTGTCGGCCCCGGTACCCGTTGCCATCGTCGGCGCCGGGCCCGTCGGCCTGACGGCGGCACTGGCCCTGGCGCGCGAGGGGGTCCCTTCGGTCCTTCTGGATGCCAAGGCCACCTTCAACGACGGCAGCCGCGCCATCTGCGTCGCACGGCAGAGCTATCACATCCTGGACCGTCTCGGTGCCGTTGCACCTTTCCTTGAGAAGTCGCTCGGCTGGACCACCGGGCGCAGTTTCTACCGCGGCCGGCAGATCCTGGAATTCCGGATGCCGGACAGTCCGCGCGAAAAGTTCCGCCCGATGTACAATATCGAGCAGCAATATATCGAGCAGTTCCTGTGGGACGCCGTGGCGCGCGAACCGCTGATAGATGCCCGGTGGCAAAGCCGGGTGACGGGGCTTGAAGACCTCGCGGACGGCGTCTCGCTGACAGTGGAAGATCCGTTCGGTTCCTATCACCTGAAGGCTGACTGGCTGCTGGCCGCCGACGGCGCGCGCAGCACGATCCGGGGATTGCGCGGCCTGCGCCTGAAGGGCGAGAACTTCGAAGGCCGCTACGTGATCGCCGACGTGCAGATGGCGCATGACTACCCCACCATCCGCCGCGCCCTGTTCGACCCGGACTGCCGCCGGGGCGGCACGATCCTGGTGCACCGGCAGCCGGACAATATCTGGCGGATCGACTATCAGCTGCGGGACGGCGAGGACGAGAAGGAGGCCGTCCGGGAAGAAACCGTCCGGGCCTCCGTTGCCGCGGTGCTGGACGAGATCGGCTATTCCGGTCCCTGGGAGCTGGAATGGTGGAGCGTCTATTCGGCGAACACGCTGGCATTGGACGATTATCGTGACGGCCGGGTTTTCTTCATCGGCGACAGCGCCCATATCGTTCCGATTTTCGGCGTGCGCGGACTGAACAACGGCCTTGCGGACGCCCACAACATCGCCTGGAAACTGGCGCGGGTGCTGCAGGGCAAGGCAGGAGAAGCGCTTCTGGACAGTTACACGCCGGAGCGGCGCGGGGCGACCCTGGATGTCTTCACAAACGCTTCCAGATCGGCCCGCTTCATGACCCCGCCGACGGCCGGATGGCAGCTCATGCGCGATGCCGCACTGAACCTGGCACTCAGCCACCCGTTTGCGGGCGCGCTCGCCAACCCGCGGCAAATGACACCCTATACCTATGCCGACAGCCCAATCGTCGCCGGCGATGATCCGGAATTCGATGGCGGCCCCAGTCCGGGCGCAGCGCTGCCCGAGGCTCGCGCAGGCGACGGCTTTCTGTCCGACCTGCTTGGCCCCGGTTTCACGCTGATCACCTTCGGGTCAGACCTCGCGGCCACTCTTGAGGATCTCGACATCACCCATGTGGACCTTCAACCAGGATCGGAAGCCGCAGAAGTGCTGGCGGCCAAACCGACAACCGCCTATCTCGTGCGTCCCGACCTGCATATCGCGGCCAGATGGTACGACGCCAGACCCGAGGGTATCCGGCAGGCGCTGACCCATTCGCTCGCAGGAGGCGCAGAATGATGACACCTGCCGGTCTCGAAACTGTCTATGAGACGATGGCCGAACAGCTCGACGCAATCGCTCCCGACAAGCGGGAGCTGTTCATGGCCAAGCTTGTCCTGCTGCTGTCACACGATCTCGCCGACGCGGCCAGGGTCCGCAGCCTGATCAGGGAGGCGGCGGAAAACCTCGATGCCTGAGGCGGCGCGTGGTTTTCCGTCGGCACGAATGAGGGCCGCCGGATCAGCCGGCCGCCGCAACGATGATGATCTCGACCGTGTAGTCGGGCGTTGCCAGCCTGCTTTCGCCGCAGGCGCGCGTCGGCGGGTTGGCCGGATCGACCCAGGCATCCCAGACCGCGTTCATTTCCGCAAAATCGTCCATCGAAGCGAGCCAGATCGTCGCCTGCAAGATGCGCGACTTGTCGCTGCCGGACCGCTCCAGCAGGGCTTCGACGCGCTCCAGGATGGTTATTGTCTGATCCGTGACGCTGTCACCGGGATTGCCGACCTGGCCGGCAAGCCAGACCAGACCACCATGAATGACGGCCTGGCTCATGCGCGGGCCACTGTCGAGCCGTTTGATATCGGACATGCATATTTCCTTTGGTTGGGAAGGGCGGCGGCTCAGGCGAGACGCGCCGGATTGAGTGCCTTGACGACTTCGTCCGACAGTTCGGACGGACGCTTCAGGCAAAGATCGGCGACAAGCCGCGAGAGGGCGGGCGCCGTTTGTACCCCGTAACCGCCCTGCCCGGCCAGCCAGAAAAAACCTTCCGTGTCAGGTGCAAAACCGGCAACCGGGGTCCGGTCGGAGACGAAGCTCCGAAGTCCCGCCCAGTTCCGCTCGACCCGGGTCACCGGCATGGTGACCGCCTGCTCGAACCGGTAGAGCCCTTCGGCCAGCACCATGTCGTCGGCCCAGGCGTCGTGCGGGTCGACCGGGTCCTCGTCGGCGGGCGAGACCATGAATTTGCCGGCGTCCGGCTTGGCGTACCAGCTTTCCGAAGCACTGGCGACCAGAGGCCAGCCGGTAATGTCGATACCCTCGGGAGGCGGCACGATGGCCGCCGATCTTCGCATCGGCACGAGGCCGACTTTCCTGACCCGTGCCAGAACGGCAATTTCGTCGGCCCAGGCCCCGGCGGCGTTGATCAGGACCGGCGCCTCGAACGCGCCCTTAGGCGTTTCCACCCGCCAGACACCACCCGTCCGGCTAATGCGTTGCGCCGGCGCATCCATGACGAATTGCGTGCTGTGCCGCCGGGCAAGACGCGCAAATCCCTGCAGCAGCCGGTCGACATCGATGTCACGGGCGTCTCGCTCGATCGCGGCCGCGGCGATGCCTTCCTTGCGTAGGAGCGGAAACAGGTCGACCGCTTCGTCCGCGCTCAAGGTCTCCATGCCCTCGGCACCGTTCAGGTAGCTCTCGAAGGCCTCGAGTTCGTCTTCCGTGGCAATCAGCATTTCACCGCGCGGCGACAGCAGGCTGTCCTCGGCAATGCCCTCCGGGGTTTCCAGGACCGGCTCGGAAGCTATGTTCAGCGCGCGCAGGGTCTGGTTGCCGTAGTTGCGGATAAAGATCGCCGCCGAGCGGCCCGTGGCATGGCGGCCGAGCGCATCTTCCATCTCCAGAACGGTCACGGAGGCATCCGGGGCAAGACGCGCTGCGGCTCCCGCGCCGGCGATGCCGCCACCGATGACCAGGAAGTCGGAGGTTTCGGTCATGCGTCCTGGAACCCTTTCAGGAAGCTGGTGAGATTCTGGCCGAGCTCTTCGGAGAGATAGCCACCTTCCTGCACCATGAGTGTCGGCAGACCCAGCCCGGCAATCGCCGCGCCGATGCGGCCGAACCCGGGTGTCGTGATCGCCAGGCCCTTGAGCGGATCCTTTTCATAGGCGTCCAGGCCGAGCGCGACAATCAGAACATCGGTACCGAAGGCGCGAATGTGATCAAAGGCCGTCTGAAGCGTCTTCAGGTAATCGTCGTCGCCGGTGCCGCGCACGAGCGGCAGGTTGAGATTGCAGCCGCGCCCGGCACCCTCGCCGCGCTCGTGGCCATGGCCCCAGAAGAACGGATAGAACCGCACCGGATCGGCATGGAGCGACACGGTCAGCACATCGCCGCGCTCATAGAAGATGCCCTGCGTGCCGTTGCCGTGATGGACGTCGACATCCAGGATCGCGGGCCGTTTTCCGGCCTTCAGGAGCCTTTCGGCCGCGAGCCCCGAATTGTTCAGGAAACAGAAGCCGCCGGCGAGATCGCCGAAGGCATGGTGGCCCGGCGGGCGCGAGAGCACATAGGCCGCCTGCTCGCCGGCAGCCAACAGGTCTGCGCCATGGACCGCGCTCTGGGCGGACCAGTAGGCGGCCTCCCAGGTGCCGGCCGCGATCGGGCAGCTGGTATCGGCCTGGTGAAACCCGGCCTGGCCGACCGCCGAGCGCGGGTAGCTCGCCGTGCGCCGGTCGGGATGGATGTTGGGAATGACCTCGTCCGATGCCCCTTCGATGCGCGACCAGCGTTCGTGGATCGTCTGCAGGAAGACCAGATACTCCGCCGAATGCAGCGCCGCGATCGGACCGAGGCCATGATCTTCCGGAGCCTCGAAACGGGCTCCGGCCGCCTCGGCTCCCGCTTTCAGAACCTCGATGCGGCGCGGCTGTTCCGGGTTCGCCAGACGCGTTCCATTGGCCATGAAATGTTTTGGGTCATGCGCCCATTGGCGCTCGTCGAATACCGCTCTCATGGGCGTTTCCTCAATTTGTCCAGCGCCGGCCCCTTGAGATCCAGGACGGTTTCGTCCTCCCGGGGCTCGAAGCCCAGGCGCTCGTAGAACCGGCGCGCGTCCGGATTGTCGTGATAGACGGCGAGTTTCAGGAAGGTGACGGTCCAGCTTTCCGGTGCATGGTCCAGGGCTGCCGCCAGAAGCTTCGGTCCGAGCCCGGCCCCGCGCGCCTCCTCCGCCACCCAGAGATCCGAGACATAAAGCCCCGCACCGCCGCGTGTCGTGGAAAACACCGGCGAGGCAATCAACGCGCCGACGGTCTGCTCGTCCCGCAACGCCAGCAGGCCGAAGAACGCCGGTGTTTGCGAAAACCCGTGCCGGATCAGGCTGTCAGAACCTGTGGCATGCACGTCGCCCATGTCCGCGGACAGCCGCTTCAGCGCAAGGTGAAGCCGGTCCGCATCCTGGCGCTCCGCCTGTTTGATCAGAATGTCGCCCATGGTCAGAACGCCGTCTTTTCAGCACCTTTGAGACCCAGCATCTCCCGGGCCTCCCGGGGAGACGCGACGGTTCGGCCGAGTTCCTCGACGATCCGCCTGATCTTGGAGACCTGCTCCGCATTCGAACGGGCAAGCTCCCCCCTGGCAATGAAGAGGTTGTCCTCCAGTCCGACGCGGACATGGCCGCCCATGCCGGCCGCCATGGTGGCGAAGGGGATCTGCTGACGCCCGGCGGCCAGGACGGAAAAGATGTAGTCATCGCCGAACAGCTTGTCGGCGATGCGCTTCATGTGCTGGAGGTTTTCCGGATCGGCGCCGATGCCGCCCAGGACACCGAAGACGAACTGGATGAAGAAGGGCGGCTTGATGAGGCTCCGGTCGGCAAAATGGCGCAGCATGTAGAGATGGCTGACGTCATAGCATTCGAATTCGAACCGCGCGCCGCGCTCCTGGCCCAGACTGACGAGTACCCGGGCGATGTCCCGGGGTGTGTTCTTGAAGACAAGATCGTCGGAATTTTCCAGGAACGGCTTTTCCCAGGCGTGCTGCCAGGTGTCATAGCGGCTCGCCAGCGGGTAGAGCGCGAAATTCATCGTGCCCATGTTGAGCGAACACATTTCCGGCTCGGCCGCGAGCGGTCCCTCCAGGCGCTGCTCCAGGCTCATCACAGCGCTGCCGCCGGTGGTCAGGTTCAGCACCGCATCGCAGCCGGCCTTGACCTGCGGCAGGAAGGCCATGAAGTCCCTCGCGCTGGCGGACGGCTGGCCGGTCTCAGGGTTGCGGGCGTGCAGATGCAGGATCGCGGCCCCGGCCTCGGCCGCACCGATCGACTGGCCGGTGATCTCCGCGGCCGTGACCGGAAGGTGCGGCGACATGGTGGGTGTGTGAATGGAGCCCGTGATCGCACAGGTTATGATGATCTTGTCTGTCATTTTCAGTGTTTAACTGGCTTGAGCGCGCTGCTGCGAAATCCGGTCGAGAAGCTGGCGGAGCGAGGTATCGAGTCCGTCGATGATCTCGGCCACATGGTCGGCGTTCGATATCATCGGCGGCGCGATCAGGAAATGATCACCGCTGTAGCCGCCCCGGGTGCGGCGGGAATAGATGATCAGGCCGTTGTCATAGGCAATGTCGACCAGAAGGTTGAAGGCATTGAGTTCGCGAGGCAATGGCTGCATCGTCGTGCGGTCGTCGACCAGCTCGAAGGCCAGCAGCAGCCCCTCGCCGCGAACGTCGCCGATGATCGCGTAGCGGTCCATCAGCTTCTGCAGTTCGCTTTTGAGAAGCGCTCCCGTGGTGGCGGCCTTCCTGCACAGGTTTTCACGCTCGATCTCGTTCAGAACGGCCAGCCCGGCGGCACAGGCGAGCGGGTTGCCGGCATAGGTGAACCCGTGCAGGAAACCGCCGGCGTCGAGCACGTTTGCAACGATGTCCCGGTGTGCCACCATGGCGCCAAGCGGTGCATAGCCGGCGGCGAACCCCTTCGAGATCACCAGGATGTCCGGCTCGACGTCCCAGTGTTCGGCGGCAAAGAACTTGCCGGTGCGGCCACCGCCGGACATGACCTCGTCATGGATCAGCAGCACGCCGTATTGGCTGCAAATCTCGCGGATGCGCTTCATGTAGCCTTTCGGGGGCACCAGAGCGCCGGTGGACGCGCCGCCGATCGGTTCGACGATGAAGGCCAGCACCGTTTCCGGCCCTTCGGCGAGAATCTTCTCTTCCAGCATGTTGGCATAGTGCTGCCCGGTTGCCAGATCGTCCGGGTCGAGCCCGTCGAGATAGGCGCGCGGTGCCGGGATCTTCGGCATCGGCCGCATCATCGGCTCGAACGGCGCGGTCAGCGGAGCGTAGCCCGTCAGCGCCAGCGCACCGAGCGTGCAGCCATGATAGGACGGTTCACGCGAGATGACCTTCGTGCGCTGTGCCTCGCCAATGGCAATCGCGTTCTGGCGCGCCAGCTTGATGGCACTTTCCACAGCTTCCGAACCGCCGGACACGAAGAAGACCTTGTCGAGGCCTTCCGGTGCCAGGCTGGAGGTCTTGGCGGCAAGCTGTTCGGCGGGCTCCGTCTCGAAATGCAGCCGGTAGCCGAATGTCGACTTGTCCATCTGCTTGCGCATGGCCTCCAGAACGCGTGGATTGGAATGGCCGATATTGCAGACCATGGCGCCGGAGGAGCCGTCGAGATAGCGCTTGCCGTCGACATCCCACATGTAGACGCCGCGGGCCTGGTCGAGCACCGGCCGCCGTTGCCGGGACTGGTAAAAGAGATGCGAGGTTTCCGGGCGGCTCATGCGGTGGCTCCCGGCAGGGCCGCACAGTCGCGCGGACGAAACCGCACCGAAACCGCCGTACCTTCCTGGAACGGATGCTGGTCGATCATGTTGACCGCCTGGAGCTGGTGCTCGCCGACCCGGACGAAATAACGTGCCGCCTGGCCCTGGTAATCGACCGCCTCGACCACCCCGTCGAACGTAAAGCGATCGTCCTGCGGTGCGGTCTTGTCCGTCAGTAGCAGTTTCTCCGCGCGGATGACCAGTTGGGCCGGACCGGCCTCGCCGACATTGGGCGCCCGGTCCCTGGGAACGTTGATCTGCCCGAAGTCGGCCAGTTCCAGTTCCAGACCGCTGCCGTTCACGTCCTTGCAGGTGGCCGGCAGGATATTTGAGATGCCCAGGAACCGCGACACGAATTCGCTGGCGGGCGTGTTGTAGACCTCTTCCGGCGAACCGATCTGTTCCACGCGGCCATTGGACATGACGACGATCCGGTCCGACATGGCGAGCGCCTCGGACTGGTCGTGGGTGACGAAGACGGTGGTGATGCCGATCCGGTGCTGGATGCGCTTCAGCTCGACCCGCATGTCCTCACGCAGATTGGCGTCCAATGCCGAGAGGGGTTCGTCGAGCAGCAGCACGTCCGGCTCGATCACGATGGCACGGGCGAGCGCTATGCGCTGCTGCTGCCCGCCCGAGAGCTGTTTCGGGTACCGGTCGCTGACATGGGGGAGCTGCACAAGCTCCAGGGCGTCCTTCACCTTCTTCTCCGCATCCGCCTTTGACATGTCCCTGTACTTGAGCCCGAAAGCCACGTTTTCGGCAATCGTCTTGTGCGGGAAAAGCGCGTAATTCTGGAACACCAGTCCGAGATTGCGCTTGTGGATCGGCACGTCGTTGATGCGTTGTCCCTTGATGGTGATGTCGCCTTCTGAAGGGTCGATGAGGCCGGCGATCATCCGCAAGGTGGTTGTCTTTCCGCATCCGGAGGGGCCCAGCAGCGTGACGAAGCTGCCGTCGGGTATCTCCATGCTCATCCGGTGAACGGCAGTGAAGCCGCCGAACTTCTTGACGATGTTGGTGAGGGTGACTGCGCTCACGCCAATTCTCCGAATATCTGGACCTGATGACCTCGAAACGAGCGAGACCATCCGTGGAGGCTCAATGTCACCTCTCCTTCAGGGAGAGGTCGGAGCAACGCTCCGGGTGAGGGGATCGGACCTCTCGGTCTATACAAGACCTCCAGCCCCCTCACCCCAGCCCTCTCCCAATGGGAGAGGGAGCGAGACTTTGCCTTAAGACGGGCTCAGTAGCCCTTCTGGATCCGGCCGAAGGCCTTGGACCAGTCCGCCTCGTGACCGTTCCAGTAGTCCGGATTGGCGAAGGTCAGGCCGTCCAGGGTTCCGGTCGGGTCGAAGGCCGGCAGGGTCGGGATCTTCTTGCCGAGATCGACCTTCTGCGGGTCGAGCGCCGGCGGGTAGTTCTGGCCCTCGGCCACCGCGATGGAGGTTTCCGGTGCCAGCATGAAGTTGAGCAGCTCCTCGACCTCGGCCATCGGCGAGCCCTTGATCACGAACAGGCACTCCTGCCAGCCGAAGCCGTTGGGCGGATCGATGTAGCCGATGTCGTGGCCCTGCTCCTGCAGCGCGTAGATGCGGCCGGACCAGCCTTCCGTAACGTAGATTTCCTCTTCGGCGAGCAGGCTCATCAGCTCGGCGCCGGACTGCCAGTATTTCAGGAGCAGGTCGCGGTTTGTGCGCACGGCGTCCCAGACGGCATCCATGTCGGTGGCGTTGTTCGGGTCCTGACCGGTCTGGAGCGAGGCGTACCAGACGCGTGTGCGCCAGTCCGACCAGCCGCCGATCTTGCCCTTGTAGGTGGCGTCGATCAGCAGCTTGGCGCCCTTTTCCTTGGCTTCCTCGTCGGAGATGTATTTCCGGTTATAGGCAATGCCGGTGGTGCCGTAGTCATAGGGCACGCAGGAGAGCTTGCCGTCCGTGACACCGCGGAAGACGTCGGTCAGCTTCGGGATGACGTATTTCAGGTTCGGGATGTTGTCTTCGTTGAGGGTCGAGTTCAGACCGAGATTGACATAGCGCGCGTAGTCGAAGACGCCGGAAAGGTGCGCAATGTTGTATTCGCCTTCCTGGCTGGCCTTGACGCGCGAGAGATACTCGTCGCCGCCGCCAAAGGTGCCGTCGACAACCTTGACGCCGGTCTTTTCCGTATAAGGGTCAAAGGCGTATTTGCGGAAGGCTTCGGAAACGACGCCGCCCCAGCCGTCGAAACGAACCTCGTCCGCGGCCGCCATGGCGTGGCGCGCGAAAGGTGTCTGCACGCCATAGGCCAGCCCGGCGGCACCGATGAGGCCGAGGAATTTGCGGCGGTCGAGATCGCCGTTGAGATAACGTTCGCGCAAGCGTTCGTAACGTTTGGTGCTGTCCATTTTTCTGTCCACTCTGGTTTCTTGTTCAGGTTTTTGGTTTGGTCGCGCGGTTCTAACCGCCGCGCTGCATGGCCATCCGCCGGGCGATTGCCAGCCCCAGGAGCGGCAATCCGACGGTGAGGAAGATCATCACGGTGCCAAGCGCGTTGATCTCCGGGGAGATCGAATTGCGCAGCATGGCGAAGATCTGGGTCGGCACGGTTTCCACCCCGCCCGGCTTCCAGAAGAGCGTGCCGGTGATGTCGTCGAAGCTGATGGTGAAGGCGAAGAGCATGCCGGCGAAGACGGCCGGGGCCAACAGCGGCAGGGTGATCTGGAAGAAGGCCTGCACCGGGCTTGCACCGAGGCTGAGGGCCGCTTCCTCGTAGTCCTTGCGGATGCCGACGAGACGCGCCTGCACCACCAGGATCACGAAGGGCAGCGTGAAGATGACGTGGCCCATCAGGAGCAGGAAGAAACTCTTGTTGATGGCCAGGAAATTGAGGAACAGCAGCAGGGCCACCGCAAGCACCACTTCGGGCACCAGGATCGGGGCGATCAGCAGTGTCGAGATCAGGTTGCGGCCGGGGACCTCGTAGCGCACCAGGGCAAGGCTGGCGAGAACGCCGAGGGTCGTCGAGATCACCGCCGTCAGCGCGCCGAGCACGATCGAGGTCTGGAAGGCCCTGAGGATCGCCTCGTTCTGGGCCAGTTCGACGAACCAGCGGAAGGAGAAGCCGGTCATCGGGAAGCTGCCGAACTGGCTCGCGTTGAAGCTCAGGAGCACGACCACGGCCACCGGCAGGAACATGAACAGGTAGACGAGCAGCGTGTAGATGCGGATCAGGTTCCAGCCCATCAGCCAAGCCCCTTCATCAGTTGCGCCATGCCCAGATAGTGGTTGTAGACCAGCACCAGGGCGCCAAGCACGGCGAGCAGCATCAGCGACAGGGCGGAGCCGAGCGGCCAGTTGAGCTGGGTGATGATCGCCTCGAAGACGAGATTGGCGAACATCGCGTCGGTCGGACCACCCAGCACCAGCGGCGTGATATAGGTGCCCGCACTCAGGACGAAGCAGAGCAGACCGCCGGCGGCAAGCCCCGGCAGGGACAGCGGCAGGGTCACTTCCCGGAAGGCCTGCCAGCGGGTCGAGCCGAGCGAACAGGCCGCGTCTTCCAGCGAGATGTCGATGCCTTCGAGCGCGACATAGACATTGAGCACCATGAAGGGCAGCAGGAAGTGCACGAGGCCGAGGATCACCGTCGGCTCGTTGTAGAGCATCTGGATCGGCTCATCGACGATGCCGAGGTTGAGGAGCAGCCAGTTGACCGCGCCGGACACCCCGAGAATGTTGATCCAGGACATGGTCCGGATGATGTAGCTGATCCAGAAGGGCAGCATCAGAAGCAGGAGCAGCAGCACCTTGTTGCTGCGCGCACGAGCGATGAAATAGGCGGCCGGATAGCCCATGACGGCGCAGGCGATCGTGGTGATTGCCGCGATCCGGAGCGTGCCGAGAAGAATGTCCCGATAGAAAGGATCGGTCAGCGCCTCGTTCCAGTTGTCGAGATAGAACCCGGCCTGGTCGGCGCCGGTGGCCGTGCGCAGCCAGAAGGAATAGACGACGATAAAGAGGAGCGGCACGAACAGCAGCAATCCGACCGCTGTCAGCGCCGGTGACAGGAGGATCCATGGTTGCCGTCGTTCCCGCGCTTCGACGCTCATGCGCTCATCCCTACCCGATCCCCTGTCAAAACTGCTTGACTTCAGCGTTGCAGGCAGGCCTTCATTGATCAAATAGATAATTGAAATTTCAACTATAGATCTGATCAATGACCGAGGAATTACGCCCCATCCAGGCAGAACGCCTTGCCCGAGAACTGGACTGGAACCTGCTCAGGACCTTCATCGTGCTCGCCCAGTCGGGCAGCGTGACCCGGGCGGCCGACCGGCTGAGGCTGAAACAGCCGACCGTTTCAAGTGCCCTGAAACGGTTGGAAGACCGACTGGGCCGCAAGCTGATCCACCGCAAGCCGGGTCAGTTCGAGCTGACCGAAGCCGGAGGCCTGCTCTTCAAGGAAGCGGTCGAGATCCAGGGATCGATCCTCAGGCTCGGCACCCTGATGCGCGACGTCACCGACGAGGTGCGCGGTCATGTCGAGATCGCCATGGCCAGTCACGTGGTCAGCCCTCTGTTCGACGACACCTTGCGCGAATTTCACGAGCGCCACCCGGCGGCAACGCTTTCCATCAACGTCTCGGCCAGCAAGGACGCGCTGGAAGCGGTGACCTCGCGCCGGGCCTCTCTTGCCGTCTGCCTGGTCCGGGACCGCAATCCCAAGCTGGAATATCTGCGCCTCTTCCGGGAATTCTTCGGCCTGTTCTGTGGCCCGCCCCACGCGCTCTTCGGCAAGAGCGACCTGACCAAGGCGGATCTCGCCGGCCAGTCAGCGGTCAGCTTCGTCACCGACCGGCTGGAAGACGCGCTCAGACCGGTGACGCTGATGCGTGCGGAAGCCGACCTGGAGGACCGGGTCGTCGGCACGTCGGCAAACCTGGAGGAAGTCCGGCGCATGATCATCGCCGGTCTCGGTGTCGGCCCCCTGCCGGTTCACGTGGTCAAGCGGGACGTTGCCGAAGGCCTCCTGTGGCAGTTGCCGCCCTATGACACCCTACCGCAGATCGACGTGCACGTGGTCTGGAATCCGAAGGCCAAGCTCAACCGGGCCGAAAAGGCACTGCTGGAGATGCTGCTGACAAAGATCCGCAATACGCCGATCGAGGAGCGGACGTACCGGTGACAGGCTGACCCCGACGAGCAACCAAATCGCACGCCGCGCATTGCCAAGTTGCATTCGATCAGCAACTTTGTAAAACTTTCATGACGTTAGGGAATCCTGCGGCGATAGTGCTTGGGCTGAGAGGACTGGACGATGACTGCTTTACGGCCCATCTGGAAAACGCTGTTTTTCGGCCTGTGGATCGCGACCCTGCTCGCCCCGAATGCAGTGGCGCAGGAAAACTTCTTCGAAGGCGGCTGGACGCTTCAGCGCGATGCGTCCTCCCTGAGGTTCCAGTCGGTCAAGAACGTTACCAAGGTGGAATCCAGCGGCTTTGCCGAGTTCGAGGGCACGATCGACGAAACCGGATCAGCAATTGTCCGCGTCTTTCTGGATTCGATCGACACCAAGATCGATCTCAGAAACGTGCGCATGCGTTTCCTCTTTTTCGAAACGTTCGAGTTTCCCGAAGCCGTCATTTCGGCCCAGATCGACGGTCGGAAACTTGCGGACCTGCGACAGGTCAAGCGGAAGATCATTCCACTCACGTTCAATCTCGAGCTTCATGGCGTGTCGAAACAGATCCAGGCGGACGTTGCCGTTATCTACCTTAGCGAGGATCTTGTCTCCGTTTCGACGACCGCGCCGATCTCGGTTGCCGCGTCGGATTTTGGGCTGGACGGCGGCATCAAGAAGCTGGAAGAGGCCGCCGGTGTCGTCATCATCCCGTCGGCAACAGTCTCTCTGGACTTCGTGTTCGCACGCAATTCGGCGTTGCAGGAAGCTGACGGTGATGACGAACCGGCGACACAATCCGCCAAGAGCACCGCGCTGGAACCTGAAGGCAACTTCGATGAAGAAGCCTGCGAAGGCCGGTTCGAGATACTTTCGCGTACCGACAATATCTACTTCCCGAGCGGCAGTGCGCGGCTCGACAAGCGCAGCGAGCCGTTGCTGAACAGTCTCGTGGACATCATTTCGCGCTGCCCGGAATTGATCATCGAGGTGGGCGGTCACACCGACAGCGACGGCAGCGACGCCTCGAACCAGCGTCTTTCGGAACGCCGCGCCCAGGCGGTCAAGCAATACCTGATCGGGAAAAAGATACCGGATGGCAGGATTCGAAGCGTCGGTTACGGCGAGAGCAGGCCTGTGGCCCCGAACACATCGGCCGAGGGAAAGCAGCGCAATCGCAGGATTGAATTTGTCGTTGTCGAATAGGACCACCATGTACCGCTTCGCGATCGGTTATTTCCTCTGGTGCATGTTGGCTGCCGGATTGCACCCCGGGCAGGCCAGTGCCGAAACCCGGCTCGCCCTTGTGGTCGGCAACAGTGCGTACAGCACCGTGACGCCGCTGGACAATCCCGTGAATGACGCGGAGCGGATGGCTGACGCACTGCGCAAGACAGGTTTCGACGTCACACTTGTCCTTGATACGAACCAGAACGATTTGATCCTTGCCATCTCGCGTTTCGGCAGCCGATTGCGCGCGGCCGGTGCGGATGCCACGGGGCTGTTCTATTATGCCGGTCACGGCGTCCAGTCCTTCGGCACAAATTTTCTCCTCCCGGTCGACATCGAGCTTCAGGACGCGGCCGACCTCAGCCTTGTAGGCGTTCCGGCGCAAGCCGTACTGCGTCAGATGTTCTCCGCCCGCAACCGCACCAATATCGTCATCCTGGATGCCTGCCGGAACAACCCGTTCACCTCTGTCCCCGATCTCGGCGACAACGGCCTTGCCGAGATGAAGGCGCCGCGCGGGACGTTCCTTGCCTATTCAACCGCACCGGGCGAGGTCGCCGTTGACGGCGACACAGGCAACAGCCCGTTCACGCAGGCACTCGCAAGCCACCTGCAGACCCCCGGCCTGCCCATCGAGACCCTGTTCAAGACAGTCCGCAATGATGTCCTGAAGGCAACCGGAAACATTCAAACCCCCTGGGACACGTCTTCGCTGACCGTCGATTTCCAGTTCAACCCCCTCACGCAGCCCTCGGCGGAGGAATTGCAGGTCCGGCAGCTCTGGGAATCCGTCAAGCTCAGCAACGATCCCCTGCAACTGCTGTTGTTCCTGCGTGCGCACCCGGACAGTGCCTATGCTTCCGAAGCCCGGGAACTGATGCAGGTGCTTCTGGCGAAAGAAATGCAGCCGGCGTCCGACACGACGTCACCCGAGACGCCGAAAACGGAGCGGGTCTCGCCACGGGACAACGAGCGCGAAATGATCGAGCACGCCCGCCAGGAAGGCACCGCGGAAGCCTACGAGGCCTATCTCGCCACATATCCGGACGGTGCCTTTGCAGAACTGGCCCGGCTCGAGCTGACCACAATCGTGAACAATCAACAGCGGACAGATCCCGACGCCGATGAGCGCCCGCCGGAACCACCGGTCGCCGGCGAGCAGACCGCACCTTCGGCAGGGAACAGCGCACTGCCGGACACGGTCGCGTTCAATGCCCCTCTTGGCATGGGAGATCCGCAGCTCGCCACCCGCAGCATCTCGGAACTGATCAGGGGATCTCCCCGTTTCGCACCGATTGACGGCCTCCCCGAAGCGGTCTGGAAGGACAAGACCTGTGCGGCCTGCCATCAATGGGAACAGGCCAATCTGTGCGAACAGGCCCGGACCTATATCTCCGACGATGCGCCTGCCGCGGCCAAGCAACATCCCTACGGCGGAGCCTTCAAGGATGCGCTGCGCCTTTGGGCCGAAAAGGGGTGTCCCTGATCCAGGGAACCCTTCCGGATCAGGGACGGCTTTCCTGAGTTTCCAGCGCTGGTGAGGACGACAGGACCGCATACTCCGCATAGCCACGGTAAAGCGGCCTGAAGGTAAGTTTCATACCCGTCTGTTTCGCAAGGTGTTCCAGTTCGGCTGCAAGCTCTGCGCGCGGTGAAACGTGGAAGGACGCGAGCCATCTGAACAGAAGCTTGCGGAACCATCCGGGCAGCCCTTGCTGCTGACCGAAATCGACCACATGAATCCGTCCGCCGTCCTTCAGACGGGCCGCGCCGGCGGCAAGCGCCTCCCGCCAGATCGGGATCATGGAAAGCGTGTAGGAATAAAACACCCGGTCGAAGACGGGCACGTCAAGGCCTTCGGTCGCCGACGGATTGGCGGCATCGCCCTCAATCAGGGTGATCCGGCCGGACAGGCACGCCTTGTCGATGTTCTTTTGCGCCGTCGCCAGCATTTCGCGGGAGATGTCGAGGCCCAGGAAGCGCGCGTCCGGGTATCGGCGAGCCGCCTGGATCAGGTTGCGGCCGGTGCCGCAGCCGAGCTCAAGCACCGCGCCCCCGTCCGGCGGCTGCAGCTCATCGATCAGGTGATCGCGGCCGAGCAGGTAGTATTTCCGGGTCAGGTCATAAAAATGCCGCTGGTGGCGATAGACGGCATCCATCAGCCGGGCCGTTTCGACAGCTTCGCTCATTGTCTGATCCGCCCCATGCCTTTCCTGCCCGATCAGCCGTTGAAGACGTAAAGGTGGAAGCCGCCATAGATGGAGGACCGGTCCTGCCGTCCAAGGTCCAGGCTTTCTTCTTCCTCATAGGTCCAGCGGTCCAGGATCTCGTTGGCGACGCGGCCCGGCAAAAGGGTCGGCTCGGCAGCCGTTCGGAAAATCACGCGGGCGCCGGGGCGCGCGGTGCGGGTGATCTCGCTCCACAGCGCATTGAGCTGGTGGTCGGTCATCCAGTCCTGGGCATCGAGCAGCACATAGGCGTCGAGCGTGCCTTCGCCCAGGGTCTGCAGGTGCTCCGTGAAATTCCGGTTGAGCACGCGCACCCGGCCGGCCCGGGCCCGGATCTCCTCGAAATGGTCCCGTTTCAGATAGGGCGGCAGCGGACCGGATTCCCCGGTCGAGCCGACGGAGCCCGGTGCGTAGCCGCGTCCGAAGGCCTGCCAGGCGAAATAGTTGTCCTGCATGGAGAAGTCGCAGGCGAGCTTTTCCAGCCGCTGGCGCAGCACGGCGGACATGTCGCCATCGGCATTGGCGGAGACCAGCGCGTCGTATTGCGCGGGCGGAATGCCGAGGCCGTAGAGCGACATTTTCTTCGACGTCGCCCACCGGACCAGGCGCTTGTCGAACAGCGGCGACAGGGCCGTGTCGAAGAAGCTTCGCTGCTCCTCCAGCGACCTCGTCTTGACCATGTATTTCGGGTCGATGCCATAGAACTTTGCCACAAGGTGGCCGATGCCGATGAAATAACCCAGCAGGCCGTGGTGATAGAGATCGCGGGAGAACAGGGTGATGCGCTTGCGGCCCCAGTTGGCGAGGTCCCGGCCTTCCCAATAGGCAACGGTCTCCGGATCCAGATTGTCCTTCAGGAAGCGCTTGTAGGCGGCGACATTGGCCTTTTCGTCCGCCTCGCCGAAGAAGCGGTAAAAGGTCTCGTAGTTGGGGAGATGCCGGGCGGCCGCCAGTTTCAGCCGGCCGAGGGCGACATGGGCGCGGTTCAGGTCGACGGCAGTGATCTCCGCCGGGTTGGCCGTCAGGTAGGACATGACGTTGCAGCCGCCCGAGGCGATGGTGATCATCCGGCTGTCCGAGGTCAGGCGCAGGGCCTTCATGTCGACATCCGGATCTTCCCAGATCTGCGGGTAGACCAGCCCCTTGAAGGCGAAGGTGAACAGGCGCTCCAGGATACCCTCGCGGGAAGAGGCGTCCGATCGGTGGACGGCGTTCCTGAGCCGTGTCTTCGAAGCCGTCAGCGTGCTCTGCGCCATGTCGTTCTCCCGAGTCACCTGCGCGAATAAACTGCCTTCCGATACGTGAGAGACACGACAGTTTGGTGACGTTCGGAGCTGATTGCGCGCTTGTCCGGAACAATTTCCCTCCAGGAGCCGAAAACAAAAAAAGCCCCCGCCGGAGCGGGGGCTTCTGATCTTGGCCGATCTTGGGAAGGATCAGCGGGTGATCACCACGAAGTCGGTGCCAAGGCCGGTGTTGCGTTTGAAACTGCGGTCGGTGACCGTCAGCGACGTGCCCGGCGTCAGCATCTTGGAGACCTCGAGAGCAACCTTTTCCGGGATTTCGATCCGGTCGAGCACGTCGCGCGGCGCGCCGCCGCGCTCGCCTTCCGCCGAAACCGCGATCCAGTCGACGGCCTCGTCGCCCTGTTCGAAATCCAGGGCCGTGAAGACATGCGTGCCGATCTCCCGGTCCAGATCCTTGATGGTGACCGGAGCGGAATAGATGTCGCGGAACTTGCGGCGGATGCGCAGCATGGCGTTCTGCGGCTTTTCATAACCCGCCTCGGCATAGATGCGCGCTTCCAGGCTGTCGGTCATCCTGCCGGTGACCGGAAGGTCCGCGCCTTCCTGGTAAAGGCTGATTGCCGCACGGGTCTTGCGGCCGGGAACACCGTCCACCGGGCCTGCTTCGAAGCCCATCTGGTTGAGCAGACGCTGCAGCACCATGATGCGGTTCGGTGCCTGCTGCGGCGTGATGATCATGCGCAGCGGCCGGTCGAAATGCGGGTTTTCCGGCTGTACTGCCGCGACGCCGGCCGGAAGCGCGGCATCCTGGATCGCTCCACGAAGCGCCGGGTCGGCGGCAATCGTCTCGCTCGAGAGGCTGGCAACTTCCGTTTCCGGCAGATAGGGCTGCGGCAGCACCGCATGACGCACGCCGACCGGAACGGCCGCGTCCCTGGTGACGACCACGTGCATGCCCCGGTCCGTCATGCCGTAAAGCGACTTGGCGAACGGGCGCGGCAGGCGGATGCAGCCATGAGAGGCCGGATAACCCGGCAACTTGCCCACATGCAGCGCAATGCCCGACCAGGTCAGCCGCTGCATGAACGGCATCGGCGCATTGTTGTACAAATTGGAAAAGTGCTTGCGGCGTTTTTCGAGGATCGAAAAGACACCGGTCGGCGTGCTGTAGCCTCGCATTCCGGAGGAAATCGGCGAGGTTTCAAGCAGCTCCGTGCCGCGATAGACCTGTATCTGCTGTTCATTCAGCGACACGAGCATATGCAGCGGCGCTTCGCTTTCCGGACTTTCCAAAGTCTCCGAAGCCGTATCATTCGCTGCGGCGCCCGACATCGTTGCGACCGAAAGCATGGCGGCACCGGCAAGGCTCGTGAAAGCCCGCGCGCGCCTGTTACGTCCAATATTTCTTACCGAGAACATCCCTGAGCTCCCCAACGCATAACCCAATAAGCTCTACTCAAAATCTAACCGAGACCTGTGTAGATCGGGTTAGGAAACACGGTTACTCATTGGTTTCCTTCACCCTTTCTCAAATGTCATCGCACATTAGCCAGCTTCGGGATGTTATTCACATCACAAATTGTACGCTACGGTACCGGTCCGTGACCCGTTCAGCGTTTCAATCCATCCTGAAACAGCACCGCTTCCCCCCGTGACGGCGTCGACAGTTCACCGTCCCACATGACGCGCCGGCCGCGAACCATGGTGCCGACCGGCCAGCCTGTGACTTCCTTGCCGTCATAGGGCGTCCAGCCGCATTTGGAGGCGATCCACTCGTTGCGGATGGTCTCGGTGCGCTTCAGGTCGACGATCGTGAAGTCGGCGTCATAACCGACCGCGATCCGGCCCTTGCGCGCGGTCTGGAACAGGCGCGCCGGACCGGCGCTGGTCATGTCGACGAACCGCGCCAGGCTGAGGCGCCCGGCATTGACATGATCCAGCATGATCGGCACCAGCGTCTGCACGCCGGTCATGCCGGACGGAGACGCGGGATAGGGTTTCTGCTTTTCCTCAAGAAGGTGCGGCGCGTGGTCGGAGCCGAAAATGTCGAGAATGCCCTGGCTCAGGCCCCACCACAGACGCTCGGAATGCCGCGGCGCACGCACGGGCGGATTCATCTGCACCAGGGTACCGAGCCGGTGATAGGCCTCATCGGTCAGGGTCAGATGGTGCGGGGTCACCTCGATCGAGGCCACGTCCTTGTGATCGATCAGGAAGTCGACTTCCTCGGCCGTCGACAGGTGCAGGATATGGATCTTGGCACCGGTTTCGCGGGCGATTGAGACGAGACGCTGCGTACAGGTGAGCGCCGCGATCTCGTCGCGCCAGATCGGGTGCGAGCTCGGATCGCCCTCGACCCGTTCCCCCTGGCGTTCGCGCAGGCGGAACTCGTCCTCGGAGTGGAATGCTGCGCGGCGGCGGGTGACGGAGAGGATCTCCCTCACGCCCTGGTCGTCCTCGACCAGGAGATCGCCGGTGGACGACCCCATGAACACCTTGATGCCCGCGGCGGCCGGCAGGCGCTCAAGCTCCGGAATGTCCTTGACGTTGTCGCGCGTGCCGCCGACCCAGAAGGCAAAATCGCAATGCATGCGGTGATGACCGCGCCTGACCTTGTCGGCGAGCGCGGCCTCCGAGGTGGTCAGCGGATTGGTGTTGGGCATCTCGAAGACCGCGGTCACGCCGCCCATCACCGCGGCGCGCGATCCCGATTCAAGGTCTTCCTTGTGATCGAGGCCCGGCTCCCGGAAATGGACCTGGGTGTCCATGACACCGGGCAGGACATGCAGGCCCGTGCAGTCGATCACCTCGCCCGCCTGCGAGGCATCGAAAGAGCCGATGCCGGCAATGCGTCCGTTGCGGATGGCAACGTCGCGAAGCCCCTCCCCGTCCTGATTGACCACGGTTCCGCCTTTCAGGATCAGGTCATAGGTCTCGCTCATGGGGCTCCTCCACTCGGATTGGGACAGGGGACTGATTGTTTCGAACGCGCTTATACGCGCCCCCCGGGCAAAGGGCCAGATCGTTTAGACCTCAAAGGATCAGGCTTCTTGCCCGCCGTCGCCAAAGCCCCTATGTGGCACAGGGGAAACCTGGCGCCCGCCATCAGCTTTCAAGGAGTCTTCCGTGCCGTCACCATTCTTTGCCCACCTGAGCGACCGCGCGCTGATCCGCGTCGGCGGCCCCGAAGCGCAGCATTTCCTGCAGAACCTGGTGACGGCGGATATCGACGAAGTCGACCGGGAGGGCGCACGCGCGGGCGCCCTCCTCACGCCCCAGGGCAAGATCCTGTTCGACTTTCTTCTCTACAGGAGCAGTGACGGCTATCTGCTGGACACGCCCGCCGCAACCGCCCCCGATCTCCTGAAACGGCTGACCTTCTACCGGCTGCGGGCGAAGGTGGAGCTGGAGCTGCTGGGTGACGACACCGGCGTGGTTGCCGTGTGGGGCGGCAGCGCCGACCTGCCGGACACGCTTGCCAGCGTGCACGACCCGCGCCTTGCGGCTCTCGGACAACGGCTGGCCGGATCCGTCTCCGCAATTCGGGAAGGCCTTGGCGGACCGGATGCGGGGCTCGACGCCTATGACGCGCATCGAATCCGGCTCGGCGTGCCGGAAGGCCTCAAGGACTTCGACTATTCCGACATCTTTCCCCATGACGCCGATCTCGACCAGCTTGGTGGCGTCTCCTTCACCAAGGGCTGCTATGTCGGCCAGGAGGTGGTGTCGCGGGTCCAGCACCGGGGCACGGCGCGCAAGCGTTTTCTCCAGGTGGAAAGCACGGGCCCCCTGCCGGCTCAGGGCAGCGACATCACAGCCGCGGGCAAATCGGTCGGTGTCCTGGGATCCTCCACAAGCGTTGGCGACCGGACCTTCGGACTTGCCTTGCTGCGTCTTGACAAGGCCGCACAAGCCAAGGAAAACGGCAGCCTTCTTCAATGCGGTGACGCGGAGATTCTGGTCAGGCTGCCCGACTGGGCGACCTTCACATGGCCGGAGCCGGACACCGCGAACTGAAACCGCGTTTTTGAACCGAGGCCCGATGCCCGCCGCCCGTTCCGACCAGCCGCCGCGCGCCTGGCAGCGCATGTTGTCCGGAAGACGCCTCAATCTTCTGGATCCCTCGCCGCTGGACGTGGAGATCTCCGATATCGCCCATGGCCTGGCCCGTGTCGCGCGCTGGAACGGCCAGACCTATGGCGACCATGCCTTCTCGGTGGCGGAGCACTCGCTGGTCGTGGAAGACATCGCCCTGATGCTGAAACCCGACCTGCCGCCACACTGGCGCCTGGCGGTGCTGCTGCACGATGCTCCTGAATATGTCATCGGCGACATGATCTCCCCCTTCAAGGCGGTGATCGGCGAGGCCTACAAGGCGGTCGAGGCACGACTGCAGGGTGCGATCCACCTGCGCTTCGGCCTGCCGGCGGAAATCCCACTCACGGTCAAGAAGCTGGCCAAGCGCGCCGATATCATCTGCGCCTATTTCGAAGCCGTCGAACTGGCGGGATTCGATGATAACGAGGCCGGAAAGATCTTCGGCCGCCCGCGCGGCTTCCCGCTCAACAGCGAAGGCAAATTGCGGTACGGACTGGAACCCCTGCCCGTCAAAATCGCCCAGGACAGGTTCATGGAACGCTTCGAGGCCATCGAGGCGCTGCGTGAAGCTGGGAACAAAGCAAAAAGCCGTTCCGCAAACGGGTGACGTTGACGGCGAATAACCCTAGTTTACTGGCAGATACAATAACCGGTTCTGTCATGCTGCACGTCTGCTCCCTGTCCAAACTGCCCGAGACGGTCGCTACGACCGGCGCAAAGTCCCTTGTCACCCTGATCAATGCGGAATTGAACGTGCCGACCCCGGACGGCATCGCTCCCGAGCGGCACCTGAACCTCTCCTTCAACGATATTGTCGACCCCGTGGAAGGACTGATTCCGGCCAGCGAGCAGCATATCGAGGCCTTTCTTGCCTTCATCCGGGACTGGGACCGGAAGGCACCGCTGATCATTCACTGCTGGGCGGGCATCAGCCGGTCGACGGCCGGGGCCTATGTCGCTGCCTGTGCCCTAAACCCGGATGCCGACGAGTACCAACTGGCGGCCCTGCTGCGCGAGCGCTCGCCCTCTGCGACCCCCAATGCCCGCATTGTCGCCATGGCGGACAAGATGCTGGCCAGGGACGGCCGCATGATCGATGCCATCCGCGAAATCGGCCGCGGAGCGAATGCCTATGAAGGCACGCCATTTGTCATGCCGATCGAATAGGGAGACGCGGAGCGACCATGCCCCACAGGCAAGCCAGTATCGAAATCGGACTGAACGCGGTCATTGTGTCCGTGGCCGATGGCTTGCCCCAGATCGTGCATGTGAACGACACCGGCGACGGCACACTCGACAGCCTGCCATTCGGCCCTTTCGATCCCATCCGGCACCGCACTTTTGAAATCGGGCTGCGGACCTGGGTGGAAGACCAGACCGCACTGAGACTGGGCTATGTCGAACAGCTTTACACATTCGGCGACAGGGGCCGGCACCGGGTTACGGGAGACGAGGGGCCGCACGTGGTCTCGGTCGGCTACCTTGCCCTGACCCGGCAGACGGCGGACTCGGAAAACATGCTCGCCCGGCACAACTCCGCCTGGCGGTCCTGGTATGACTACTTTCCCTGGGAGGACTGGCGGACCGGCCGGCCCGGCCTTCTGGACAGGGAGATCCTGCCCGCGCTCGACCGGTGGGCCGGGGAACCGCCGCAAGCGGGGGAACCGCCCCGGCCGCTCAGCCGCCAGGAACGGATCCGGCTGGCGTTCGGCACCGAGGCTGCCAGCTGGGACGAGGAACGTGCGCTGGAGCGCTATGAACTGCTCTACGAAGCCGGGCTGGTTGCCGAGGCCCGCACAGACGGCCGGCCCGCGGCGCTGGATCGCGGCGCCCTTCCCGCCCTTGGCGTGCCGATGGGGTTCGATCACCGCCGTGTGCTGGCGACGGCGATTTCCCGATTGAGAGGAAAACTGAAATACCGGCCGGTCATCTTCGAATTGATGCCGGAAGAATTTACCCTGACAGAGCTTCAGACCTCCGTAGAGGCCATTTCCGGACGCCACCTGCACAAGCAGAATTTCCGCCGCCTGGTGGAAAACGCGGATCTCGTCGAACCGACCGGGGCCACGTCGACGGCCACGGGCGGCCGTCCCGCCGCCCTGTTTCGATTCCGCCACCAGCTGATGAGCGAGCGCCCGGCTCCCGGCCTGCGAGTCGGCGGCCGCTGACCCGGCCAGCGCGGCAACTCCTTCGTATTAGTAACCATAATCAGCATCACAACATCGGAATGCTGCACGAAATTCCGCGATTTCTATTCTTATTAACGCTCTTTCAAGGTTAAGCGGACATCTTCAATTTCGACGTTGTCGTTTACACGACGTTCACTCTGATCCTCCCGTGTGTCCGGGCAGGTGTGTACCGAGTTGGAGTTGGCTGCGTATGTCTGGCCCTAAGTCCCGCAACAGAAAGCGGTTTTCTTCAAAAGTGACTCAGGATTACGGCCCGGTCCGCGCGCGCATGCGCCGGATCAGATATGTTCTCATCGCCTGTCCGCTGGCCTGGCTCGGTCTCGGCGGTTCGGTCGGCAACCAGGATGTCGTCGATCTTGTGAACGCGCGTTCGCAGGAAACGCCGCGCTGGATGATGACACTCGCGCATGCGAGCTACACCTCGACGCTCACGCCGAACCTGGCGCTCGGATCGACGCCGGTTCCGGACCCCAACACGGCACCGGTTCTGACGCTGAACTCTTCCGACAGGAATTTCGAGGCCCGGCCGGTTGTCGGACTTGAAGAGGTCGTGCGCAGCTCACGGCCAACCGAGATACCGGACGAGATCGCCACGAACACGAGCGCCAAGGGCGACCGGCTGATCACCATGGCGCCGGACCGCCAGATGGTCGACCGCGCCTCGGGCAATCTCTACGCCATGTCGAGCCTGATCTCGACGGAAAAGAAACACGAGGACCTGCCCCGCGTCGCCTTCGTCAAGGCCGAGCCGCTCAATGCCAAGGAAACGTCCCAGCTGGCCAAGGCCCGCAAGGACGGCCTGCTCGAGGATGGGCCGCTCGACCTGCAGAAGGTGATGATGGCCCGCAACGCGGCGGCCGCCAGTTTCTCCCTTGTCTCCGCCTATGCGCCCGACAGCGTCAAGGAGACGAAGGAGCCGTTCGACGCCCTGTTCGGGGCAGCCAAGTACGAACAGGAGATGCCGCCTCCGGAAGACCCGGAGAACCCGCACTGGTGGGCGCAGGTGCCCCTGCCGCTCTCCGTCGGCACCAAGAAGGAACAGCGCTGTCTTGCCGAGGCGATCTATTTCGAAGCCCGCGGAGAAAGCGAGGACGGCCAGGTTGCCGTTGCCCAGGTGGTACTGAACCGGGTCAAGAACCCGTCCTATCCGGATTCGATCTGTGGCGTCGTCTACCAGAACAAGCACCGGCGCAACCGGTGCCAGTTCTCCTTCGCCTGTGACGGTATCAAGGACCGGATTTCCAGCCCCGCCGCCTGGAAAACCGCTCAGCGTCTTGCAAAGGACGTCACCGACGGCAAGCGTTTCTCCAAGATGGTCGACGCCTCGACCCACTACCACGCGACCTATGTCAATCCGCGGTGGGCAAAGGCCATGGCCAAGCGTGGCCAGGTCGGGCTGCACATCTTCTACAAGACCTATGCGGGCGGCTGGAACTGACCGGGACGCCCTGGTCTCCCGGTCAATCGCTGGACCTGAACACGTTGGTGACCACGTAGGTCGCCAAGAGGATCAGGTGAAAACCGAAGAGCGCCGCGACCTGAAGCGGCGACGTCTGCGAAAATTCCAGAAGCTCGCTCAGCACATGGATCGACGAGATGATGATGATCGTCGACACGATCCTGTGTTTCATCCGCCGGTAGGCCTGTTCCCCCTGCTGGATATAGTCGTCCCCATGCACCGATTTCTTCAGAAGGAATGTGTTGTAGGTGTTGGTCGCCACCATGATCAGCAGGTTGGCGATAAAGACCATGTCGAGCAGGTTGAGGATCAGCAGGATGGTTTTCTTGCGGTCCAGGAACTCGAAGGTCCGCATGGCATCAAAAATGTCCAGAAAGAAAGTGAAGAGGAACAGCACCATCGCGATGGCAAGGCCGACCAGCATCGGCACCTGCGCATAACGTGTCAGCCTGATGACCATGTCGGACGACTGGGCCTTGTCCGGCCCGTTTTGCTGTTCGCTCATCACACCGCCTCTGAACCTGATATCCCAGAGCTAGCATGAGCATGGAACCGAAACCAACCGAAACCTCTCGCGCCGCAGCGTCGCGAGAGGGATCGGCGGATCTCAGGCCGTTTCAAACACATCCTTGAACTGCTCGCGCAGGACATTCTTCTGCACCTTGCCCATGGTATTGCGCGGCAGGCTGTCGACCAGGATGAGTTTTCTGGGGTGCTTGAAGCGGGCGAGCGACGCCCCCGCAACCTGAAGAACCGCTGCAAGATCCGGCTCTTCCCCGGCTTCCGGCACGACAAGGCCGAGGACCGTTTCCCCGAAATCGGCATGCGGCACCCCGACCACGGCGCTTTCCCGGACGCCCGGCTGGGCATCCAGGACCAGCTCGATTTCCTTCGGATAGATGTTGTAGCCGCCGGAGATGATCAGGTCCTTGTTGCGGCCGACAATATGGACATAGCCGTCCGCATCGATCTTGCCGAGGTCACCGGTGATGAAGAATCCGTCCTCCCGCAGCTCCGCCGCGGTCTTTTCCGGCATCTGCCAGTAGCCCGTGAAGACATTCGGGCCGCGGACCTCGATCTGACCGACGGTTTCCGCCGGCAGCGCCGCCCCCGTATCGGGATCGGTGATCTTGAGTTCCACGCCCGGCAGCGGGAAACCGACGGTCCCGGCGCGGCGTTCCCCCTCATAGGGGTTGGATGTGTTCATGTTGGTTTCGGTCATGCCGTAGCGTTCCAGGATACGGTGGCCGGTGCGCGCCTCGAACTCCTTGTGGGTGTCGGCGAGCAGCGGCGCACTGCCCGAAATGAACAGCCGCATGCCGCGTGTCAGCTCGGCGGTGAACCGGTCATCCGAAAGCAGACGTGTGTAGAAGGTCGGCACGCCCATCATCGTCGTTGCCTTCGGCATCAGTTCGATCATCGCGTCCAGGTCGAATTTCGGCAGGAACAGCATCGCTCCGCCCGCCGCGAGCGTCACGTTGGTGGCGACGAACAGCCCGTGCGTATGGAAGATCGGCAGCGCATGCAGCAGCACGTCGCCGTCGGTGAACCGCCACAGCTCCGCCAGCGTTGTGGCGTTCGAAAGCAGGTTCGCCTGGGTCAGCATCGCCCCCTTGGAGCGGCCCGTCGTTCCGGAGGTGTAGAGAAACGCGGCGAGATCGTCCGGCGCGCGCTCGACGGTCGGATACTGCGTTGGCATGGCCGCCGCCTGTTCCGTCAAGCTGCCGGTTTCATCGGCGTTCAGCGTCTCGATCCTTGCGCCGAGAGCGTCCGCAACAGGTGTCAGCAGGGCCTCGCTGCCGGCGTCGCAGACCACGGTCTTCGCGCCGCTGTTCTCGATGAAGTAGCTCAGCTCGTCGACCGTATAGGCCGTGTTGAGCGGCAGGAACACGATGCCGGCCTGCGCGCAGGCCGCGTAGAGCGCCAGTGCGGTCGCAGATTTCTGCACCTGTGCCGCCAGCCGGTCACCCGGCTTCATCCCGTTCCGTGTCAGGACATGGGCGATCTGTGCGGCTCTTTCCAGGAAGGCCGCGTGGGTGAGGACCGACCCATCCTGAAAGATCAGAAAGGGCGTGTCCTTGCCCGCATGCTGTCCGAACAGCTGGTCGTAAAGAGGATTGCTCATCAGTCAGGCTCCCACAGCAAGAGCGTTGTCGGCGACGGCCGCAGACAGCGACCGGATTTCGGGGGAAGAGGCGATGGACCGGTTGGAGGCGAAACCTTCGTGGTTCTGCGTCACCTTTTCCAGGTCGTAGAGGTAGTTGACCATCACGCCCGCGGACTGTTCCTGTCCCTTGTCGGAAAGGTCGGCCCCGGCATGGACCTGATGGACCAGGGCACCATTGCCGAGATGGAAGCGGGCAACCGGGTCAAGGGGCAGGCCGTCCCTTCGCTTGGCGGTCATCAGGTAACGCGCGGCCAGCCCGCGCATCGTGTCGTTGTCGGCCGGGTCGTAGTCGATGCCTTCAGCCGCCAGCCAGCGCGTCAGTCCGGGGATCGGCGACAGCGTGACGAAGGTCTTCAGGCCCGGCAGCTCGAGGGCGAGATCGGCGGCCACCTGCTTGATCAGCGAATTGCCGAAGGAAATGCCCGCAAGGCCGGCCTGGCAATTCGAGATGGAATAGAAGACGGCGGTGTCGGCGGTTTCCGCCTCGATCATCTCCCTGTTTTCGGCCAGGAGCGCCTGCACCGATCCGGGCACCCCCTTGGTCAGGGCGACTTCGACAAAGATCAGCGGCTCGTCCGGCATGACCGGATGCAGGAACGCGAAGCAGCGCCGGTCCGCAGGCTCCAGCCGTCTCCTGAGGTCGTCCCAGCTGTCGATGGCGTGAACGGCCTCGTAGACGGTAATCTTTTCCAGAAGCCGGGCCGGGCTTTCCCAGCTGATTGGCCTGAGCACAAGAAAACCGCGGTTGAACCAGCTGGCAAACAGGTGCCGGAAATCCAGGTCAAGCGCCTGCAACGCGTCCTCTCCCCCGCTGAGACGCAGGAGGTCCTCCCGCATGCCGACCAGGACTCTGGTGGCGTCGGGCACCTGGTTGAGCCGCCGGATCAGTTCCTGGCGAGGTGGCTCCACCGCCGCCAGGAAGCTCCGGTAGCTGGCCTTTGACTGGCCCTGTTCGTAAAGCTCAAGAGCGGACCGGACGTCCTTGGCGGAGACGGCCAGGCCGGTGGCCAGATAGCGGAAAAAGTCCAGTTTCTCCGCATCCGTCATCGCCTCGTAGCGGCTCAGGATCTGCCGTGCCATGGTCACGCCCGAGACTTCCCCGGTTGCCCCGATCAGGTCGGTGACGAGGGCCTCGATCGGCCGCCCGTCGACACTGTCTGAAGCTTTCGAACGGTACCTGCGCTCGAAGACGGTCGTCAGCAGGTCTGCCAGAAACATCACACGCGTTCTCCCATGACGACATCCGGCAGCCAGGTCGCAAGCTCCGGAAAGAGGCACAAAAGGACGATCGCCAAAACCATGCAGGCAACGAACGGCAACGACCCTGTCAGAATGGTCTTCAGCGAAATGTCCGGGGCAATGCCGTTGATGACGTAGAGGTTGAGGCCGACAGGCGGCGAGATCAGGCCGATTTCCATGTTGATGGTCAGCACAACCGCGAACCAGATCGGATCGAAACCCGCGGTCGTGATGATCGGCAGCAGGATCGGCGCGGCCATCAGGATCACGGCGACCGGCGGCAGGAAGAAGCCGGCGATCAGCAGGAAGACATTCACGGCCACCATCAGCACCCAGCGATTGACGTCGAGCGTTCCGATCCATTCGGCAATCGCCTGGGTGATGAACAGCGACGACAACATGTAGGAGAACACCCCGGCAGCAGCGATGATGAACAGGATCATCACGCTTTCCTTGGTGCTGTCGCGCAGGACGACCCAGAGCGCCGAGGGATTCCACAGCTTGTAGATGACAATGGCGATGAGCAGACACAGAAGCGCACCGACAGCGGCCGTTTCCGACGGGGTCGCGATGCCGCCATACATGGCGTAGAGCACGCCCAGGATGATCGCCAGGAACGGAAGCACCCGCGGCAGGATCTCGAATTTTTCCGCCCAGGAATAGCTGCCCGCGCTCAGAACGCCGGCATTGCCGCTTTTCCAGGTCGAATAGAGCGACCAGGCCATGAACAGGCCCATCAGCATGAAGCCCGGGATCACGCCGGCCAGGAACAGCCGGCCGATCGAGGTCTCAGTGGAAATGCCGTAGACGATCATGGTGACGGAGGGCGGGATCAGGATGCCGAGCGTTCCGCCGGCGGCGATCGATCCGGCGGCAACACCGTCCGGATAGCCGCGCTTGCGCATCTCGGGAATGCCCATCTTGCCGATGGCGGCGCAGGTCGCGGGTGACGAGCCGGACATGGCGGCAAACAGCGCGCAGGCGCCGAGATTGGAAACCACCAGACCGCCGGGCACCCGGGTCAGCCAGCGTTCCAGCGCCTCGTAAAGGTCCGCCCCGGCCCGTGTCGAGGCAATCGACGCGCCCATGATGATGAACATGGGGATCGACAGAAGTGCGAAGTTGTCGAGCTTGCCGAACAGGATTTCCGGCATCAGCTCAAGGGAACGGGCGCCGTCGAAGATGATCAGGAAGCCGGCGGAGACGATCAGCAGTCCGATGGCAACCGAGATGCCGGAAAACAGGACCAGGATGGTGGCGACGGCCACCAGGAGACCGAGAAGAAGCGGATCCATTACAGGTCCTCCAGGCCAAAGGGTTTGTCGACGCCCGTCAGGACCGCGATGAAATCGGCGACCAGCTGCAGCAGCAGCAATCCGAAGCCGATCGGGATCGAGAGGTAGGGGATCCACAGCCGGACACCCCAGACGGTGTCCGAGGTCCAGCCGCGCGAGAAGGCGAAGTGCCAGTATTCAAAGCCGTAGAAGAGCATCACCGCGATGATCGCAATCGAGGCGGTGAGTGTCAGGACTGCCAATCCCCAGCGCGCGCGCGGCGACAAGGACAGGGGAAACAGGTCGACATTCACATGGCCACGCAGGCGCTGCACGTAAGGCAGTCCGACCAGCGTTGCCGCGATCACCAGGTAGATGACCGCCTCGGTCTGCCAGATGGTGGATTCGTTGAGCACGAACCGGACGAAGATCATCTGGCAGGTAATGGCGACCGCGATGACGATCATGGCCGCAGAACACCAGCCCGCCAGCGTGGAGATCGCCGCGACGGTGCGTAAGAAGGGGTTGTTACCGGCATGCGCAACGGCAGCCGAACTGTGGCCCGCCATGGGTCACTCCTTAGAAAACCTGGGGAACAAAGCCGGGGCGGCCGAAGCCACCCCGCACTCAAGCTGATCAGTCGACCGACAGGGCCTGGTCGAGCAGTTCCTGCCCGTTGGGGGTCTCGTCGACAAACGCCTTGTAGGACGTCTTCTTTGCCAGCTCCCGCCAGGCATCGAATTCGGCCTGGGTCATCTCGGCAATCTCTACGCCGTTCTCGCGGAAGACTTTCGCCGAGGCCGCGTCCTGCTTCTTGGCCTCTTCGAGATAGTAGGCCTGGGCTTTCGCCGCGCCGTCGCGCAACGCCTGCTGCTGGGCTTCGTTCAATCCCTCGAAAGTGGACTTGTTCATCAGGAGCGGCTGGTACATGAACCAGAGCGCGTATTCGCCGGCCGGTGTATAGCAGGACACCTGCTCGTAGATGCGGTAGCTGACGAAGGACGAGGACGAGGTGTTTGCGGCATCGAGCACGCCGGACTGCATCGCATTGTAGATTTCGGAAGACGCCATGGAAGCGATCGACGCCCCTGCTCCGGCCAGCATCTGCTCAAACGCCTTGCCGGCGGCGCGCGTCTGCAGGCCTTCCATGTCGTCCGGCGACGTGATGCACTTGTCCTTTCCGGCAAAGCCGCCGGCCAGGTAGCCATGCACCAGCACCATGACGTCGTCACCGGCCATGATCTCCTCGATCGACTCCATGAAGGGGCTCTCGTTGAGACGCGCGGCGTGATCGTGGTTCTTCACCAGGCCCGGCATCAGGGTCAGGTTGTAGGCCGGCTGCTGGCCGCCGGCATAGCTGAGCGGCAGAACCGTCATGTCCAAGAGGCCGCGGCTGAGCGGCTTGTACTGCTCCCGCGGCTTCAGCAGGGATTTTGACGGAAAGATCTTGATTTCGAGGTCGACGTCGGCCGCGGCGACTTCGTCGGCGACCATCTGCGCCACCTTGTGACGCACGTCGCTGGTGGACCACTGATGCGACAGGCGAAGTTCGGCGGCGCCCGCAGACATGGTGCCGGCAAGCAGCAGCGCGGTGGCCGCGGCGGAAACGGATTGTTTGATGTTCATGTTTTCCTCCCTGGAAAGTCCGGTTTGAGCCCGGAACCCGATCTTACGCTCAAGATATGTTTTTTTGTCAAGCGTTTTTGTATACAAGAACGAAAATATTGCGCGCAAAATACCCTTGTGCTAAAGGCGAAACATGGAGAGAAAACGTTCCGACCGCATTGCGGATGCCCTTGAAGGTTTGATTTTCGACGGCACGTTCGCCGATGGCGACAGGCTGGACGAAGTTCAGCTGGCAAGCCGTTTTTCAGTCTCGAGAACACCGGTTCGCGAGGCCCTTCAAAGGCTTGCCCAATCCGGTCTTGTCGAGCAGATCCCGCGCAGGGGCGTGTTTGTCCGCCAGCCGGGGCCGGTGGAACTGATCGAGATGTTCGAGGTCATGGCCGAACTGGAGGCCGTCAGTGCAAGGCTGGCTGCCTCGCGTATCTCCGACAAGGCCCTTGCCGACCTCCACGCCGCCAACGAGCGCTGCAAGCTTGCCGTCGAGGCGCTGGACACGGACGGGTATTACCGCGAGAACGAGCAGTTCCACGCCATTTTGTACCGGCAGTCCGGCAACGGCTTCCTGGAGCAGGAATGCCTGCGTCTGCAGCGGCGGCTGCAACCGTTCCGGCGCGTTCAGCTGCGTGTGCGCGGCCGCATGAAACAGTCGATGTCCGAACACGAGGCCATCGTTGCGGCCGTCGAGGAAGGCGACGGCGACAAGGCCGCCAACGCCATCCGTCAGCATGTCTCCGTCCAGGGAGAGAAATTCCACCACCTGATGGCCAACCTCCGGCCGGCCGCCGAGTAATTTGTTCCCGTCCTACCGAGCCTGCAAGGACAGGCTTTCCGGCCTGGATGCACCGGTTTTAGGTGTCCCGCTGCTGCCGATCAGCCCGCTCCAGAGAAGCCAGGCCGCCAGCAGGCTCCAGACCGCTATCAGGACATGGAGAACCGTGAGAACCGAGGCATCGGCGGATGCGCCTCCACCGGATGCGCGGTAGAGCACGGCAACCCCGAAGAATGCCCCCAGCCCGACAAAGACATGGCCGGCAACCAGCACGAGGAGGGGCACAAAAGCCCCCAGGGCCCCGATGGCGCCGATTCTGCGCACCGTGCCGTTTCGGTGCAGAAAGGCGATCGACCAGAACAGAACCGCCAGAAGGATCGAAAAGACATAAAGAAGCACAAAGGCGGACTGGCTGGCACCTTCCGGCCCGAGGCTTGCCTGCAACTTCGCAAAAACCGCAAGCGCCAACGCCAGAAGTCCGGCCCTGTTGAGAGGCTTTCGGGAGCCCATTTCGTCCGCCAGGCACCATGCGCCAAAGGCGGTTATTCCAAGCGCCAGGAGGTTCAGCGCGGCCAGATCCGTTGAGACTGTCCCGAGCAGGACCTGTCCAAGGGGTCCGGCAACCAGTGCGCAGGCACCAACGCGTGCATTGAGTGTCGTCATGGCTCTTTCCTGTTGTTCGTGTCGCGGGAAAGCTACAGTATCGGCGCGGCGAAGATCCGGGACGACCGGGGAAGGTTGTCCGGGACTGGACAGAACAGGGCAATTGTCCGGAAGAATTCATTGGAGGCGCGGCGCATGAACCGACAGACAGCGAAGACACGCGCGGCCATCAGCCAGGCTTTCAACGGCCTGGTGTTTTCAAGGCGTTACGACGAAATCCGCATGACGGATATCGCGTCGGCGGCAAATGTCGGGCGTTCGACGCTCTATCAGCACTACCCCGACAAGGACTCCATCCTCATTGCAAACATGAACTGGGTCCTGCATGGCCTGCTCCAGGCAACACGCGGCCCGGCCGGTCACGCGGTCGTCCAGGAGGTCCTCGATCACATCTGGGATCACCGGGCGCAGGCCCGCCACATCCTTTTCGGCGCGACGGGCGAGAAACTTGAAAGCGCTCTTGCCGACGCCGTTTTCCAGACGAACGGGACCACATCCGCTGCCGAGATTCCGGCGATCTTCACGGCCAACCAGGTGGCGGCGGTCGTCTTCTCAAGCTTGCGGTCCTGGCTTCGCGCGGAAGCGTCCTGCCCGCCTTCGGACCTGGCGCAGAACCTGTGCCGAATATCAGTTGCCCTAACGGGAGCGCGGTAAAACCGCGATCATTTCCGCCGGTCACGCCGCCGGTTTCACCGCCACCAGCGCGAACCGGTTGGCAGAGCTCTGGCGCAGGCGGTCTGCCAGGCCGTGACCGCGCATGCCCTTGCCATAGAGCGGACGCACAGGCAGTTGACCGGCAATATCGAAACCGGCCGCCTGCAGGTCCGAGGCCAGACGCCCCGCATCCAGACCGTCGCCATAGGGAAGCCGGTCCAGGATCGCCTCGTGGCGCGCCCGGTCGCCCTGCGCCGGCCGCGGAGCCGAAAGCCGATCGGCCAGCCAGTTCCGCAAGCGTTGATAAAAGCCCTTCGGTGCGCGGAAATTACCGTCGACTACGAGCAGCCGGCCACCGGGTTTGAGAACGCGGAACCATTCGCCGTAGGCCGTTTGCGGGTTCGTCAGGGTCCAGGCGAGATGTCGCGTGATCGCGAAGTCGAAGGTATTCTCTTCGATCAGGACCATGGCTTCCGCATCACTCAGCACATAACGCCAGTCCTTGCCGGCGAGTTTCCGGCGCGCCAGTCCCAGCATGGTTTCTGAAAAGTCGAGGCCGGTCACGCTGGCTCCCAGGCTGGTCAGGACCTGGCTGATCTCACCCGTGCCGCAGGCAATGTCGAGAACCTGCCAGCCGGCCAGATCGCCTCCCGGCGGCAAGGCGCAGGCTCCGCGGACCAGACGCTGCCATTCGGGCAAGCCATGGCGGGGTTCGATCCAATGGGAAACCGACTGGTCGAAGGTGGCGGCCCGTCCCGACCAGTAGTCGCAGATCTCGTCCTTCAGATTGTAGTTCGGCGCGGGAGAAGAAGCGCCGGCAATGTCGAGTGTCATTCGTGTGTGTCCAGTGTAGCGTCTACGAAAAGGGAGCCCTTGCGTGTCGTCTCCAGCGAGGTGTTGACCCGATAGGTTTCACCGATCTCCCGAAGGCCGAGCACCTCTCCCGGTGTCCCGTCGGCCAGGATGCGACCCTGATTGATCAGGATCAGCCGGTCGCAGAACTTCGCCGCGAGATTGAGGTCGTGCAGTGCGGCCATGACAATGGTGCCGCGCGCCTTCATCTGCGCGCGCACCGACCCCAGGATCGACAGCTGGTGATGCAGGTCGAGGGCGCTGGTCGGCTCGTCGAGCAGCACCATGCGCGGCGCGCGTACAAGGGTCTGGGCGACGGCCACCATCTGGGCCTGCCCGCCCGAAAGATCCGAGATCCCCCTGTCGGCAAGGTGAGACAGCCGCAGGGCGGACAGCGTGGCCGACACCTGGTGCAGGTTGTCCGCCTTGACCCGCCAGCCCGAAGTCTGCTTGAGCGCCAGCAGCACGCTTTCGAACACCGTCAGCAAGGCGTTGCAGCCATAGGCCTGGGGCATATAGGCAATTGCCCGTGCCCGATCCCGGCGCGACAAATGCGTGAGCGGCCCGCTGTCGAGATGGACCGCTCCGGCCAACGGCTTGATCAACCCGGCGATGGTTCTGAACAGCGTCGACTTTCCGGCCGCGTTCGGTCCGATGACACCGACGAAGGATCCGGGTGCAATTGCCGGGACCGAGACATTTTTAAGGACGATTTTCCGGCCGTATCCGGCCGTGAGTTTCCTGATTTCAAGCGTCATGACAGCCGCTCCCGGCGGGTGGTCAGGATGATCGAGATGAACACCGGCACACCGATCAGCGCCGTGATGATGCCGATCGGATAGATGACACCGGGCGTGATCGACTTGGAAATGATCGAGGTCAGCGAGAGCACGAGGGCTCCCACCAGCGCCGAGAGCGGCAGGAAGAAACGCTGATCCTCGCCAACCAGAAGCCGGGCAATATGCGGCCCGACAAGGCCGACGAAGCCGACGGCACCGACGAAGGACACTGCCGTGGCTGCCAAAAGGGAGATGGAGATCAGCATCTCGATGCGCAGCCGGGCAACATCGACCCCCATGCTCTCGGCCGTCGCCTCGCCCATGCGCAACGCGGTCATGGACCAGGTCCGCATCAGCCCGAAGGGGACGGCAACGGCGAGCAACGCCGCGCCCAGGCCGATCTTCTCCCAGCTCGCCCGGCTGAGCGAGCCCATCATCCAGAAAACGATCCGGGCGAGCTGGTCCTCGCTTGCCATGTATTGCATCAGCGACAGCAGCGCGGAAAAGGTGAAGAAGATCGCGATGCCGAACAGGATCATCGTTTCCGATCCCACGCCCTTCAGCCGCGTTGCCGTGAGGATGATCGCGCAGGTGCCAAGCGCGAACAGGAAGGAATTCAGCGTCACCAGCAGACCGCCGACGGCCGGAAGGATCGAGATGCCCAGCACGATGGCGAGCGACGCACCGAAGCTCGCGGCTGCCGAAACGCCCAGCGTGAACGGCTCGGCGAGCGGATTGTTGAGAATGGTCTGCATCTGCGCGCCGGCGGTCGCCAGCATGGCCCCGACCAGAACCGCGGTCAGCGCCACCGGAATGCGGTAGTCCCAGACGATGACCTTGAGCCGCGCGCCGTGAACGAACGGGTCTGCAAGAACCTCGGCGACCGTGCGAAGCGAATAACCTCCGGGACCGGTGGCGCAATCGAACACGAAACTCGCCAGCAGCAGAACGCCCACGCCCACGAGAATGGCCATACGGCGATAGGAGCGGCTGGCATAACCGGCCTGCGGGGTGTCCGCAGTCAACTCACTCATTCGAACTGCCAATCGAAATTCGGGAAAAGGAAATGCGCGGCCCGGACACCGGACCGCGCCAGCGTGATCCGGCTCAGCTGCCCTTGTTCAGGCTGCCCCAGAAGACGCCGGAATAGCCGATCGGCAGGAAGCGCTCGTGCAGTTCGTGCATGGTCGCGTCCGGATCGAGATCCTCAAACAGGTCCGGATGCAGCCATTTGGCAAAGGCCTGCATCGCCACGAAGTGATACGGGCTGTTGTAGAACTGGTGATAGATGCTGTGGAAACGGCCGTTCTTCACGGCCTGCAATTCCGGCCAACCTTCCCGTTCCGCCAGCGCGGACAGGCGCTGCTGCACGGCTTCCTCGGTGGCTTCATAGCCGAACAGCACGGCCGTGGTTTCCGGATTGGCTTCCGCCCAGTTGGCGCCGGTACCGATGATCACCGCCGGATCGTCGGCGAAGACGGCCTCGAGGCTGACATTGCCGCCAAAGCCCGGGAACTTCCTGGAGCCCCAGTTGAGGCCGCCCGCCAGCTCGACGAGACGGCCGAGATTGGCCGATCCGAAGGTGCCGCAGCACTTGTTGGGATTGTACCCGGCCGCCCGCTCGATGAAGACGACCGGGCGGTCTTCCACCGGGATCCGGTCCACCTTGGCATAGATGCGTTTCATCTGCGCGTTGTAGAAGTCGGTGAACGCGTCGGCATTGTCGCGTTCATCCAGAATACGGCCGAGCAGCTGGATGGACGGCACGGTGTTCTGGGTCGGGTCCTGGCGGAAATCGACAAAGATCGTGGCGACACCGGCTGCCTCGAGTTTCTCGATGATGCCGCTTTCCTGGGCCTTCAACAGGTTGCCGAGATTCATGAAGACCACTTCGGTCCCCGAAGAAATGACGGCTTCCAGGTTCCACTCGTCGGAATAGGGACTTCCGAGGCGCTGGATGTCATTGGCACCGGGAAAGACTTCCTCGTATTTGCGCCAGGCATCCGGATCGTAAAGGATCATGTCGTCCTTCCAGCCCACGACCCGTTCAAACGGATTGTCGCGATCCAGAAGCGCGAGGGAATAAATCATCCGGCCTTCGCCGAGCACGATGGCGGACGGGTCTTTCTCGACCTCGACGGTCCGGCCGGCGATGTCGGTTACAGTAATAGTTTCTGCAAGTGCGGACGGGGCTGACGCGAAAACTGCGCTGGCTGCGAGTGCAAGGCAGAAACCCCGGGTCACTTTCATGAGGGACATAGGGTTCTCCTGGTCTGCACAGGGATTGGGTATCCCTGGGTGGCGGGACCGTATTTAACATGAGTTTTAAAGTCAAGTTATAACGGGACCGTCATTCGGTTCCAGGTTGGGGGATCGTGCCGCCTACACCTTGACGTTCCTTGTCCGCCCTCTGGTCTGCCGGTCCCAGGCCGGGCTGTTGCCATGCGCCGCGCGATAGCGGTTGGAGAAGTGGGAGGCGCTTGCAAAGCCGCAGGCAACGGCAATGTCGATCATGCGCATCGAGGTGCGACACACGAGCTGGCGGGCAATATCGATTCGAATCTTGTTGTAATGCTCCTGCGGCGAGCAGTGCAGGTATTTCTGGAAGTCCCGCTGCAATTGCCGCGGACTGACGTTCAACATCTCCGCAATCCGCTGCAGGGACAGCGGTTCGCTGACATTTTCCGTCATCAGCGCGATCGAACTGCGCACCCGCAGCGGCACCATGTCGAGATCTTCGCGCAGCAGCGTATGCTGGCGCTCACTGCCGGTGCGCCTGTCGTGATGCAGCGCGATTTCGGCGACATCGCACGCGACGGCCCCGCCATGCACCTTTGCGATGAAGCCGATCATCAGGTCCAGTGCCGCGGTTCCTCCCGCGCAGGTCAGATACTTGCCGTCCGTCTGGATAAGGCTGTCGACCAGCTGCGCCTTCGGATAAAGCTCCCTGAACAGGTCGGCATATTCCCAGTGGATGGTGCAGTTTCGATTGTCGAGCATGCCGAGTTCCGCCAGCACATAAGCGCCGGTGCAGATCCCCGCGACGCTGCCGGACTGCTTGGCGACCTTCCGCATCAAGGCCTTTTGCGCCGGGGTCACTGCGACCCGCTCGACGTCGTCACTGCTGCACACGGCCAGCAGATCCGGACGGCAGGCCTCATCGAGCGCGCCGTCGGTGCGCACGGTTCCGCCGTTGCTTGCAACCGCATCCTCCCCGTTAAGTGTCCGGCAGCTGTAGATGAAAGCCTTGCGCTTCAACACCTTGTTGGCGATACGCAGGGGCTCGATTGCCGAGGCAAAGGACAGCAGGGAAAAATTCTTCAGCAGCAGGAAGCAGATCTCGACGGTGTCCTGGACCGCTTTGCCCTTCTGTCCGGCCAAGTCCCGAGTCGCGCGCGTTGTGTCGGTCACCAGTTGCGAGCCTTCCTCTCGTTCCCCTTCCCGTCCGGCGAGACCCTTTTTCCACCGGCACGTCTATCAAAGTCTACGCCGATCGGAGCCTTTCAATGGCGGTCATGTCACACCGAATGGCCTGTCTGCGACACAGCCGGGCGCTGCGCGGGCAAATCATGCGCATAATTTACAGGGGTCGGGAATCGGTGATAGGGCTTTCCTGTCCCAAGAAGACATTCGTGATCGGCGCGACCCATACCGGGGCGCCGGAGTGACCAACCGAAGGATCGTTTTCATGATTACCCGTTTTGGCCTTGCGGCCATTGCCATGGCCCTCACCGCGTCCCCCGCTCTTGCCCATCTGGATCCCGCCGACCACGGTTCCTTTGCCGCCGGCTTCACCCATCCGTTGTTCGGCACGGACCATGTGCTGGCGATGATTGCCGTTGGCCTGTGGGCGGCGCTTCTGGGCGGCCGTGCCGTCTGGGCCCTTCCGACGGCTTTTGTCGGCGCCATGCTTGCCGGTTTCGCACTGTCGCTCGCCGGCATGCCCTTGCCCTATGTCGAGCCGTTCATCCTGGCCTCGGTTGTGATCCTCGGCGTGGTCGTCGCCCTGGCCCTGCGCCTGCCGCTCGGCCTGTCCGCCGCCCTTGTTGCGACCTTCGGCATCTGTCACGGGCACGCCCATGGCGGCGAGATCGGATCTGCCGGCGAACTCGGCTATGCGGCCGGCTTCGTGCTCGCGACCGCCCTGCTGCACGCGGCCGGCCTCCTGATCGGCTACGGCGCCAACATTGCAACGCGCAATGACCCGCAATGGGCCAGCCGGATCATCCGCGCCCTGGGTGTGGTGACAGCGCTCGGCGGTGTTTACCTGGCTGCGGGCTGAGCAACAGCCAAGCAACCTCACCACAATTACACCCGTCATCCTGAGTGCCTGGCCCGAAAGTGAACCAGGACGCAGTTTTCATCGTTCCTGTCACGAACTCGCCCCCTCCCTGTTGTCATCCCCGCGAAAGCGGAGACCCAGTAACCTCATGAAACCGCTCTATAAATTTAGACCTTACCTCACGGGGTCCTGGTTTCCCGCTTTCGCGGGAATGACAAATGTGAGTGAAAGATTCGCCCCGGCCATCACTTTCGGGCCAGACACCGAGGAGGCGCGCCAGCGCCGTCTCGAAGGATCCGCTACAAGCTCCAGAGCAAGTGGCCCATCCTTCGAGACAGCGCTAAAGCGCTTCCTCAGGATGACGTTTTTTGGGTGTTGCTCGCTCGGTTTCCGGGTGTTGCAAGCTCAGATTTATTGTGTGGCGAGCGCTGCGAAAAGAAAGGTCGGGCCAGGCTCAGCTCATCTCGATATCGAGCCCGAGATCCAGAACCGGCGCCGAGTGGGTGATCCAGCCCGAAGAAATCAGGTCGACCCCGGCTTCGGCCACGGCCCTGACCGTGTCGAGTTCGATGCCACCGGAAGCTTCCTGGAGTTGCTTGCCCCTTGAGATCTCCGCAAATACCATCGTCATCCTGAGGAGCGCGCTTGCGCGCGTCTCGAAGGATCCGCTGCACGCACCGGAACAAGTGGCCGCTCCTTCGAGACGGACCTGACGGTCCTCCTCAGGATGACGTTTTTTGTGTAGCTGTCGCTGTTGGAAATAAAGAAACGGCTCAGCTCATCTCGATGTCGAGTCCGAGATCCAGAACCGGCGCCGAGTGGGTGATCCAGCCCGAAGAAATCAGGTCGACCCCGGCTTCGGCCACGGCCTTGACCGTGTCGAGTTCGATGCCACCGGAAGCTTCCAGGAGCACCTTGCCACCGGCGATGGCAACGGCCTCTTTCAGTGTTTCCGGTGGCATGTTGTCGAGCATGACCACGTCGGGTCCCGCGGCAAGCGCCTCTTCCAGCTGTTCCAGCGTGTCGACTTCCACCTCGATCTTGACGAGATGCCCGGCGAAGGCCTTGGCCGCTTCAATTGCCTGTGTCACACCACCGGCCACCGCGATGTGGTTGTCCTTGATCAGGATGGCGTCGTCGAGGCCGAAACGGTGATTGCTGCCACCGCCGCATTTGACCGCGTATTTTTCAAACGCCCGCAGGCCCGGCGTCGTCTTGCGGGTGCACACGATATCCGCCTTTGTATGGGCGATCAGGTCGGCAAAGGCGGCCGTGGCCGTGGCAATGCCGCAGAGATGGCCGAGATAGTTGAGCGCCACCCGTTCGGCCGCCAGCAGGGCCCGCGCCGGGCCCTCGATCCGGGCGACGACGTCCTTCGGGGACAGGCGGTCGCCGTCCTTCAGGACAGGGTCGAAGGTCAGCGCGGCGTCGGTCTGGCGAAAGGCACTCTCGGCAAGGGCCAGTCCGGCAAGCACGCCCGGTTTGCGGGCCGCGATAACGGCTGTCGCGCGGGCCTCGGGCGGCAGGGTGGCCTGACTGGTGACATCGCCTGCCCGCCCCCAATCCTCCAGCAGCGCGGACTTGACGGCCTCGTCGACCATCAGGCGCGGCAGCTCCGGCAGAAAGTTGCGGCTCATGCGAACATCCTTCAAGCGGTTTCCAGGGCCTCGGCGGTGACCGCCTGAACCTCTTTCAAGGTGGTGTAGGAGCGGGTTGCCATCGCCGGGTTTTCCTCCGGGAAGTCCCTGCGGAAGTGGCCGCCGCGGCTTTCCTCGCGCTTGAGGGCCGCAGCGGCGATGATCTTGCCCGCGATCATCATGTTCTTGATCGACTGACGGACGCAGACCTTTTCGACCTCGGTTATGTCAGCGAGCGCCTGCTTCAGTCCGGCCGCGTCGCGCAGCACGCCGACATTCTTTGCCAGCGTCTTGCGAAGAACGGAAATACCGTCACGCTCTTCGACGTTTCGCTGGCTCGGCAGGCCCGGAGCATCGTCCATCTCGTTCCAGTAGGCGCTGCGCGGCGTCGGCATCAGGCCCTGGATATCCTCGGCGATGCGGGCGGCAAAGACCACCGCCTCCAGCAGCGAGTTCGATGCCAGCCGGTTGGCGCCATGGGCACCGGTGGAGGCAACCTCGCCCGCGGCCCAGAGCCCGTCCAGCGAGGTGCGGCCATTGGCGTCGGTCAGGACGCCGCCCATATGATAATGCTCTGCTGGGGCGACCGGCAGCAGGTCCCTGGACGGGTCCAGTCCCGCGGACTGGGCGGCGGCAAAGACCGTCGGGAAATCGTCCTTGAAACGCGCACCGATTGCCGTCCGGCAATCCAGGAAGGCCCCCCGCCCCTCCGAAACCTCCTTGTGGATCGCCCGGGCGACGATGTCGCGCGGCGCCAGTTCAAGGTCCGGATGCACGCTCTCCATGAAGCGCTCGCCGGCGCTGTTCACCAGGGTCGCGCCTTCACCGCGCAGGGCCTCGGTCGCCAGTGGCGCCGGGTCCTTGCCGAGATCCAGTGCGGTCGGGTGGAACTGCACGAATTCGGCATCGGCAATCACGGCGCCGGCGCGCGCCGCCATGGCAAGACCATGGCCATTGGTTTCATGCGGATTGGTTGTCATGCCGTAGAGATGGCCGACCCCGCCGGACGCAAGCACGACCGCCTTTGCCGGGAAGGCCAGGCGTTCGAGACCGCCGCGCTTACGCGCAAGCACGCCGGTGACATAGCGGCCTTCTCCGAGAAAGCTTTCCCCGAGATAGCCTTCCAGAATGCGGATGGAGGGGGTCCTGCGGACAGCGGCGATCAGCGCGTCCATGATGGCGCGCCCGGCCATGTCACCGCGCACGCGCACCACCCGGCTCTGGGAATGAGCTGCTTCGCGGGAGAATTTGAGACGGCCCTCCAGGTCCTGGTCGAAGGGAACGCCGTAGGACAGGAGATCGTGCACCCGGTCGCTGCCCTCCCGGGTCATCTGCTCGACGATCTTCTCCTCGCAGATGCCGCAACCGGCGGCCAGCGTATCGTCCCGGTGCTTTTCAACGGAATCCTGTTCGGAGATCGCCGCGGCAATGCCGCCCTGCGCCCAGGCGGAGGACGCCCCCTGCCCGATCGGTGCATTGGTGATCACGGTGACCGGCCGGGGACTGAGTTTCAGTGCACAGAAAAGGCCCGCGAGGCCTCCTCCAAGAATGACGACGTCATCGACATCCTTGCCACTATGGGCAGGTGCAAAATCCTCAACCGACACGGCCATGGGAAACTTCCTGGAACAGACGGGGCAATGCCCTAGAAGGTGCTCCGGGCCGAAGGCCGGCCCGGAGAAGACGCTTGAAGCGGTTTAGACCGAAGACGGTCAGATTTTCAAGTTGATCATCCGCTCGACCGCGATGCGGGCCTTTTCGGCGACCGCCGGATCGACAACCACTTCCTCTTTCATCTCAAGAAGCGAGTCGAGGATCTTGTTCAGCGTGATCCGCTTCATGTGCGGGCACAGGTTGCACGGGCGGATATAGTCGACGCCCGGCGTCTCGCTGGCCACATTGTCGGCCATGGAGCACTCGGTGACCATCATCACCTTTTCCGGCCGCTTCGTCTTGACCCAATCGATCATGTGCGCGGTCGATCCGGCAAAATCGGCCTCAGCGACCACGTCCGGCGGGCATTCCGGATGAGCGATGATCTTCACGTCCGGCTCGATCTTGCGGTAGTCGCGCAGTTCTTCCGCTGTGAAGCGCTCATGCACTTCGCAGGCACCGTCCCAGATCAGCACTTCCACGTCGGTCTTGTTGCCGACATTGGCGGCCAGATACTTGTCCGGGATCAGGAACACCTTGTCGACGCCGAAGCTCTCGACAACCTGCAGTGCGTTGGACGAGGTGCAGCAGATGTCGCACTCCGCCTTCACATCGGCAGACGTGTTGACATAGGTGATGATCGGAACGCCGGGATTGCGCTCGCGCAGACCGCGCACGTCGGCACCGGTGATGGATTCGGCCAGGGAGCAGCCCGCCCGCATGTCCGGAATCAGCACCGTCTTTTCCGGGCTCAGGATCTTCGAGGTCTCGGCCATGAAATGCACGCCGCACTGGACGATCACCTCGGCATCGGTCCGCGTTGCCTCGATGGCCAGCTGCAGGCTGTCGCCGACGATATCCGCCACACCGTGATAGATATCAGGCGTCATGTAGTTATGCGCCAGGATAACGGCGTTGCGCTGTTTCTTCAGCTCATTGATGGCATGGATCGTCGGCGCCAGGGCCGGCCATTCGATGGCCGGGATGATGTGCTTGACCTTCTCGAAGATCGGCGCCGTCGCCTCGGCGACCTCAGGTGTATAACGCAGATCAGGGCGCTCCATCCTGCCGAAGCGTTCAAGCGCCGTCATTCCGGTTGAAATCGGTTCACCAACAGGCGTCGTGGTCTGGGCAATGGTCATGACGACCTCCCTTATTGAGCAGTCCGACGGCTTCGCCATGGCCTGCAAATTCTTTATACTCAACTTGAGCATATTGGAGACAAAAGAAAACGGGCGCTCAGGCCCACCTTTTGCTCTTTCAGAGTTTATATAGGCGCTGACGGACGGAAAATCCAACACTTTTCTCAGAAATTTGTCCTGTTCTGAAATTACGCATGGAATTCAATATTCTAACGTTGAACACCTGATGACACCCTAGCTGGCTAACCAGGACACATGCGATGCCAAAATAGGTAAGTATTCATTCTGCATTTTGATCGATCCATCAAAAATAAGCGTTTTGCCGCCCTGTGCATTCAGCCTATTCTGATCGTAATTTCACGATGAAAGTTAGCTGATGACCACTGCCTCTACCGTCGGCCGGACCGGTCCGAACATTCCACTGGTGATCGCCTGCGGCTGCCTGGTCGCCCTGATTTCCTTCGGACCGCGCTCCGCCATGGGGCTGTTCTTCCAGCCGATGACCGACGCACGTGACTGGAGCCGGGAAATTTTTGCTCTCGCGCTGGCCATCCAGAACCTGATGTGGGGGATCGGCCAGCCGATCGCCGGCATGGTAGCCGACCGCTTCGGCACCTGGAAAGCCATGACGTTCGGCACCCTGCTCTATGCAATCGGCCTGATCCTCATGATCGATGCGCAAAGCGCGGTTGCCCTGCATGTTTCCGCCGGCGTCCTGATCGGCCTCGGCATTGCGTTTTCCTCGTTTTCCCTGGTGCTGGCAGCCTTCGGCCGGACCGTCACGCCGGCGCAGCGCTCGCTTGCCTTCGGCATCGGCACCGCGTCGGGCTCGCTCGGCCAGTTCCTGTTCGCCCCGCTCGGCGCCACCTTGATCGAAAACATCGGCTGGCAGGACACCTTGATCGTTTTCACCGGCCTGGTCGCGCTGATCCCGCTTCTGGCCATCGCGCTTCGGGGCAAGCCGGAAGCCGCCGGTCAAGGCAACCCGGCCAACAGCCAGAACCTGATGGGCGCCATGTCGGAAGCCTTCGGTACCCGCGGTTTCGTCCTGCTCACCATCGGCTTCTTCGTTTGCGGATTTCACGTGGCCTTCATCACCGTTCACTTGCCGCCCTTCATCGCCGATGTCGGGCTCGACCCGCGATGGGGTGGCTGGGCGATCGCACTGATCGGACTGTGCAATGTGGTCGGCTCGCTTGCCTCCGGCTACATCGGCGGGCGCTTTTCCAAGCCGATCTTCCTGTCGCTGATCTACATCTCCCGCGCGGTTGCGATCTTCGCTTTCATCATGCTGCCCGTCACGCCTGCCTCCGTGCTGATCTTCTCCGGCGTCATGGGCCTTCTGTGGCTGTCCACGGTGCCGCCGACTTCCGGGCTCGTCGCCGTGATGTTCGGCCCGCGCTACATGGCAACCCTGTTCGGTTTCGTCTTCCTGTCCCACCAGATCGGCGCCTTTCTCGGCGTCTGGCTGGGGGGCCGCCTTTATGACCAGACCGGTTCCTATGACGCCATCTGGTGGCTTGGCATCGTTCTCGGCATCGCCGCGGCGGTCATCCACTGGCCGATCGAGGAAAAGCCGGTCCCGCGCCTGGCGCAGGAAGCGGCCGAGTGAGGTTCTAACGCCGGCCCCGGCACCAGGAATAAAAAAGGCGGGCCGCAAAGCCCGCCGTTTTCATGCAAACAGATGTGCTCTGATCACCCGGCCACCTTCGAGAAGTCCGCCACCACGTGAGTGGCATCCCGGATCTCGGCGAGGAGCTGCAGGCGGTTGAGGCGCAAGGCCTGGTCGCCTGCGTTGACCAGGATGTCGTCGAAAAACCTGTCCACCGGTGCGCGTAGCCTCGAAAGCGCTTCCATGGCACCTTCAAAGTTCTCGGCACCGACCGCGTCCGCCGCATCCGCCCGGGCGGTATCGATGGCGGCGGCCAGGTCGATCTCGGCCTGTTCCTGCAGGTGATCCGCGTGCGGCTTGCCGGTGACTGGCGCGCCGTCCTTCTTCTCTTCCGCCTTCAGGATGTTGACCGCGCGCTTGTAGCCGGCCAGCAGATTGGTGCCGTCATCGGACGAAATGAATGTCCCGAGCGCCTCGACCCGCCGAACGACCATGAGCAGGTCGTCCTGGCCTTCCAGTGCGAACACGGCATCGATCAGGTCGTGACGGGCGCCCTCGTCCCTGAGGTGGACCTTCAGGCGGTCGCCCAGGAACGCAAGCAGATCGGAGACGATGGTGGAGGGATCGGAGACATCGGCCGACTGCAGCTCTAGCGCGGAGCGAAGGGCGGCGCCCAGGCGCAGCCGCAAATTGTTCTCCAGCACGATCCGGATCACGCCGAGCGCGGCGCGGCGCAGCGCGTACGGGTCCTTCGAGCCGGTTGGTTTCTCGTCAATGGCCCAGAAACCGGCCAGCAGATCGAGCTTCTCGGCCAGCGCGACGGCAACGGCGACCGGGTCGGTCGGCACGCTGTCGCTGGGGCCCTGCGGCTTGTAATGTTCTTCAATCGCGATCGCGACAGACGCGTCCTCGCCCTGGGCGGACGCGTAGTAGCGGCCCATCAGCCCCTGCAGCTCGGGGAACTCGAACACCATCTGCGAGACCAGGTCTGCCTTGGCAAGTTCCGCGGCGCGCTTTGCCTTCGCCTCGTCGGCGCCGACAACCGGTGCCAGTTCGGCGGCAAGCGCCATGAGACGCTTGACCCGCTCGCCGACGCTGCCGAGTTTTTCGTGAAACTTGACCTCTCCAAGCTTCGGCAGGTTGTCCGAAAGCTTTGTTTTCAGGTCGGTGTCCCAGAAAAAACGGGCGTCGGACAGGCGGGCGCGGATCACCTTCTCGTTGCCCGCGACGATCAGCTTGCCGCCATCCTCGGCAATGGTATTGGAAGTCAGCACGAAACGGTTGGCGAGCCGTCCCGAGGACGGGTTCTTCAAGACGAAGCATTTCTGGTTGGCCCTGATGGTCAACTGAATGCACTCGTCCGGAATGGCAAGAAAGTCCTCGTCGAAGCTTCCTGTCAGGACCACCGGCCATTCGACCAGGCCGGCAACCTCTTCCAGAAGTCCCGGGTCCTCGACCAGTTCCAGGCCAAGCGCCAGTGCCTGGTCCTTGGCGTCGTTCAGGATGATGTCCTTGCGCCGGTCGGCGTCGAGCACGACCTTGTGCTTCTCCAGCCCCATCGCGTAGTCGTCGAAGCGGCGCACGTCGAACGCCTCGTCCGCAAGGAAACGGTGTCCGCGCGTGGTCTTGCCCGACCGGATGCCGTCGAATTCGAAAGGCACGACCTCGGGCTCCTCGGTCTCGGGACCGAAGCTGGCGACGATAGAATGCAGCGGACGGACCCAGCGCGTGCTGGTCGTGCCCCAGCGCATGGATTTCGGCCACGGGAACCCACGCAGGATACCCGGCATGAAATCGGCGATGATGTCGATGGCCGAGCGGCCGGGCTTTTCGATGACCGCGACGTAGAAATCACCCTTCTTGGGATCGCTCTGGATCTGTGCCTCGTCGATCGAAGCCAGCCCTGCGCCCCGCAGGAACCCTTCCACGGCCTTTTCAGGCGCACCGACCCGCGGCCCCTTGCGCTCATCGCGCGTTGCCGCCGAGCCGGCCGGAACACCGGCGACATGAAGCGCCAGTCGACGGGGTGTCGCGAAGGCCTTCGCCCCCTCGTAAGGCAGGCCGGCCTCCACCAACGCGTTGGTTACGAGAGATTTCAGATCCTCGGCCGCCTTGCGCTGCATGCGGGCCGGAATTTCTTCGCTGAAAAGCTCAAGCAGAAGATCGGGCATGAATGAATTGACCTTTGGCCTTGATGGGACGGGCGTCACCCGGATGGAATGCGCGTCCGTTACCAAGTCGACGGCGACTTGTCACCCCCTTATCGCCCCGGCGCTAGGCCCCGGCATGCCCGGAAATTGGGAATGGATTGGCAGTTGGACTTCACTCTTCTTCAAGAAATGCCTGTGATACTCGTTTTCGAGAGAAGAGTGAGCGTATTGGGACTTATCGCGTGATAAACCGGGAAGTTGCAAACAGTCGATATCTGACACGATCTATAGTTGCACTTCTGGCTATAGTTATTGTCATTTTTACCACTCTGAAATTATACCCGGTTCTTCTGCCTTCCTCGCAAGATGACCATGGCCACCTCAGGTATGAGATCCTGACCAGCGCCCTGCTGGTCTTGTCGGTCTTCGGCCTGGCCTATGGGATATGGGTTACAAAGCGTCTGCGCAAGGAACTGAAGGTCAGATCCTCCGCGCATTCCGAGGCGCTTGCCCTGGCACAGCACGACCCCCTGACCGGCCTTCCCAACCGCAGACGCCTCCTGGAAGCGTTTTCCGATCTCATTCGCGATGTGAAACCTGACTGTTTCCGTGCCGTGATGATGCTTGATCTCGACGGCTTCAAACCGATCAACGATGTCTACGGCCATGCATTCGGCGACAATCTCCTGCGCAGTTTCGCCGAACGTCTGGCGGAGACGCTGGGCAAGGAAGGCATTGTTGCCCGTCTTGGCGGCGACGAATTCGCGATCGTTTCTCCCGTTTTCAAGGAAAAGTCGGAGGCCGCCGGGTTTGCCAGACGGTTGCTGACCCGGATCAACGACCGCTTCGAATTCGGTGACCGGCAGATTTCGATCGGTTCGGGCATCGGCATCGCGATGTATCCGCATGACGGGCATGCCATTACCGAACTGCTGCGCCGTGCGGACATCGCGCTTTACCGTGCGAAATCCTCCGGACGGTCGACCTACCGCTTCTTCGAAGTCGACATGGACGCCTCCATCCTGCACCGGACCCTTTTGGAACAGCGCCTGCGCCGCGCCATTTCCGAACACGAAGTCAAGGCCTATTACCAGCCCATCCTGGACATGGATTCCGGGCGGATTGCCGGCTTCGAGGCGCTTGCCCGGTGGACGGACAGCGATTTCGGCAAGGTCCCGCCGCTGCAGTTCATCCCGATTGCCGAAGATTGCGGCATCATCTCGGAGCTGACCCGGCATCTTCTGGCCGACGCCTGCATGGTGGCCACGTCCTGGCCCGAGGACCTCTACCTGTCCTTCAACCTTTCGCCCGTGCAACTACAGGATCCGTCGCTGCCGGAGCAGGTCAGCACAATCCTGGCCGAACACGGATTGGCGCCGCAGCGTCTGGTCCTTGAAATTACCGAAACGTCGCTGGTCAAGAACCCCGAATCCGCCAAACGCATCCTTTCCGAACTCACCGAACTCGGCATTTCGATCGCCCTTGATGACTTCGGTGCAGGCCACTCGAGCCTGAGCTATCTGCGGGACTTCCCGATCCACAAGGTCAAGATCGACCGGTCCTTCACCGAACGCATGCTCACCGACAAGCAATGCGCGGCCATTGTCGAAGCCATCCTCGTTCTTTCCAGGGGACTCGATATCGACGCGGTTGCCGAAGGTGTCGAGGAAAACGATGTCCACGCCGCGCTCAACGCGCATGGCTGCCACTATGGCCAGGGGTTCCTGTATGCCGCCGCCGTGTCCGCCGAGGATACCTCGGAGCTGCTGGCATCCCAGACCGACGGCCGGCTGCCGTTTTCCGAAAAGACCAACGCGGCCTGAGGCCGGTTCGCAAGAACCGCCGTCAGCCCCCCAGGAACAGCAGGATGATGGCTGCGTTGGCGAGATCGACAAAGAAGGCGGACACCAGGGGCAGGATCAGGAATGCCTGCGTCGCCGGGCCGTAGCGCTTGGTGACTGCCGTCATGTTGGCTATCGCCGTCGGTGTTGCCCCGAGGGCGAACCCGGCAAAGCCCGCACCGAGCACGGCCGCGTTGTAGTCGCGTCCCATCAGTGGAAACACCGCCAGGATGATAAACAGACCGGCGACGACAATCTGCAGGAACAGGATCAGCAGCATCGGCCCGGCAAGTCCGGCCAGGGTCCACAGCTGCAGGCTCATCAGCGACATGGTCAGAAAAATGCCGAGCGCAAGGTCGGACAGCACCGCCAGGGACCTGGACCGGGCCGGCCAGGTCATCTTCCTGAAGATCACCGGCACCGTGTTGGACAGGACAATGCCGCAGAACAGGCAGCAGACAAACACCGGCAGATCCAGTCCGACACCTGCCACCAGCGCTTCCTGCAAACCGACGCCAAGCCCGATGGCAATGTTGAGCACCAGGAGCGAACGCATCAGGCCGGTATGCGTCACGCTGGTGTCGGCTTCCCGATTGCTTTCGATGCCGATCATCGGCGCTTCTTCCGGACGGTCCGGATCCGGTTTTGCGCCTCGGCGTTCGATCAGGTAATTGCCGACGGGGCCACCGAGCAGGCTGGCGGCAATGAGGCCGAGCGTCGCGGTGGCCGCGCCGATCTCGACGGCGCCCACGACGCCATAGTTATTGACCAGTTTCGGGCCCCACGCGATCGCGGTGCCGTGCCCCCCCACGAGAGAAATGGTGCCGCCGAGCAATCCGAAACCGGTCGGGAACCCCAGCGCGACAGCCACCCCTGTGCCGACGACATTCTGTACCAGCATGTAGCCAACGGTCAGGAACAGCAGAATCAGGAGCGGCTTGCCACCTTTCACCAGATCCGAGAAACGCGCATTCAGGCCGATGGCCGTGAAAAAGCAGTAGAGCAGATAGTCGCGGGAATTCAGCGAAAAGCCGATTTCCTTGCCAAGGCCGAGATAGACAATCAGTGCCACGAGCGCGACCAGCAAACCGCCAGAGACCGGCTCTGGAATGTTGTAATGCCGCAGAAACGCGATCTTCTTGTTCAGCCTGACGCCCAGGAAATAGACCAGGATCGCCAGGTTGAAGCTCGCAAATTCATTGAATGACAGCGCGTCACCGGTCATGTGGGTACTTGAAGCCGTCCGGAGTTAAGGCAAAAAACTATGCCCCATAGAAGCTCCTGACCGTTTCCAACGCAAGCGAAACTACCAGCCGCCACCGCCGCCGCCGCCACCACCGCCACCGGACGAGCCGCCTCCGGAGGACCCGGAACTGGAGGATTTCGGGATCGGAACGGACGACTGGAACGACCCGGCCATTGCACTGGCGGTTTTCCCAAGGCTGTCCGACACGTGCCGGGCATCGAAACTGCGGTTGGAATACCAGTTCGGATGGTAACTTGCCGCCGCCGCGGCTCCGGCCGCGGTTGCCAACCAGCCTTCGAAGGCCTTGGCCCAGGGCTTTTCAACATCCAGGGCGACCGCATAGGGCAGCAATTCCTCGAAGTGCTGCGTGCTCATGTCCGGCGCTTCCGTCATGTTGAGCCGGTCCTTCTCGGCAACGGACAGGTAGAGCTTCAGACCCTCGATCTCGTCCATCGCCTCACGGCCGAGGGCCGTCGGCGCACCGATGAACATGAAGGCCAGAAGATTCGCGGCAACCAGCCCGACAACGATCACCGGCACGGCCGGGAGCGTCTCCAGGCCGCCGGTGGCCAGCCCGGCCAGCTGGGCAGCGCCAAACATTGCAAGCCCGACGACCGCAAACACAACACCGATGCGCAGTTTCAGATTGCCGATCGGGATGAAAGCCAGCCCGAAGGCCGTCGGGAACACCGTTGCGAACACCGACAGGAACAGGAACAGGATCATGAATTCCTGCTCGCCCTTGGACGTCGGCACCAGAAAGAAGAGGGCGACAAGCGTTGCCAGGCTCATCAGGACCCCGGCCGGCAGGTAGGTCCAGTTGCTCTTGAAGAACACGTTGCGGTTTTCCTGCTCGATCGCGCCCGTGAACCTGCTGCCGAGGGACTTGATCGACATGCCGTTCGCCTTGTTCAGCGTCAGCGGACTGCCCCGCGCCATCAGCCAGGTTTCCAGCGCGGCTTCCCCTTTCGGCAGACCGAATCCCGGCACGTGGTCTTCCCGGCCTTCCCGGTCGAGCGTCAACATCATGTCGCCGTCATTGTCTTCCAGCCGCAGCCGTCTCTTGACCGCAAGATTGAGGCATGCCGCCGACAGGGCCACCCAGCCGCCGTCGCCGAAACCGCGGTTGACGATGTACCGGGAAAGCGCCGGCGAAATGCGCGCTGGCGGCTTGAACCGCGGAAAGATGACGCCTTTCGCCGGGTCCCTGCCCACCTTGAACCAGGCGAACAGATAATAGAGCGCCACCAGAAGCAGGCCGCCGCCGCCAATGAGTTCGGACCTGTAGTCGCTCAGGAAGTATTGCATCTGCTGCGCGCTTGAGGGCCTGGAGACGGCGCCGACAGGCATGCTGACGACAACCGTCAGCCCTTCCCGGACCGACAAGGGGTGCGTGGTGGCGAAAACCACTTCGGACCCGCCGTTTTCCGCCTTGGCGGTGTAGTTCTGGCCGGTCGCTCCGAAGGGACCGGTATAGGCCGACCACTCCGTTGCCTTTACGCCCTCCGGCAACCTCACCCGTGCGACAGCCTCGTCGATCGGAAAGTTCCACTCGTTGCCGGTGACGTTCCAATAGACCTCGTCGTGATCGTCAAAGAACCTTACCTGCCGGTCCGTCCGGTACTTGATGGTGTAGGTGTAGACGCCGGGCTGCAGGAAGACGCTTTCCTCACCGATGTAGATCCGGATGCCGGCACCGTTCTGCCGGGCAAAGTTGGGTGCCGGCTGCCCGTCCTGCAGGACCGACAGCAGCTCGAAACCGACCCGGTAAACCCGGCCGTTCGCGCCTTCCGCCGTCAGCGGGATGTCCCGGAAGATGCCGCGCTTGATCTGGGCTCCTTCCGCGCGCACCCGGATCGTTTCCGTCACGGTCAGTGTTCCGTTGCTGTCGACATCGATATCGGACGCAAAGGAAAGGATCCGTTCGTCGGCCTGGACACCCAGTCCTGCGAACACCAGAAAAAGAGCGGCAAGGCAGGCTGATGCGAACTGTTTGAGCATCCCGTCGGTCTCCCTCAGAATTTCACGTTCGGCACGGCCCGGTCGGCCTCGTCCTCGATCTCGAAATATTCCGCTTTCTCGAACTTGAACTGGCTGGCAATCAGGTTGGAGGGGAAACTCTCGACCGCAACGTTCAGGTTGCGCACCGCGCCGTTGTAATACCGGCGGGCCATCTGGATGGCGTTTTCGATCTCGTCGAGGGACTGGTGCAGGTCGGAGAAGTTCTGGCTGGCTTTCAGGTCCGGATAGTCCTCGGCAACGGCGAACAGCCGGCCCAGCGCCTGCGACAGCATGCCTTCCACCCTGGCACGGCCGGCGACATCGTCCTGAGGCAGGGCACCGACTTCCGCCCGAAGCTCGGTGACCGATTTCAGCGTCTCGTTTTCGTGGGAGGTGTAGCCCTTGACGGTTTCGACCAGGTTCGGGATCAGGTTGGCCCGGCGCTTCAGCTGGACATCGATGCCGCTCCAGCCCTCCTCGACCATCTGCCGTTTCCTGACGAGAGCATTGTAGAGAATGATCGCAAAGACGCTGAGCGCGATCAGGAGCGCGAGAAAAAACCAGGCCATCGGGGAAACCTCCAAGAAATCAGGCTCTGGAAGCTAGCCGCCGGGAGCGCGATTGTCATCCCGCCGAAACCGTCTCAAACGTATCAGGTCTGTATCAAACGCCATTCTGTGCCGCAGAACACATTTTTGTGCCGGCAGTTCCAGGAAGCGTGGATATCATTCCGCTGCCTGGTTGTGGTAGCCGACGCCGCCGGCCTCGGTCTCCAGGAAGGCTGCGCCGCAGGCTTTGGCCAGCTCGCGCACGCGCAGAATGTAGCTCTGGCGCTCGGTGACCGAAATCACGCCGCGGGCATCAAGCAGGTTGAACGCGTGGCTGGCCTTGATGCACTGGTCATAGGCCGGCAGCACCACCTGGTGCACATTGGCGCCGTTGTCGTCCCGCGCCCTGGCACCGGCCTCCAGAAGCGACCGGCATTCGGCCTCGGCATCCTTGAAGTGACGGAACAGCATGTCCGTGTCCGCGTGCTCGAAATTGTGCCTGGAATATTCCTGCTCTGCCTGCAGGAAGACGTCGCCATAGGTGACCTTGTCGGCCCCGTCCATGCCGTTGTAGTTCAGGTCATAAACGTTATCGACGCCCTGGATATACATGGCCAGCCGTTCCAGGCCGTAGGTCAGTTCCCCGGAGACCGGCGAACATTCGAACCCGGCCACCTGCTGAAAGTATGTGAACTGGGACACTTCCATGCCGTCGCACCAGCATTCCCAGCCAAGGCCCCAGGCGCCCAGCGTCGGGCTTTCCCAGTCATCCTCGACAAAGCGGATGTCATGCACCTTCGGGTCGAGGCCGATGGCGTAGAGCGAGTTCAGGTACAGCTCCTGCAGGTTCGCCGGAGACGGCTTCAGGATCACCTGGAACTGGTAATAGTGCTGCAGCCGGTTCGGATTCTCGCCGTAGCGGCCGTCTGTCGGGCGGCGGGACGGCTGCACATAGGCGGCCTTCCACGGGCGCGGCCCGAGGGAGCGCAAGGTCGTCGCCGGGTGAAAGGTGCCTGCGCCGACTTCCATGTCATAGGGCTGCAGAACCACGCAGCCCTGGTCCGCCCAGAAGCGCTGCAGGGTCAGGATCAGGCCTTGAAAGGAGTTTTCCGGACGCATATGCGCCGGCAGGGTTTCAGTCGACATGGGGTGTTCCGCGAAAATGGCTGGTTCCGGCGGCGACAGGTGCCACGATGCGGAGGGAAGGTCAAGGTGGCGGGTGGGAAATGTCTTTCGACTGCTCCCTCGTCATTTTTCGTCACAAAGCAATCGCATTTGTCCGGCACCCCACTTTCAGACAGCAAAGTTACCTCTCCCTTGGGGAGAGGTCGGACCGAAGGTCCGGGTGAGGGGGCAAAGCTTTCCGTATCCTTAAAGCGTTTGCCCCCTCACCCCAGCCCTCTCCCAACGGGAGAGGGAGAAAAGCTTTGCCCACTGCAGGTGCACTGCCTTCGATGACGAGGGAGACACTTTCAACAAATCCGGTCCTAGCATTTGCATTGACGAGCCTGCCCGTTCCGGATACCAAATTCCCCGGCCCCGGATTGCCCGCCGCTCGCAGACGCTACCGTCCTGGTGAAAGTCCGGCTGAAACGACTTTCTGTTTCCCCGACGCATTTCGCGCTGGTGGCAATGCGAGCCCCTCCTCAAAATCGAAATGCCCATCTGGAGCGCAGAATGTCCAAGGACACCTCCCGGGCGAATTCCTTCACCCATGGACCAATCGGTCCGACCCTTTTGAAGACCGCCCTGCCGATCGTGCTTGTCATGAGCATGAACGGACTTCTCACGGTCGCCGACGCCGTCTTTCTCGGGATCTATGTCGGCCCGGACGCACTCAGCGCGGTCACTCTCATGTTTCCCGCCTACATGCTTCTGGCCGCCCTGGCGACGCTGGTTTCCAGCGGCATGTCGAGCCTGCTCGCCCGGCACCTGGGCGGTGGCCGCATGGACGAGGCCCGCGCGGTCTTTGCCGGAGCTCACGGACTGGCACTGACCGCCGGTATCCTCCTGATCGTGCTTCTGCTCGGCATTGGCCGGACGGCAACACAGGTGGCGGCCGACGGATCGGCCGAGATCGCCGCCATGAGTTACGTCTACCTGGCAATCACCATCGGATTCTCGCCCCTGATGTTCGTGCTGGCGGTCAATTCCGACGCCCTTCGCAACGAAGGCCATGTCATGATGATGGCCGGGCTCAGCCTGTCCGTGTCGCTGGCCAACCTGGCGCTGAACTACGTGCTGATCGTCCTTCTCGATCTCGGCGTGGCCGGCAGTGCGCTCGGGACGGTGCTGGCGCAGGCGCTCGCGCTTGTCTTTGTTGTCGGCTACCGGCTGAGTGGCCGCACGACAATCGGCCCGAGGGATGTTTTTGCACAGCCGCTGACATCGGACTGGCCCGGCATCCTGTCACTCGGCGCGCCGCAGAGCCTGAGTTTCATCGGCATCGCGCTCGGGGCATCGGCAACCATCACCGTTCTGCAACGGTTCGGCGCCGAAGGTTACGAGACCACGGTGGCCGCCTTCGGCGTGACCACAAGGATCATGACCTTTGCCTATCTGCCGCTGCTCGGTCTTTCCATGGCTTTCCAGACGATGGTCGGCAACAATGCAGGCGCATTGTTGTGGCAGCGCTCGGATGCCACGCTTCGCCTCGGACTCGGGCTCGCCTTTCTCTACTGCCTTGCGCTGGAAGCCGGGCTGACATTCGCCGCGCCATGGATCGGCCGCGCCTTTGTCGATGACCCCGTGGTCATCGGCGAGATCGGCCGTATCCTGCCGGTGATGGTGGCGATGTATTTCGCCGCAGGGCCGCTCATGGTGGTGGCGACCTATTTCCAGGCGCTCGGGGACGCCCGCCGTGCGGCGCTGCTCAGCCTGGTGAAGCCCTATGCGTTCTTCCTGCCGTTGCTGTTCGTGTTGCCGCTCGGCTTCGGTGAACCGGGTATCTGGCTGTCCGGTCCCGTGGCGGAAGGCCTGCTTGTCCTGTTGACCGCTGCCGTGTTGGCGGGAGCCGCGCGGAGCGGGTCGGCACGCTGGGGCCTGTTCCGGGCGCAAGTCTCGGCCTGATGAGGAAATGTGGCGGGCGGGACACCCTTCCCGCCCCTTTCAAGAGGTATCAGGCCTGCGGGCGGTATTTGCCGGTGTCCGGATCCAGAACCAGTTTCGGGCCCCGGCCATTCGGGTCGGCATTGGCAGCGGCCCTGGATATCCGGTTCTCGACCTCGGCCATCTTGCGCTTGACACGGCGCACGATCCAGTAGCCTCCAACGGCCAGCGCGGCCATGCCTATCAGTTCGGTCATGTTCTTCCCCTTCACTGCCCGATTGTCACACGGGCAATATGCCTTTTTAAAGGCCGTAGCGCGCCCACAATGCCCGCTCCTCCACCGACGATATCAGCTCGCCGCCAAGTCCCTCGACCAGTCTGCCATGGTCCAGACCGACCCCGACCCCACCCTTGCGGCCGAACAGGCCGCGCGGCGCGGAAATCAGTTTCGGCTCGGTCTTTTCGCCATAGCGCTCCTTCAGGACACCACGCAGATCGCCGATGGCATCCACCAGGCCCAGCTGGATCGCGGTCCGGCCCGTCCAGAACTTGCCTGTAAACAGGTCCGGGTCCTCGGCAAGCACGTCGCCGCGGCGGGATTTCACCAGATCGATGAAGGTCTCGTGAATGTCCTGCTGGAGACCTTTCAGGTATTCGATGTCCTCTTCCACTTCCGGCTGGAACGGATCGAGAATGACCTTCTTCTCACCTGCCGTGTAGACCCGGCGGTCGACACCGATCTTCTTGATCATCTCCGTGAAGCCGAAACCGGCCGCGACCACGCCGATGGAGCCGACGATAGAGGACGGATCGACAAAGATCTCGTCACCGGCAACCGCGATCATGTAGCCGCCGCTGGCGGCGACATCCTCGACAAAGACGAGAACGTCCTTTTCCTTCTCTTTTGCAAGATCACGGATACGCTTGAAGATCAGTCGCGACTGGACGGGCGACCCGCCGGGCGAATTGATGATCAGCGCGACGGCCGGCGCTTTTTTTACCGAGAAGGCCTTTTCGAGAGGAATGGCCGCGGTGGACAGGGACAGAGCCGACTTGATTGGGCCCCCACCGCCGATAGCGCCTTGCAGCCGCACGACCGGAATGATGGTCTTGTCGTTGCGAAACGGTTTGGGAAGATAGCTGCGAAGAGTGGAAAGCACGCGGAAAAGCCCTGAAAGAGTTTACAATCTCGGTTCGATATATGTATCGCGGCCCGGATTTGAAAGGCTCCGACCCAAGACTTTTGGCAAAGCGTTTCACAGCCCGCGCGCCAGCTGCCGTCCGCCGTTCCCGACCGGCCGGACAACCGGGCATGGACAGCGATTGAAACGAGGCCATGCCACGCCGGACTTCAGGAGCCGAAGGCGCTGATCTTCTTTTTGGGGCCGCGCTTGGGTTTCGCCCTGGTTTCCTCTTCCAGAGCCTTCAGCAGCTGTTCCGTCTTCGGCTCCGGTTCGGGCTCGAACGGCCATTGCAGCCGCACACCGGCCTGGCCCTGCCTGCGCCAGACGATCGTACCGTTGATCGGCAGATCGAGGCCGGGAATGGAGATCTCGATCTCATTCGGCAGACGTTCGAGCGCATCGCCTTCGAGGCGGCAACCGGACTTGCTGGCATCGACGACACGGCACTTCATCGTTATCGGGTGCGTCTTGCCGCAGATGACCGCCGTGATCCAGACCGGACGGCGGATCTCCTCACGCTTTTCGCCCGGCTCTTCCCGCTTGAACTGAAACGACAGCTGCGCTTCCTGGTCTCCATAGGCGACCACCGTTCCGCGAATGAGCTTGTTGAAACCGGCAATCCTGAGCCCGACCTCCTCCTTGAGCAGGTCAACCTTGTCGGAAGCGATCCAGCACCCTTCTTCGGTCAGGTCGTAGACAACAGCCTCGAAACAAGACATGTCCGCCAGATCGACGACCAGCGCCGCAATGCTGTTGTCCGTGTCTATAGCCATGACACAAGTGCTCGCGTCGTTCCCAAAAGTCCTGAAACGGATCTTACGACCGGATTCTGAAATCCCGGTTAAGCCACGGCGCCCTCTCCTCTTCACCTGCGCCGGGCTGGACTGGGCGGTCATACCACGCTTGCGGGAAGATCGCGCCTCAGCCGGTGTCCCGGTTGCGCCTGACGCCAAATCCCGAGGAGTCCGCCTTGCGCCCTGACTTGGCACCGGCTTTTTCGGCGAGGCCGGGTGGCCGGATACGCTCCTGCCCCTTTCGAGCGCCGCGTGCGAACTGCCACAAGAGCCTGACGCCGGCCAATCCTTCGGCGCGCCAGACAATCCTGCCGTTCACCGGAAGATCCAGCCCCGGGATCTGGAGTTGAATATCGGCCGGCAAGCCCTGAAGCTTCAGACTTGAAAGCCGGCATCCGGACGGACTTGCATCTATGATTTCGCAGCTGAACCCTTCCTGGCTCGTCTTGCCGCTCACAAAAGCCGGAATGGACACCTTGCGACGCCGTTCGCTCCGCTTTTCACTCGTCTCGCTGTCGGCAAACTCGTAGTGCACGGCAATGTCACCGGCACCGATCCCGGATATGCGTGCCTTGACCATCTGCTCGAAACCGGCGATCCGCAGACCGAGCGTCTTTCCGATTTCCTTGTGCCTGGTGGACTGAATTCGGCAGCCGGTCTGACTGAACTCCGAGGCGGACGTCTCCTCGCAGGCCAGTGTGTCGAAGTCCAGGACCAGGATGTGCAACACGGCACCTTCTGGGATTTTCATTTCCGGTTCGGTCAAGTCGCGCCCCCCGACGCTCGGCGTGGCACTCCTCCATGGCGACGAAATCCGAATTCGTGCGCTTGCGATAGACCACGCCTAAATCAATGCAAATCAAATTATCGACAGCACAGGGTCAAAACAAGTTAAACGAAGGTCGATTTCTCCCCAATACAAAACGCCCGAGAAGAAATAATGAAACTTTTTCATGAACTATGTTAACAACAATTCGCAACAATAGGTAAAATTACAACCCGAATCTCAATCAAGGGTTTTGTCGGCGAGCCTGTTCCGGATGCTGAGAAAGTCGCGCCAGGACAGGCGTTTCTCCAGCGGACTGCGCAGGAGATAAGCCGGATGATAGGTCGCAATGGCCGCAATTTCCTTGCCGCCGCCCGGATACGTCATCCAGCGCCCGCGCATCTTGCGAATGCCGTCCTGCACCCCGAGCAGGGTCTTCGCAGAGGCCGCCCCCAGGAACACCAGGACATCCGGATTGACCAGTTCGATCTGCCTGACGATGAAAGGCTTGCAGATTTCGGTTTCCTGCGGCGTCGGTGTCCTGTTTCCCGGCGGACGCCAGGGCACCACATTGGCGATATAGGCCGACGACCGGTCGAGGCCGATCGCGCCAAGCATCCGGTCGAGCAGCTGTCCGGACCGGCCGACAAAAGGTTTGCCCTGCAGGTCCTCGTCCCGTCCCGGTGCCTCGCCGACAAACATCAGCCGGGCTTCCGGATTGCCGTCGGCAAAGACCAGTTTCTTGGCCGTCAGCTTGAGATTGCAGCCCTCGAAGGCCGCCAGGCAGGCCTGCAAGTCGTCAAGCGACGCCGCGCGTGCCGCAAGGTCGCGGGCCATGGCGATGGCCTCTCCGTCCGGCAGGACAGCCGGGTGACTGCTATCGGATGCCGGGGAATGAGGCGCAGCCGGAGGCAGGCCCGGAACAGGCTGCGACCGGACCGCGCCCGGACCCGGAGACACCGCGATAGGAGCTGCGGGCGAAGTTGCCTGCATCCGTGCCTGGTTGCGCTGTTCGGCCTGCTGCCGGGTGAGCGCGAACCAGTCGACTGGGTCTTCGCCCGGAAAACAGTCCACGCCCGCACTGGCATAGAAATCCAGCAGGGCTTCGATCTGGCGCGGGTCGTCTGGAAAATGCTGCAAGAAAGGACCTCCGGCGCGGAGTTTACCCAGCCAGTGCCAGAGTACAAGCGCGGCGGCTTTGGCGATTGCACGTGCACCAGGGTTATCCAGCACCTGTTCACATTCGCCAACCCACGCGCGCCACAAATTACGCTTACGTAAACGTTAAGTATCCTCTTGACGCCCTCCGTCTGCTTTGCTCTATCTGGGCCAAACTTTGTCAACGGTCGCCGATTTCGCAATTGACGATGAAAAATGTCGTGTTTTGCGCTGCAAAATGGGGCACATAGGCGCTACGGCTTGAGCAACCAGCGGCCTGTTGGACAATGTCCCGCTCTGGCGACAGAGCGGCAGTTTGCGGAAAGGTGACCGATTTCGGTCCCGGTCCGCAGATCCGGGCAGGCCCCTTTGGGCGGAGGGAGATTTAGATGAGCGAACAAGAAGCGCTTGGCGAACGCGAAAGCATGGATGTGGATGTCGTGATTGTCGGCGCAGGCCCAGCCGGCCTTGCCGCGGCGATCCGGCTGAAACAGATCGCCGCCGACAAGGGCGAAGAGCTGAGCGTCGTTGTCCTGGAAAAGGGCTCGGAAGTCGGAGCCCATATCCTGTCCGGCGCCGTGATCGATCCGATCGCGCTGGACCAGCTGCTGCCGGAATGGCGCGAGGAAGACACGCCTCTCAAGACGCCGGTGACGGCCGACCATTTCCTTGTGCTGGGCCCCGCGGGCTCCATGCGCCTGCCGAACATGTTCCTGCCCAAGCTGATGAACAATCACGGCAATTACATCGTCTCTCTGGGCAATGTCTGCCGCTGGCTGGCAGAAAAGGCCGAAACCCTCGGCGTCGAGATCTATCCCGGGTTTGCCGCCGCCGAATTGCTATATGACGACAGTGGCAACGTCGCCGGCGTCGCCACCGGCGACATGGGCATCGGCCGCGACGGAAAACCGAACGCCATGTTCACCCGCGGCATGGAACTGCGCGGCAAGTACACGCTGATCGGCGAAGGCGCACGCGGCTCGCTGGCCAAGCAGTTGATCGACAAGTTCGACCTCGATAAGGACAGCGACGTGCCGAAATTCGGCATCGGCATCAAGGAATTGTGGCAGGTCGATCCGGAGAAACACAAGCCGGGCCTGGTACAGCACTCCTTCGGCTGGCCGCTCGACGGCAAGACCGGTGGCGGCTCGTTCCTCTACCACCTTGAGGACAACCAGGTGGCCGTCGGCTTCGTGGTCCATCTCAACTACGAGAACCCGTGGCTGTCCCCCTTCGACGAGTTCCAGCGTTTCAAGACCCATCCGGCGATCCGCGACACGTTCGAGGGCGGCAAGCGCATCTCCTATGGCGCGCGCGCAATCACCGAGGGCGGCTACCAGTCGGTGCCGAAACTGTCCTTCCCGGGCGGCCTCTTGATGGGCTGCTCCGCGGGTCTCGTAAACGTGCCGCGCATCAAGGGCTCCCACAACGCGATGTTCTCCGGCATGCTGGCCGCGGAAGAAGTCATGGCAGCGATCGGCCGCGGAGAGGCGCATACGGAGCTTACCGACTACGACACGGCCTGGCGCAACAGCCCGATCGGCACGGACCTGAAGAAGGTGCGCAACGCCAAGCCGCTCTGGTCGAAATTCGGCACCTGGCTCGGCATCGGCCTTGGCGGCATGGACATGTGGACCAACGAATTGTTCGGCTTCTCCTTCTTCGGCACGCTGAAGCATGGAAAGCGGGATTCGGAAACCCTGAAGCCGGCCAAGGATTGCAAGAAGATCGACTATCCGAAGCCGGACGGCGTCATCTCCTTCGACAAGCTGTCCTCGGTGTTCCTGTCCAACACCAACCACGAGGAAGATCAGCCGATTCACCTCAAGGTCAAGGACGACGCGCTGCAGAAATCCTCCGAGCACGATGTCTTTGCCGGACCTTCCAACCGCTACTGCCCGGCGGGTGTCTACGAGTGGATCGAGGAAGGCGAAGACGCGCCGAAATTCCAGATCAATTCGCAGAACTGCGTTCACTGCAAGACCTGCGACATCAAGGATCCGAATGGCAACATCACTTGGACGGTGCCCGAAGGCGCCGGCGGCCCGAACTATCCGAACATGTGATGCGGCCTTGATGCCGGGCCATTTGAAACGACATCTGGGAGCGGCTTCGGCCGCTCTTCTTGTCTCCGCAGTGCCTGCTGTCGCCGAAGTGTGTGACAAGTCACGCCCTGCCTGGAACCCATCGGACGGCAAAGTCAGCCAACTTGATGACGTGTTGCTTGTTTTCGGCTCTTTTCCAGGTGTCGCTTTCCTGATCTTGCTTGCTGTTTCGCTGTTGTTGCGGAGCAGGATACTTTGTTTGCTGACGTCAGGTTTCGCCGCGATCTGGCTGCTGTTTCTCGCTCTAGAATGGCTGGTCGAAGAAAAGAATGACGTTCTCGCATTCGCCATCATGGAAGGGTGCGTGACAACGCCTTATGCGGTTTCGCTGCTGCTGGCGATCAGTATCTTATGCTGCCTGACGGTTGGTCTGAGCTGGCCTGCCAAGAAAATCAAATAGCCTAATCGCGGGCAGAGCCTGCGCCGCGTTCAGCCGCCCTTTTGAAAAACAAACGACACCGGAAAGGCAAACCTTTCCGGTGTCGCAGTCTTGCGGCCGATGGGTCGTATCAGGCCGGCATTTGTGGGGGTCCGGCCCGTTGCGGTTGTCAATCGCGCGGACACCGGACGAGCGACGTCGCACATCCGCTGCCGCGGCGCGATCGCCCGCGCCACAAGATCGTGTCCGCCCGAAGGCGAACAATTCTTTTGGGGTCGATGGTTCCGATGGAGCCAACGTGCACTTTTTTCCGGAATTCGATCCGGTTTTTTTACGCTTGTGATTGTTTTATTTTGTTAACCAAAGCGATTTGGACGCTTGATAACTTCACGTAAGGGTAAGGTCAATTCATTAATGCCGGCAATAAGAAGATGCTATGGCTCCAAAAAGCAAACTTATACCAATTGGTCAAATTTTCCACAGGTCCCCGCAATTCTCGAGCCACTGGTGACAACCAGCAACGGGCGGCGGCCCCATTGGGACCCGTCATCCGGCTCTTCAGATGATACGCGCCATGCACCTGCCCACCCCTCGCTGACCCGGACCGAAGTACTCAGAAGACCAGTCTCTTGAAGGGAATCGCCGCGGCTCCCATCGCCGTTGCGTCCCCTTCCAGTTCGCTGACGAGGAGCTTGGCAGGAGGATGCGGGACACCGTAGCGGGGAAGCTCGAAAGACACCGTTCTTTCGATCAACATGTTCGCCAGGGCAGGTGGAACCTGTCCGCCGAAAACGATCGCCTGCGGACCGAACACACCCCATATCGCGTTGATCAGCCGGTTGTAAGCCGGGGTGATATCGTCCAGCCATTCGCTGACCCCTGGCCAGTCGGCCTTGAAGGATTGCCGCAAATGATCGATCGAAGAAATCTCGATGCCATTTGAAGCCAATTTTCCGATCAGGTATTTCAGCGCCGGCCGCTTGTTGATCTCGCCGGGTTCGAGGATGCAGGCGAATTCACCGGCATTGCCGTTGCCACCGAGCAGCAATTCCCCGTCGCTGATCAAACCGCCGCCGAACCCGTACCCGATGAAGAGATAGGCAAAGTGCCGGACATGCCGCCCCGCACCGAACATGGCCTCCGCGACCGAGGCCATCTGGCCGCTGTTGTGGATCCACACGGGCTTGTCAAATTCGCTGGTCAGCAAAGGGCCCAGTTCGATCAATGACCATTCGTGCAGGGGCAGCGGGCCGTTGAAACGCGTTCCGCCCACATTGTAGCCCATCATGCCGACGCCTATGCCGAGATTCGTATCCTCACTGAGTGCACTCCGGTCGCGCAAGCCCGCCAGGCGTGCGCCGACCTCACGGAGCGCGTCGCCCATCGATTGACCGAGCAGCGGTATGGAGTCGTGCCCGGTAAGCTTGCCGGCAAAGTCCATGAGGTACAGGTGAATGACGTCCGCATTGATCGAAATTCCGCAGGAATAGGCATAGTCACCGTTTAACCGCAGCGTGGGGCTCGGCTGCCCCCGTCCCTGACCGGGCACCGGCGCGCCGATTTGGACCATGCCGCGCTCCACGAGATTGTCGACGATCCGGTAGATGGATTGCTGCGTCAGGTCCAGATGCGTGTTCAGCGTGGTGCGCGGCGTACCGGGATTGTTCCAGAGCAACCTCAAGACACTGCGTTCATTCGGCGACACCACCGCGCTTTCGCCCTTACGCAGAAACCTGCTCGATATCATCGTGTCCGGTGCATAATCCATAAGGTCAACTTCGGAGAATTTATTACAATGAAAGCGTAACAAAGTGGATCAGGAAGGCGAAGACTACCAGAATTCAAAAAAATATCCATTCATTTGCAAGCTTTTAACGCCAAATCTCCCCGTACGTGAGAAATTCCGGTTCCATTTCCCGGAATCTATGTTACACTTTAGGTGTAAAAAATAAGATCGACGGCCGCTCCTTCATGGGACCGGTCCTTCGGCACAAACGGTCAAGGTTGAAATGCAGCCGTTTCCCATCGACCACACCTTTCGCAGGAGCAGTTTGGACAGTCAGTGCCCTTCCCAGGCACAAACATCGGCCAGATCTGCCCCTGCGAATCCATTTTTTCGAGAGCCCAGACTGTGATGATCACGCGCCGCTCTTTCCTGGCTTCACTTGCGACCCTCGCGGCTAGCGGGGCCAACGCGGGCCCCTGCTGGAATCGCGTGTTCAGGCATGCACATCACGATGACAATCCTCCATATGCGTTCTTTGACCGACATGCCGGCCGGATGCGCGGCATTCTCGTTGACTTGCTGGATGTCCTGGCGGATCACGGCGACTTCACGATCGACCATGAGGGCTATCCTCTGGCACGTGCCCAGAATCTTGTATCCGCCGGCGTAGCGGACATCTTCTGCATGCCCGTTTCGGCACGGCGCAGCACCTACGTCCACTTCATTCCGACACCGATCGTGACAACGATGCGGGATGACATCTACTTTGCCGCAGCCAACCCTAACGCCGGCGCTCTGGCCGCAATCGGCTCCATCAAGGATCTTTACCGGTTCAAGACCGTCAGTCTCATCGGAGATGACCGCGCCGACGCCGTCTGGCGCGGTCATCCTGAAAGGACCCTGGTTTCGGAATTCGAGACCATGGTCAACATGATGGTGTTCGGTCACGCGGACTTTGTTCTTGCCGACCCTGTCGTCATGGATTTCAAGTTGCGGGAAATGAGGCTGGCAACGCAGGTCCGGAGCCTGTCCGGCAGCCATATCGCGCAAGCTCAACCAGTGTCGATCCGGCTGGGTTTGCGGAAGTCTTTTCCGGATGCACCGGCCATCGTCGAGCACCTCGACCGGGATATCCGCAAACACATCACCCCCAGCCTCTACCGGCAGGTAATTGCCCGCTACGGCCCAAGGACGCTCCGTTCGTCAAAGACCTGACCGCATCGTCGGCGTGCACCGCGACGTCCCCTGCCGAAGGATGGTTCAGCCGGTCTACCGGCCGCCGGCAGTTGGCAGGACCTGCGCCTGATCGGCACCGGCTCAGTGACGGATTTTTCCACCGGTGGCAGAACCTTCCGCCGCGCCTGAACGGGACGCATCCCTGACTGTCGCACACCTTGCCACACCGGATGCTCGACTTGCGGCACGTTCCGGACCAGTCAGCCGAGACCAATTCCCGGTCAATCGCCGCCCTCGCGACACATGACTGTCGTGATTCGAAACCGAGATCCGACACATCCACCAATTCCCGAAATCTGTATACGCACCAAAAGATTGCAACAACATTCGAATTTCTAGCAATACATTCCCGGATTCACCCTACGGTATATACGTATAAAAACTTGCCTTCTCGCCTTTTAACCCTTGATTATCTTGGTATCCGAATAATTCCAAAAGTAATTCCTCTTACGCAAATGACTGCAGTGAAAGATTTCCCAAGGAACCTCACTCATGCTCAACCGCCTCCTGTCCCGGTTCTCACTCGCTGTTAAGCTGGGAACATTCAGCGTCCTGATGATCCTGTTTCTGCTTGTCACGGCAACGATCAGCCTCAGGTCAATGTCGACGATCGGCCATGAGCTGAAAGCCGTGGCCGAGCATGATCTGGTGCTGTCAAACACCATTTCCCACCTGTCCGAAATGCAGTTGGAACAGGCGGTTCTCTTTGAGCGCGCCATCAGGCTTGGCGAAGAGGCGGCCAATGGCAGCCGGCATGCGTTTGAAGGATTTTCCGGCGCGCGCCGGAAATTTTCCGAACTCGCTCGGGCCGGCAGTGAAAAGCTGGTTCAGGCACGTCAACAGGTCCAGTCGATCAAGTCGGAAACAACGGAGGCCGAGGAACGCGCGGAATGGGAACACGTGTTCGAGGCCCTTGGCCATATTGACGCGGCGCATCGCGAATTCCAGAACGATGCCGAGAGAGCAATCGAAAAGATTGCAGCAAGTGCAAAAGCGGCCCAGTCGGCCGGCAGCGATCAGGTCAGCGAGGAGCAGGCGCTGATTGACCGTGTCGCAAGTGAGGAAGATGCGCTGGACCACGAACTGGAAGCCCTGGCAAATGAGCTGATGAACTTCACGCTCAAGGCGGCAAGGGATGCCGAGCATCACGAGCAGCAGGCAACCATCATGATCCTGATCGTGGGTATCCTGGCCACGCTCCTGTCCGCAGCAATGGCATTTGCGTTGACACAGGCGATCTCCAGGCCGATTTGTCTTGTCGTCTCGGCGCTCAACCGGCTGGGCGACGGCGACACGACAATTGAACTTCGAAGCACCGGGCGCGATGAAGCCGCGAAACTGACCGAGGCCTACGAGATCTTTCGGGAACGCACAATCGAGGCCAACGCCGCAGCGGAACGCGAGAAGGAGGCCCAGGCCGCTCAATTGCACCGTGCCGAGGTTATTTCCCAATTGACTGCGGAATTCGATACGGATGTGGCCGAGCTTCTTGGATCCGTTGGAGACGCCTGCAATGAACTCAACCAGACAGCCCAGTCGATGAGTGCCATTGCGGAAGAGAACACCAATCAGTCCGCGGCTGTATCGGCTGCGTCCGAACAGTCGGCTGCCAGCGTTCAGACCATTGCATCGGCCATCGAGGAGGTGTCGACATCCATCATCGAAATCGGAGGCCAGGCCATCCAGTCTTCGAAGCAGACAAGTAGCGGACGCGAAAGAGCCACCAGGGTCAACGAGCAGGTGCTTGGTCTCAAGACCGCGGCCACCCGCATCAGCGAAGTCATCACGCTCATTCAGGCTGTCGCGGAGCAGACCAATCTACTTGCGCTTAACGCAACTATTGAAGCCGCCCGCGCCGGCGAAGCCGGTAAAGGCTTTGCGGTGGTTGCATCCGAAGTGAAAGAACTGGCTGGTCAATCCGCGAAAGCAGCCGAGGAAATTTCCGACCAGATCGCCCAGATCCAGTCGGAAGTCGATGGAGCAGTGAGCGGTGTCGAAGAAGTCGCAAAGATCATTACAGATCTGGAGAGCATTGCTGTCTCGATATCAACGGCGGTCGAGCAGCAGGGCGCCGCGACCGGTGAGATCTCCCAGTCGATCCAGGATGTGTCCGCCGGCACCCGGGAAACCACCCGGAACATTTCCGGGGTGAGCGAGGCAGCCGTGGAAACAGGTACGGTGGCGACACGCGTGGTGGCCGCAAGCGAACAGCTTTCCGGTCAGTCCGAGCGCCTGCGCGCTTCGGTAGGCAAATTCCTGGACGGTGTGAAGGCTGCTTGAGAAGGCCGGTTGCAGTTTCTTGCCCCCGGTGCAACTGCCTGGGAACAGTACGAGGCTTTCCTCATCTGTGCCGGCGTGCGGGCCAAGTTTTCACGGCTTGCCAACCGTGGCTTTTGACGCCCTCAATTGTCCGAGGTTGATCGAAGCACGCTCCGGTTAATACCAACCGCAATTAATAGGAACCGATCTGATGTCGTTGTTCCGGTTTGCCGGCAAGGCGCGTTGCGCAGGACGGCCTGGTTGGCCGTTCAAGCGGCGCAACGCCGTCCGGCGGGCCGGAACAGGCCACCGAAGGCCGCGTTTGGAGGCTGTTCTGCCGCGTCGCAGATTTTGGACGATACCCCGTATCGCCCTGCAATCTGCTCCTTGCCGAACAGCCTCCAAACGCGGTCAGATGGTTTCCTATTAATTGCGGTTGGTATAAGCGCTGCCCCAACTAGAAAACCAACATCATGCGTACTATTTACGGTATTACTGCGTCTATCGAATTCCGCTTTCTTGCCAATATGATAGAAATAATCTGCCGTCGGAATTCGCCCATAAAGTTTTTTTATACCACAATAAATAAAGAAAATAATCTCGCCAATTCTCTGAAAAATAATGGCTTCTTGGCACTACCGTAAGTTTGGCCCAATCACATATTCTCGCACCCATGTGGGAAAAGCTATAAACACACCCGCCAACCCACTGAATTCATGCAGCTTTCTCCTTATCCACATGCCTTCACCCGGCAAAGCGGTTACGTTTGCAGACTCAACTTAGTTAATTTACTTTTACTTTTGACGGGGCGGTTTTGCGGTGAACCACTAGAATCCTGGTGGCTCTCCTTAAGGTCTTCGCGGAGTTCCCGCGATTTTCCCGAATGAAAAACGATATCGAACCGCGAATGCGGTTGGATACCTTGTGGACAGGAAGAAAGCAGGGCTTTGACCGGACTGCGGCGGTTTCGGTTCAAGTTCGTCGATCTTCCAATCAAACATCCAGGGCGTCATTGACGCTTCTGAGACCCATCGACCACAAGGTACGGCACCGGGAAGGCCACTTCCCGGTGCATTTTCTTTTCATCGTCATTTGAGGCAAGGGCCTCAGGCTGCGTCCCTGCGGCCACCCTGGCGGCGGCGGCGCGGACGCCTGTCCTGCGACCTGTTGTCATTGTCGCCGGAGGAAGACTGTTTGCGGAACGGCTTCTTTCCACCAGGCTTGCCGCCGCCGCGATTGGCACCGCCACGATTTCCGCCGCCGCGCTTGGCCCTGCCGGCCGCGGCCGACATGGGCGGCACGTCGCCGCTGGCCACTTCGATCTCGATGCCGATCAGCTTTTCGATCTGACGGAACAGACCGATTTCCTCGGGAGCGCAGAGCGCGATCGCATCGCCGTCCGCGCCGGCCCGCGCCGTGCGGCCGATCCGGTGGACATAGGCTTCCGCGACTTCCGGCAGTTCGAAATTGTAGACGTGGCTGACGCCCGGAATATCGATACCCCGGGCAGCGACATCCGTTGCCACCAGCACATTGATGCTGCCTTCGCGCAGGTCGCGAATGGCACGGTCACGCTGGTTCTGGCTCTTGTTGCCGTGGATGGAGCCCGCCGCGATGCCGGCCTGCGCCAGCTTGCGCATCAGCCGTTCGGCGCCATGCTTGGTGCGGCAGAACACCAGGGACAGACCGTCCGGCTCCGCCCGCAGCTGGTCCAGCAGGAAATCGCCCTTCCGGGTCTGATCCATGAAGTGCACGCACTGGGTCACCTTGTCCGCCGTGCGTCCGGTGGGGGAAACCTCCACCCGTTCCGGATCGCGCAGATAGGACCTTGCCAGCTCGTTGATCTGCTTCGGCATGGTCGCCGAGAACAACAGCGTCTGACGGTCCCTGGCAACGAGGCCAGCGATGCGCCGGAGCGCGTGAATGAAGCCGAGATCGAGCATCTGGTCGGCTTCGTCGAGCACGAGATAGGAAGCCGTTCCGAGATCGACCGCCTTGCGGTCGACCAGGTCGAGCAGGCGCCCGGGCGTTGCCACCAGGATGTCGGTTCCCCTGGACAGGCGCTTGACCTGCCCGTTGATGGAGACACCGCCAACCACGGAAGCAACCCGCAGCGGTGTGTGTTTCAGGAACGAGATCAGGTTTTTGGCGATCTGGTTCACCAGTTCGCGGGTCGGCGCCAGGATCAGTGCGCGCGTGCCGCGCGGGCCGGCCCGTTCCTGTTCTGCCAGCAGCCGGTCAATGAGCGGCAGGCCGAAGGCGGCCGTCTTGCCGGTGCCGGTCTGCGCAAGTCCCATCAGGTCGCGGCCGTCCAGAATCAGTGGAATGGCCTTCTGCTGGATGGGTGTCGGGGTGTCGTAGCCGTTGTCGACAACGGCGGAAAGCAAGCCGTCGGAAAGTCCCAGGCTTTGAAAGTCGGTCAAAATATAATCCTTGATACAAGCGCAAACCAATACGCTTGGGTAACCGCAAGAGGAAAATCCTGCGGTTCGCAGTTGGAGCGCGGCAGCCGGATGCCTTTTGCATTCCGGGCTCTATGCCGCCAGACCATCGCGTGACATGGGAACTGGTCGGGTCCCTCATTGGACCCTTTGTCTGGCAACCGGTTTGCGCCGGCCCGGGCGTGTGGAACACACTTGCCAATGGGCGCGCAGCCTGCTCACGCGGCAGCGATTGCAGCCCGCTATATCGTCGTTGCAGCGCAAAAAGTCAAGCGAACAGTTCCGAAAAGCACTTGAAGGACAAACGTTTCCGCCGCCGGCTCAGGGCACCAGCCGGATCAGCCGTCCATTGTCGCTGTCGGTGAGGACATAGAGATAGCCATCCGGACCCTGGCGAACATCGCGGATACGCTCGCCCAGATCGGTCAGCAACTTTTCCTCGCTCACAACCCTGTCGCCGTCCAGTTCCAGGCGGGCAAGATGCTGGCCGCGGAGGGCTCCGACAAGCAGGTCACCCTGCCAGTCCGGATACCTGTCACTGGTGACAAAGGCCATTCCCGACGGGGCGATGGACGGGTCCCAATAGTGGATCGGCTGTTCCATGCCCTCCTTTTCGGTGCCTTCGCCGATCTTGCCGCCCGAGTAGTGACGGCCATAGGAAATCACAGGCCAGCCATAGTTCCTGCCCGCCTTCGGGATATTGATCTCGTCCCCGCCCCTGGCGCCGTGCTCAACCGTCCAGAGTTCGCCCGTGGCGGGATTGATCGCCGCCGCCTGCGGGTTGCGGTGGCCTGTCGACCAGATCTCCGGCTGGACACCCTCCACATCCAGGAAGGGATTCCCGGGCGCCGGCTCCCCGTCCGGTGTCAGGCGCAGCACGGAGCCGGCGTGATCCGACGGATCCTGGGCCCGTGGCCCGTCGCCCCGGTCGCCGAGGGTCATGAACAGGTTGCCGTCCGGCGCGAATGCCAGCCTCGAGCCGAAATGCCGGCCGCCATAGGCCTTGTTGTTTCCGGCGAAGATGGTCTCGCCGCCGACAAGAGCGGTTCCAGGATTTCTGGTATCGGCGAGACCGGCCTTGTAAAGCGAGGTTCCCGCCCCTTCCGGCGAGCCTTGCGAAAATGTCAGGTAAACCGTGGAGTCGGTCTCGAAGTCCGGGCTGAGCACAATGTCCAGCAAACCGCCCTGCCCTTGCGCGAAGACCTCGGGCGTGTCTTTGACAACATGTTGCCTTCCCTCGGAATCGAGGCGTTTCAGCACGCCGTCGCGCTCCGTCACCAGGTAGCCGCCGTCAGGCAGGAAGGCGACGCTCCAGGGGTAGGACAGGCCGTCCGCAACCGTTTCCAGCCGAACGGTGGATTGCGCCAATGCAGCATTCACGGAAACTGCCGCCGTCATGACAATGACGGCAATTGTACGATTGGCAAACGGCATCAAGGTCATTGGAGCTCCGACGTCTGGGGTGTCCACACCCATAACTTAGGGAGCAGCGAGATCCGGAAAAGCCGGCGCACCTCACTTTTCGATCATTTGTCCCGGGCACCGCCGGCAAGCCGCGCCGAAATGGTGCGTTTTTCGAAATCGACGTTCCACGCGATCAGGGTGCGCCAGACGGCCTCGGCCTGTTCTCCCTCAAGACCGAGCTCCTCCGCCCTGGTCGTCAGCGAGGCCACCATCGTTTCGATCCGTTCGTGATCGAAGGCCTCATCCGGGCTCTGCTTGAGCTCTGCCATGCGGCGGACATAGGTCTGCCGTTGCGCGAAGATCCGCAACAGCTCGGCGTCCAGGGCATCGATGGCCGCACGAATGTCTGCCTTGGAGGCACACTCGGCGGGCGGTTTCAGGCTGGACATGGAACAGCTCCGGGCTCAAACGCGGACCGGTAGAACCGGTCCGCAATGTTCAGACGAGGCACGATTTGAAGCTGCCCGTTCAGGCTTCCGAGTGGGTCTGCGCCTCAACACTGGCAAGCGCCGACATGTTGACGACGCCACGCGAGGTGACGGACGGCGTGAGAATATGCGCCGGTTTCGCCGCGCCGAGCAGGATCGGCCCGACATGCAGTGCCTGGGTCGCCACTTTCAGCAGGTTATGCGCGATGTTGGCCGCGTCCAGGTTCGGGAACAGGAGCAGATTGGCCTCGCCTGTCAGCTTGCTGTTCGGCATGACACGCTCACGCAAATTGACGCTTAGCGCGGAATCGCCGTGCATCTCGCCGTCGGCCTCCAGCTCCGGGTGACGCGCCCAGATCAATTCCAGCGCCTCACGCATCTTGCGCGACGATGCCGTGTCGCGGGACCCGAAATTCGACAAGGACAAAAGCGCGATCTTCGGCTCGATACCGAAACGCCGGATCTCCTCGGCCGCCAGAATTGCCATCTCCGAGATTTCCTCCGCGGAGGGATCTTCGGTGACGAATGTGTCCGACAGGAACATGGCCCCTTGCGAATTGATCAGCAGCGACATTGCCGAAAGGTCCTTGGCGGTCTTGCAGACGCCGATGACCTGCTTGATATCGCGCAGATGGCGGATGAACCGGCCTTCCAGCCCGCAAATGACGGCGTCGGCGTCGCCACGGCGCACGGCCAGTGCCGAAATCACGGTCTGGTTGGTGCGCACCACCGTGCGCGCCGCGTTCGGCGGCATGCCCTTGCGGCCGACGCACTCGAAATATTCTTCCGCATAATCGCGGTAGCGCGGATCGTCCTGCGGGTTGATGAATTCGAAATCGACGTCGGGGCGGATCTTGAGCCCGAACCGTTCGCAGCGCTGCTGCAGCACGTCGGGGCGGCCGACCAGGATCGGCTTGGCGATGTTGTCCTCGATCAGCACCTGGGCGGCCCGCAGAACACGTTCGTCCTCGCCCTCGGCGTAGATGATCCGCTGCGGGTCCTTGCTCGCATTCTGGATGATCGGCTTCATGATCAGGCCCGACCGGAACACGAAACGGTTCAGCCGGTCCAGATAGGCATCGAAATCCTCGATCGGGCGCGTGGCCACGCCGGTTTCCATCGCCGCCCTGGCAACTGCCGGGGCAATGCGCAGGATCAGGCGCTGGTCGAAGGGCGACGGGATCAGGTAGTTCGGCCCGAATGTTTCCGTCTTGCCGCCATAGGCGCGCGCGGCGACGTCGGACGGTTCTTCCTGGGCAAGGCCGGCGATCGCCTCGACAGCGGCCCGTTTCATCTCCTCGTTGATGGTGGTGGCGCCAACATCGAGCGCGCCGCGGAAGATATAGGGAAAACACAGGACGTTGTTGACCTGGTTCGGATAATCGGAGCGGCCCGTGCACATGACGACGTCGTCGCGCACCGCCTTGGCCTCTTCCGGCATGATTTCCGGGTTCGGATTTGCCAGGGCGAGGATCATCGGGCCCTTGCCCATCTTCGCCACCATGTGCGGCTTCAAAACGCCGCCGGCGGACAGGCCGAGGAAGACGTCGGCACCGTCGATGACCTCGTCCAGCGTGCGCAGGTCGGTCTTCTGGGCGAAGGCCGCCTTCCACTCATCCATCAGCGCCTCGCGGCCCTCGTAGACGACGCCTTCGATGTCGGTGACCCAGATGTTTTCACGGCGGGCACCAAGCGAGATCAGCATGTTGAGGCAGGCCAGCGCGGCAGCGCCCGCGCCGGAGGCAACGATCTTCGCATCCTCGATCTTCTTGCCGGCCAGCTGCAGGCCGTTGCGCACGGCCGCGCCGGCAATGATGGCGGTGCCATGCTGGTCGTCGTGGAACACCGGGATGTTCATCTTCTCGCGCAGCTGCGCCTCGATCATGAAGCATTCCGGCGCCTTGATGTCCTCAAGATTGATGCCGCCGAAAGTCGGCTCGAGCACGGAGACCGCACTGACGAACTTCTCGACATCGGTCTCGGCCACCTCGATGTCGAAGACGTCGATGCCGGCGAATTTCTTGAAGAGGACCGCCTTGCCCTCCATCACCGGCTTGGATGCCAAAGGCCCGATATTGCCGAGACCGAGCACCGCGGTGCCGTTGGAGATAACCGCGACCAGGTTGCCGCGCGAGGTGTAGTGCGCGGCCTTTGACGGATCGTCGGCGATTTCAAGACAGGGCGCGGCGACGCCGGGCGAATAGGCCAGTGCCAGGTCGCGCTGGTTGCCGAGCGGCTTGATCGCCTGGATCTCCAGTTTACCGGGGCGCGGATGCTCGTGGTAGAACAGCGCGGCTTCGGTCAGATCGCTCTCGGTTGTCTTGCTGTCGCTCATGGCGGTCCCTTTTCCTGCCCCTACGTCACTGTTTGTTTCTGCGAAGGACCGGGAGCCTGCCCGGGAGAGTGCTTCGCGATTTTCCGATATTTCTCTGTGATTTACCCGGCACGCTGCGAAATGAGAACCCGTAATAGCAAAAACAGCACGATGCTGTTCAGGATATGCCACAGGAAATGCGTGCCAATTGCAAGCTGGCCGCACAGAGGCTCGTCCAGCGTACGGAATGTCAACGAAAGGGCAAACACGAGGCCCGTCAGCAGCACCTGGCCCCCCAGGCGGCCGTTCCTTCGCCGGAACAGGCCCCCAACCACGAAAATCGCCAGCAACGCGGAAACATATCCCGCGGAGGAGCCGACGACGGGCGCGACAGCCCGCCCGACAAAGGGCGTCGCGGCAAAAAAGGCGATAACGATGCCAAGTGCCACCCACCAGGGAAGGCCCAGGAAGCGCTTCAGCGCAAAGAACAGGTAGGCGTGGATGAACAGCGCGATCGGAATGACATCGGTCAGGGCCGCCCATCTGGTCGCGAACGTGTGAAACAGGAACGAGCCGACGCCGGTGGCGAACACAATCCCGATCAGGACAAGCGCCGGCAGGTCGTCCGGCGTCCGGCGCCGCCAGATCAGGAACGCGGCAAGAGCCGCGAGCAAAAACGCGGCATTGGTTGCCGCGTTGAGCGGCTCGGACCAGAATTCCGGCCCGACGCGCTCGCAGTAATTGTCCACCTGATCGGTCAGCGCCATCGGCCAGACACCTGAATCAAACCCCTGAAGTCTATCTGCCTACAGCGTGGACATGACAGTTTGCGCAATCAAGCCACCGAGCCTTGAAATACCTTCTTCGATTTTCTGATAGTCGGCGCAGGAGAAACTCAGCCGCAGCGTGTTCCCACCGGTGCCGTCCGGATGGAAGGCACCGCCCGGGACAAAAGCGACACCGGCACTTGCAAGGGATTTCTGCAGCAGATCCGCGGCGTCCATTCCTGACGGCAACTCCACCCAGATGAACATGCCGCCCTCCGGCCTGGTCCAGCGGACACCTTCGGGCATGTGCGCCGCAAGCGCCGCCAGCATGGCGTCGCGGCGTTCCTTGTAGATCGCGTTGGTGCGGGCCGTGTGGCTGTCGAAGCAGCGCTCGGCGACCCGCGCCATGGCCTCCTGGTTCAGCACCGGCGTGTTCAGGTCGCTGGCCTGCTTGATGAGCACCAGCCTGGAGATGACCGGTGAAGCCGCGCAGATCCAGCCGAGACGCAGGCCGGGCGACAGGGATTTGGAGAAACTGCCGCAATAGAGCGTACGGGTGTTCTCGATGCCACCGGATGCCGCGCAATCGAGGGCCAGGAGCGGGTCAACCGCATCGCCGTCATAGCGCAGTGCCTCGTAGGGCGAATCCTCGATGACGGCGCAGTCGAGGTCTCCCGCCAGCGACAAAAGTCGCTTGCGCTCGGCCAGATCCACCGACAGGCCGGTCGGATTGGCAAAATCCGGTGACAGGTAGGCGAACTTGATCCGCCCGCCCTTTGCTGCGGCTTTCGAAGCGTAATCCGCGGCGGCGCGGTTGGTGCCGGGATCGAGACGGTCATATTCGGGTTCATAGGCATTGAAGGCCTGCAGCGCGCCCAGATAGGTCGGCCACTGGACCAGCGCTGTGTCGCCGGCGCTCAGAAACAGCTTGCCGATATAGTCGAGTCCCTGCTGGGAACCGGAGGTGACAAGGATGTTCTCCGGCCCGCACGCGATGCCGAGCGCGCGCATGTGACCGACGATCCAGTCCCGCAGCCTTACGCTGCCTTCGCTGACGCCGTATTGCAGCGCACGGCCGGCGTCCGGCCCGGAAAGGATCTCCTCGTAGGCCTCCTTGAAGGCCTCGGCCGGAAACAGGGCCTGATCGGGAATGCCTCCCGCGAAGGAAATCACATCCGGCCGGTCCAGCAGTTTCAACAATTCACGGATTTCCGAAGCACGCATGCGGCTTGCGCGATTGGCGTAAAGGCTGTCCCAGGTGGTCATGTTTGGCTCTTCGTCCTTGGCTTGCATTATTTAAGTCAATAATACTGACCTAACTGTTTTGCAAGTGTCCCAATCTTGTTATTTTTTGTAATTATATTTCTCGCACTGGCAAAGTGTCACGGGCCTGATCGCGGCTCTGGAAGAGCGGACCGCAATCGCTTATCTGTTGGGAGCAAAGGAGAAGCGCATGTCCCGCCTTGACGAAAGCCGTCCCTTCATCCCGCTCAGTATTGCGGTTCTGACCGTGTCCGACACGCGCAAACTGGAGGAAGACCGCTCCGGCAACACGCTTGCCGACCGGTTGAAGACAGCCGGACATGTGCTCGCCGACCGCAAGATCGTGACCGATGACGTTCCCGCGATCCAGGAGGTCGCGAAGGCCTGGATCGCAGACAGCAACATCGACGTGATCATCTCCACCGGCGGCACCGGATTTACCGGCCGGGATGTGACGCCGGAAGCGATGGAACCCCTGTTCGAAAAGCGGATGGACGGATTCTCGGAGGTGTTTCACCGGATTTCCTACGACAAGATCGGCACCTCGACGATCCAGTCCAGGGCAACCGGCGGCGTTGCCGGCGCGACCTACATCTTCGTGCTGCCCGGGTCTCCCGGTGCCTGCAAGGATGCCTGGGACGGCATCCTGAAATGGCAGCTCGACTACCGCCACATGCCCTGCAATTTCGTCGAGATCATGCCCCGGCTGGACGAGCACCTGAAACGCGGCAAGCTGCAGGAAGCGTGATCTCCATGCGCTTCCGGGTACGGGTTGCCGGGCCGGACGACCGCGAGGCCGTCTCGGCGCTGCTCCTGAAGAGCTACACGGCCCTGCTGCGTCCCGCCTATGACCCGGAGATCCTGGAGAAGGCGCTGCCGCTGATCACAAGAGCGAACCCGGACCTGCTGACGTCCGGCACCTATTATGTGGCCTGCTGCGAAGACGGAACGGTCGTGGGTGCCGGCGGCTGGACAAGACATTCGCCGACAGGCCGGAACGACACCGCCGGCAACGGAAACCTCCGCCATTTCGGCACGGATCCCGACCAGGCCCGCCAGGGCATCGGCCGCGCCCTCATGGCGCGTTGCCTGCAGGACGCCAAGGCGGCGGGCCTCACGGACCTGAACTGTTATTCCACCTTGAACGGCGAGGCTTTCTACGCGGCATGCGGGTTCCGCACGGTCGAGCCGTACGACGTGACCTTGCCGGGAGGCGTGGTCTTTCCGTCGCTCAGGATGGTGCGGGATCTTTAGGGTATGGACCCTAGCCGTGCAGCTTGAGCGCGACGCTTGCGGGAATACGCAGGGCGCCGACGCAGAAACGGGCAAGAGCCTGGCGAAAGCGGGCAAGCGCGCCTTCGCTTTCCGGCACGCCGGAGGTCACCGCCGCCGAGCGCAAGAACACCATGCGGCCGCGTCCGATACGCTTGGCGATATCGAGATCTTCCAGGTCCGGGAGCGGCCTGTGACCACCGAGTTTCTGGTAAAACTGCCGGGAAATCAGCAGGCCCTGATTGCCGTAGGGCATGCCCAGCAGTTGCGAGCGCAAACTCGCGAAAGTCTCGCTGAAACGGGCACTCATGCCGAAAGCTTCGTAGCGCAGCCGGAAACAGGCCGCCGTCCGCAGACCGTTGGGAGCCCGTGCCGCCCGTTCCACAAAGGCCTGCGCCTCGTGGTGCCAGGTGCTTTCCAGAAGCGTTTCCGGCTGTAGAAACAGCAGCCAGTCGCCGCGGTTGGCAAGGGACGCGCCATGCGCCAGCCGCTCGCTGCGCGAGGCGTTGCGAAGAAGCGCCCAGTGGCAGCCGGCCGCGTCGACGACCTTGTCGGTGTTGTCGGTCGAGCCTCCGTCAACGACGATGACTTCCCGGACAATGCCTTCGGCCGCCGCCGGAACCAGAGCGGACAGGGCATGCACCAGGTTGGTTTCAGAGTTTTCCGTGGCAATGATGACACTGATCATGACCCCATGTTTTACATGAAAATTTTCAAAGTGCGAGTTCAACAGCAGGAATGGATGCACTTTTTGCCGATTTTCTTAACGAAATCCAATAATCGGTCCGTCATGATTTCGAACCTTGCCCCTTGCAATCAGTTCCAGGAGCGCGAAATGGCGGCCTCGAGAAAAAGATCTTGGGAATACATCACCTTGTCGAACGGACACTTCCGCCACGGAACCGCGCTCCAACCGCTGCAGGACCCGAATGCGACACGCGCCACGCCCGAAACCAATTCGTCCACACGGCCTGGCAGTCCCGATGGCGTTATCCATTTTGCGTGTTTCCCGCGCAGAGATGTCTGCTCTGGTGTATTCTCGGCGTCAGGTCCCGAAGATCTGATCACCAGAACCGGAATTCACGAGCCTCGCGCTAAATGACAAGCCATCTACTCATACGGGCACATATACTGGCTCACAAACGGGCCGGAGCCGACCTTGTGAGGTCCTGCCTTCTTCTTGTGACAAGGATGTTGCTCGCATCCGCGCTCGGGCTCTCGCTCGCGGTCGGAAGCGCCCAGGCCCGTGACCTGGTGATCCTGGCAACCCCGGAGGAGCCTTACAAGTTCATCGAGAACGGCGAGTACAAGGGCATCGACATTGAAGTCATCGACGAGGTGATGCGGCGTCTGGGCCTGTCCTACACGGTGGAACTGATCGAGTCGGGCGCCCGCATCCAGCAGGAGGCCGTGTCCGGCCGCGCCGACATGCTGCTGCTTTTTTCCAAAAAGCCCGACCGGATGGAGTTCCTGTACTATCCGCAGGAAAGCTACATAGACATCAGCTGGAATTTCTTCATTCGGGCCGCCGACGAGGGCAAGGTCAAATTCGAGACCTTCCAGGATCTGGGCGGGCTACAGATCGGAATTACGCAAGGTTTTTCCTACACACCGGAGTTTCTCGGTGCCGGCCTGAACTTCCAGACCGTGCCACGCAACACGCTCCAGATCGGCATGCTGATGGCCAGAAGGATCGACGCCGTTCCGATGAACACCATCAGCACGCTCTACGAAGAGAAGAAAGCCGGACGGCTGGACGAGTTGTCCTATCTGCCCAAACCGCTGATCACCAAGCCCTATTACAATGCCTTTGCAAAGGCCTCGAACTACCCGGACATCGAAGGGCTTGTGGCCCGCTATGATGAAACGATCCGGGCGATGAAGGCGGACGGCACGCTGGATGCCATCCTGGTCAAGTATCTCGGCAAACGCCACGGCAACAAGATCCGCGGCGGTTCCTGAACCTCCCCTTTTAAAGTCCTGCGTCTTTCGGCGATCGTCCGCCGCAAGGAGTCTTGCATTGGCTTCGCGTCATGATAATGTTCCCGTTATGTTCTTATTTCGACTCGGATACATCGCGTGACGTTCAGGTCTTCCATCAACGAGACAGCCACCATCGCGGAACCGGCGGCCATTGCCACTGAGGATCTCGCGGTTGCGGAAAGCAGGCGGCGCGGGCGCGCGGCCGGACTCAACAAGAGCGGCCGTTTCGAGCCCCTGGCGCGCGAGAGCTTCAACGACGGCTGGGACAGCCTCGACGACCTGCCTCCCCTCAAGACGGAAGTCCAGGAGGAACGCGCCCGCAACATCATCACACGGAACGAATCGCCGGACCTGTCCTTCGACCGGTCGATCAATCCCTACCGGGGTTGCGAGCATGGCTGCATCTACTGTTTTGCCCGACCCAGCCACGCCTTCATGGGTCTTTCGCCGGGGCTCGACTTCGAGACCCGCCTGTTTGCCAAGCCAAATGCCGCGCAGTTGCTGGAGCGCGAACTGTCCCGGCCCGGCTACAGCCCACGCGTCATCGCCATCGGCACCAACACAGACCCGTACCAGCCACTGGAACGCGGTTACAAGCTGATGCGCGAAATCCTGGAGGTACTCGACACCTGCTCTCACCCGGTCGCCATCGTCACCAAGTCCGCGCTTGTCACACGGGACATCGACATCCTGGCGCGCATGGCGGAGCGAAACCTGGTCAAGGTGGCACTTTCGGTGACAACGCTCGACACAAAGCTCTGCCGCGCCATGGAACCGCGCGCTTCCGCGCCGCATAAGCGCCTGGCCGCGGTCAAGGCCCTGTCCGAGGCCGGAATTCCGACCTCCGTGATGATGGCGCCCGTCATCCCGGCGTTGACCGACAGCGAAATCGAGGCCGTGCTGGAGGCCGCCGCCGGGCACGGAGCCAGCGAGGCCGCCTTCATCCTGCTGCGCCTGCCCCTGGAAGTGTCCGAGCTTTTTCGGGACTGGCTCTTGCGAGAACGGCCTGACCGCTATCGCCATGTCATGAACCTGATCCGGTCGATGCGCGGCGGCAAGGACTATGACGCCAGATGGGGCGAGCGCATGCGCGGGCGCGGCCCCTATGCCGACCAGATCGCCAAGCGTTTCGCGCTGGCCGCCAAACGCTTCGGGCTCAATCTGCGGCGTCGGAAGCTCAGCACGGAGGCATTCGTTCAGCCGCAAAAAGGCGGTGTGCAACTGGACCTCTTCTGAAGAACCGTCTTGAAGACTATGGCAGGCATTGTCAGGGTGCTGAGATGACATTCAGCCCGTCCCTGTTCGATCTGCCCTTTCCCGACCAGCCAGACCTCTCTCTGGAGAGCAAGCACGCAGCCAGCTTCGGTGGCCGGCTCTGCGGCGTCGACGAGGCCGGCCGAGGCCCGTGGGCCGGGCCGGTGGTCACGGCAGCTGTCATCCTGGACTATGACCGGGTGCCGGAGGGGCTGAACGATTCCAAGAAGCTGACCGAGGCAAAGCGAGAACAGCTGTTCGTGGCGATCGTGACGAGCGCGCATGTCTCCGTTGCCAGCGCGTCGCCCGAGACCATCGACCGCGTCAACATCCGCACCGCGACCCTGTCCGCCATGGTGCGGGCGGTCAATCACCTGGCGCTCGTTCCGGACTATGTTCTCGTCGACGGGCGCGACGTACCGCCCGGACTGAAACAGCCGGGCCAGGCGCTGGTGAAAGGGGATGGCCGGTGCCTGTGCGTCGCCGCCGCCTCCATCGTCGCCAAGGTGACGCGGGACCGGATGCTGGTGGCCCTGGATCGCGACTTCCCCGGCTACGGCTTTGCGCAGCACAAGGGCTACGGCGTGCCGCAGCACCAGGCGGCACTGGAAAAACTCGGCCCTTCCCCGCATCACCGGATGAGTTTCAGGCCAGTGCGGCTGGCGGCGGGAGAGCCTTCCTGAAACCTGGCTCACTGCCAACCCGGCCTCCTTACCCGATCATCCAGACCTTGAGTGTTTGCCGTGACCGCATTCGAAATCACATCCGCGACCCTGGCAGACGCCAGAAGCCTAGCCGCGTTATCAATCGAGGTCTGGCTTGACACTTACGCACCTGAGGGTGTCTCCGACAGTTTCGCAACTCACGTGCTGGAGACATATGCGCCAGCCGCATTTGCGGACAACCTGAAGGAACGGCACAAGCATCTGCTGGTCGCCCGTAACAGGGTTGGGCTGATCGGATATGCCCTTTTAGACTTAAGGGCCCAGCCGGTTTCGAATAGTTCCGGTACCGCCGAGATTAATACCCTATATGTCCGCCGGCATCACCAGCGGCTGGGGCTTGGACAAAAGCTGTTTGAACGCGCGATGCAGTTGGCCACCGATGCCGGACAACCCAAGCTGTTTCTCACGGTTTATGAAAAGAACGCCCGTGCCATTGCCTTTTACGAGGCGCAAGGCATGCGGTGCGAAGGCACGTGGACCTTCCGGTTCGAGGGCGGGGCGGTGCCGAACCTGATCATGACCCGGGAAACGGGTGCCTAAACTCACACGTTTCCCAACAAAAAAGCGGCCCCGGAAGGCCGCTTTTTCAGTTCATTTGCTTGAAGCCTGAACCTCAGTTCAACCGCTCTTTCACCTGGGCAATGCTCTTGGCCAGAATGTCGTCGGCGACCTTGTCCTTGACCTTTGCGGCCAGGATGTGCTCGGCCGCGGCAACGGCGATGTCGGCGGCCTTGGCGCGGACTTCGGCGATTGCCTGGCTTTCGGCCTGGGCGATCTTGTCTTCCGCTGCCTTGGTACGGCGGGCGATCATCTCTTCAAGAGCCTGGTTGGTTTCAACCGTCAGGCGCTCGGCTTCAGAAGTGGCTTCGGCAATGATGCCTTCCGCTTCGCCTTCGGCCTCGTGGCGCTTGCGCTGATATTCCGACAGGAGTTCCTGGGCTTCTTCACGCATCTTGCGTGCTTCTTCCAGGTCCTTGCGGATGCCTTCGGCGCGGTCGTCCAGGGAAGCCCCGATCTTGCCCGGAACCTTGATGTAGATGATCAGCACGAAGAAGAGAACGAGACCGACCGTGGCCCAAAATGTAGCGTCCATGATCGTCTCCTCAGTTCATCGCCGATTTCAGCGCCTTGCTCAGATCGGTCTTGGTCGGAGCCTTGCCCATCAGCTGCTCGACGAGCGCTGACGTGGTGTCCCCGGCAATTTCCTCGATCTGGGAAAGGGCCTCGTTCTTGATGCCGGCAATATGAGCTTCCGCTGCCTTCAGCTTTTCGCCGAGCTCGGTTTCCGCCTTCTCACGGCGAGCTTCCTGCTCGGCCTTGAGCTTGGCCCGCGTGTCATGGGCAATGCCATGCGCCTTGTTGCGGGCTTCGGCCAGCGCCTGCTCGTAGGCAGCAATCGCCGCGTCGGTCTCTTCCTTCAGGCGGTTGGCCTCGGAAAGATCACCGGCGATGCGGTCCTTGCGGTCTTCCAGGATCCCTGCGATCCGCGGCATCGCCACGTTCTTCATGATCCAGTAGAAGAGGCCGAAGGTGATGGCGAGCCACAGCAGCTGGGACGCAAAAGTGGTCGCGTCGAACGGCGGGAAGCCCGCGCCGTGTTCTGCGGCCGCTTCTGTGATGGCCGCGTGGCCTTCAGTGGTCGTTTCGCCTGCCATTTCCTGTCTCCTAAATCCGGCTAGGCGGCGCTGTCAGGGCGCCGCCACCGGAGTCGCATCGATAGTCGCTGCTTGTCGAGCGATTAAGCGAACAGGAGGATCAGAGCAACCAGCAGGGAGAAGATGCCCAGAGCTTCCGTCACGGCGAAGCCGAAGATCAGGCGGCCGAACTGGCCGTCAGCTGCGGACGGGTTGCGCAGGGCGCCTGCGAGGTAGTTACCGAAGATGTTGCCGAGGCCGATGCCTGCGCCGCCCATGCCGAGACATGCGATACCGGCACCGATGTATTTTGCTGCTTCTGCTTCCATGACACGTGCTCCTAGATGGTGTTTGCAGATTGCTCACGTACGGCGCTTGTCGGCCGTGTGATTGGGGTTACCCTCAGTGTGAAGGATGAATGGCGTCGTTCAGATACATGCAGGTCAGGACCGTGAAGACATAGGCCTGCAGGAAAGCGACCAGGAATTCCAGCGCCGTCAGGGCGACCGTCATTCCAAGAGGCAGGATGGATCCGAACACCCCGACCGCGCCCATGGCGCTGAGGCTGACGACGAAACCGGAAAAGACCTTCAGCGTGATATGCCCGGCCAGCATGTTCGCGAACAGACGAACGGACAGGCTGATCGGACGCGACAGGAACGAGATCACCTCGATCAGGGTCACAAGCGGGATCAGCGCACCCGGCACACCGCTGGGGACGAAAAGCTTCAGGAATTTCATGCCATTGCGCATGAAACCGTAGATGATCACCGTCATGATCACCAGCATCGCAAGTGCGAAGGTCACGATGATATGGCTGGTGATCGTGAAGAAATACGGGAACATCCCGAAAAGGTTAGCGACAAGCACGAACATGAAGAGGGAGAACACGAGCGGGAAGAAGCGCATCCCGTCCGTTCCCGCGGCACTTCGCAAGGTGCTTGCAACAAACTCGTACATCATTTCCGAGACCGACTGGATACGGGTCGGCACAAGCCCACGGCCGCTGGTCGAGAAGATCAGGAATGCAGATGTCGCTGCCACGGTCAAAACCATGAACAGCGAAGAGTTGGTGAAAGAGAAATCCATGCCCCCGACTTCAATCGGAAAGATCTTCTGGATTTGAAACTGATGGATCGGATCGTTCGCCACCGGCCAGCCTTCTTCGCTCGTTCATAATCACTGCGCCCGAAGGCGCGACAAAATCTAGTCAGACCTGTCGTTCTGAGCGTCCTTCTCGCGCTGGATCCTGGCGTCCTGATCCTCGACCACCCCGGCCGATCGCAGAACATTCAAGACACCAGCCGCGAAGCCCAGCAGAAGGAAAACGATCAGCCCCAGAGGCGACGTCCCAAACCACTGATCGGCAACCCAACCAATCCCGGCCCCCACCAGAACGCCTGCAATGAACTCTGAGGACAGCTTCATTGCCTGCGCATATCCGGATGAGCTGCTTTGAGACTTGCGCGCGGCTTTTTCTTCCACCGCCCGAATGTCGTCAAGCTTCCGGTTCAACTGAGCCCGCCGTTCCGACAGACCTGCTTTCGGGGAACCGTCCGTTCGATCTTCTTCATCGCCGTTTTGCGAAGACATGTTCATAAGTCCTCAGCCCGCGCCGACATGACAGAACCAACAACAGGGAGCCCCGTAAGCCGCGCGCACCATAGTCGGCGCCCCCTGCCGTGTCAAGAAGCCATAGGGAAACTCTATCTATCTGAATTAATTAGATAATTTGCCCGTTCAGGGATTCGGCCAGACCTAAGTTGCATAAGCTTTTCGCGGCAGTGCCGCACCAGATGCACCCACGCTCCCCGGCTAACCGGTTTCGCGGAATCGTTCAGCCGTCTCCAAATCCACCGAAACCAGCTGGGAAACGCCACGTTCGGCCATTGTCACGCCAAACAGGCGGTTCATGCGCGCCATGGTGATCGGATTGTGTGTGATGACCACAAAGCGGGTCTCCGTGCTGGCCGCCATCTCGTCCAGAAGATCGCAATAGCGCTCGACATTGGCATCGTCGAGCGGCGCGTCGACCTCATCCAGCACGCAGATCGGCGCCGGATTCGTCAAAAAGACCGCAAAAATCAGCGACATGGCGGTCAGGGCCTGTTCTCCGCCCGACAGCAGCGTCATGGTCTGAGGCTTCTTGCCGGGAGGCCGTGCGATGATCTCGAGACCGGCGTCGAGCGGATCGTCGGAATCGACCAGCTGCAGCTCCGCCGTGCCGCCGCCAAAGAGATGCGTGAACAGGCGCTGGAAATGGCCGTTGACCACCTCGAAGGAGGCCAGCAGACGCTCGCGCGCCTCGCGGTTGAGGTTCGATATGCCGGTGCGCAGGCGCCGAATCGCCTCGATCAGGTCGTCGCGTTCCGAGGTCAGCGTGGTTTTCTGCTCGTCGATCTCGCGCAGTTCCTCTTCGGCGCGCAGGTTGACGCCGCCAAGACGTTCGCGCTCGGCCTTGAGGCGCTCCAGCTTGCGCTCCATCGCCTCCGGGTCGGGCAAGGGCGCTCCCTCCTTCAGGCCGGCAATTTCCGGCAGCGCCGCGACAGCAACTTCCAGATCCTCGTCGATGCGCCGCTCCAGGTCGGCCTTGCGCGAGCGGGCCGCTTCCAGGCGTTCCTCGGCGCGGATCTTCTGTTCGCGCGCACCCGACATGGCTTCCATCGCGGCCTTGGCCGCCCGGTCGACATCGGCGAGGTCAAGCTCGGCCTGCTGCAGACGGTCATCCTTTTCCTTCTTGGCCTCTTCCGCCTTGGCAATGGCGGAGAAGAGTTCCCTGCGCTTGATCTCGATGTCCTCGGGCGCCTCGATCAGCTCGGCCCGTTCCTCTTCGGCTTCTTCCTGGCGTTCCTTGAGGACACCAATCTGCTGCGCGGCATTGGCGGCGCGGGTCTTCCAGCCGTCATATTCGCGCGCGATCGCCTCAAGCCGCCGGTCGCGCATCTGCTGTTCGCGTGCAAGTCCCTCGGAAACGGCGCGGGCCTCCGCCAGGGCGCTGCGGGCCGAAGCGACCTCGCCTCGCAATTCCTCGATCTGGTCCTGGTAGCTGGTGGCATCCGGAGCCTCCTCCAGCTGCCCTTCTGCCTCGAGGACCTGCTCGCGGGCCATTTCGGCTTCTTCGCCGAGCCTCTGCGCGCGGTCCTGGGCGGCTTCTTTCTTGGCCGCGACCTGGGAGACGGCCCGTTCGGCAGCGGCGAGCGCCTCGCGTGCGGCCGACGCCCGGCGCTGGCCATCCCGGACCTTGCCGCGCGCAATCTGCTCCAGTTCGACGGCCTGGCGCACGGTGGCGGCAGCGGTTTCCAGGGCCTCGGCATGGTCCGTCACCGCCCGGCGGGCCGTGTCTATTTCATCTCCCAGCTCCGCAAGGCGGTTTTTCTGGGCGAGCCTCTGGGCCGCCGGCGTCGGCGCGTTGGCGGCAACCACGAAACCGTCCCAGCGCCAGAGGTCCCCTTCCCTGGAGACAAGGCACTGGCCCGGCTTCAGCGCGCCGCGCAGGCCCGGCCCGTCGGCCTGGTCGACAATGCCGATCTGCCGCAGGCGGCGGGTGAGTTCCCCCGGCGCCTCGACAACATCCGAAAGACATTTGAGACCGGCGGGCAGCGCCGGGTCGCCGTCATGGGGCAAAACGCCTTCCCAGCGGACGGCGGCCGCGACTTCGAGCGAGGCATCGAGGTCCTCACCGAGCGCAGCGCCCAGCGCGGTTTCAAAGCCCTGCTCGACCGTAAGCTGCTCGACGACAGGCGTGTGGTCCTGGTCGGAATGAACGTTGAGCACCTGTTCCAGGGTGCGTGCCTCGGTTTCCAGCCCCTGCAGCGTCTGCTGCGCCTCGCCAAGGGGGCCGCGGGCGGCCAGCTCCTGTTCGCGCGCCTCGCGCGTCGCCGTTTCGGCGTTTTCCACCGCCGCTTCGGCTTCAAGCAGGGCCTCTTCCGCGAGCTCCAGGGCCTCGCGATTTTCCGAAACGCCGTCGTGTTCCGCCATCCGTGCGGAGAGCTCGGCGAGCACCTGCTGGGCATCCTGGGCCTGTGCCACCAGCCGGTCGGCACGCTGACGGCTGTCGGCAACCGCCCGTTCCAGTTGCCTGCGCTCCGCAGTTGCCCTGGCTTCGGCCGCGGTCAGGTCGGAGAGCCGGGCTTCCAGTCCGCGCACGCTCTCTTCCGCCTCGGCCACTTTTTCACGGGCAGCTTCCGTGCGCTCCTGCACGGTCTCGTTTTCTTCGAGAAGCTCGGCGCGTTCCTCCGACAGGCGTTCCAGCACTTCGTCGTTTTCCGAGACCATCGCCTGCTCGCGGCGGATGTCCTCCGCCAGTTGCACCATGCGGCGCTCCAGGTCCTGGAGCCGTTCCTTGACGCGCCGTTCCTCGGCATCGAGCTCGTTGCGGGCGATCACGAGGCGTTGCAGCGCCGCGCCGGCCTTGGCGGCCTCGTCGCGAAGCTCGGGCAACTTGTGGGCCGCGATCGCCTGCACCCGCGCGCTCTCGGCCTGCAGCGCCGTCGCCTCGTTGACCTGTTTCTGGGCTTCCGCGAACTGGGCCTCGGCGGCGCCCAGCGCATCGCGGGCCTCCGTCCAGCGGATATAGAGAATCGAGGCTTCGGCCGCGCGGATCTCGGAGGAAAGGTTTCTGTAGCGCGTTGCCTGGCGCGACTGGCGCTTCAGGTTGTCGAGCTGACCGTCGATCTGCACCAGCACGTCTTCCAGCCGTTCCAGGTTCTGCTCGGCGGCGCGCAGGCGGATTTCGGCCTCGTGGCGGCGCGAATGCAGACCGGAAATGCCGGCGGCCTCTTCGAGGATCTGTCGCCGGGACGTCGGTTTGGCGGCGATCAGTTCGCCGATCTGGCCCTGGCGCACCATGGCCGGCGAGCGTGCCCCGGTCGAGGCATCGGCGAAGAGGAGCTGGACGTCGCGGGCGCGCACATCCTTCGCGTTGATCTTGTAGTTGGAGCCCTGCTCACGCTCGATCCGGCGGCTGACCTCCAGGGCATCGGCATCGTTGAAGGCCGCTGGGGCCGTCCGGTCCTGGTTTTCCAGGTACAGCGTGACTTCGGCGGTGTTACGGGCGGGTCTGTTGAGGCTTCCGGAAAAGATCACGTCGTCCATGCCGGACGCGCGCATGTTCTTGTAGGAGTTTTCCCCCATCACCCAGCGCAGCGCCTCGACAAGATTGGACTTGCCGCAGCCGTTGGGCCCGACCACGCCGGTCAGCCCGTTGCCGATGATGAATTCCATCGGCTCGACAAAGGACTTGAACCCGACAATGCGGAGTTTGGAAAATCTCATCGGCACCCGCTCCGTGCGGGTGCCTGACAATCGGACCGGAAATCGAGGCAGATCTCGAGGACAGGCGCGTTGCGCGCCAGCCTAGATATTCTCCTCGATGATCTTGCCCATGTCTTCAATCGAAAGCGCCCCCGAGTGCTTCTCGCCATTGATAAAGAATGTCGGCGTCGAATTCACCCCGAATTCGTCAGATGCACGTTTCTGCTCCGCAACAAGTGCATCCAGCATGCCCTGGTTTGTCAAACACTCGTTGAAGGACTCCTGTGTATATCCGATCTGTTTGGACAAGTTCGTCAGGGCCGGCAGGAATTCGCCGGAAAGTGCGCCGCTGCGCAGCTGTTCGAACATGATGTCCACAATCTCGAAATACTTGTCCGCCGGCGCGCAACGGGCCAGCATGGACATGGCATAGGCCTCATTGTTCAGCGGGTATTCACGGAAAATGAAGCGGACCTTGCCGGTCTCGATGTAGTCCTTCTTCAGATCCGGCCAGGTGCGCTTGTGGAAATTGGCGCAATGCCCGCAGGTCATGGACGCATATTCGACGATCGTGACCGGCGCGTTTTCATCACCCAGAATCTTGTCGCCCAGCGGGCCCGGGATCAGCAATTCTTCCATATCAACGGATTGGGCGAATGCCGGCACAGCCGGAACAAGGCCGAATGCGGCCGTCGCCAGGGCGGTGGTTTTGAGGAACTGTCTACGGGTCTGTGTCACAAAGATCGTCCTGTCAAAAGTCTAAAGCGGCACCCGCCGGTGCCCGGAAGGCCGGTCACCTCAGCGGATAGCCGACACATCGAACTCATGCGTTGGATCGTCCTATCTGCCTTCATCTGAATGCAGGATGAACCAGCTTGTTTCTCTCTGTGCCCTTTCAGGCAACCGGCGTCAACAAAGCTTATCAAATATGGCAGGAGAGAGGACGATTTGGCGGCCGAGTTCACAGTGATGTTATTGACCCGGCCCCCGCTGGACGAGGTCCACCTGCTTCACGCGGCCTTGTCGCCGTTGCGGGCGATCACCTGGGCACCGAGCTTTTTCAGGGCCTCGCGCAAGCGGTCGTTCTCAACGCCCTCAAGGTTGGTTTCAAGGCGCTCTTCCTCGCTGCGCGTCAAAGGGCGCAGGGACTTTTTCGGTTCGGGCCGTTTCACCTGGACCGGCTTCTGCAGGATCTTGATGCGGCCAATGGCGCGCCAGCCGTAAAACGTGTTGATGCGCTCGATCACCTGGGCGCTGTCATGGGACAGCATCAGCGCCGTGGCACCGTCGGTGTGGACCACGAGAACCGCGGGCTCGGGCGGTGTCTCGGGATCCGTCCGGTCCGGCCTGCGCGGCCAGACCAGGCGTTCGGGCTGAACCCTGGTGCCGTAACGCTCGCCGACAATGTCCGCCCAGGAGGCAATGATGTCGACGGAGGCAAAGCCCCGCTTGCGGCAAACCGGTGTCATCGCCTTGCCGACCAGATCGGAAAGCCGCTTCGCCTCTTTTGGCGAGTGCACGGGGTTTGCCTTTGGAGCGCTGATGGCCTACCTCCTCATCCAGCCGAACGGTGCGGCGGCCTGCCGAGCCGTTTCCGGATCAAGGTGTTGTCTCGCAATAGAATACGACAAAATGACGACGAATACTTGTCCCGACCTGATCGCCACACTGTTAACAGCAAAGTTGTCCCCAGGCTATCCAAGGCTTCGAAATACGTTCACACCAATAGAGCCCGTCTGATCTCATGGTATCTGCTTCTCCCGCCAACCTGCTGCTCGACTGGTATGACCGGCACGCCCGGAAGCTTCCCTGGCGCGTTGCGCCCGAAGACCGGAAACTCGGCGAAGTGCCGGATCCCTACCGGATCTGGCTGTCGGAAATCATGCTTCAACAGACGACCGTGACGGCCGTCAGGGACTATTTCGAGAAGTTCACCCGGATCTGGCCGACTGTCGAGGATCTTGCGTCCTCCCAGGAAGAAGAGGTGATGAAGGCCTGGGCCGGTCTCGGCTACTATTCGCGGGCGCGCAATCTGAAAAAATGTGCCGAAACGGTTGCCGCCGAACATGATGGCCGGTTCCCCGAGGACGAGACCGAGTTGCGGAAACTCCCGGGCATCGGCCCCTACACTGCCGCAGCCATCGCGACCATCGCTTTCGATCGCCATGCCGCCGTGGTCGACGGCAATGTCGAACGGGTGCTGACCCGGCTTTTCCGGATCGAAACCCCACTGCCGGATGCCAAGCCGGAGATCAAGGCACGGATGGCTGATTTGACCCCGCAGACGCGGCCCGGCGATTTCGCGCAGGCCGTCATGGATCTGGGGGCCACCATCTGCACCCCCAGGCGGCCCGCCTGTGCGCTTTGTCCGTGGCGGGACACTTGCGCCGTGCAGTCCTCTGGCCTTGCCGAGACCCTGCCGCGAAAAGCGCCCAAGAAGCAGAAGCCGACGCGCTTCGGCGCCGCCTTTGTCGCTGTCGATGAAAAGACGGGGGCCGTGCTGCTGCGCCGCCGTCCTCCCAAGGGCCTTCTGGGTGGCATGACCGAAGTGCCGGGGACCGAATGGTCGGAGGACTTTGCTTCCGAGACCGCGCTTGAATTTGCTCCGTTTCCGGCCGACTGGAAAAGAACTCCCGGCGAAGTCAAGCACACCTTCACCCATTTCCATCTGAGGCTTGACGTGTACCGCGCCGACGTGCCGGCAGCAGACGCGAAAGCGTCCGAAAAGGGCTGGTGGTCCCCCCCGCAGAGCGTGCAGGAAGAGGCCCTGCCGACGGTGATGCGCAAGGCGCTTTCCGCGGCGTTCGGCCAGGCTTGAAGATAAACCTGTCCCGGCTCAAGAAAACAGTTGCGGAAACCGCCGTTTGGATGTTCATGAGACCATTCAATCTTCGGATTCCAAGTCACATGTTCACACACTCGCTTGACGCGTTGTTCTCGAAAAAGGACTGCGACGAAATCATTCGCCTGAGCCATGCCGAGAACCGCGACAGCGGCGGGCTGGTCGGCGGTACGCAACAACGCGACATCCGCCGTGCCAAGGTCAGCTGGCTGGACGATGACGGACCCGCTTCCTGGGTTATGGAGCGGGTGATGGCCGCGGTGGCAAGGGCCAATCGCGAAGTGTTCGATTTCGACATCACCGACTTCAGGGAAAAGCTGCAGGTCGCTGTCTATGACGAAAGCGAGCAAGGCCACTATGACTGGCATTCGGATATCGGCGAAGGCCAGATCGCCCAGTGCCGCAAGGTGACCATCGTCACGCAGCTGACCGATGCCGAAGCCTACGAAGGCGGTGCGCTGGAGATCAGTCTCGGGCATACGGTGATGACCGCATCCCGGGACCAGGGCAGTGCCACGGTTTTTGCCAGTTTCATGCTGCACCGGGTGGTGCCGGTGTCGAAGGGCGCACGGTTCTCTCTGACCTGCTGGAGCCACGGCCCGCGCTTCCGGTAACCGGTCGCCGCCATCAGGTCTCCACTCGCGCGCCACGCAGCTTCGGCACGGCTGGATCAGCATTTGACCTGAAAAAATCGGGAAACAGTTTTTCCTCATCCACGGCGCGCGGCAGGCCGTAGGCACCGCAACACAGGCGATTCATCAACCCTTTGAAGGCGCTCGGGAAACCCGTTTTCCCGGCCCGTCTTCCCTTGCCTGTGTCAACCGAGTGGGAGTGAGAAATGAAACTGCTTCAGAAACTTGTCCTTGCCCTTGCAATCGCCCTGCCGCTCAGCGCGGCCAAGGCCTCGGAGAAGGACATCGTCGACACCGCCGTCGGCGCCGGGTCCTTCAGCACCCTGGTCGCTGCCGTGCAGGCTGCCGGGCTTGTGGACACCCTGAAGGGCGAGGGTCCGTTCACGGTGTTTGCACCGACCGACGAAGCCTTCGCCAAACTTCCGGACGGCACCGTGGAAAACCTGCTGAAGCCCGAGAACAAGGACCAGCTGGTTGCTGTCCTGACCTACCATGTGGTTCCGGGCAAGGTGATGTCCGCAGACATCGCCGGCAAGACGGCCGAGGTTGCCTCCGTCCAGGGCAGCGAGATCTCCGTCGATGCGACAGATGGCGTGAAGGTTGACGATGCAACGGTCGTCACGGCCGATGTCGAAGCATCCAATGGCGTCATCCACGTCATCGACACGGTGATCATGCCGAACTGACATGTCGAGCGGGGGTGACACGCGCCCTCAATCGTGCCCGACGACGGTGCGGTCCCGGAGACGGGACCGCGCCTCTTCCTTTTCCGGGATTCCTTCTTTTCCGGGCTTCCTTGGCTCCGGCTTTCAAGTACAGTCCGAATGACCATTTCCGGCTTGCCATTGCCGGAATCGGCGGGAATGGAAAACGGTCTGGATCGCAGCCGGAAATCCGACCGGACCACTGGACATCCAGACTAGAACAGTTCTAAAGTGCGCATCCAATTGCAAAGGAGGCCTTGCCATGAAAGGCAACGAAAAAGTTATTGAGCGTCTGAACGAAGCCCTCTTCCTCGAGTTGGGTGCGATCAACCAGTACTGGCTGCATTATCGCCTCCTTGCCGACTGGGGCTTTGCGCGCCTTGCCAAGAAGGAACGCGAGGAATCCATCGAGGAAATGCAGCACGCGGACAAGATTACCGACCGCATCATTTTCCTCGAAGGCCACCCGAACATGCAGAAGGTCGCGCCGCTACGCATCGGCCAGAACATCAAGGAAGTTCTGGAATCAGACCTGGCCGGAGAATATGACGCCCGCACCTCCTATTCGAAGTCCCGCGAGATCTGCCGCGAGGAAGGCGACTATGTCTCCATGGCGCTGTTCGAGGAACTGCTGACCGACGAGGAAGGCCATATCGACTTCCTGGAAACCCAGCTTGAGCTTCTGGAAAAGATCGGCATCGAACGCTACGGCCTGCTGAACGCCGCACCGGCCGACGAAGCCGAATAAGGCATCTGGTACGGCAAATAAAAAAGCGCGGCCCGGAGCCGCGCTTTTTGTTTGTCTTACTGGAAGGCCGTCTCGGCGAAGCTGCGGAGCTTGCGTGAATGCAGGCGTTCCGCGGTCATGTCGCGCATCTTCTCCATCGCCCTGATGCCGATCTGGAGATGCTGGGCGACCTGCCGCTTGTAGAAATCCGTCGCCATGCCCGGCAGTTTCAATTCGCCGTGGAGCGGCTTGTCCGAAATGCACAGCAGCGTTCCGTAGGGCACGCGGAAGCGGAAACCGTTGGCGGCAATCGTCGCCGATTCCATGTCGAGCGCGATGGCACGGGACTGGGAGAACCGCTTGACCAGTTCCGGCTGGTCCCAAAGCTCCCAGTTGCGGTTGTCGAGCGAGACCACCGTGCCCGTGCGCATGACACGCTTGAGTTCATAACCGTCGATGCCGGTGATTTCGGCAACTGCGTCCTCGAGCGCGACCTGAACTTCGGCCAGCGGCGGGATCGGCACCCATACCGGCAGGTCCTGGTTGAGCACGTTGTCGTCACGGACATAGCCGTGGGCAAGCACGTAGTCGCCCAGGGTCTGGCTGTTCCTGAGACCGGCACAATGGCCCAGCATCAGCCAGACATGCGGCCGCAAGACCGCGATATGGTCGGTGATCGTCTTGGCGTTGGACGGGCCGACGCCGATATTGACCATGGTGATGCCGCTGCCGTCGGCCCGCTTCAGGTGATAGGCGGGCATCTGCGGCAGCTTGGGCGGCTCCTCACCCGAAGTCGGTTCGCTCCTGCCCGCTTCGATGATCAGGTTGCCCGGCGATACGAAGGCCTCGTAACCGCTCTCCGGGTCGTCCAGCAGCTCGTGCGACATCCGGCAGAATTCGTCGATATAGAACTGGTAGTTCGTGAAAAGCACGTAGTTCTGGAAATGCTCGGCGCGCGTCGCGGTGTAATGCTGCAGCCGGTGCAGGGAATAGTCGACGCGCGGCGCCGTGAAAGAGGCGAGCGGCATGATGCCGTCGGCCGGCTCATAGGTGCCGTTGGCGATGCTGTCGTCCATCACCGTCAGGTCGGGCAGGTCGAACATGTCCGCCAGCGGCTGGTTCAGATTGGCGGCCGCGGCGCCGCCCTCAACATGTGTGCCGTCGTAGAAAGCGAAATGCAGCGGGATCGGCATGTCGCTGTCACCGATCAGGATCGGCACATCGTGGTTCTTCATCAGAAGCGACAGCTGCGTGATCAGATAGGTGCGAAAGAGGTCCGGGCGCGTGATCGTCGAGGCATGGGTCCCCGGCCCGGAGACAAAGCCATAGGACAGGCGGCTGTCGAGCCGCACATGGCTGTCGGTAATGATCTGGACCTGCGGATAAAAGGCACGAAAGCGGCCCTCGAGTGCCTCGCCTTCCAGAAGATTCTGGAAATGACCTCGCAGGAACGCGGTGTTGGCTTCGAAAATCTCGATCAGCCGGTCGACCGCCTTCTCCGCGTCGGTAAACACTTCCAGAGGATGCGAGGGCGCAAGCCGCACACGGCGGGGAGCCTGCTGAAACGGATTGCCGGTGGTTTTGGACATGAATGTCTCCTTATTGTTGTTATGGGCCAACAGTCCCGCCAAGTCTCCCTTTGGTCAATAGACCCTGCGGCAGATTTTGAATTTTTTTTCGACGGGAGAAAATTTCTGCACTCATGCACCGGTCCTGCTGCCTCGTGACCTTTTCCACCGGCGGAAGTCCCGGTAAGGTCCCCTGGAATATGACCTGGAGTTCCCCATGAAAAACATCCTCCTGACCCTGGCGGTCGCCGCTTCCTCCATGATCGGCGCAGGCTTCTCCGCGCTGGCCGAAGACCTTCCGGATCTTGGTGGCAAGGAAATCGTGATCGCATCCGAAAACACCTATCCCCCCCTGCAATTCGTCGACCCGAAATCAGGTGATGCCATCGGCTGGGAATATGACGCAATCGCGGAAATCGCGAAGCGGCTCAACGCCACGATCACCTACGAGAACGTTTCCTGGGACGCGATGATCCCGGCAATCTCCGCGGGCGAATACGATCTGGCCATGAACGGCATCACCATCCGCGCCGACCGGGCCGAGCAGGTCGATTTTTCCGAGCCCTACATGCGCTCGGAAATGTTCATGCTGGTGCGGGCCGGCGAGGACCGGTTCACCGACCCGAAGGGCTTTGCCGCGAACGAGGACTTCCTGGCCGGCGCGCAACCGGGCACCACGCCGTTCTATGTCACGGTCTATGAGGTTCTGGACGGCGACGAGGCCAATCCGCGTATCAAGCTGTTCGAGACCTTTGGCGCGGCGGTTCAGGCCCTGAAGGCCGGCGATGTCGACCTGGTGCTGACCGACAGCACCGGCGGCCAGGGCTATGTCGCCACCAATCCGGATACGTTCAAGCTGATCGGAGAGCCGATGGGCTCCGAAGATTTCGGTTTCATCTTCCCGAAAGGCTCCGACCTGGTTGCGCCGTTCAATGCCGCCATCGCCAGCCTGCGCGCAGACGGCACGCTGGATGCGCTCAACAAGAAATGGTTCTTCGACTACAAGGCCGGCCAGTAAGGCTGCCTTTCGGCTTCGCCCGCTGGACTTTGAAAAGTTTGGCCGCTATCCGGGCATTGGGCCGGATAGCGGCCAACTTGTATTCACCCGTTCTCCCCTCCAGCCTCAAGTCAGCCCATGTTCACCCGCAACAAGACATCCGGCGCCCCGAAACAGGATTTTCCCTACTGGCTGGTTGCCGCCGTGGGCATTGCGGTGTTCCTGCTGTTCCAGATCGCGACCAACGATATCTACAGCCAGGTGATGGCGACGGTGTCGCGCGGTGTCTGGGTGACGATCTTCGTCACTCTGGTGGCGTTTTTGCTGGCCTCCCTGATTGGCCTTCTGCTGGCGCTGGCCTCCCTGTCGGGTTCGCTCGTGCTGCGCCAGAGCGCGCGCTTCTATATCGAGATCGTGCGCGGCATGCCGATCCTCGTTCTGCTGCTCTATATCGCCTTTGTCGCGACCCCGCTGCTGGTGGCGGGCCTCAATGCCGTTCTGGAGCCTCTCGGGCTGGGCACGGTGCGCACCCGTGACTTTCCGCTGCTGTGGCGCGCGGTCCTGGCCCTGACCATCGGATATTCCGCCTTTATCGCCGAAGTCTTCCGCGCCGGCATCCAGGCCGTGGACACCGGCCAGATCGAAGCTGCCGAGGCGCTCGGCATGAACCGCTGGCTGCGCTTCCGCCTGATCATCTTCCCGCAGGCGCTGAAGACGATCCTGCCGCCGCTCGGCAACGATTTCATCGCCCTGATCAAGGACAGTTCACTCGTTTCCGTGCTCGGTGTTGCCGACATCACCCAGCTCGGCAAGGTCTTTTCGGCCGGTTCCTTCCGCTATTTCGAGACCTACAATGTGGTCGCACTGATCTACCTCATGATGACGATCACGCTTTCGCTGGCCCTGCGCAAATTTGAACGGACAAGACAGCTTCCGGGCCGCTAAGGTTTTTCCGGCCTTGTTTTTCCCCCCTCATCCTGAGGACGAAAACGAAGAGAGCCTCGACCAGTTAACCGGAGATACGCCATGCGTTCCTTTGAAGAAATCGAAGCCCTCGCCGCCGACAGGAAGGGCGGTCAGGAAGCCCTGGCGGCACTGCTGGCCGAACACAATGCTCCCAAATCCGTTGCGGAGCTGGAGAAGCTGGGCGACGACCGCTGGCTGTCCATGTTCACGCGCTGTGTGTTCCAGGCCGGGTTCAGCTGGAAGGTCATCGACCAGAAGTGGCCGGGGTTCGAGGAGGCTTTCGAAGGCTTCGATGTCGCCCGCCTCGCCTTTCTGCCCGACGAGGCCTTCGAGGCGCTTCTGAAGGACACACGCATCGTGCGCAACGGGGCCAAGATCAAATCCGTGCAGGACAACGCGATCTTCCTGAAGGATCTGGCGGCCGAACACGGCAGCGCGGCGAAGTTTTTTGCCCGTTACCCGGTGACGGACCAGGTCGGCCTGATGGAAATCCTGAAGAAGCGCGGCAGCCGCCTGGGCGGCAATACCGGGCAAATCGCCCTGCGCTTCATGGGAAAGGAGAGTTTCGTGCTGTCCGGCGACGTGGTTAATGCCCTTATCCGTGAAAACGTCATCGAGAATGATCGCATGTCGAAAAAAAATCTGGCCGCAATTCAGGCTGCCTTTAACGATTGGAGCGCAACCACAGGTCGTCCCCTGAATGAAATCAGCAGAATTCTGGCCTTTTCGACCGGGACACCTCATTAACCTCTCATTCAGCTTTTACCATGGTAAACAAAGCATTGATTCAATGGGAATTTTTGTTTTCCGCATTTAACGGCTGATTTACCAAACCCGGTAACCATGACACTCGAAATTGCGTGAGGTATTGCGTCGCAATGAGTGTACTGCGTACCGGGGTGTCCTTCGCGGCACCCCGTTCAACCGAAAATCGGGAAGCGTCCGCTTCCTGGCTGAACACGATCCTGAAGGGCGACTGCGTGGCCGCCCTTGAGAAGTTGCCGTCCAGGTCTGTCGATCTGGTCTTTGCGGATCCGCCCTACAATCTCCAGCTGGGTGGGGACCTGCACCGGCCGGACCAGTCCAAGGTGGATGCCTGTGACGATCACTGGGACCAGTTCGAGAGCTTCGAGGCCTATGATGCCTTCACCCGGGCCTGGCTGCTGGCAGTCCGGCGGGTGATGAAGCCTGACGGCTCGCTTTATGTGATCGGCTCCTATCACAACATCTTCCGGGTCGGTGCGATCCTGCAGGATCTCGGCTTCTGGATCATGAACGACATCGTCTGGCTGAAGTCGAACCCGATGCCGAATTTCCGCGGCAAACGGTTCACCAATGCCCACGAGACCATGATCTGGGCGACGAAGTCCAAGGACGCCAGGCCGACCTTCAACTACGACGCCCTGAAAGTCTTCAACGAAGACCTGCAGATGCGTTCCGACTGGCACCTGCCCCTGTGCACCGGCGCCGAGCGCCTGAAGGACAGGCAGGGCCAGAAAGTGCATCCGACCCAGAAACCGGAAGCGTTGCTCTACCGGGTGCTGACGGCCTCGTCCAAACCGGGTGACGTCGTGCTGGATCCGTTCTTCGGCACGGGCACCACCGGCGCGGTCGCGAAAAAACTGGGCCGGAACTATGTCGGCGTGGAACGCGAGCAGGACTATATCGATGCCGCCAATGCCCGTATCGAAGCGATCGAACCGGGCGATGCGGGCTCCCTGGAAATGCATCAGGGCAAACGCGCCCAGAAACGCATTCCCTTCGGCACGCTGCTGGAAAGCGGGCTCCTCAAGGCGGGCACCGAACTGACCTGCTCGAAGGGCAAGCACCAGGCTGTCGTGCGCGCCGACGGCTCGCTGAAGTCCGGCGACCACACGGGGTCGATCCACAAGGTGGGCGCCCTGGTACAGGGTCAGGAAGCCTGCAACGGCTGGACCTTCTGGCACATCCACGAGGGCGGCAAGAAATCGCCCATCGACGAACTCCGCAAGGAAATCAGATCCCGCCTGCAGTCATAAGCAGGCTCTATAAAGAGAAGCGACCTTCGCTTTCCCCGCGAAACACACTTCAGCCCCGTTTCCCAGAAAAGGAAGCGGGGTTTTCTTTTGACGGCGATGTCCGGATACGGTCGCAATATGGCGACGGATTCGCTTTTTACCCGACCGAACGGTGCAGGTCGGGCTCCTGCTGGTCCAGCCACAGCTCGATGTCGAAGGCGCTCCTCGGGGGGGAAAAGTAATACCCCTGGAAATACCGGCAGCCGCACTTTTCCAGGAAATCGAGTTCCTGGCGCGTTTCGACCCCCTCGGCGAGGACGTCGAGGCCCATTGTGTTCGCCATGGCCAGCATGGCGCCGGCGATCCGCTGCACCTTCGCATTGGTGTCGAGCCCGGTGATGAACGACCGGTCGATCTTGAGAATGGCGACGGGTGTCTCGATCAGGGTGGCGATCGAGGAGTGTCCCGTGCCAAAATCGTCGAGCGCCAGGGCGAACCCGGCCTGCTCAAGGTCGCGACACTGCGCGATGAGCTCCTGGTCGGACTGGTCGAACAGGATCGACTCCAGCAGTTCCAGCTGTATGTCGGCCGGGCTGAGACCGGCCTCGGCCAGTTCCCACTGAAGTTCGGAAATGTATTCCAGGGATCTCAGGTTCGTGGCCGTGACGTTGAGCGACAGCTTGCCGACGGCGCGGCCGTCCTGCTTCCAGGCGCGGAATTGCGCAAAGGCCTTGCGCCGCACCAGCCGGTCGATGTCGACCATGATATTCGCCCGTGTGGCGGTTTCCAGGAATCGGACGGGCGCCAGAATGCCGTGTTCGGGATGTTCCCAGCGTGCCAGCACTTCCAGGCCGCACAAACAGCCTTCGACCGTATCGATCTGGGGTTGGAAATGCGGCACGAACTGGCTGTCGCGAATGGCGGCCTCGATTTCGGAGATGAGCCTGGTTGTCTCGTCATGACGGGCGACCATGTCCTCGGACAGAAGCTTGACCGCGGACTTCGTGGCCTTGGCGTCGTAAAGCGCGATATCGGAATTCGCGATCAGCCGGTCCGCACTCGACACATCGCCTGCATTGAACAGGGCTATCCCGATGCTGGCACTGACCGCGCAACGGTGGCCGTTCAGACGGATAGGCCGCCCGATCGAGGTCAGCAGATCCTGCGCCAGGTCGAGCAGGGTTTCCTCGTTCGGCGGGTCGGCCATGACCAGGGCGAATTCGTCTCCCCCAAGGCGCGCGGGCAAATCGTTCCAGCCGGCATATTCCTTCAGCACCGACGCCGTCTGTTTGAGGATCCGGTCGCCCGCCGAGTGTCCCAGATTGTCGTTGACCGACTTGAAATCATCCAGATCGATATGCAGCAAGGCAAAGCGGGCGGTCTGGTCCGGGACCTGCAGCATTTCCTCCAGCCGGCGCTGCAAGGCCCCCCTGTTGGCAATCCCCGTCAGCGGGTCCTGTGAGGCTCTGCGTTCCGCCTCCACCTTCGCCGACTTGAGTGCGGAGGCCATCTTGTGGCTGTCCTGCAAAAGCGTCCGCTGAGCCTCGAAGGAGTAAAACAGGTCAATCGAGAAATCATTGGGCTTGAAGTCGGCCTCGGTCAGGCCGAACCGCTCCACCACCTGGGTCAGGTGGCGGCCGAAGGACAGATCGACAAAGATCGCGCCCCCGGCCCCCTCCAGGGGAATCGCAACACCCCGGAACTGGATCCCCTTGCCGTCCCTCGAAGCCGCGCTGATGATCAGCTTGGTGCCCAAGCGCTCCCGGATACCGTTAAAATCCTTGAGGTTGCGCGGACGCTCGACATTGAACACGTCGAGGAAGTCCCGCTGCAGCAAGTCCTGCCCCAATACCCGCTTCAGGGTCGGCCCGACGCCGTCAATCCGGCCATCTCCAGTCAGGCTGACATGAAGCGGAAACAGCAGGTCCCTTGTGTCTGCAGAGAGATGGAAACCGTCCGCGATCAAGTGGCGCCCCCGGACAATGGATGTGACACGGTCATCTGTCGAGCAATCTGATCTCGAACACGTCGTGATCGGATGTGTCCGACTTGGGCGTGACCTGCCTGACCTCTATCCTTTCGCCTGTCTTCGCTGCCAAACCATGCAAAAGCCCCTCGACCATCGGCGCCAGCCCGTCCCTGTCCGAATAGTAGTGCAGCAGGCAGGTGTCCTTGCTGACCTGGTCCACCTCGAAGGACGGTGGCTTGAGATGGGGCATCGACAGAAGAATCCGGTCATGCATGTCGTCGAGGCCCTTGAGCTGGTCGACAAAGGACTCGCCGGACAGGCGCATCAGCGTGCCAAAGGTCGAGGCGCCGGCAAATTCGATCCAGTATTTGCCGAACACGCAAAGAACATCCCTTGCGGCCAGGCCGGTATAGTCACAGATCGCTCCGACGAGATTGTAGGTGATCGTGTCGTCGTAGCTCGACATTCGTTCGAATTCGAGCTCGTCCACGCCTGCCTTTGCGCAGATCGTCCGCCAAGCCTCCGAACCGTGATTGTCCAGGATGAAGGTCCGAATTCCCTCATTCACCATTCCGTACATAGCCGGCCTCATAAAAATTTCCCTTACGTAATATTGCAATTTGATTACAGCAGACTTAACCCGGCACATCGCAATTCGGTCTATTGTGCGATGTCATGCACTCTCTCGGCTTTGCGGCGTCTTTTTACCTTGCCCGTCTCCCCTTCCGAGCGGCCCCGTGCGGCCCCGCTATCCATGGCCGCAGAAATTCTCCGCCGTCCCGTTGAAGAAATACGGCCGGGCATGTGTCTCAGATCTGAGACACATCGGTTTCCGAAGACGCGCGGGGACTTGAACAGGCCTCTATACAGCGTCATTCTGGGGGATCTTTGAAGCGTTCGCGGGAGGAGCGTATCAAGGGCCCGTCCCTTTTGGTCGAAGAGCGCCGTCATGAAAGAACACGTGGAAACCGTCCTGAAGACCGTGGAATCGCGAACGGCCCCGGCCGTCTCACGGATTGCCGCGTCCTGGCGCCGGTCGATCGAGCGGCACGGTCTGCATCCGGGCGAAAAAAGCGCACCGGTTCGTGTCGACGGCAGCCAGCTGCGCCAGCGCCTGGACAAGACCGGATCCCTCCTGCAGGTCGCGACCCCGAAACTGGACCAGCTGTTCGGACTCGTCGGGCAATCCGGATGCGCCGTTGTCCTGACGGACGCGGAAGGCGTCGTGCTCGACCAGCGCTGCACCGATGCGGATGCGGGTGATTTTCAGGACTGGGGCCTGGCGGCCGGCGCCGACTGGAGCGAGGCCGCCGTCGGCACCAACGGCGTCGGCACCTGCATTGCCGAGGAAAGCACGGTCATCGTGCACCAGAGCGAGCATTTCCTGGCCCGCAATGCCGGCCTGAGCTGCATGGATGCGCCCATCTTCGGCCCCGAAGGCCATCTTGCCGGTGCGCTTGATGTCTCCTCGGCACGATCGGACCAGACCGAAGCCTTCAACCGGCTGATCGCCGCGATGGTTGCCCAGACCGCGCGCCAGATCGAGGTCGACACGTTCCGCGCGGCCTATGCGGACAGCCGCATCGTCTATGCCCACAAGGATGCCAGCGAAGCGGCCATCCTGCTTGCCGTCGACTCCCATGACATCGTCATCGGGGCGACCCGGGGAGCGCGCAAGGCCTTTGGCCTCGGCGCCTCCGGTCCGCTTGCCCCGACGCCTGCCTCCGACTTGCTGGGACGCGAAGACGGCCCGACCGGTTTTGAAAAGGCCGAACGGACGGCCGTCGTCAGGGCGCTGACACGGGCGAAGGGCAATGTCTCCGAGGCCGCCCGAAGCCTCGGCGTCGGCCGCGCCACCCTTTACAGGCGCATGAAACGGCTCGGGGTCGACTGATACCAACCGCAATTAATAGGAACCGATCTGATGTCGTTGTTCCGGTTTGCCGGCAAGGCGCGTTGCGCAGGACGGCCTGGTTGGCCGTTCAAGCGGCGCAACGCCGTCCGGCGGGCCGGAACAGGCCACCGAAGGCCGCGTTTGGAGGCTGTTCTGCCGCGTCGCAGATTTTGGACGATACCCCGTATCGCCCTGCAATCTGCTCCTTGCCGAACAGTCTCCAAACGCGGTCAGATGGGTTCCTATTAAGTGCGGTTGGTATGAGCTTTCGCGGACCTGTCTCAATCCTGAGACACATTGCGCCTGTCAGCTTATCTCCCCCTCTGTGCCAAACACCGGCGCTTCGGCACTCTCTCCTCATCCCCGGTGGAGGACCGGGACATCATGAGGAGGAAATCCATGAACCAGATGACCCAGATCGCGGCTGACACCACGTCGCCGTTCAAGGCCCGCTACGACAATTTCATTGGCGGCAAATTCGTCGCTCCGGTGAGCGGCCGGTACTTTTCCAACATAACGCCGATCTCCGGTGCGGCCGTCTGTGACGTTGCCCGCTCCGACGCGGCCGATGTCGAACTCGCGCTCGACGCGGCCCATGCCGCCAAGGACGGCTGGGGCCGGACCCCGGCAGCCGAGCGTGCCAATATCCTGTTGAAGATCGCCGACCGGATGGAAGCCAATCTCGATCTTCTGGCCAAGGCCGAGACCTGGGACAACGGCAAGCCGATCCGCGAGACCACGGCGGCGGACATCCCGCTTTCCGTCGACCATTTCCGCTATTTCGCAGGCGTGCTGCGCGGCCAGGAAGGCTCCATGTCGGAAATCGACGCGGACACGATCGCCTATCACTTCCACGAACCGCTCGGCGTTGTCGGCCAGATCATTCCGTGGAACTTTTCCATCCTGATGGCCGCCTGGAAACTGGCTCCGGCGCTCGCCGCCGGCAACTGCGTGGTCCTGAAACCGGCGGAACAGACCCCGGCCGCGATCATGGTCCTGGCGGAACTGATCGCAGACCTGCTGCCGGACGGCGTGCTCAACATCGTCAACGGCTATGGCGCCGAGGTCGGCGCGCCGCTGGCAAAATCGAACCGCATCGCCAAGATCGCCTTCACCGGCTCCACCGAGACCGGCCGGATGATCATGCAATATGCCACGGAGAACCTGATCCCGGTCACGCTGGAGCTTGGCGGCAAGTCGCCGAACATCTTCTTCTCCGACGTCATGCGCGAGGATGATGCGTTCCTCGACAAGGCCATCGAGGGCTTCGTGCTGTTCGCCTTCAACCAGGGCGAGGTCTGCACCTGTCCGAGCCGGGCGCTGATCCAGGAAGACATCTACGAGGCATTCATCGAACGGGCGATTGCACGCGTCAAGGCGATCAAGCAGGGCGATCCGCGCCTGCTCGACACCATGGTCGGTGCCCAGGCCAGCCGCGAGCAGCAGGACAAGATCCTGTCCTACCTCACCATCGGCGCAGAGGAAGGTGCGGAAGTGCTGTGCGGCGGAGCGGAAGCCAGGTTCGGGGGTGATCTCGAAGGCGGTTTCTACATCCAGCCGACCATCCTGAAAGGCCACAACAAGATGCGGGTGTTCCAGGAGGAAATCTTCGGCCCGGTCGTCTCGGTGACCACCTTCAAGGACGAAGCGGAAGCCCTCGCCATCGCCAATGACACCATGTACGGCCTCGGTGCCGGCGTCTGGTCGCGCGATGCCAACACCTGCTACCGCTTCGGCCGTGCGATCGAGGCGGGACGTGTCTGGGTCAACAACTACCATGCCTATCCGGCCCACGCCGCCTTCGGCGGCTACAAGCAGTCCGGCATCGGCCGCGAGACCCACAAGATGATGCTCGACCACTACCAGCAGACCAAGAACATGCTGGTCAGTTACAACCCGAACAAGCTCGGCTTTTTCTAAAGGCCCCGCTTCCGGCGACCAGCCTGGCTGCCTCCATGTGCCTGCGATGAGCTCAGGCTGGTCCCGGCTGCCCCTGGTCCCCGATCTGACCCCGGGCAGTGCCAGGGCGGTCTCGAAAGAGGCCGCCCTTTTTCCAATATGCATTATCCGTCGTCATCAACTGTGGTGTGCGCTCTCGTCCCAGAACCTCGCCTTTTCAATGACGGTGAAGAGCGCTACCCCTTCTGATTGTCATCCAGGCCAAGCTTGGTGCGAGCCGGGACATACTTGCGACTCCGCTTGCCGACGCTGTGGGCCTTTTATCAAGGAAGATCTGCTCCTGCCGTTTGTCATCCCCGCGAAAGCGCACAGCTGTCCGGGATTTTAGGGGTGAGTCAAAGTGCACGGCAGACATTTCCTGCGATTGAGGTCAAAAATCTTGTCGCCAAACTTGATTTTTGGAGGCCTGCCGTGCCGTTTATTCGTACCGCCTTTCACCGCGTTTTGGAACCGCTCGACCGTCGTGTGGTGAGCGAGCACAAGGGCAACCACGGTGTTGGCGAGGGAGACGGGGCCTGGACCTGCCAGCGCCATCTCAAGGCCCTGCTGTTCGCCCAACTGGCCGGCCTTTCCAGCCTGCGCGAGATCGAGCAGGCCCTGGCGGCCCGGCCGGAGGCGCTCTACCACCTGGGGCTGAGAGTTCCCGGCAAGTCGACGCTGTCGGACGCCAACGCCGCCCGCCCGGCGGCGGTCTTCCGCGATCTGGCCGGCCACCTGATGAGCGACGTGACCCGCAGGCTGCGCCAGGAAGGCAAGGGCCTGATCGAGCTGATAGACGCCTCGCCGATCCCACTGCGCGATGCCCGCTTCGCTTGGCCGGAGGCCGACAGCCGGGTGCGCGGCCTCAAGCTCTACGTTCACTATGACCCCGAGACGAAGCATCCGACCTGCTTCGACCTGACCTCGCCCAAGGTCAGTGACACGACCCTTGCCCGCGCCATCACCATCACGCCGGGGGCGACTTATGTGTTCGACAAAGGGTTTGCCGACTATTCCTGGTGGTTTGGCCTCCATCAGGCCGGTGCCATCTTCGTCACCCGCCTGAAGAAGAACGCCCGCCGGCGCGAGGTCAGCGCGAACACGGACCAGCTCGAAGCCCCCATCCTCGCCGACAACAGTCTCAAGGTCGGTCACAAGAAGCCCCGTGGCGGGGCGGACAACCCGCTCTTCGGCACAACTTTGCGCGAGATCCTGGTCGAGCGCGAGAACAAGGAGCCTCTGCGGCTGGTCACCAACGACATGGAGCGCTCGGCCGAGGACATCGCCCAACTCTACAAGAAGCGCTGGCAGATCGAGCTGTTCTTCAAGTGGATCAAGCAGAACCTCAAGATCAAGACCTTCCTCGGACGCTCCGAAAATGCCGTCAGGATCCAGCTCTATGTCGCCCTCATCGCCTTCCTCCTGCTCAGGCTGCTGAAGGACACCTGTGCCAAGGCACACAAAGGCACCCTCAAGGATCTCATGGCACGATTGAAAGTCGCCCTCTTCAACCCCCTTGACCTCTCCGCGCGTCAAAAACCCAAACCAAGACCTCCGCGCCTCAGACCACCAAAACCCCAGCTGGAGTTGCAACTCGCATGAAAACCGACTGCACGACAAAAATCCCGGACAGCTGTGCGCGAAAGCGGGGACCAAGGAACCTGCATAGACCGCAATCGCCGATTAGTCTTCTTCCCACAGGTCACCCAGTTTCTCGCCGCCAAGCTCGGTACTTTCGTGCCAACTGACCCAAACTGGTAAATCGCAAAGCCCGATTTCCCGCAATTTGTCAGTTAAAAGTCTAGCTAACATTTTCGGATCGCTGGACAATTTGTGCTTCATAGCATAGCAATCAATCCGCCAATGAGGGTTGAAACCTTCGACGTCATTTGGCCGCCAAACAAAATATCTGGCGATTGGCGTTGAGATTGAACCACTACCAATTTTGTTTCTAAGGGCGTGATAGATTACACCGATCCGTGTTTCGGTAGTTTCGTCGCCTTCTGCCCGATAGATTTCGTTCAGATCAAACTTATGCATACCAATGACCTCGCCAAAATTCGGAGAACACTAGGTATTTAGCTCCACCGGCTCAATGCTTTCTTGAGTCCAATTCGGTCAGTCACGGATCTCAGCAACAAGTTGATCACTACCGATGGAGTGTTCAACGAGACGCCGTCAGGAAATCTCTTCCAGGAGATCCGCCAGCCCTTCGGGTTCCGTCACCATGGCGTCGTGGCCGGTGGCGATCTGCGAGACGGGCCAGCCATGGCGAAGCGCGCGTTTGAGCGCGACCTTGGCAGGTGGATAGGGCGGATCGGTGCACTGGATGTAATGGACCGGCAGGCCGTTACCGAGCGGATGTTTCAGTTCCAGTGCGGTCGTGAAGGTCCGGAACGGATGCGGGGTCAGGCGCGGTTCCAGAAAGGCGACGTCCTCCGGCCTCGTCACACCGAAGCTTTCCGGCGGCGCCGGTGGCAGGCTGAGGCCGCCGCTCGACGTTTCGGCAAGCGCCTTGCGGTCGGCGGCCAGCTCCGGGGGAAGAAGATCGAACCAGGTCTCGCCGCTCTCCAGCATGATCGCGTCCAGATAGACGAGCTTGCCGATCCGTTCGGGAATGACATCGGCGGCACCGGTGACCGGAATGCCGCCGAAACTGTGGCCAACCAGGACGACCTCTTTCAGATCCTCGCAGTCCAGGTGTCGGACGATGTCCTCGACAAAGGTCTGGATGGTGATGTCGGTGTTGATCAGATGCGCGCGTTCGCCGAGCCCGGTCTGGGTCGGCGTGGTGACGCGGTGACCGCGCGCGCGCAGGATATCGGCGACACGTGACCAGCACCAGCCTCCATGCCAGACGCCATGCACGAGCACAAAGGATTTCGATCCCGGCATTGCCCCTCCCCGTCCGGCCTATTCGGCGGCTTCCGCGCCGGCCGCCTGCTGGAAATCGCGCCGCTGTTTCAGCTTGTGGCCGACTTCGACGATCGCTTCCAGCGCCGGGATCAGGTCGTGGCCGAGATCGGTCAGCTCATATTCGACCGAGGGCGGCGAGGTCGGGCGGACATGACGCAGCAGCACACCGCGCTGTTCCAGCTCCGACAGGCGGGCGGACAGGACCTTGCCGGAGACCGGCGGAATGTCGATCTTCAGTTCGTTGAAGCGACGCGGTCCCGCACGCAGGCTCCAGATCACGTTCGGTGCCCAGGCGCCCGCGATCACCTGCATGCACTGGGTCAGGCTGCAGGTCCCGACCGGCTTAGGGCTTCGATTCTTGCGGATCTTGAGAGGCATTTTCCTGTTTCTCTTTTTCGGTCCTGGCTTCGCCCATTTGCGTTGGCTCTCATTTGCCGACCAGGACGACAGCACGTTTGTATCTGGGTGTCACCCCGGACAAGCGCAGCGCGATCCGGGGCCTACTCGCAGTGCCCCTTGCTGAAGCAGATCATGTCTGACCCACTGCATTTCCCAATTGCCAAAGCACTGGCAACGAGTGGGGCCCGGGTCTCCCTCCGGTCGCCCGGGGTGACACGGAGTTGAGAGCAACTGCCTTCGAAAACTTGTCCCAAGTCAGTTTCCCTTGAACGTTCCCCTGGCCCCTTGTTCGCCAGGAACAATGCCACATCAACCACCCATTCCCCGGTTTCATCGCGGTCATCAGGTATCCCGGCGGTAACCCGATAATGAAAGTTACCAATAGAAACCTACTTGTCAATGGTGACTTCAATCAGCACCTTCCGGGCATCACACCACACGAAGGAGCTTACCGATGAAACTGTTCTACAAACCCGGCGCGTGTTCCATGGCCGCCCATATCCTGCTCAACGAGGCCGGTGCGGATTACAGCCTTGAAAAGGTCGACACCGGAGCCGGCCTGACCGAGACCGGCGCGTCTTATTCGACGACCAATCCGCGCGGCTATGTTCCGGCTCTCCAGTTCGACAATGGCGATGTCCTGACGGAAAACGTCGCCATCCTGCACTGGCTGGGCGAACAATTCCCTGGGATTGCCTCAAACAGCGACGGCCAGCCGCTCGACCGGTTCCGCCTGCTGGAACTGCTGAGCTTCCTTTCCTCCGAACTGCACAAGGCCTTCAGTCCGTATTTCTCCGGCAAGGACTTTTCCGACGCCGAGAAAGCCGAACATCTGGACAAGCTGAACGCCAAGTTCGGCCAGTTCGATGCGCTGCTTGAAAAAGGCGGTGACTATCTTCTGGGAGACACGTTCTCGGTCGCCGACGCCTATGCGTTCGTGATCCTGAACTGGACCAACTTCATCGGCGTTTCCCTGGAAGGCTGGCCACGCGTGAAGACCTATGTCGCGCGGATCAGTGCCCGTCCGGCCACCCAAAAGACGCTCACCGAGGAAGGGCTGGCGGCATGAGCAACGCAATCGGCGCGCTGGAAGCCGTGATCTCGGACTATTTCGACGCGCTCTATCATTGCGACACACAGCTATTGCAGTCCGTGTTCCACGAAAAGGCGATCTACGCCACAGCGGACGAAACGCCTCTGCTCTACCGCACCATGGAGGACTACGTGCCGGTCGTCGCCGCGCGCCAGTCCCCGGCATCCCGCGGAGAGACCCGAAAGGATGCGATCGACGAGATCCAGCTTGCGGGGGCCAACACCGCCTTTGCCCGTGTCCGATGCTCGATCGGCGACAAGGATTTCACGGATTTCCTGACCTTCGTCCGGGACCAGGGACGCTGGCAGATCATGTCCAAGATCTTTGAAATCAAACCGCGTGAACAAGGAGGCAGCTGACATGCCCTACGTGAACATCCAGGTCACCCGTGAAGGCGTGACACCCGACCAGAAAGCCAGGTTGATCAAGGGCACGACCGACCTGCTGGCCGACGTGCTCGGCAAGGATCCGATGACCACCTTCGTCGTGATCGAAGAGGTCGCCCTGGAAAACTGGGGCATCGGCGGCCTGCCCGTGGACACGTTCCGCGCAAGACAGGCAGCGGCTTCCGGCCGCTGATCCACATGTGAGCCGGAGAAATCCGGCTCACACGCCCCGGGAACACTCAGGCCCCGGGAGAAGCCGAAGCGCTCACCCGCGCTGTTTCAGCCCCATTCGGTCTCGAGCACTTCCACGATCTGTTGCGCGAACCGGGCCGAAGCGACCGGGAGGGTCCGGCCCTTGAGCTGCGCGACATAAAGCGACCCGTAGGAAACGGATGCTTCCTTCAGCGGAATTGCCGTGGTGTTGTTGTGAAGCGACAGGGCTTTCACGCCGATTTGCAGTTCAAACGCGATCGCACTGCTTCCGGCAACGAAGTTGCGCAGGAAAATATAGCTCTCGGCCTCCACGGACGGCTCCAGCTTGACCGCGAGCCTGTCGGAATAGATCTGGAGGATTTGCCGGACGGCATAGGTCCGTGTCGGCAAGGCCAGCGGATATGCAAGGCAATCGATGAATTTGAGGCTCGTCTCGCCGGACAGCGGGTGGTCGGACGACATCACCGCATGAATCGGCTGGGGCACGGCGACGAGGGTCTGGAAGTCGCTTTGTTTCAAGGGCTCGAAGACGATGGCAAGGTCGGCCGCGTGGTTCAGCAGCGATTGTTCGGCCTCCTCGCCGTCCCGGTTGAGAATGCTGAAGGTGACATCCGGAAAGTCCTTCTGAAAGCGCCGGATCTGCTCGGGCATGAAATATGGCAGGACCGCCTGGCTGCAGGTGACGGTCACATGCCCCCGGCGCAATCCCGACAGATCCGCGATCCGGGACTTGGTCAGCTCGGCTTCGGCGAGCTGCTTGCGGAACATGTCGATCAGCAGTTCCCCGGCCGTGCTCAGGCGCACTCCCCGTCCCAGGCGCTCGAACACGGGCACCTCGAGCTCTTCCTCGAGCGCCAGGATGCGCCTGTTGAGGGCCGAGGGCGTGATTGCGAGCAGTTCGGCGGCTTTGCGGATGGAACCGGTGCGCGCGATTGTGTCGACATATCGATAAACCTTGAGGTTGCGCACTTTGAGCATCCCGATTTGTGTTGCGTTTTTCGTCATACATCCGAGCGAATTTAGCAGCAGAACGCAACACTAAAACCGATTACCGTTTTTCCTATCGGAACAGAAAACGGCAATCGGGGACCATGACTTCAGTTGAACTCAGTGCATTTGAACAGTCGGTCGTCGATCGCATCACCGAGGATTCCTGGCTTCGGCTCGCGACGGATCTGATCCGGTGCGGCCAGCCGAGATCCAGCAACCCGCTGGATCCGGATCAGCCGCATGCCGAAGAGGAAGCCGTTGCCCATATGGTCGCCGGCCAGCTGATGGGAATGGGTTTTTCCGTCGAGATGCCGGTCAAGCGGCACGGCCGGCCAAATGTCGTCGGGCGCCATTCGGGCAGGCCGGACGGTCCCAGCCTGATGATCAACGACCACCTGGACACCTATCCGGTCGTCGAGCCCCACAAGTGGGACATGACCGATTTCGACCCGTTCAAGGCGACCCGCCACGGCAATCTGCTTTATGCACGCGGCACGTCGGACACGCGCGGCAACATGGCAAGCGCTCTTCTGGCCCTGCAGGCGGTCATGGACAGCGATGCCGAGCTTTGCGGTGAACTGATCGCCTGCTTCACCGTCGACGAGGAACGCAACGGCACCGACGGTTCGATCTTCGTCACCGAGGAACTGGGCCTCCGGCCGGATTATTCGATCACCGCCGAGCCGACCGCATGGGGCGGACCGGAGGGCCCGTGGGGCATGGCGATCTCGACCGCCAATTCCGGACATTGCCTCGTGGAAATCGTCCTGAAGGGGGTCAAGGGCCATATCTGGCGCCCCGACATCATTTCGAACCCGATCGTGGAAGCCGGCGGCCTGCTGGCCGACCTGACCAGGATGACGTTCACGCATGTCCCGCACAGGTTCATGGGCCACACGCCTCCGGTCGTCTCGGTGGTGCGCATCCGTGGTGGCCTGGAAGGAGAAATGCAGTTTTCGCCGGACACGTGCGTCATCACCCTCGCCGTCGTCGGCATCGTTCCCGGCATGACGATGGAAAGCGTCCTGGCGGATATCCAGGCGGTCGCACATGCCTCGCTCCAGGGAGGCAACGGCATTTCCGCGGAGGTCCGGCAGGTGCCGGGCTCGCTGTTTGTCGCCGGAACGGAACCGGTCGAGGAGACCGAGGAGCCGGTCAGGACCCTGAAGTCCGTTTACCAGGACATGCGCGGCGAAGCGCCGAGACTGAACCGCAAGAATGCCTTCAACGACACGATCCGGTTTCGGGAAGCCGGCATCAACGCCATCACCTTCGGACCGGGTGAAGACGGCTGGGCGGCGGACAATGAATGGATTTCCATTCCCAAGTCCGTGGAAGCCGCCCGCATTTATGCCGTCACCATCCTGAGATTGCTCGGGGCAACGGGATGACCCGATGGTCCGTCAAAATCCTCGACAGCTTGTGGCAGTACCTGTTCCAGCGCAGCACGCTGCTGTCCGCGCTGACCGTCGCCGCGATGTTCGTCCTTTGGTATTTCGTGACGGCGACCGGCCTTGCCAACAAGCTGTTCCTGCCGGCTCCCGATGCCGTCTGGAACGCCTTCGTCAAGGCCGTAACCAAGGGATATCAGGGCAACACGCTCCAGGCCCATGTCGGCATCAGCCTGTTGCGGATCCTGACCGCGTTCGCGGCCGCCGTACTCGTCGGCATTCCCCTGGGCATCATCATGGGCGTTTCCATCAACGCCCGGGCACTGCTGAACCCGGTCATCGAGTTCTACAGGCCGCTTCCGCCGCTCGGTCTCTACACGTTGCTGGTGATGTGGCTGGGCATCGGCGAGGAAAGCAAGTTCGCCCTGCTGTTTCTTGCCGGGCTGCCGGGCATCATCATCGCGACCACACAGGCCATCTGGCACATCGACCCCCTTTATGTCCGTGCCGCCAGGGGACTGGGCGCCAGCAAGATCGACCTCCTGTGGAATGTCTACCTGCCTGCGGCCGGGCCGACGATCCTCGCCGGCATGCGGATTTCCCTCGGTTTTGTCTACACGGTCCTGGTTGCCGCCGAGATCGTCGCCGCGACCGCCGGTGTCGGCTGGATGATCTGGGACGCGGCGAAATTCCTCCTCAGCGACGTCGTGATCATGGGCCTGATCGTGCTCGGACTGACGGGCGTTGCCCTGGACATGACCATGCGCGCGATCGGCTCACGCCTGATGCCCTGGCTGAACGTCGTGAAGAAATAACGGCTGGGCGGAGGCCAGACCCAAGCCGACGAAAGAAACTTGGCCAAATCTAAGTATGGAGACTGACACCATGAAACGTTTGCTTGCCCTGGCCGCCGGACTGGCCCTTTCGACAGCCGCGAGCGCGGCGGAGAAGCCCGAAAAAGTCACGATCGGGTACCTGAACCTCGTCAATGCGCAGCTCGTGACCAAGAATCTCGGACTGGTCGCGAAGCACATGCCGGACGTGGAAATCGAATATATCAAGGTCGGTGGCGGCGGAGACATGCTGCGCGCGATTGCGGCAGACCAGATCGATTTCGGCGGCCTCGGAAACCCGCCGACGGCGATCGGCGTCGCACGCGGCCTGCCCATCCAGGGCACGATGGTCCTGAACATGCTCGATTTCGTCGAGGCGATGGTGGTGCGCACCGATGCCGGCATCAAGTCGTTCAAGGACCTTGAAGGCAAGAAGATCGCCGCCCCGTTCGGGTCCACAACCCATTACCTGCTCCTGCAGGCACTCGCGGACGAAGGCATCGACCCGGCCGGGATGGATATCCTGGACCTGCGCCCCAACGACATCGCGGTTGCCTGGTCACGGGGTGATCTGGATGCGGCCTGGTTCTGGGAACCCAACCTCGACAAGGCCGTCAAGGATGGCGGCAACATCTTCATGACCTCCGGAATCATGGAAAAGCGCGGCTATCCGACGTGGGATGTCGGCGTGGTGATGAACGAGTTCGCGGAAGCCTATCCGGACTACGTGAAGAAATTCGTGGCCGCCGAATGCGAAGGCATCGACTACTGGATCAACAATCCGGCCGAAACCGCGAAGATCATCGCCGAGGAGCTCGAGCTTTCCCTCGACGACGCGACGCGGATGATGCGCGGCACCGAAATGGTTCCCTGCGACAAGCAGCTGACCGCGCAATATATCGGCACCTCTGAAGCAAGGGGCGGTTTCGTCGACACGCTTGTCGCGACGTCCGACTTCCTGGTCAGCCAGGACCGGTTGCCCGAGGCCCCGTCGCGGGAGACCTTCGAGGCCTTCCTGCATCCCGAGTATCTTGAAGCGGCCGTTGAGTAACACCATGGCCAGTGGACCATTCGACCTTCGCATGGGCGCGCTTCGGCGCGCCTATCAGGCGGGCACGATCACGCCTTCCGATCTTGTGCAACATATTCTGTCCCGTCTCGACGACGCCGACCAGAGCGCGGTCTGGATTTCGACCACCACGAAAGACAAGCTGATTGCAAGAGCACGTGAACTGGAAGGCCTGGCGGACAGCGGGAGGGACCTTCCCCTTTACGGGATCCCCTTCTCGGTCAAGGACAACATCGATGTCGAAGGCGAGGAGACGACGGCAGCCTGTCCGGGCTTCGCCTATCGTGCAGAGCACTCCGCGACCGTCGTCGAACGTGCGCTTGCTGCCGGTGCGATCTATGTCGGCAAGACCAATCTCGACCAGTTCGCGACGGGACTTGTCGGCGTCCGCTCGCCATACGGAATACCCGTAAACCCCTTCAACGCGGACTATATTCCCGGAGGCTCCTCCTCGGGCGCGGCCGTTTCGGTTGCCACCGGGGTCGTGAGTTTTGCCTTCGGAACGGACACCGGCGGATCCGGCCGGATACCCGCCAGCTACAACGGCCTGGTCGGTTTCAAGCCGGCCCCCGGCGACTGGAGCCGGCACGGTCTCGTCTTCGCCTGCCGCAGCTTCGACACGCCGAGCGTGTTTACCAACGGGCTGGAGGATGCGTTGACGGTCGACGGCGCCGTGCGCGGACCGGACGGCCTCGATCCCTATTCAACGGACTTCATGCGCAGCGATGACGGTACGCCGCGCGTGGCGGTGCTGCAGCCGGATCTTGCCAGGAACCTGTGCGAGCCGGAGATCCTCGGGCTGTTCCAGGAAGCCTGTGACGCGATATCAACCCTGTTTCCATCGGTCACACCGGCCGACCTTTCACCGTTCCAGGCGCTCAACGACCTGATGTTCTTCGGCCCTCTGCTGGCCGAGCGGGATGTCTCCGTCGGCGCGTTCATCGACGCGCAACCGGACGCCTGCCACCCGATCGTGGCAAGTCTCGTGCAGTCGAGCCGCAAATTCACGGCCGCAGATGCCTATCGCGCGCTTTACAGGATCAGGGACACACAAGGAGAGACGGCGGGTTTCTGGAAGAAGTTCGATGTCATGATCACCCCCACGGTGAGCAGTTTCATCACGCTGGCCATGTGCGAAGACGATCCGCTCGGACCGAATTTCCGGAACGGGACCTTCACGAATTTTGCAAATCCGCTGGGACTGGCCGCCATAGCGGTTCCCTTCGGACACTCCGAGGCCGGCGTGCCCTGGGGCATAACCCTGTACAGCCCGCCGGAAAGGGTTCCCGCGATGATCCAGGTCGCGGCGAGCCTGGAACAGCGTGGTCATGCAGCGGAACCTCATCTCATGAGCGCAAGTGAGAGCTGACCGGACTTGCCGCGGCCGGGCGTATCCGCAACTCCAGCGGTAACACTGGTGACTGTATTTCGAACGGGCACCGCACCTGCCTGGCGACAGGCAAGATCCCAGCCCACCAAGGCTTTCAATGCAGACGGCACGAAAGCCAATTGAAGGCGCCCGGGAGATTGAAGGATATTGGCGGTGTGGCTCAACTCCGTCAACTTCTCAGGGTTGTGTATCCGGAGGATCGGTGCGCACACTGAGAATTGTCATTCCTACCAGCTCTCACCTTCCCATGACCCGCACGCTCTACCAAACGATCCTCGGTTCCGATTTCGACCAGGTGCCCCGGGAAATCCGGGAGATGCACAGTTTTGCCCGCATTGCACGGGGCACTGCGGATGTCAGCCGTGGTCAAAGCTGGAGCGCCCGGTTGATCTGCCGCGTTGCGAAACTGCCGGAATCCCGACAAGGCGTTGCCGTGGAGACCAGCTTCGCTCCGATCGACGGCGGCGAACGCTGGACGCGATCCTTCGACGGCCAGCCGTTCCGGACGGACATGATGGCCGGCAGCGGTGAGGCTTTCCCGTGCATGGAAGAACGGCTCGGGCCGTTCCTTTTCAAGATGCGTGTGTCCGCATCCGGCAAAGGCATCGACCTGACGCCGGAAAAGGTGTTTCTGGGTCCCCTGCCCATACCACTCGCACTCGCTCCCCAGGCGGTCGGGCGCGAACGCGTGCGTGACGGACGCTATCGTTTTTCCGTGGCAGTGACCTTCCCGCTGATCGGGAAGGTCTTCGGTTATGAGGGCTGGCTTGAACCCGTCGCGCTGGAAGAGGAATCCTAGGAGACCTACTCAAACCCGACCAGTGCCTTGCGGCGGCGGCCGACGGAGACGGACAGGCGGTCGTTTGCCTGCAGGTCACCGGTGGCGATGCGGCGGCGCGGATCGTCGACGATGGCGTTGTTGAGACGCACACCGCCGCCTTCCACCAGACGCCGTGCCTCGCCGTTGGAGCCGGCAAACCCGACGGCGACAACCAGCTCCAGAAGACCGAGCCCTTCGGCCAGCCGCGCGAGCGGCAGCGAGTGGGTCGGCTCCAGGATCTCCCCCTCGCCGGAAAACAGGGCATCGCCCTGCTGCAGGGCAGCGCGGGCTTCTTCCGGGCCATGCACGATGGCGGTCACCTGGGTGGCCAGGATCTTCTTGGCCTCGTTCAGCTCCGCGCCTTCCAGTTCCGCCAGACGGTCGATCTCGCTCATCGGCAGTTCGGTGAAGAGCCGCAGGAACTTCGCCACATCCGCATCGGCTGTGTTGCGCCAGAACTGCCAGAAGCCGAAGGGCGACAGGTGCTCGGGATGCAGCCAGACGGCGCCGGCGGCGGTCTTGCCCATCTTGGCACCGCTGGCGGTGGTCAGGAGCGGCACGGTCAGGCCGTGCAGCTTGCGGCCGTCGCGGCGTCCAAGTTCGACCCCGTTGACGATGTTGCCCCACTGGTCGGAGCCACCGACCTGAAGGGCACAATCGTGCCGCTTGGCGAGTTCCAGGAAATCGACGGCCTGCAGCATCATGTAGCAGAACTCCAGCACCGTCAGCGGCATCTGCGCCTCGAGGCGCGACTTGACGCTGTCGAAGGTCATCATCCGGTTGACGGTGAACTGGGAGCCATAATCGCGGAGGAATTCCAGGAAGCGGAACTCGTTCAGCCACTCCGCATTGTCGACCAGCAGCGCGCCGTCTTCGCCCTCCATGTCCACCAGCCGTTCGACGGAGCGGCGGATGGTGGCAATGTTGGCGGCGATCTGGCGTTCTTCCAGCATCGGACGCGCATCGTTGCGGAAACTTGGATCGCCGATCTGGCTGGTGCCGCCGCCGAGCACGACAATGGGCCGGTGGCCGAGCTTCTGCAGCCAGCGCATGGTCATCAGAGGCATCAGATGGCCGACATGGAGGCTGGCCGCCGTGGCGTCGAACCCGGCGTAGGCGGTGATCGGCCCCTTCGACAAGGTTTCGTCGAGAGCCTCGATATCGGTGCACTGGTGCACGAGCCCGCGCTCCAGAAGCACGGCGAGCGCTTCGGATCGGAGTTTGGTGGCCGGTTTCCCGGCTTCGATCATGTGTCTGGTCATTTTTCGCTTCCTGGTTTTCCCCCGCCAGGAAGCTTGGATCTGAAACCAAAAAGCCGCCTGACGCGGCGGCTTTTGAGGTGTCTATCGGGTGAACAAGATCCTACGCAGCCGCCGGTATGTCGGTGACGTAATAAAAATACACGAAGGATGCGCTCGTCTTGGTCATGGCAGCTTATGTGCGCGACACGGGGACAAGAGTCAAGCCTGATGTGTTTTTGGTGATCAGCACCGACGAACCCAGTGACCGAAAAGCCTCACGGCAAAAGCCAATAGAAATGTAGAGCTTTCAATTACTCCGCAGTCGCCCCGGGCGAGCAACGCGAGACCCGGGGCCTACTCATTTCCAGAGCGTGCCTGTTCTGCGGCAGCTCACCCTTAAGATCTCCCGCTTCAGCAAATGGGCCTGCGAGTGGGCCCCGGATCTGCGCTGCGCTTATCCGGGGTGACACAGAGGGTATGGCCCGGCATGTGCCAGATCCAGACTTGAGGCAACCCAGAAAGGGGCTCCTTCACGACAGCCCCAGCTCGCGCTCGCTGCGATCCAGGATCAGCGGCACGATCAGGTCTTCCTCGTCGTCGAGATGGCGCATCAGGCCGGAGATCAGGGTGTCGCTGACACCGGCGAAATTGTCCGCCGCCCGGCGGATAGCGTCGCGGTCCCGGGTTCCCATCTGGCCAAACAGCTTGTTGGCGCTTTTCACCGCGGCCTCGATCCGGTGGTGGATCAGTTCGTGATCCCCTTCCAGCAGCTCGAAACCGGAGACCAGACGTTTTTCCGCCGCCATGAAAACCGGGAAGTAGTGGTGGTCCTCGATCATGTGGTGGTGATGCAGCTCGGACAGGAACTGTTGCAGGCGCGGCCCGAACAGCCTGCCGAAGCGGTCGACCGGAATGCGATCCTCCCGGAATTCCGACAGCAGCTCGTCCAGCGTCTTTCCCAGTTGCCGGAAACCGTTGTGGCGCGCCAGCCAGAATTCGGTGAGCGGCCCGAGATTGCCATGACCCGGCCAGTCCTCGCGCGGGTGCTCCTTCAGGAGAAACAGCCATTCCTCGGGCAGGCCGGTGCGTTGATCAAGTTGCGTGCCGTCGCTCATGACTGTCCTTTTCAGGTCACCTGGTTTCCGCCCTTATACGCACTTGGTCCCACTGTTGCCGGAAACAGTGTGTTCACTCAAGGCGAACGCCCGTCTCCCGGCAACAGGTGTCCAAGGATCTTCCAGAGCGTTTCCGCGTCGCCTGTTTCTAGATGCGCGGCAAACTCTGTTTCCACCGCGTCCCGGTAGCACGGCCACATGGTGTCCAGAAGCGCCGCGCCATCCGGCAGAAGGCAGATCACCACGCCGCGCCCGTCCTCCTTGCTCCTGCGCTTTTCCACGTAACCGGCGGCAACCAGCCGATCGATCAGGCGCGAAACGTTGTATTGCGCCAGCAGGATACGCTTTTCGATCTCCACCGGCCGCAAGGCCTGGCCGTCCGCACGCCGCAGCTCCAGAAGAATGTCATACCAGGCGAGAGGCGGAAAACCCTCCACCTTCAGACGGCTTTCCACCCGCGCCAGCACGGCGCCGCTTGCCCTTTGAAGCCGCGCCCAGACGTCGATCGGATCGGCAGATGTCTCGGGTTTCTTGTCCATGCCCAAGACTTAGAAACTTTATGCAGGTGCATCAATCTTGAATTTTCATGCAAATGCATTTATTTGAATGCAGCTGCATGAAAAGGAGACTCCCATGCCGACACCTCTCACCCTGATCAGCCACACGCTCTGCCCCTATGTGCAGCGCGCCGCCATCACCCTTGCCGAAAAGGATGTCCCGTTCGAGCGGATCATGATCGACCTCACCGACAAGCCGGACTGGTTCAGGGCCGCCTCGCCGCTCGGCAAGGTGCCGCTGCTGAAGGTCGGCGAAGACCGCTACCTGTTCGAATCCGCGCCGATCGTGGAATTCCTGGACGAAACATACGCACCGAAACTGCATCCCGAGGATCCGGTCGACCGCGCCCGGCACCGGGCCTATGTCGAATTCGCCTCACAGGTCCTGAACGGGATCGGCGCGCTTTACAGTGCCAGGGACGACACCGGTTTCACGGCAGCCTCGGACGCGCTGAAGGCCCGTTTCCGGCATCTCGACACGGTCATCGACGCGGCAGGGCCGTTCTTTGCCGGTGCGTCCTTTTCCCTTGTGGACGCGGCGTTCGCGCCGGTGTTCCGCTATTTCGACGTGTTCGAGACCTTCGTCGCGCTCGACGTCCTCGATGGTCTTGAAAGGGTCGCCACCTGGCGGCGCCGGCTTGCCGCCCGCAGCTCCGTGCAGAACGCGGTGTCCGCCGATTACCCGGATCTGCTGCGCGGTTTCGTCAGGAACCGGAACAGCTGGATGAGCCATCTGCTTGCACAGCACGAACGACGTGAGGATCTCGTCGCCGTCCAGGCATAAGCCCTCAACGGGATCGGTGTCGCGGCCAGGCTCTCAGGCGAGCGCGGCACCGGCCGTTTCGAGGTCCTGTTTCAGGCCGGCCCATTTCTCCGGCTGCGTCGTCAGCGTCGCATCCTCGCGGATCTCGACCGCATAGCCGCGGGCGAGCGCGCCCATGGCGGTGAGCTGGACGCAATAACAGCTATCCAGGCCAACCAGGATGAGACGGCCGATGCGTTTTTCCGCGAGCCAGGCCTCGAAATCCGGGCAGCTGAACGTGTCGCCGATGGATTTTTCAAATTGCGGCGCGTCGCCGACGTCGAGCGTGCGGTCGAACTTGAGCCCCTCCCGGCCCGGCGTTCCGACACCACCCGCGGTCAGTTTCATGGCGACGACCACCGGCCAGTCCCGGAACACATTGCGGATGAAGGCGACCTCGTGACCGGCAGCCCGGCTCGTCTCGATTTCCCGCGAGATGGCACCGAGCGCCGCGTCGCGTTTTTCCGGATCGAAGGCATGCCTGCCGGTGTTGCGGGTGAAATCCTCCTGGACGTCGATCACGACCAGCGCCGTTTCGGGCCGCACCGCCCTGTCGATCAAGATACCTCTCGTGGGCCTCGACAGTTTTCCGAGCGACAGGATGATATAGGCCACGAGGGAGAGCACCCCCAGTCCGATCGCAGTCCATAGTCCGGTCATGGCAGGCCTCCATTCAGGGAGTTGTTCCTGGGAGTTATTCCAGGGAGTTATTCCAGGGACTGGGGCCGGTCCGGGTCGTCCTCGAACGCGGCAAAATGATCGAGCATGGTGCAAAGCACCTTCTGGGCGGCGTTGAGATCCTCTTCGGAGAACAGCTCGCAGACCGCATCTATCTCGTCGTTTTCCTTCGCGCGGATTTCGCCGAACACGGTTGCTCCCTGTTCGCTCAATACGAACAGCGCCGAACGCTTGTGGGCGGGGTTCGGCCGGCGTTCGACAAGCTCACCCTCCTCCAGCGCATTCACGATCAGCTGGATCTGCTGACGGGCAAGGAACAGGACGCGGCCTATTTCAGGCACGGACATCGCTCCCGCCTCCTCCAGCACCTCCATGACGGCGCGCATGCCGACCGTGATGCCGGTTCCTTCCAGCTTCGCCTCCACCGCCCGCGCCAGACGCCGGTGCACCGGCCGGATCAGGCGGATGATCTCGTAGAGCTCGACAGATTTCCTCAAGCGGCACCTCTTTTCGACAATATGTATGTCATAATGACAATTAGATTGTCAATATACCGACTTGCTTCGCATTCGGTCCGGCGGGCAAACATGACAATGTGCCCACTGCGAAGGCTTGGCCTATACTGTGCTTCAGGTTTGTGGATCGGAGACAGCCATGTCCACGCATGAAAGCAACCGTCAGAACGGAACCTTCGCCGAGCGCTATGACAGCGTCATGGTTCCGGTGATCTTCCAGCCCTGGGCCAGGGAAATGCTGCGGCGGCAACCGCCGTCAGCGGGAGACCGGATCCTGGACCTCGCCTGCGGAACCGGTGCCGTGACACGCGAGGTCGCCCGGCAGGATGTCGTCCCCGCAAAACTTGCCGGGGTGGACATGAGCGCCGGCATGCTCGCCGTTGCGGCTGCAAAGGCGGGGGAAGCCGGGATCATGGCGGAATGGTTCGAAGCCGATGCCGGCAACCTCCCCTTTGCCGGCGACACGTTCGATCTTGCCTATTGCCAGCAGGCGCTCCAGTTCTTTCCCGATCGTGTCGGCGCCTTGCGTGAACTGCACCGGGTTCTTGCCGAGGGTGCGCGCGTGGCCTTCTGTGTCTCCCGCGATTTGTCCGAGAATCCCTTGCTGCGGGCGCAGTCGGCGGCGCTTGAAAAACATGCCGGGCCGGAGGCCGGAGCAGCGGTGCGCGCGATCTGCCAGTTGTCCGATCCGCAGGAAATTCGGGCAAATTTCGATGCGGCCGGATTTCGCGAGGTCAGTGTGGAGACCGTATCCCTCCAGCTGCATCACCCGGACGGATACGCCTATGCCGCGGGAGCGATGGGCGGCATGCACACGGGAGACAAGCTCTCCCTGCTTTCCGACGAGGAACGGCGCGCCTGTTTCACCGACTTCCTGGCCGAACTCGGCGACTGCTACGACGGCAAGGCCATCCGCTTTCCCCATGTATCGAATGTGGTAACGGCGCAGGCCTGAGGGACCACAAACAAAAACCCCGGCCGAAGCCGGGGCTTTCCAATCCTGTACGACAAATGCCGAGACCGCTTATTCGGCGGCTGCCGGAGTGACTTCCGCCGGTTCCGGTTCGCTCCACTTGAGCACCGGCTTGCGGGCCGCGCCGGTTTCATCAAGGCGGCGGCGCGGGGCAAGATACGGCGCGCCGGAGAAACGGTCGGTCTCGCCGCGCTTGGCACTCATGACCAGGTCGCGCATGGTGGCGACGATGAGGTCGAGAGCGGCCCGGCTTTCCGATTCCGTCGGCTCGATCAGCATGGCGCCGTGAACGACCAGCGGGAAATACATGGTCATCGGGTGATAACCCTCGTCGATCATCGCCTTGGCAAAGTCGAGCGTGGTCACGCCGGTGTCCTTGAGGAAGCTGTCGTCGAACAGCACCTCGTGCATGCAGGGACGCTCGCCGAAGGGCAGGCTCATCAGGTCCTGCAGGCCGACGCGCACGTAGTTGGCATTCAGCACCGCATCCTCGGAGGCTTGCTTCAGGCCGTCCGAGCCGTGGCTCATCATGTAGGACAGCGCACGCACATACATGCCCATCTGGCCGTGGAAGGCGGTCATGCGGCCGAAGGGCTGCTCGCCGTCCAGGGTTGCCGCATCCGTTTCGACCAGCTCAAGACCGTCATTGGTCCGGCGGATGAACGGCAACGGCGCATAGGGCGCCAGGCGCTCGGACAGGACCACCGGACCGGAGCCCGGACCGCCGCCGCCATGGGGCGTGGAGAAGGTCTTGTGCAGGTTGATATGCATCGCGTCGACGCCAAGATCCCCCGGACGGGCCTTGCCGACGATGGCGTTGAAGTTGGCGCCGTCGCAGTAGAAATACGCGTCCGCGGCATGGATCAGGTCGGCGATCTGCTTGACCTCGCGCTCGAACAGCCCGCAGGTGTTCGGGTTGGTCAGCATGATGCCGGCGATGTTGCCCTCATGCTCGGCGATGGTGCTCTTCAGCGCACCAAGATCGACAGTGCCGTCGTCCTTGGCATCGATGTTGACCACCTTGTATCCGAGCAACGCGGCCGTTGCCGGGTTGGTGCCGTGGGCGCTCTCCGGCACCAGCACGATCTTCGGATCGCGGCCGGCCGCCGTATGCGCCGCCTTGATCGCCATCATGCCGCAAAGCTCGCCATGGGCACCGGCTTTCGGGCTCATGGCAACGGCGGACATGTGGGTGGAGACCATCAGCCAGTGGGCCAGCTCGTCGATCAGCTCCAGCGCGCCCGGCACCGAAGAGACCGGCTGCAGCGGGTGGATGTCGCCGAAGCCCGGAAGGCGGGCCATCTTCTCGTTCAGCCGCGGATTGTGCTTCATCGTGCACGAGCCGAGCGGATAGAGCCCGCTGTCGATCGCGTAGTTGTTGCGCGACAGGCGCACGTAATGGCGCATGGCTTCCGGTTCGGCGAGACCCGCCAGGCCGATCTCGGCCGTGCGCTCGAAACCGCCGAGTTCAAATTCGGCGCCGTCGTCCTCGTCGAGATCGACACCGGTGGTTTCCAGCGAGCCGAATTCGAAGATCAGCGGTTCTTCCATGTCGAGACCGCGGTTGCCGGTAAAGGTTTTCGGATGGAACGCCCCGTCCGCTTCACCCGGCTTGGTCGGGCGGCCTTGCGTGTTCATGCTCATGCCAGCACCTCCTTCAGCGCGCCTGCGAAGGCCGCGCGGTCCTCGTCTGTGTTCACTTCGGTCGAGGCGACAACCAGGAGGTTGGCCAGGTCCTTGTTGCCCGGCTCCAGGCGCGAGACCGGCACGCCGGCCAGGATGCCGCGTGTCGCGAGCTCTTCGACCACGTCCTCGGCCACTTTCGGCAGGGCGATGGTGAACTCGTTGAAATAGGCGGAATTCAGCACCTCGACACCCGGCACGCCGGCGAGAAGCTTCTTCAGCTTCACCGCGTTGCCGTGGTTGATGCGGGCGAGTTTCGTCAGGCCCGCCTGCCCCAGCAGCGACATGTGAATGGTGAAGGCCAGGCAGCAGAGCCCGGAATTGGTACAGATGTTCGAGGTCGCCTTGTCGCGGCGGATATGCTGCTCTCGCGTCGACAGGGTGAGCACGTAACCGCGTTTGCCTTCCGCGTCGACGGTCTCGCCGCAGAGACGGCCCGGCATCTGGCGGACATATTTCTGGCGGGTGGCGAAGAGGCCCACGTAAGGCCCGCCGAAATTGAGGCCGTTGCCGATAGATTGGCCTTCACCGACGACAATGTCCGCTCCTTGTGTTCCCGGAGGCTCGATCAGGCCAAGCGACACCACTTCGGTGAAGACGGCGATCAGCAGCGCCTTGTGCTGGTGCGCCTTCTCGGCGATCGGCCTCAGGTCGATCATCTGGCCGTAGAAGGACGGCGACTGAACCACCACGCAGGAAGTCTCGTCGTCGATCTGGGAAAGGATGTCTTCCGTGCCGGTCGGATCGGCCGGCAGGCTGACGACCCGGTCGCCTGCCATGTTGGAGAGGCCCTCGACCACTTCCCGGTACTGCGGGTGCAGGCCGCCGGACAGCACCGCCTTGTTGCGCTTGGTGACCCGGTGGGCCATCAGGACGGCCTCGCCGGTGCCGGTGGAGCCGTCATACATGGAGGCGTTGGCGACATCCATGGCGGTCAGGCGCGCGACCTGGGTCTGGAACTCGAACAGGTACTGCAGCGTGCCCTGCGTGATTTCCGGCTGGTAGGGCGTGTAGGACGTCAGGAATTCGGACCGCTGGATCAGGTGATCCACCGTGGCCGGCACATGGTGCTTGTAGGCACCCGCTCCGACGAAGAACGGCACGGACCCGGCCGAGGTATTCTTCGCCGCCATGGCGGAGAGCTTGCGTTCCACTTCCATTTCGCTGGCGCGCTTCGGCAGGTCCAGAAGCTCTTTCATGCGGACATTTTCCGGAATGTCCGCAAACAGGTCGTCAATCGAGTTGACGCCGATCCGTGCGAGCATGTCGCTGCGGTCGGTATCGTTCAAAGGCAGGTAGCGCATCAGGCAGCTCCCAAGGGTTTGAGGTGCTTGGCAAACGAGTCCCGGACTATCACCGGTGGCATCCCGGCCAAGCGCAGCGCAGAGCCGGGACCCACTCGTTTGCAGAGCGGTTCATTTGGTCCGGGACTGGCGGCGTTCGCGTTTCCAGGCGACGACCGCTGCGGCCGGTTGATGGGCGAGCAGGCCCCGGATCTCCGCTTCGCGTCGTCCGGGATGACACGGGACATCCCGTGGTCCTATCGCTCCGCTTGCTTCAAGGCGCGACGAGGCGGAGCGGTTCGGGCTCCACCACGATCTCGCAATTCACCGAATTGGCGATGAAGCAGACTTCATGCGCCTTTTCGTGCAGGTCGGTCAGCCAGGTCGGATCCGGTTCTTCCGCCGCCACAAGCGTGATGGACGGCTTCAGCACCACTTTCGTAATGGCCATCTTGGCGCGCGCGACACGGCTCAATTCACCCTGTGCGTTGTCGCGGTAGCTGGACACGACGAAATTCGCCCGGCGCGCAAGGTCCAGGAAGGACATCATGTGGCAGGACGAGATCGCGGCGACGAAAGCCTCTTCCGGATCGACCGCGGCTTCGACTGCATATGGCAGGGGCACCACAGTGGGCGAGGCGCTTGCCGGGATTTCCAGGCCACCGTCAAAGCGCCAGATATGCCCGCGGGAATAGGCATTGCCGGCATAGTCGCCGTCACATGCCCATTCTACCTGTGCGGTGTAGTAGTGCCCTGCCATGAATTACAGTGTCTCCACGTAGGCCTTGTAGGCAGCCTCGTCCATCAGGTCGGACAGCTGAGCGGTGTTGCCGACCTTCAGCTTCAGGAACCAGGCCGCACCTTCCGGATCCTCGTTGACCTTCGCCGGCTCGTCCGCAAGTGCATCATTCGCCTCGACGACTTCGCCGTCGATCGGGGCATAGACTTCACTGGCGGCCTTGACCGATTCCACAACAGCGGCCTCATCGCCCTGGGACAGCGTCTTGCCGGATTCCGGCAGCTCGACATAGACCACGTCGCCCAGCTGTTCCTGGGCATAGGAGGTGATGCCGATCGTGGCGACGTCGCCATCGACGGAAATCCACTCGTGGTCCTTGGAATAATAGGTTGTCATGTGTTCAGGTCCATTCTCTGGAATGTTTTATGATTTGGGTTTGCGGTAATAGCGGTTCGGCACGAAGGGCATCTCGGCCACGGTTGCCGGAAGACGCCGGCCGCGCACGACAAGCTCCAGCGCTGTGCCGATTGCGGCATGTTCGGCAGGCACATAGCCCATGGCGATCGGCGCGCCGACGGTCGGCGCGAAACCGCCCGAGGTGACCGTGCCGACAACCGCGCCGTCGGGCAGCGCGATTTCCGCCCCCTCGCGGGCCGGCGCCTTGCCGTCCAAACGCAGGCCGACGCGGACGCGTCCCGGCCCCTCGGCCAGCTCGCGCTGGATCCTCTCCGCACCCGGGAAACCGCCTTCCTCGCGGCGGCGTTTCTGCATGCAGAAGGTGATGGCCCCTTCCACCGGCGAGGTCATCTCGTCGATGTCATGGCCATAAAGGCACAGCCCCGCCTCGAGGCGCAGGCTGTCACGGGCGCCGAGCCCGATCGGCTCGACCCGCTCGTCCGCCAGCAGCGCTCTTGCGATCGCTTCCGCCGCCCCGGCCGGTACGGACATTTCCACGCCGTCCTCGCCGGTATAGCCGGCGCGGGCGACATGGCAATCGATGCCGTCGAATTCCATCGGGGCCGCCGACATGAAGGCAAGGTCGGCTGCCTTCGGCGCATGGGCGGCAACCGCTGCGACCGCCTCCGGCCCCTGAACCGCGATCAGGGCGCGGTCCTCAACCACTTCCAGGCGGACATTTTCAGGCAGTCTCGACCGGAAATGCGCATAGTCGACATCCTTGCGCGCCGCATTGACGACCAGCATCAGGCGGCCATCATCCTCTTCGGACACCGACCGGGTCACCATCAGGTCGTCGATGATGCCGCCCTCGTCGTTCAGAAGAACGGTGTAGCGCTGCCGGCCAAGGCCGAGTTCGACAAAATTGGAGGGGGTCAGGGCCTCGAGCGCCCGTGCCGTCGTTTCATGGTCCGGGCCGACCAGAAAGGCCTGGCCCATGTGGGAGACGTCGAACAGGCCCGCCTTCGAGCGGGTCTGCAGATGCTCGGCCATGATCCCGGCCTTGTACTGCACCGGCATGGCATAACCGGCGAAGGGCACCATGCGGGCACCAAGTTCGACATGAAGGTCGTGAAGAGGCGTTTGTTTCAGATCAGTCTCTGCAACGGGTTCCGCCATGTACGGTCCTCGTGTTCGGGGTTGCGCAGTCCCAAACCGGCCCGTCCGGGCCCTGGTCTGTCTGCACCCCCTCTGTCCGAGTACCTGAGAGATTTCCCTTCAGACGCCGTGGCACCATCCGGTTACTCCTTCGGTGAGCAGTCCGCGCGGGAACCCTGCGGAGCACTGCTTTCCAGAGCGTTTGAGTCTGTGCGGTCCTTTAGCCTGAGAGTTTCCGGGGCGGTTGCTCCTTCGGCGCCGGGATGCTTTCACCCGGCCTCTCCCGCACAAACATGAACGTGTTGCCACGCCAACCGGGGGACGACCCCGATTGCGGCGCGATTGTGCGAGCCGGACATGGTCTTGTCAATATGCGACATCGCGGCCACGCGATTTTGCCCAGGTCCCTGATCCTGGATACCGGACTGATTGCCAGGCAACGCTGTTGCCTGCAGCCAAAGCGGCGGGTCTTGCGGCAGCCGCTATCGGCGCCGGCCCTCGTCGAAGCCGAACACGACCTTCGCGCTCCGGCCGGCCGGAACGGTGAACTTGTTCTCGATCAGCGTCCAGGTTTCACTCGGCGCACCGGCCCCGACCGTGACCGGAACGGTCAGGAGTTCGGAGGCAAGCGGCTTGTCGCCGCTCTCGCCCGATAGAATGGCGACCCGCAACGGCAAAACCACCTCGCCGCCTTTCCAGGCGGGCCCCGTGGTCACGTCACCCGACAGACCCATCTTGATGCGACGGGACCCGTCCGGTTCCTGTGTGCAGGTGTTCGCCCAGTCCTTGATCGTCGCCTGATAGAGCAGCCCCTGCGGATCGTCGTCCTTGCCGCGGACAAATTTCCTGATCAGGTGGGTGTTCGATTTCAGCTGCATCGGCGGACAGGGAACGGGCGCTGCAAATGTTTCCGGCGAAATTTCTATCGGTTCCTGGCCGCCGGAGATGATTTTCCCGGCAACGCTGTCCGCCCCGCCACCGCAACCGCCCAAAACTGCCGCGAAGAGACCGATGGTCGCGATTGCCTTCAGGGTTCTGCCGGTGACGGCGGGATTCGCACTGCTCATATTCTGTCCATATTCATGCATATTTGTTGGCGGGCTTCATAGCAGGTGCTGGAATGCTTGGCGAGACTTGTTGCGCGCAAACCTTGAACCGGCACATTGCGGCTTCATGCCAAAGGAGATTATTGGTGCGCACTTCACCGCACCTCTCTTGACACGGCAGACCCGCAAGCCCTTATTGCGCGCAGACAGGAGTGTCGAAAGCACCTCATGACCGAAACAGAACATGCAAAACCACCGCTGACCGTTTACCTGTGCGCCCCCCGCGGCTTCTGCGCCGGTGTCGAACGGGCGATCCAGATCGTCGAACTCGCGCTCGAAAAATACGGCCGCCCCGTCTATGTGCGCCACGAGATCGTGCACAACAAGTACGTTGTGGACGGCCTGAAGGCCAAGGGCGCCATTTTCGTCGAGGAACTGGAGGAAGTGCCTGAACAGCATTCCGACCGGCCGGTGATCTTTTCCGCCCACGGCGTGCCGAAATCCGTTCCGGCCGATGCCCAGTCGCGCAAGATGTTCTATCTCGACGCCACCTGCCCGCTCGTCTCCAAGGTGCACAAGGAAGCCGAAATCCATTTCCGGCGCGATCGCGAGGTTCTGCTGATAGGCCATTCGGGTCATCCGGAAGTCATCGGCACGATGGGGCAACTCCCCGAAGGCACCGTCACCCTGATCGAGACAGAGGACGATGCCCGCCGGTTCCAGCCGAAGTCGGACCGGCCGCTGGCCTATATCACCCAGACCACGCTCTCGGTCGACGACACGGCCGGAATCGTGGCTGCCCTGCAGGACCGCTTCCCCGAAATCGTCGCGCCGCACAAGGAAGACATCTGCTACGCCACCACCAACCGGCAGGAGGCTGTCAAACACGTGGCCCCTCGTGTCGATGCCATGATCGTGGTCGGCGCGCCGAACTCTTCCAATTCCCAGCGCTTGCGCGAGGTCGCGGAGCGCGCCGGCTGCCGCACGGCTGTCCTGCTTCAGCGCGCGGCTGAAATCGACTGGCGGGACTTCGAAGGAACGAGCGCCCTGGGCCTGACAGCGGGCGCTTCGGCACCCGAAACCCTGGTCGAGGAAATTATCGACGCCTTCGCCGAACGGTTCGACGTCACAGTCGAAATCCTGCGCACAGCCGAAGAAACCATTGCCTTCAACCTGCCGCGGGAACTCCGGGAAACGATCAGCCCGTCCCAGGCAGCCACCGGATAAAAGCATGGCAGTTTATACCGAAGTGAGCGATGAGGAACTGAGTGCCTTCATCGACACCTATGACGTGGGGCGCCTGCTGTCCTACAAGGGCATCGCAGAAGGTGTCGAGAACAGCAATTTTCTCGTTCACACGGACAAGGCGTCCTTCATCCTGACGCTTTACGAAAAGCGTGTGAACCCCGATGATCTGCCCTATTTCCTGAATTTACTGCAACATCTTGCCGGGAAAGGGCTGTCCTGCCCGACGCCGGTGGAATCGCGCAGCGGTGCGCTGCTCGGCACGCTGGCGGGCCGTCCGGCGGCGCTCGTGACCTTTCTGGAAGGCATGTGGGTCAAACGCCCGCGGGCCGATCACTGCGCCGAACTCGGCAAGGCCATGGCCGAGCTGCACCTTGACGGTGCCGACTATGACGGGTTCCGCAAGAATGCCCTGGATGTCACCGGCTGGCGGCCGCTGTTTCAGCAATGCGAAGACCGCAGCGACACCGTGCAGGCCGGCCTCGGCGCCGAGATCGAACGGGAGCTGTCGCATTTGGAGGCCGTCTGGCCGGCGAACCTGCCGAGCGGGGTGATCCATGCCGACCTCTTTCCGGACAACGTTTTTTTCCTCGGCAACGAACTTTCGGGCCTGATCGACTTCTATTTCGCGTGCAACGATGCCTTTGCCTATGACATCGCCATCTGCCTGAACGCATGGTGCTTCGAACTGGACCTGTCGTTCAACGTGACCAAGGCAAAGGCGTTGCTGAAGGGCTACAGCGCAGTGCGCCCGCTCGGCCCGTCGGAATTCGATGCCCTGCCGACCTTGTGCCGGGGCGCCGCGCTCCGGTTCCTGCTGACCCGGCTCTATGACTGGCTCAGCGTTCCGGAAGGCGCGCTGGTAACCCCCAAGGACCCGATGGAATATCTGAAAAAGCTCCGGTTTCACCAGAAAGTCGAAACCGCAGAAGCCTACGGACTGGAACGATGAGCGACGGCAACCGCGTGACGATCTATACCGACGGGGCCTGTTCGGGAAACCCTGGACCGGGCGGCTGGGGCGCCATTCTGCGCTTCGGCGGCCACGAGAAGGAGCTGAAGGGCGGCGAGGCGGAAACCACCAACAACCGCATGGAACTGACGGCTGCCATCGAGGCGCTGAACGCGCTCAAGCGCCCCTGCGCCATCGATCTTTATACCGACAGCACCTATGTGCGCAGCGGCATCCGCGAATGGCTCCACGGCTGGAAACGAAAGAACTGGCGGACGGCACAGAACAAGCCGGTCAAGAACGCGGATCTCTGGCAGGCTCTCGACGCAGCCCGGGAACGTCACGATGTCAACTGGCACTGGGTCAAGGGGCATGCGGGGCATCCGGACAACGAGCGCGCGGATGAGCTGGCACGTGGTGGCATGGCCCCTTACAAGGGCGGCGAATAACCCCTGAAACCTGTCTTACCTGCAAAGGCCATCGCTTGAGAAATTCCAGGAGGTCCGGCCCGGTGGCGCCATCGCATACGATCGTTCCCGATTCACCGGGCAAGGTCCTCATCATGGCCAACCCGACATCGGGCGGGTACAACGCGGACTTCCTGGACGATGTCCGCAAGCGACTGGAAGACCTCGGCAACAAGACCGAAATCAGGCTGACACGCCATGCAGGCGAGATCGGCGAAATCTGCTCCGATCCGCTTCTGCCCGTCAGGACCATCGTGGTCGCGGGCGGGGACGGCTCCATCAACGAGGCCCTGACCGGTTTCCTGGATCATCCTGAACCGCCGCAGCTCGCCGTGATCCCGTTCGGCACGGCAAACGTGCTCGCCCTGGAGCTTGCCTTGCCGCGCGAGGCCGCGGCCATCGCCGAAATGATCCACCGCGGCAACACCAGACCGCTGCATTTCGGCCTCGCCAATGGCCGGCCGTTCGTGCTGATGGCTTCCACCGGCCTCGACGCCGAGATCGTTCATGCCGTGCCGCTGGCCCTGAAGCGGCGCCTGGGCAAGGTCGCCTATGTCGTCACCGCAATCCGGGAAGGACTGAAGCGCAAGGCACCCCGGTTGGACATCGAGCTCGACGGCGTCCGCTCAACGGGCAAGCTTGCCGTTGCCTGCAATGCCAGGCACTACGGCGGATCCTTCGTAATTTGCCCGAGCGGTGCGACGGAACCGGGACTGCACATGCTGGTGCTGGAGCGGGACGACCCCTGGTCGACCTTCTGCTATGGCATCGCACTGCTTTTCGGCCGGATCCACAAGGCACGCGGCGCTTCCGTCACGCCCTTTCGGAACGCGCGGATCACCGCGGAAGAGCCCGTGGCCGCCCAGATCGACGGCGATCCTTTCGGCGCGACGCCATTGGACATCCACCAGACCGACAAGACGGTGCCGGTGCTGGTGCCATAGGGGAAAGTCAGCCTCACAGGATTTTGTTGTGCCGGCTCGAGACCACTCTCTCCGTCCTTGCAGGGCTTGCTCCACTGGTGTCCGGTTTAACGCCACTCAGTTTCAACAGGTCATTGTTTCATTGTCGATATTTATGCTTCTCCCGATCCGGGACACGCAGGGCTTTACCATCTGCGCCCCTCTCCCCCCTGGAGGGCTGGGCAATCGCATTTGGCAGAGCATGGCTCCCTCTCCCTGTGGGAGAGGGTTGGGGTGAGGGAACAAACGCCTGAGACCTGCAGAAAAGTCTGTCCCCTCACCCGGACCTTCGGTCCGACCTCTCCCAGTGGGAGAGGTATATTTGGCGACTGCGGACAGGACGTCAGTCAAATGCGATTGCCCTGCCCTGGAGGGGGAGATGTCTCCGGAAGGAGACAGAGGGGGGGCTCAACCTCTCAGCATACAAGGCCTTTTCCGAATACGAGGAACCGCTGCGCCCCCCTCTGTCCGGTTCCCGGACATCTCCCCCTCCAGGGGGGAGAGGGGTGCAAGTGGTAAGGCACTGCGTGTCCTGGACTAGGAGAAGCGTAAATATCGACAATGAATCAATGACCTGTTGTAACTGAGCCGCGTTAAACCGGACAGCAGTGGGTCAAGCCATGGCATGACGATGAAGCGTTCGTATGCTATTTGAGATACAGCCGAAGCGGCAAATTCACGGACAGGCTTGACCCTGCCAGATCAAGCCGTCTCCGCGGTCTCCGCCGGCATCTTGCGCAGGATCCTGGTGGCCTCGTTGGCGGACACGGCTTCGCCGAAGAAGAAGCCCTGGGCATACTCGCAGCCGAGCTGGTAAAGCTCCAGCGCGTCGTTCTCGCTCTCCGCGCCTTCGGCCACGACGGACATGCCAAGGTCGTGCCCCATGGCGACGATGGTCCGCAGCAGGACCGGCCGGGCGGAGGTCCCGTTCGGCTTCACGAAGGACTGGTCGATCTTGATCGTGTCGAAGGGGAAGCGCTGCAGATAGGACAGCGAGGAGTGGCCGGTGCCGAAATCATCCAGCGACAGGCCGGCGCCCAGTCCCCGCAGGCGTTCCAGCACCTTGGCGGAATATTCCGGGTTGGACATGACGAGAGATTCGGTCAGTTCCAGCTTCAAGGTGCCCGGTTCGACGGACGTCCGCGACAGCACCGCCTTCACGTCGTTGATCAGGTCCTGCTTCAGGAGCTGGCGCGACGACAGGTTGACGGAGGCGAACAGGGGGCGCGGCGACGGGAATTCACGCTGCCAGAACGCCAGCTGCTGCGCGCCCTTGTCGAGCATGTACATGCCGAGTTCGTTGATCAGTCCGGACTGTTCGGCCACGGGAATGAACTCGGAGGGCGAGATCTTGCCGCGCTTGGGATGGCTCCAGCGGGCGAGAACCTCGAAACCCGCGACGCCCTGGTCTTCCAGGCGGATGATCGGCTGGAAGAACACCCCGAGGGTCTCCTTCTTGATCGCCTCGCGCAGATCCGCTTCCAGGTCGACAATGTTCTTGTCGAGCGGACGCAGGATCGGCCGGAACACTTCCTGGCGGTCGCCGCCGAGCCTCTTGGCGTGGTTGAGGGCAATCTCCGCATTGGTGAGCATGTCCTCGACGCCCTGCTTGCCGCCCTCGAAGAAGGAGATGCCGACGGAACAGGTCAGGAAGATTTCCCGGTCGCCGAAGGTGATCGGCGCGCGCACCGCCTTGCGCAGCGCGTCGGCCAGGGCGACCACCCGGTCGGGTTCCTTTTCGGACAGGAGCACCAGGCCATACTGGTCTCCGGACAGGCGCCCGAGCGTGTCCTGCTGGCCGATCAGGCGGCCGAGACGGCGCGCGACCGTCAGCAGGATGCTGTCACCGGCGCTGAGGCCGATGCTGTCATTGACCTGCTTGAAACGGTCGAGATTGAGCACCAGCACGGTCGGCTTGCCGGTTTCCTCCGCCTTGGCCCGGACGACACTCGTGCGCAGCCGGTCGACGAACAGTTCGCGGTTGGGCAGCCCGGTCAGGTTGTCATGCACCGCATCGTGCAGGAGCCGTTCCTCGGCGGTGCGCTCCTCGGTGACGTCCAGCAGCGTGCCGACACAGCGGATGACCTCGCCGTCCGAGCCGATGATCGGCCTGGCGCGCAGGCGGAACCAGCGGAAGTGGCCGTCCTCGGAACGCAGGCGGAAGGTCTGCACCACCTTGCCGCGGCGCTGGTCGATGACCGCGTCGAGCGTAGCCCGGAAGCGGTCCCGGTCCTGGGGATGCAGAATGTCCAGCCAGTCGCGGGCCGGCCCCTCGAGCGTGCCGCGCTTCAGGTTGAGAAGATCCTCGACCTCGTTGCCGGTGTAGATGCGGTCCCGGTCGATGTCCCAGTCCCAGATGATGTCGCCCGCACCGGTCAGGGCCAGTGCCTTGCGCTCGATGTCGGAGATCAGCCCCTGGGCGATCGCCCCGCCGGCAAAGGCATGTTGCATCACGGTGAAGCCGATCAGCAGCACGATCAACACCAGGCCGCCGCCAAGAGCCGGCTGGACGATGTCGTTGGAAAGATACCCGGTCACGGTCATGGCCGCGCCGATGAGCCAGGCGATCAGGAGACACCAGGTCGGGATCAGCAGGATGGCGCGGTCGTAATGCTGGAAGGCCAGGACGGCAATGGTGACGAAGCCCAAAAGGCCGATCACCGCCAGTGCCAGGCGCGCGACGCCGGCGGCAATGGACGGATCCCACACGGCGACCCCGAGAAGACCCAGGATCAGGATCAGCGTGGTCAGTGCCAGGTGGGAGTAATGGATGTTCCAGCGGTTCAGGTTGAGATAGGCATAGAGGAAGATGATCAGGCTGGCCGCCAGCATCACTTCCGCGCAGGCCCGCGCCAGCTGGCTGCCACCGCCCTCCAGGTTGAAGACCATGCCCCAGAAGCCGAAGTCGATGCACAAATAGGCGAGCACCGACCATGCCAGTGCCGCGGTCGCCGGGAACATGACCGTGCCCTTGACCACGAACAGGATGGTCAGGAACAGGGCCAGAAGACCTGAAATGCCCAGGATGATCCCGCGGTAAAGGGTGTAGGCGTTGACGGTTTCCTCATAGACATCCGGCTCCCAGATCCGGATTTCCGGCAGGTTCGGTGTCGTCATTTCCGCGACGAAGGTGACGATGGATCCTGGATCCAGCGTCACCAGGAACACATCGGCTTCCAGGCTTTTCTGCCGTTCCGGCGCAATGCCCTGGCTGGGTGTGATCGCCGCGATGCGTGATGATCCGAGGTCCGGCCAGAACAGGTCGGAGCCGACCAGCTTGTAGTTCGGCGCGACGATCAGCCGGTCGATCTGCTCGTCGCTGGTGTTGGCGAGCGCGAACACCGCCCAGTTGGTGTTCGAACCGTCGCGCGAAGGCACCTCGATGCGGCGCACGATGCCGTCGGCCCCCGGCGCGGTGGACACCTGCAAACGGGTTCCCGCCTCGCGGTGCAGGTCAATGGAGTTGGTGATATCGAGCGCGCCGATATCGATCGGCACGGAGATCGGTTCCAGCGCCCGCGCGGGCAGGGCCGCGAACAACACCGCAATCAACGTCAAAGCAATGGCGAAGCTTTTCAACACGCTACTGGTAATATCCGGTCTTATTATCGACATGGGGCGAACAAGTACCGGTTTGAGGCGCATGTCACAAGAATTCTTTCAAGATACCCTCAACGCTCGGGGCCACTTTTGAAGGCCGCGACGCATGGTCTTCCGCCAGGCAGGCAAACAGCAGGTGATCCTGCCACGAGCCGTTGATCAGCAGATAGTTGCGTGCGTAGCCTTCCCTCTGGAAACCGGCGTTTTCGAGCAAACGGATGGACGGCATGTTTGTCGGCAAACAGGCCGCTTCTATTCGATGAAGGTTCAAAACGTCGAAACAAAACGGCAAGATCATGGCGACGGCAGACGACATGTGCCCTTTTCCCGCGTGGCGCTCGCCCATCCAGTAGCCAAGTGTCGCAGTCTGGCTGACACCGCGGCGGATGTTGCTGAGCGTCAGGCCGCCGAGTATCTCGTCGGTCCTTGCACGGAACAGGAGAAACGACAGGCTGCGGCCTTCCTTGCGGTCCCTGGCGTAACGGCGCAGCCGCCTGCGAAACCCCGTCTTTGTCAGGTCGTCGGAGGGCCAGAGCGGTTCCCAGGGCTTGAGAAACCTGCGGCTTTCCTCGCGCAGGACCGACCAGGGCTTGAAATCGTACATGATCGGCGGGCGCAGGTAATAACCGCCTGCCTCGATCAGCAGTTCGGCATCAGGTGATGTTCCTGGACGTAGCAGCGCCATGCTCCGCTCTCCGCCTTGTTCCTCAGGTTCGACGCCTGCGCACCGGACCTCACATGGATGCCGCACGCAGAACCGGGCTCTGCTGGAGCCTTTCTGCGAGCTCGCTCGTGTTCATGATGCCGTCAACCGGACCGATTGCGGTCAACGTCGGCACTGTGCCGACAAAGGTTTCGTGGGCAACCCGCCGGATGTCGGCAGCGGTCACCGCTTCGATCTTGCTCGAAATCTCGTCCGGAAGAAGCACACGGCCGTGCACCAGAATCTGGCGCGCAATCTGGCCGGCACGCGCTGCCGGACTTTCCAGAGCCATCATGAGGCCGGCGCGGATCTGGGCACGCGAGCGCGCCACTTCGTCATCGGTGATGGTCTGGGAAGCAGACACCAGTTCGTCGGCGATCATCGGCATCAGGGCGCCGAGGTCTTCCTGGCTGGTGGCGGCGTGCAGCCCGAACAGGCCTGTGTCGGAAAAGGCCCAGTGGAAGCTGTAGATCGCATAACACAGACCGTGTTTCTCACGGATTTCCTGGAACAGCCGCGAGGACATGCCGCCGCCCAGAATGGATGCGAGGATCTGGATGGCGTAATAGTCCTCGGACTTGTACGGCCGTCCCTCGAAACCGATCAGCACCTGCGCTTCCATGAGTTCCTTGGGCCGCAGCGTCTCACCGCCACGGTAGCTGGCATCGGCCTCGGCCGCCGCCGGTTCGCTGTTGAAGCTGCCGAATTTTTCCCGCGCCAGCGCGACAAGTTCATCGTGTTCAACCGCACCGGCAGCCGACAGGACCATGTCCGGAGCACGGTAGCGTTCGCCGAGATAGGCGTTCAGCGCATCGCGGTTGAAGCCCTGAACAGTCTCCGGCGTGCCCAGGATGGGTCTTCCGATCGCCTGGTCAGGCCAGGCCGTTTCCTGAAAGAGGTCGAATGCCTGGTCATCGGGGGAATCGTTGGCCGCGCCGATCTCCTGCAGGATCACATGCTGCTCACGCACCAGTTCCTGGGCGTCGAAGGTCGAGTTCTGGAGAATGTCGGCCAGGATATCGACCGCCAGCGGCGCATCTTCCGCAAGGATGCGGGCGTAATAATTGGTGTGTTCAATGCTGGTGGAGGCATTGAGCTCCCCGCCGACCGCCTCGATCTCCTCGGCGATCCCCCGCGCCGTTCTCGTCTTGGTGCCCTTGAAGGCCATGTGTTCCAGGAGATGGGTGATGCCGTTCTGGTGCACCGTTTCCGCCCGTGACCCGGTGCGGACCCAGACGCCGAGCGCCGCCGTCTTGAGATGCGGCATCTGGTCGGTCACGACCGTCATGCCATTTTCGAGCACAGTTGTTTTTACATTCATATAGCTACACCCCAGCGGTGACGGCCCGGGCGTGTTCTTCGATGAACTGCTCCACCACGCCCTGCTCAGCCGCCAGAACCTGCTGGCGCTCCTCCGCAGTCATCATTTTTTTCAGGTTTTCCGGAAGATCCGGGCGAACGCCGGCAGCTTTTTCAACAGCATCCGGGAATTTGGCAGGATGGGCGGTGCCAAGTACCACCATGGGCACCGTTCCGTCCTCGTGGGCCTTGGCGACATGCACACCGATCGCGGTGTGCGGGTCAAGGAGGTAGCCTGCCTCCTGCCAGGTTTCGGCAATTGTCGCGGCCGTTTCCGCCTCGTCACAGCGGCCGGCGCCGAACACCGCGCGCATCGCTTCCAGCGGCTCCGCCTCGATGGTGAAACTGCCCGACTGGCCAAGCTGGTTCATCATGCGCCGCACGGCATCTCCGTCGCGGCCGCTGACTTCGGCCAGAAGCCGTTCGAAGTTGGACGAGACCTGGATATCCATGGACGGGGAGATCGTCGGTGTCACGCCACGCTTTTCATAGCGGCCCGTCTCGAGCGTGCGCGCCAGGATGTCGTTGACATTGGTCGCGACGATGAGTTTTTCCACCGGCAGGCCCATCTGCATGGCCGCATATCCGGCAAAGATATCGCCGAAATTGCCGGTCGGCACCGTGAAGGAGACCTTCCGGTGCGGTGCACCGAGTGCGGCACCGGCGACGAAATAATAGACGATTTGCGCCAGGATCCGCGCCCAGTTGATCGAGTTGACGCCGGACAGCATTACCCGGTCACGGAAGGCGAAATGATTGAACATGCCCTTCACGATCGCCTGGCAATCGTCGAAGTTGCCGGTCAGGGCCAGGGCATGGACGTTGTCTTCCACCGGCGTCGTCATCTGGCGACGTTGCACGTTCGACACGCGCCCGTCCGGGAACAGGATAAAGATATCGGTCCGGTCGCGGCCCCGGAACGCCTCGATCGCGGCGCCGCCCGTGTCGCCGGAGGTCGCGCCGACAATGGTCGCGCGCAGGCCGCGCTCGCTCAGGACATGATCCATCATGCGGCCAAGCAGCTGCATGGCGACATCCTTGAACGCCAGCGTCGGGCCGTGGAACAATTCCAGAATGAAGGTGTTCGAGCCTGTCTGCACCAGCGGCGTCACCGCCGGGTGCCGGAAGCCGGCATAGGCCTCGTCGATCATCGCCTTGAGAACATCTTCGGCAATGGCCTCGCCCACGAACGGCCGGATGACTTCAAGGGCGACATCCTGATAAGGCTTGCCGGCGAAAGAGGCTATGGTCGCCGCATCGAATTGCGGCCAGGTTTCAGGAAGATAAAGACCGCCATCGCGTGCGAGCCCCTGCAGCAGGACATCTGAAAAATCCAGAACCGGAGCTTCCCCACGCGTGCTGATATATTTCACCGCGCAACTTTCCTTTTTGTCATCGTTGCGGGACGCTTGCCGTCCCCTGCCCTTTGAGCCGGACATTCAGACTACTTGAAACCCGGCAGATTTGAAACAAACCATGCCATTCATGCGACTTACGCGCCAGAACAATCAAGCGCAAGTCGCTTTTGGCTAAAATGATGACCATGGAGGACCGGAGAAGAGCCGGCGCTCCCGCCCTCAGGCGTGTCCGGCGTCGGAAAACAGCATGGCCGGATCAATACCGAGCGAACCGAGCGCACGGTGCCACTTGCTGCCGGAATCCGGGTCGAAAAGAATGTCCGGATCTGCTTCGGCCGTCAGCCAGCCATTGGACTGGATTTCGGTTTCCAGCTGTCCGGGGCCCCAACCGGCATAGCCAAGTGCGAGCATTGCCTGGTTCGGACCGGCGCCCTGCGCGAGCGCGCGCAGGATTTCGAGTGTCGCCGTCAGGCAGATGCCGTTGTCGATCGTCAGCGTGGACTGGTTGAGCATGAAATCGTCGCTGTGCAGGACGAAGCCCCGCTCGACCTCCACCGGTCCGCCCTTGTGAACGTTCATGTCCCGGATTTTCGGCGGCAGGCGGATCGCGCTCTCGTCGTTGAGGATATCAAGCTGGATAAGCAGTTCCTCGAGGGATAGATGCCGGGCGACCTGGTTGACCACCAGCCCCATGGCGCCCTGCTCGGAATGTGAACACATGTATATCACGGAATGTTCGAACCGGCTGTCCGCCATGCTCGGCATCGCAATCAGAAACTGACCTTCGAGGGTGTCTGTTGCTTCGGTTCCGTCCATGCGTACCTCGTACCTGGTTGACGCCCACCGCCTCCGGGAAAGCATAGCCTCTTTGCCCGGCTTTGTTAATGTCTGTTTGCGCGACCTGCCCTCCGTGGAGCTCACAAGACCGTCACGAGGATATGACCCGCCGGACGTCTTGTGACCGATGACGCTGGCCCGAAACTGGTGTAGCTAAAAGACCATGAAACGCCTATCCGCTCTTTTCGCCGTGCTTCTTCCGCTTCTGCCCGCTCCCGGTCTCGCGGAGACGACCGACTGGACCGAAGTCCATGGAGGTGCCGTGCGCCTGATCACGTCCGGACCGATCGACGACGGGCAGTATCTGGCAGGCCTTGAGTTCATGCTGGAGCCGGGCTGGCACACCTACTGGCGCTATCCGGGTGAGGCGGGCATACCGCCACAGATCGCCACCGAAGGCAGCACGAACGTCCGGTCTCTGGACGTGCTTTACCCTGTCCCGGAGCGTTACAACGACGGCTTTTCGGAATCGATCGTCTATCATGACGGCATCGTTCTGCCCCTCAAGGTCACACCGGAAGATCCCGCCAAGGCGGTGTCTCTCTCCCTTGACCTGTTTTTCGGCATCTGCAGTGATATCTGCGTCCCGGGCGATGCGGCGCTGACGCTCGAACTGACCCCTTCCGCAAGCGAGGACACACTTGCCGAACGGCTGATCCGGCGGGACCTGGACAATGTCCCCACACAGGCCGGCAAGGACGGCTTGCGGATCCGGTCCGTCACGATGGGCGAAACCGGTGACGCGCTGGTTATCGAGGCAGATGTCGGCGGAGCCGCGGAGGCGGATCTCTTTGCGGCGGGGCCCGACGGATCCTACATAGCCCTGCCCAAACCGGCGAGCCGCCCAACGGGCAAGGCGGCCTGGACCCTGTCCACCAAGGGACTTTCAACGACGGACACCGACACCACGCTGCGCCTTGTCCTGACCGCGGGCAGCGAGGCGATCGAGCATCTGGAACCGATCCCTTCCAGCTGGACGCAATAGCAAGGCCACGGGCCCGACATCCGAACCGCTTTTGCGGCAATCACACTCGACGCGTGCGTTCAAACGCCCTATCTGTGCAGCGGGCTGCTCCGTTTCGCAGCCGGTCACACAAGGGACAGTTGCTATGACACTTAAGGTTGGAGATCGCCTTCCGGAGGCCACTTTCAATATCATGACCGCGGACGGTCCCGGCGAGATGACGGTCGCGGACCTCACCTCCGGCAAGACCGTGGTGCTGTTCGGCGTTCCCGGTGCCTTTACCCCGACCTGCCACATGAACCACCTGCCCGGCTTTGTCGAACACGCGGAGACGCTGAAGAACAAGGGTGTGGACACGATCGCCGTCGTGTCCGTCAACGACGTGTTCGTGATGGACGCCTGGAAGAAAGCCTCCAGCGCCGGTGACAGCATCACCTTCCTGTCCGACACCGCCGCCAAGTTCGTTGAGGCGGCCGGGCTCGGCCTCGGACCGGCGCCGATTTTCGGCCACCTGCGCTCGCAGCGGTTCGCGCTGATTGCCAAGGATGGCGAGGTCACTTTCCTGGCAGTCGAAGAAACCCCGGGCGAAGCCACCAAGACCGGTGCCGCCGCGATCCTGGAAGCGCTTGGCTGACCATCGCCAGCAGACCGAAAATGCTGAAGGGTCCGAAAGGGCCCTTTTTCATGACACGGCACAAGTTTTTTCACCCGGAACCGGGACCTCTACCCATCGCCCTTCCTGCGCGGCCAGAGGATGCTCGCTGCATAGGTCAGGTAAACACCGATCAAGGTGGCCGCCAGGCCGAACCAGGTAAGTGCATAGCCCAGGTGATCGTTCTTGAACCGGACAATGGTCTCGCCGGCCTGGGGCAAGCCCGAAGTTGGCGTGAACTCGGCGTCGAGATCAATGCTGTAGGGGGCTACGGACCTTTCCGAGACGCCCAGAAGCTCGGCCATTGCATGCGTGTCGCGCGCGAACCAGATCCTGTCATTCGGGTCCGGCTTGGGCGTGGTCCAGTTCGGCTTCTCGCTCAGCCGAAGCAGGCCCGTCAACCGCCAGTCACCTTCCGGCGGTGTCGTAATGGCCTCGCGTTCGGCCGGGTCCAGTCCTTGCGGAACAAAGCCGCGATTGACCAGGACCACCCAGCCGTCATCCGTTTCAAACGGGGCATAAACCATCAAGCCCGGCCCGCCCACGCGGCCAACGGGCTTTTCAAGGGCAATGTAATAGAACACCGCTCCCTCCAGGAAGTGGCCGTTCAGACTGACATGCCGGTAATCCGCCTCCTCGGTGAGTGCCGACCAGTCCCCGGGCCCCGGTGCCGGAACCGGCTGGCTGGCGACACCCGCCCTTACCTGCTCGATGAGATGCTCCTTCCAGGCCAGGCGATCAAGTTGCCAGAAGCCGAGATTGAGCAGAACGACAAGCGCGGCAATTGCTGCCAGCGTGGGAACGAGTAGTTTGCGCATGGGCGCCATGACGGGCGTATCTTGTCCGTTAGGGGTCAATTGTCGTCGCTGGAACCGGCGCCGTCATCCAGGCGGCCCTCCTCGGCCTGATGCCGGAACTGCAGCGCGATCATCAGGCCCTTGAGCGGCCTCAGAACCGCACCGGCCAGTATGACCGTCAACGGCAGCCACAGGACCATGTGCAGCCATATCGGCGGCTGGAAGGACAGTTCAACGAACAGCACCAGCCCGACGATGACGAAGCCGACCAGCATGATCACGAAGACTGCCGGGCCGTCGCCGCTGTCGGCGAAGGAAAAGTCCAGGCCGCAGGACATGCAGGATTTTTTCACACTCAGGAACCCGTCAAACAGGTTGCCCTGACCGCATCGCGGACATTTGCCCGACAGCCCGGCTGAGACCGGGTTCACCGGAGGAAAATGTGCCTTGTCTTCCATATGCAGCCTCGAGTGCTCAGTGAAACGAAAACGCCCGATCCGGGGACCGGATCGGGCGTTGTCAATGCCGGTTCGGCCCAGGCCTAGTGAGCGGCCGGTGTGCCAGCGCCCCAGATATAGATGGAGACGAACAGGAACAGCCAGACGACGTCGACGAAGTGCCAGTACCAGGCAGCAGCCTCAAAGCCGAAATGCTTTTCCGGAGTGAACTGCCCCATCAGCGCGCGGATCAGGCAGACCGCCAGGAAAATGGTGCCGACGATCACGTGGAACCCGTGGAAGCCGGTCGCCATGAAGAAGGTCGCGCCGTAGATGTTGCCACCGAATTCGAAGGCCGCGTGGGCATATTCGTAGGCCTGGCAGATCGTGAACAGAACGCCGAGGATCACCGTCAGGGTGAGGCCCCATTTCAGACCTTCCCGGTCGTTGTGCAGCAATGCGTGGTGCGCCCAGGTGACCGTGGTGCCTGAGCACAGAAGGATCAGCGTGTTCAGCAGCGGCAGGTGCCAGGGATCGAAGGTCTCGATACCGGACGGCGGCCAGTGCCCCCCGGTTGCCTCGACGCGGGCAAACTGGATGGCTTCGCCGGTGAAGAGCGACGCATCGAAATAGGCCCAGAACCAGGCAACGAAGAACATCACCTCGGAGGCGATGAACAGCAGCATGCCGTAGCGCAGGTGAAGGGACACGACCCGGGTGTGATGGCCTGCCTGGGATTCGCGCACGGTGTCGCGCCACCAGCCGAACATCACATAGAGAACGATCAGCAGACCGATCGCGAACAGGCCCCAGCCGGTCAGGTTCATGCCCAGGAGCACGAATTCCGTGCCCTGCGCGTATTTCATGAAGCCGATCGCACCGAGTGCCATGATGAACGCGCCAATGGACGCGATGAACGGCCACGGGCTCGGATCCACCAGGTGGTAGTCGTGGTTATTGGTATGTGCCTCAGCCATCGGCAAGCTCCCCAAAGACAGTCATATCATGCACGTTGCCGCGCAAATCGCTCACAGGTTCGTTTCAGCCTCGGCCGCACCGGCCTTGGCTGCAACAGGACGTTCCGGTTGTTCTACCGGGAAGAATGTATAGGACAAAGTGATTTCCTTCACCGACTTCAGTTCGGGATCCTTGTCCATTTCCGGGTCGACGAAGAAGACGACCGGCATTTCTACGGTTTCACCGCTTTCCAGCGCCTGCTCGGTGAAGCAGAAGCAGTCCAGCTTGTTGAAATAGGCGCCGGCGGTCGGCGGCGACACATTGAAGGTCGACGTGCCCACGGTGGCCGCGTTGCCGGTATTGGTGGCCACGTAGGCCAGTTGCGCCGTCTCGCCCATTCTCAGGGTGACGGACCGCTGCATCGGCTTGAAGTCCCACGGCAGCGTGTGGTTGACGTTGCCGTCGAAGCGTATGGTGATCTTCCGGTCGATCACCACGTCGCTGGCCGCCTCGGCCACCTGTGTGGTGCCGCCGAAACCGGTCACCCGGCAAAAGAGATTGTACAAAGGCACCGCGGCGTAGGACGCACCGACCATCATGGCAAAAACGCCGACACACGCGACCGCGAATTTGCGGTTGCGGCGGGACAGAGCCTTGCTGGTATCGGTATCGCGCATGCCGGTCGTCCTCACAGCGCCCGGTCCATCACGCCCGGTCCGAGCTTGATGATGGTGACCACGTAGAACAGAACGACCAGTGCGGCCAGCACAAGCGCGATCGCGATCGACCGCGAGCGGCGCTTCTTCTTCTGTTCGTCCGAGAGCATCACGCCCTTGTCCTCTTCCGCCATCACGCCAGCACCCCCGCGACGAGGCTTTCACCGAGCAGAAGGGCGAACAGCATGAACAGATAGAAGATGGAGAACTTGAACAGGCGCCAGCAGGCCGCCTTGGCCGCATCGCCTTCACGCTTGCGCCAGACGTCGGCAGCCAGCGCCACGAAAGTCAGGCTCAGACCCGTTGCCGCAATGCCGTAGACCGGGCCTGCGAAGCCGAGAAGGTAAGGTGCGACACCGACCGGCGCGAGCAGGACGGAATAGGCAAGGATATGATGGCGTGTGCTGGTCTCGCCGGCCACCACCGGCAGCATCGGGATTTTGGCCGCGGTGTAGTCGCGGTTCTTCACCAGCGCCAGGGCCCAGAAATGGGGCGGCGTCCACATGAAGATGATCAGGAACAGCACGAAGCTTTCAAGGCTCACAGAACCGGTGACCGACGCCCAGCCGATCATCGGTGGGAAGGCCCCGGCGGCACCGCCGATAACGATGTTCTGCGGTGTCGAACGCTTCAGCCACATCGTGTAGACGAACACGTAGAAGAAGATCGTGAAGGCCAGGAAGGCCCCGGCAAACCAGTTGACCAGCAGGCCAAGCGTCACCACGGATCCGATCGACAGCGTGATGCCGAAGGCAAGCGCCTCGTCGCGGGTGATCTTTCCGGCCGGAATCGGCCGCTTCTGCGTACGCGACATGACTTCGTCGATGTCGGCGTCGTACCACATGTTCAAGGCACCGGACGCACCGGCACCGATGGCAATGCACAGGATCGCGACCGCGCCGAGCACCGGATGCACCGATCCCGGTGCCAGCATCAGGCCGACAAAGGCGGTGAAGATCACCAGGGACATGACACGGGGCTTCAGGAGCGCCACGTAGTCGCTCACGGATCCCATTCCGCCATCCCAGACGGCGGTGTCCTGACCTAATGTATCCTGGCGCTCAACGAGCGACATGGGCGCGTCCTTCGAATTCTTGTTTCCGCTCCGGCCTTGCACCGGATGTCGGGCGTGGTCCGCCCGGCGGGCTTTGTAATGGCTGCCCCGCGCCGTGAACCGGCGCGGGGCTGAATTTGTCCGGGAAGCTGGGCTTCCCGCCGCGCACTTACTTGATGCGCGGCAGCGTTTCGAACTGGTGGAACGGCGGCGGGGACGTCAGGGTCCACTCCAGCGTCGTTGCGCCTTCACCCCACGGGTTGTTTCCGACGGCACGTTTCTTGGAGAACGCTTCGAAGATACCGAAGAGGAACACCAGGACCGCGAATGCGGAAATGTACGAACCGATCGAGGAGACGAAGTTCCAGCCGGCCAGCGCGTCCGGGTAGTCGACATAGCGGCGCGGCATGCCGTTCAGCCCCAGGAAGTGCTGCGGGAAGAACACGAGGTTCACGCCGACGAAGGTGATCCAGAAATGGGCCTTGCCGATGGTCTCGTTGTACATGTAGCCGAACATCTTCGGGAACCAGTAGTACCAGGCTGCGAAGATCGCGAACACGGCACCCAGCGACAGCACGTAATGGAAGTGCGCCACCACGTAATAGGTGTCGTGGAACGAGCGGTCGAGACCGGCATTGGCCAGCTGCACACCCGTCACACCGCCGACGGTGAACAGGAAGATGAAGCCGATTGCCCAGACCATCGGGGTCTTGAACTCGATGGAACCGCCCCACATGGTCGCGATCCACGAGAAGATCTTAACCCCGGTGGGAACCGCGATCACCATGGTGGCCGCCACGAAGTAGGCTTGGGTCTCGGAGGACATGCCGACCGTGTACATGTGGTGTGCCCACACGATGAAGCCGACGACGCCGATGGCGACCATGGCGTAGGCCATGCCCAGGTAACCGAAGATCGGCTTGCGGGAGAAGGTGGAAATGATGTGGCTGATGATGCCGAAGCCCGGCAGGATCAGGATGTACACTTCCGGGTGACCGAAGAACCAGAACAGGTGCTGGAACAGGATCGGGTCGCCGCCCCCGGCCGGGTTGAAGAACGTGGTGCCGAAGTTGCGGTCCGTCAGCAGCATGGTGATGGCGCCTGCCAGAACCGGCAGGGACAGCAGCAGCAGGAACGCGGTGATCAGCACGGACCACGCGAACAGCGGCATCTTGTGCATGGTCATGCCAGGCGCGCGCATGTTGAAGATGGTCGTGATGAAGTTGATGGCGCCGAGGATCGACGAGGCACCTGCAATGTGCAGGGACAGGATCGCCAGATCCATGGCCGGACCGGGCTGGCCGGAGGTGGACAGCGGCGGATAGATGGTCCAGCCACCACCGACGCCGTTGCCGCCCGGAGGTCCTTCGACGAAGAGCGACAGCAGCAGCAGCGCGAAGGCCGGCGGCAGCAGCCAGAAGGAGATGTTGTTCATCCGCGGGAACGCCATGTCCGGCGCACCGATCATGATCGGCACGAAGAAGTTGGCATATCCCCCGATCATGGCCGGCATGACCATGAAGAAGATCATGATCAGACCGTGGGCGGTCGTGAACACGTTGAACAGATGCGGGTCGCCGAAGTACTGCATCCCCGGTTCCATGAGTTCCATCCGCATGGCGACGCTGAGCGCGCCGCCGATGATCCCGGCGACAATCGCAAAGATCAGATACATCAGGCCGATATCTTTGTGGTTGGTCGAATAGACCCACCGGCGCCATCCTGTCGGATGGTCATGTGCCGCATGTGCTTCGGTCGCAGCCATTTGGGGCTCCCTCTTTCAATCTCTTTCAGCGGCGCTGCGTGTCATCGCGCGCAATCGCCAATCAGGCTCGCCGCCGCGTTATTTCGCGGCGACTGAAATCTGTTCCAGCTTGCCGGTCGCGGCAACCTTCTTCGCAGTCGCCAGGGACGCGTAGAGTTGTTCGTTCGCCGTATCCAGGTCTTCCTGGGCCGCGGTGACCCAGGTCTGGAACTGGTCCTTGGAAACGACACGGACGGCGATCGGCATGAACGCATGGTCCTTGCCGCACAGTTCCGAACACTGGCCATAGTAGACGCCTTCTTCGCGGGCGTGGAACCAGGTCTCGTTCAAACGGCCCGGGATCGCATCGATCTTGACACCGAACGAAGGCATCGCGAAGGAGTGAATGACGTCCTCGGAGGTCACCTGCAGGCGCACGGTGGTGTCGACCGGGATCACCAGATCGTAGTCGACGGCCAGAAGGCGCGGTACTTCGTTCAGCGTGACACCGCGGCTGTCGGCGACTTCCTGACGGTCCTCCTCACGCACCATGAGCGAGTCGAAATAGAGATCGCCCATGCCCTCGTCGGTATATTCGTAACCCCAATACCACTGGTAACCGGTGGCCTTGATGGTCATTTCATATTCGGGAATGTCGAGCTGCTTGTATAGCAGACGGAAGGACGGGATCGCGATCACGACCAGGATCAGGATCGGCGCGACTGTCCAGACCACCTCGATCAGCGTGTTGTGCGACGTCCGGGACGGTACCGGATTCGACTTGGCGCTGAACCGGGTCATGCAGACGATGAGCAGCGCCAGCACGAACAACGTGATGACGGTGATGATCGTAAGAGTGAAACCGTTGAACCAGGCGATGTCGTCCATCACGTCAGTGACGGAGTCCTGAAACCCGAGCTGCCATTCTTTCATGCCGGACTCAGCCGCCAGGGCCGCCGTCGACGCTCCTGCCAAAGTCGCCGCCATTCCGGCCATAGTCATGAGACGCTTGAAGACTGCCTTCACGTCCGCGCTCCCTTCCCTCAGCCGCGCATGTCGCGGCAAATGCATCAAATCCGGACTCAGATCCGGGCCAATCCGGTGCGGCAGTACCGGGCTTGTTGCTGCTGCGCAAGCCAAATCTGCTGCGTCCTGACGGTGGACCGGGTCACGAGAATGCCGGACTATAACCACAAACTCACATAAAGGGCGATGGCTACCATCGGGCAGAGCGGCGATGTGCCGCATCATCCCACCGACACCTTCGAGCCGCACAAAAACCACAAGAAACGCCGTGCTGCAACGGAATTTCCAACTTTTCACAGTCACCGGCAGGCAGGAACCTTTTGACAAGGGTCAAGGACATGCGGATTTTCGACAAGAATTGCAACTAATCGTGAGGATCTTGTCCGGCCCGGACTGGAAACACGCGCCGTCATGCGTCAATGTCTGCCCGGATCCATACCTTGATTCGCTGTATAGGCCGACTTTGCCGGCCTGGCGGACCGGACAACGTTTGACTGGAGGTTTTCTTGTCAACCCAAATGCTGCAGTCCTTTTCAGCCTGCCTGACCGGACGCTCCGGATCGCTTCTTGCCAGAGCTGCGGCCGTTACCGGGATCGTCCTGGGTGCCCTTACCCAGGGAACCGTGCCCGCCCTGTCGCAGGGAGAGGTGCGTTCGGCCCATGGTGACTGGCAGATGCGCTGCGACACACCTCCCGGCGCAAGCGGCGAACAATGCGCACTCATCCAGAATGTCACCGCCGCGGACCGTGAAAATGTCGGCCTGTCCGTCATCGTCCTGAAAACGGCCGACAAGCAGGCCCGCATCCTGCGGGTGCTGGCACCACTGGGCGTCCTGCTGCCCTCAGGCCTCGGCTTGCGTGTGGACAACGCCGATATCGGACGCGCCGGATTTGTCCGCTGCCTGCCCAACGGCTGCATTGCCGAGGTCATTCTGGAGGATGACCTCCTCACCAAGCTGCAATCCGGAGGCCAGGCGACCTTCATCATCTTCCAGACACCGGAAGAAGGAATCGGCATTCCGATTTCGCTGAACGGGTTCTCGGCAGGTTTCGACGCCCTGCCCTGACCGTTTCTGAAAGACGCTTTAAGCTGAAAAGGCGCCCGTTCCGGCGCCTTTTTTCTTGCCACCCGAGGATTTACCTACTCGGCCGGAGCATCCTCCCGGTCTTTTGAATGCGTCCGGCGCGGCGTCACCTTGTGCAGCTTGTCCGATCCGGCATACATGCCCTGGGTCAATTGCTCGGCCAGGCGCTCCTCGTCCCGGTAGCGGACATCCTCCTCGATCTGGTCGATCCGGGCAAGCGGCGTGCCCAGCGCCTCCAGCGCCGCCCGGCCGAAAACGACACTCGATTCGAACGTCTCGCGGATCTGGAAATCGACACCGCGCTTGGTGAGGTCCAGAACATGGGCGCGGTCCGTTGCCCGGCAGAAGATCAGTGCGTCGGGAAAGCCTTCGCGGATCAGATCGATGGCCTTGCCCATCACCTTGTCGTTTTCGATGCACATGGCCACGAGCGCCGCCTTTCCGGCTCCCGCCGCCGCGAGCACGTCGGCGCGCGTCGCGTCACCGTAATAGACCTTGTAGCCCTGTTTGCGGGCGTATTCGATTCGGTCCGGCCGGTTGTCGATGGCGGTGATCTCGAGCCCCTCGGATGTCAGGATCTGCGCCACCACCATGCCGAAACGGCCAAAGCCGATGACAAGCACGGTCGGGGTTGCTTCCTCGAAGGTCTCGATGGAAGGGTTTTCCACGCCCCTGGCCTTGGCGCGGCCGGCCAGCCAGTCCAGTCCGAGACAGGCAAGAGGGGTCAGCAGCATGGTCAGGATGACGATGGCGTTGAGCAGGTTGGCCGTCGAATAGTTCAGAAGGCTGTTGCTGATCGCCGCGGTGAACAGCACGAAGGCAAACTCGCCGCCTTGCGGAAGCGTCACCGCCACACGCATGGCGTCGGAATTCGGCGACCCCGTTCCGCGGGACAAGGCCCACAGGAAGCCCCCCTTGACCACCATGACGATCACCACGCCGGCGGCAACGAACATCCAGTGAGCCATCACCAGCGCGATGTTGAGCGACATGCCGACGGCAACAAAGAACAGCCCCATCAACAGGGACCGGAACGGTTCGATATCCGCCTCGAGCGTATGCCGGAAGCTGGATTCAGCGAGCAGCACCCCCGCCAGAAATGCACCCAGGGCCATGGACAGGCCGACCGAATGCATGATGCCGGCACTGCCGAGCGCAACCAGAAGCGCGGCCGTCAGCATGACCTCGCGCGCGCGGCTGGCTGCCAGAAACAGGAACACCGGCGAGATCAGGTACCGGCCCGTCAGGACAACGGCCGCCACCGCCGCCAGGACGATCATGATCTCCCTGGCGATCTGCGAGAAGGTGGACGGCCCCTCGCCCGGAGCCAGGATCGCGACCATCGCCAGAAGCGGAACGATGGCAATGTCCTGCAAGAGCAGAATACCGAAGGCGCGCTGGCCGTAGGCGGAAGACAATTGCCCGCGTTCCTGGAGGATCTGCAACGCAAAGGCCGTCGAGGAAAGGGCAAGGCCGAAACCGGCAATCAGGCTTGTCGAGAAGGGATAGCCGGCCAGCCGGCCAATGCCGAACAGGGTCAGGCCGGTAAGAAGAACCTGCGCCGTGCCGAGCCCGAAGATGTCGCGTTTCATGCGCCAGAGCTTTCGCGGGTCAAGCTCGAGCCCAATCACGAAAAGGAGCAGAACCACACCGAGTTCCGCAACATGCAGTACATCCTCGCCGGAGCCCAGAAGCCTCAGTCCGTGTGGTCCTATGGCCGCACCCGCGGCAAGGTAGCCGACCACGGACCCAAGTCCCAACCGCTTGGCAATCGGCACGGCCACGACTGTCGCGGCCAGGAACACGATAGACTCGGCAAAAAACGGAGGAGCTCCTTCTGCGGCCATTCTCTCTCCCTTGTCCTCGGGCCCATGTCCTCGGGCAGACGGTGCCTCCCTTGCGGGAGCGAAACAGATTTGCGATTCCTGCTGCTTCAGAGAATACGCCTGATCCCCGCTTCAATACCAGCACGGCCGGCGCGAAAGTGCTTTGTTTTCAGTCAAAAACCGCAAGGTATCCAAAATATGACTCGTTGCGGTTCGCGTTCGGCGGCGTTTCGTTCCCCAAGCCTCATGATGCCGGTCACAACTGACAATATCAAATCAGCCCGTACTGTTTCAAAAAGGCCTCGAACGCCCCGGCCGACGTGTAGACATGCCCTGTCAGGCCTGCCTCTTCGGCCCCACGCACATTCTCGGCCTTGTCGTCAACAAAGGCGCTTTCATTGGGCCGATGGCCGTATCTGGAGCAGATCCGGCGATAGATGAGCGGATCCGGTTTGCGGACCTTGAACTCCGCCGACACATGCGCCTTGCTGCCGAATATCTCGATCATCTCGGGTGCACAGACCGGAAGCGCTGCCTTGAGCATCATGCCGTTGTTGGTCAGAAGGGCGACGTCTGCCGACGCCTTCAACCGCCGGACAAGCTCCAGCACTTCCGGACGCGCGCGCATCATTTGCCTGCGAATGTCGCACCAAGTGTCGAAATCGATCGGATATCCCAGCAGGTCGGCAAACTGCGCCAGATAGCCTTCCGCCGTGTCCGGGTGTCCGGCTTCCGCGGCGCTTTCGTGCGGCCCGCCCCAGACGGCGGCGTCAATCTGCTCGGACGGGCGTCCCGTCAATTCCTCCAGCAGTTTCAGCCGGACCGGATGCTCATAGTCGTAGAGCACCTGGTCCATGTCGAAGATGACGAATTTGATGTCCGGCATGTCCTGGTCCGCTTTCCGCCGATCAGACCGCCGTGCCGCCGACCGTCATGGCGTTGATGCGCATGGAGGGCTGCCCGACACCCACCGGCACCCCCTGTCCCTGCTTGCCGCAAGTGCCCATTCCGGGGTCGAGTTTCATGTCGTTGCCGATCATCGACACCCGTGTCAGCGCGTCCGGACCGTTGCCGATCAGCATGGCGCCCTTGAGCGGCGCGCCGACCTTGCCGTTCTCGACCTTGTAAGCCTCGGTGCAGGAGAACACGAACTTGCCGGAGGTGATGTCGACCTGTCCGCCGCCGAAGGAGACCGCATAGATGCCGTCCTTGACCGAGCGGAGGATTTCCTCCGGCTCCTTGTCGCCTGCCATCATCACGGTGTTGGTCATGCGCGGCATCGGAATGTGGGCATAGGACTGGCGCCGGCCGTTGCCCGTCGGCTCCATTCCCATCAGTCGGGCGTTTTGCCGGTCCTGCATGTACCCCGTCAGGATGCCGTCCTCGATCAGCACCGTCTTGCTTGCGGGTGTGCCTTCATCGTCTACGGTGAGCGAGCCGCGCCGGTCCGGAATGGTTCCGTCATCGACAATCGTGACACCGGGTGACGCCACCCGTTCTCCCATCAATCCCGCGAATGCCGAGGTCTTCTTGCGGTTGAAATCGCCTTCCAGGCCATGCCCGACCGCCTCATGCAACAGGATTCCGGGCCAGCCCGGGCCCAGTACCACGTCAAAGGTCCCGGCCGGAGCCGGAACGGCCTCCAGGTTGACCAGCGCCTGGCGCAACGCCTCGTCAACGCCGCCTTGCCAGTTTTCCGTGGTGATGAAACGTTCGAACCCTTCCCGGCCGCCACAGCCGAACGACCCGCTTTCCTGTCTGTCGCCGGAGCCGGCAACCACGGAAATGCTCATGCGCACCATCGGCCGGACGTCGCGCACCAGATGACCGTCGGCCCGCAGGATTTCCACCACCTGCCAGGACCCGGCCAGCGACGCGGATACCTGGCGGACCCGCGGGTCCTTGGCACGCGCATAGGCATCGATTTCCTGCAGCAGCTTGACCTTGTCCTCGAAACTCGGACCGCCGAGCGGATTGACATCCGAATAGAGGGACAGGTTGGTGCGCGCAGGGGCCGCCGCATAGCTTCCCGAATAGCCTTTCTTGACGGCGCTGACCGCATCCACGGCCCTCTGCAGCGCGCCTTCGGAAATGTCGCCGGCATGGGCATAACCCGCCGCCTCGCCTGCCACGGCCCGCAATCCGAAGCCCTGGGCCGTGTCGTAATTGGCCCCTTTCAGCCGGCCGTTGTCGAACACAAGGCCTTCGGTCTGCCGGTATTCGACAAACAGCTCGCCGTCATCCGCACCGGAGAGCGCCTCGCCGGTGAGCCGCTTGGCGGTCTCCAGTCCGAGGCCGGAGGATTCGATCAGATCGGTCGTGGAAAGGGTCATGTGCAGGTCCTGAATTCGTCCGGGAAACCGCGTTGCCGCGTGTCATCCAGTGTTTTGGGCGACGTCGCCGTTTGAACCTCAACATAGGCGTTTTGGCGTACAAATCACCCCAAAAGCTCAGAATTCCACTTGCCGTTTTCAAATTTCGAACCAGGCCTCATGTTTGTTGGAGATCTGCTTGCCTTTCAGCGGACACCGGCCGCAGCCCGCGCGGGAACCGCCCGGCCGGCAGGAGAAGCCGTGAGAGGCAACCGTCGATATGTCGACTGTCCGGTGGCCGATCCCATCAATTGTTCTCTTTCCCGTGGCTTTGCCAACTCTGACACTTGCTCAACCGCAGCGATCTGCCGTAAAAAGACAGGCATAGCAAAACAAGCAAGGCCGCAGTTCCGCCGATGATGAACCGTTACGAAAACCCGCGCGTTCCAAGCGAGGCGCGCGTCCGTTACCTGGATGGCGATTACCAGGTGGAAACACCGGGCACCTTCGTGCGTTGCGCGGTGACGGGAACGGCCATTCCGCTGGATGAACTGAAATACTGGTCGGTCGAGCGCCAGGAAGCCTATGTCGATGCCAACGCGTCGATGAAACGCTATCTGGAAAGCCGGTAACGCGGCTTCATCCGGTGAGTTTTCGCCGCCGCAACTTTTCCTTTATCAGCCCGGACAACCGGTCTTCATCGTCGATTTCCATACGCACATCCAACACTTCCGTGCTGGACGCAATCCAGTGAAAGAGTTCGCCGCTTGACGTCTCCAGCCGTGCCATGTCCTTGGACGTGGTCACAAGTTGAAGGCCACCCTCTTCCGCCTCCGTCAGCAGGGCCTTGATGTCGGCTTGCGAATAGGCGTGGTGGTCCGGAAACTCTCGGGTTTTCCTGACCTCGTATCCCTGTGATTTCAACGTGCCGAAGAACTTCTGAGGCCGCCCGATCCCGGCAAAGGCAAAGAGTTTTTTCCCCGAAAGGTCGTCATTCGGCTGCGGTATCAAATGGGCGTGGAGGATCGGCAGTCCCTTGCGGCCGGCCAGATGGACAGCGTCTTCGGCGGCGTCCCCCTCGCCGACCAGGATCAGGCAGTCCGCCTTCAGCACCTGCCGGTCGGCCGGTGCCCTGAGCGGTCCGGCCGGCAGACATCTGCCATTGCCGAACCCGGTTGCGCAATCCACCAGCACGAGGGCGAGGTCCTTCGCCAGGGCCGGGCTCTGGAATCCGTCATCCATGATGATGACATCGATGGGCTGCCCCTCGGCCAGCCGGGCTCCTGACGGGCGATCCGCCGCCACGATCGTCGGGCCGTGGCGCGCGAGCAGCAGGGCCTCGTCGCCCACTTCACCGGCATCATGCAGTTCACTGTCGACCAGCACGGGGCCCTTGAGCCTGCCGCCGTAGCCGCGCAACAGGAAACCGGGACGATGACCGTCTTCCTGGAGCCGATAGGCAAGCTCGATTGCGAATGGCGTCTTTCCGGCGCCCCCGACCACGAAGTTGCCGACGCAGATCACGGGCAGACGGCTTCTCGATTTCGGCCGTTTCAGCATGCGCCGGCCCGCGACCTGACCGTAGATCCAGCCCGCAGGCGCCAGCAGAGTGGACGCGAGCGAAAACTCCGGTGTCCACCAGAAGTCAGGCGCCGTCTTCACGCTCGGCCTCCGATGTCACCTCGGGGCTCTTTCCGCCGAGATAGGGCTCCAGATACTCCAGGGACTTGTCCAGCGCGCCGCGCCCTGCGTCGACAAGGGTTCTGGCCCGCGCGGCCTGCCTGCGGGCCTTTTCCGGCTCTGACAACAGCTGGTGCAGCTGTTCGCAAAGCGCGTCCGCGGTTTCCACCCTTACAGCTCCCTTGTTGATCCAGAATTCCTTGTAGACCGCGCGCGCATTCGAGACGCGCGGGCCCGTGACCAGCGCGGAGCCGCACAGGGCCGCCTCGACGGGATTGTGTCCGCCGGCATCGTTGAAGGAGCCGCCGAGAAACGTCACCGGGGCCAGCTTGTAATAAAGTCCCATCTCGCCCAGCGTATCACCAAGATAGACATCGATGGACGGGGAGATTGCCTCACCAAGGCTTCTGCGCGCAACACCCAGGTGCCGCGCCCGAACCAGTTCGGTGATTTCATCCGCCCGCACGGGGTGGCGCGGCACCAGGACCAGCAGGAGATCCGGGAAGGTCCTGCGCAGCCGCTCGAAGGCGCCAAGCGCAATTTCGTCTTCACCAGGATGCGTCAGCGCGGCCAGCCAAACCGGGCGGTCTCCCGCCTGTGCCTTCAACCGGGCCAGTTCGGCGTCGTCCGCCAAAGGCTCGGCCGCATCGAATTTCAGGTTCCCCGGTGTGGCGACCCGCTTGCAGCCAAGCCGCCGGAACCGCCTCGTATCCGCGTCGCTTTGTGCAAGGACAAGGTCCAGGCACTGAAAGACATATCTGGAAGCACCGGGCAGCCGCGCCCAAGTGCGGTGCGACTTGTCCGACAGACGCCCGTTCAGGAGGACGAAGGGAGTTGCCCTCCGGCGCATCTCGTCGAAGAGGCACGGCCAGATCTCGGATTCCACGACGATCGCCAGATCAGGTGACCAGTGGGCCAGGAACCGGGTCACGGGACCGGGCGCGTCATAGGGAACGAACTGGTGCAACACGCCGTCCGGCACACGTTGCCGCGCCAGTTCGGCGGCCGTCACCGTGACGGTGGTCAACAGAACCTTCGTGTCCGAAGCCGCAAGCCTGCTGATCAGGGGCAGAACCGACACGGTCTCGCCGACGCTTGCCGCATGGATCCAGACGAGCCGGCCTTCCGGGCGCGCAATGCCGGCGGTACCGAAACGCTCCCCTTTTCTTGCCGGCAGTTCCTTGCCGGAGCGGCTGCGCAGCATGAACAGCAGGTTGAACAGGGGTGTCAGGCTCCACGCGAAGCCCCGATAGGCGCTGATCAGGAAGGGGCGCCGCTCAGCCATCCGACCTGCCGACCAGCTCGTAAGCCCGCCTGGTGGCCGCATTCAGCCCGTCCTCCACCTGGAGCCGGTAGGTTTCGAGCGCATCTTCCTCGGTGTCTCCCGGAACCCAGATCATTTCGCCGACGGCAATGCTGCCGCGACCGAAAGGCAGGTTGACGCTGGCCTTGTCCCAGCTGTTGAGCTCGATGCTGCGGCTGGTCGCGACCGCCACGGGCAGGATCGGGCGGCCGGAATGCTTGGCAAGCTGGACGATGCCGACGCCGGACTTGCGCGACGGTCCCTTGGGCACGTCGGCCGTCATGGCGATCGAATAGCCGTCCTTGAGCGCCCGAAGCGCTTCGATGAAGCCCTTCATGCCACCGCGTTTCTTGATCTGGCGGGCGTTGCGCCCGCCCGAGGCGCGGATCAGGCCGAGACCGAACTTGCTGGCCGCGATCGCGTTGACCTCGCCATCTGCGGATCTCGAGATCATGACCTTGGCCGGCCAGTGCGCGGGCTTGGCAAAGGGCACCATGAAATGCTGACCGTGCCACATGGCCACGATCACCGGCAGATCCGCTTCGGTCCGCTCGTGCACCCCTTCCGGTTCCACGACGAAACGGTTGGTGTGGTAGACCAGCTTGAGATATCCGGCGAGCAGGGAGCCAATCGTGGCGAGAACCCAGGGCTGCCGGCCAAGGCGTTTGATCATTTTTCTTATCGCCTGAACTGGCGCCTGCTCAGGACGCCGTTTCCGGATCGAGAAGGCGGTGCATGTGTACGATGAAATAGCGCATGTGCGCGTTGTCGACCGTTGCCTGGGCCTTTGCTTTCCAGGCAGTGTACGCCTCGGCGTAGTTCGGATAGATGCCGACAATGTCCAGAGCGTCCAGATCGCGGAATGTCAGCCCGTCCGGCGATTCCAGTTCACCGCCAAAGACAAGGTGCAAAAGCTGTTTCGGGGTTTCGGTCTCGCTCATGAGTTTCCTCGCTTCTCGTCGCTGCAATCCGGACCGGGGGACATCCGGCCGGTTTCGCCGCAACATCCAGAATCAGGTCATATCCTATTTGCCGGGGCAACCGGTATGCGCCCTTCGCACACGGGTTGCTCCAGGGGTCAGCCGATAATGCCGCCAAGCGCGTCTCGCACGGGCCCGATCAAGCCACCCGGCGCCGCGACCAAGGCGGGATGTCCGGTCCTGGCACGATTGTATGTCAGGAGCTGGCCGGAAAGATCGGTCAGTTTCCCGCCTGCTTCCTGCACCAAAAGATCAGCTGCCGCAAGATCCCAATCGCTGGGTCCGCCCCGCGCCGCACCGACATCCACCCGGCCGGCGGCAACCGTGACCAGCCTGTAGGCCAGGGATCTCAGGATATCGGTGGCGACAAATCCGCATGCCAGGACATCGGTGTTGGCAACGACAGAATGCGGACCGGTCAGTGTCGCGCCGGCTATGCGCCGTTGACCCGACACGCTGATGGAGGTCCCGTTCAGGAATGCCCCGCCGCCGGAGCGCGCCAGGAACATCTCGTCGCGCACGGGACAGAAAACCGCACCAGCGACCGGCCGTCCGGTGGCAACAACCGCAACGGACACAGTCCATTCGTCTCCCCCGGCCAGAAAGGCTCTCGTGCCGTCGATGGGATCCACGATGAAGACATGGTCATGCGCGAGACGCGACCGGTCGTCCGCCGTTTCCTCCGACAGCCAGCCGTAATCCGGCCTGGCGACACGCAGGGTCTCGGCCAGCATCTTGTCGACCGCAAGGTCCGCTTCCGAAACGGGCGACACACCCGCCTTGCCCTTGAACCAGGTTTCCGGGTTTCTCCCGAAATAGGTCATGGCCAGATCGCCGGCCTGGCGTGCGGCGCCTTCCAGCAGATGCAGGTCGTCCTTGTACGCGGCCGCCGCCATGCCCGTGTCAGCTTCCGGCAAGAGCCATCCCTTCGATCATCACGGACGGGGTTGCGGCCGAGTACCGGTTGTCGAGGTCGTTGCCCGGCACCAGACGCTTGAACATGTCCGTCAGGTTGCCCGCTATGGTGATTTCGCTGACCGGTTCGATGATCCTGCCGTTTTCAAACCAGAAGCCCGAAGCGCCTCTGGAATAGTCTCCGGTGAGCCCGTTGACGCCATGCCCGATCAGGTCCGTCACCAGCAGGCCCTCACCCGCGTCCGCCATCAGTTCCTCCAGCGACTTCTCACCGGGCATGAGCGTGATGTTGGTGGCACCCGGTGCCGTCCCGCTGCCGCTGCGGTGGGCGCGTCCGTTGGGAGTGAGGCCGAGTTCGCGCGCGGAAGCGCCGTCCAGGAACCAGTCCTTCAGAACACCGTCCTCGATCACGTTGAGAACCTCCGCGCGGGTGCCCTCGCCGTCGAACGGACGAGTCGCCGCCCCGCGGCGCTTGAACGGGTCGTCGACCACCTGAATGCCGGGTGCGAACACGGCTTCGTTCATCCGGTCCTTCAGGAAACTGGTCTTGCGGGCAATCGACGCCCCGTTGATGGCACCGACCAGGTGACCGAGGATGCTGCGGGCCGCACGCGATTCATAAATGACATTGGCGGTCCGGGTGGACAGTTTCTGGGGGTTGAGGCGCCTGACGGCCCGTTCTCCGGCGCGGCGGCCGATTTCGGCAGGGGTTTCCAGATCCTCGAAGAAGGTCCGGCTGTCGAAGTCGTAGTCCCGTTCCATCGCGGTGCCGTCGCCGGCGACGGCCGTCATCGACATTCCGAACCGGGACGACATGTAGGAGCCTTCAAAGCCATGGCTCGTCGCCAGGACAACCCCGGCAAGGCGCCAGGAGGCTCCGGCGCCGCCCGACTTGCTGACACCGTCGACGGCCAGGCCTGCCGCTTCCGTGGCCAGCGCGATCTCCGTCAGTTGCTCCGCCGTCATCTCCGTCGTGTCCAGCAACTCCAGAACGGGAAAGTCCTTCACGAGCAGATCCGGATCGGCGAGGCCGGCATAGGGATCTTCCGGCGCCACCTTTGCCATCGCAACGGCGCGCTCGGCCAGGCTGGCCGGGTCATCCAGCCGGTTGGCCGACACGGCCGCGGTGCGCTTGCCCACGAAAACCCGCAGCGTGACATCGTCGCCCTCCGCGCGCTCCGTCTCCTCGACCTTGCCCTCGCGCACATCGACGCCAAGCGACACGCCGGTCACCGCAATCGCGTCGCACGCATCGGCCCCGGCCCTGCGGGCGGCCTCGACAAGGCGCGCCGCGCGGGACTGCAATTCACTCTGGTCAATCAGGTCTGACATGTTCTCGCTCATCCGCCTTCTGGTCCGGCTGTTGTTTACGCTCCGCACGGCCACGCTGCAACCGCCGGAGCGGTTTGCCAACAATCCAGTGCCGCCCGGGGCCGCCACGCGCTTCGTTTTACGGGCTGCTCGCCGGGAGATGGGGCCAAGCCACCGAAGCGGCAAGAGGTTGCATTGCTGAAAGTGCCAGCCGGATTTCTGCAGTTGCCACCGGAGCATAGCCTGGCGCGCGAAATCGGAGCGGCACACTTATAAGGTGTGGTCGCATGACCTCCGCCACAGACCTGAACAAGTTGTTACGACATTGATTACATTCCAGTAACCCTCTTTAAAATCAGACTTTTTTAACTCTGTATCTTAAGTGGTTCACGACTCTTCTCGGCTAGGTTTGAAGGCATCGAGAGACCAAAAAGGTCCGACCAGAAGGTCCGGTGGAGAGTCATTTGAGACGTCAAACAGAAAATCAGGAAACAGCGGCAGCCGGGGCAGGCATTCCTTCAATGCCCCACCCCGGCTGCCTTCCGGTCCGCTTCGAGCAACGCCTTGAAACCCGGCCCGGGACACCATCATTCCCTTCGGAAATCTTCCTCGACCGTGACCGGGCGGTGATCAAGCGCCGCGTCGCCGGTGTTCCGGTCACCGTTGTCGTGCCCGCCCAGGGGTTCGACGGCGTCATGGTGCGCATCGTGCCCGGCGCGGTGGCGGGCGAAATCGTCGCCGCGCTGATCCTGAAGCATCCGGACAACGCGCTGTCGATCACGCTGGCGGAGACTGAGCATTCCGACGACCTGGCCGTGCTGTGGAGCCGCTGGGCTCAGGTCTTCAACCTGCCGATGCTGGTGTGCGACCTCGGCGGCAAGGTGAAGCCGATCGAGGCCTTCAGCGCCGTGCCGGCAGCACTGCCGAAACCGCGCCGCAAATTGCGGCTCCTGACCGGCCGCCGTCCGCGTTTCCTCAACCGGCGCGTTCCGGGCCGGGTGTCCCAGGCGCCGTCGGTCCATGCAAACGAGCGGGAAATCATCGCGCGCTCGTGAGCCCGCTGACATCGAACCGCACTATCAGGGCTCCGCATCGCGGAGCCTTTTGCGTCAGAGCCATCCGATCAGCGCATCCGCCACGAAGCCGGCGAACAGTATCCAGCCATAGGTGCCGTTGGAACGGAACAGTTTCAGGCACTGGTCGCCGTCGTCAATGTCGAGCACCACGATCTGCCAGCCCAGATGCACGACGCCCGCAACGATGCCCAGAAACGCGGCCGGTCCCGCATCGGCAAACGTGGCCGCCAGCATGAACAGAACCGTGGCACCGCTATAGAGCAGGATCAGCGCAGGTTTGGTGTAGGCGCCGAAGAGGCGGGCGGTCGACTTTACACCGACAAGCGCATCGTCTTCCTTGTCCTGGTGGGCATAGATCGTGTCGTAGCCGATGGTCCAGCAGATGCCGCCGAGATAAAGCAGGATGGGTGTCCATCCGAGCGACCCGAACGTCGCGGCCCAGCCCATCAGCGCGCCCCAGGAAAACGCGAACCCCAGGAAGAGCTGGGGCCAGTTGGTGTAGCGCTTCATGAACGGATAGACGGCCACGGGCAGAAGGGACGCAATGCCGAGCCCGATCGAGAACGTATTGAACTGCAACAGCACCGCCAGGCCGACAAGCGCCTGCAGGACAAGAAAGATCCTTGCCTGGAGCTTGCTCACCTGCCCGGCCGGAATCGGACGCGACCTGGTCCGCTCGACTTGGGAATCTATGTCGACATCGACGAGATCATTATAGGTGCAGCCGGCACCGCGCATGGCGACCGCGCCGACGAAAAACAGCACAAGATGCCAGGGATTCGGCCAGCCGTTTCCGGCCGCGATCGCCGCCAGCGCCGCGGACCACCAGCAGGGCCAAAGCAGCAGCCACCAGCCGATCGGGCGTTCCCAGCGTGCCAGCCGCGCATAGGGGCGCAGGGCCGGCGGCAGTCGCGTGTCCACCCAGTGCCGCTTGACGGCATCGGCAACGGGCCCGGTATCCTTGGTGGTAAACATTTCTCTGCTGCCCATCCGCGCTGGCTGAATATTCGGCGTGCGCCCTTCCGGCCCACTGTCCCCGCACTTCTACCGATATTTGAGATGAATTTCACCCCGCAACAGGTCATAGTGCCGCTGTCGTAGGCACGCTGCCGCAAGAACCGGGCAAAGTACCCGCAGGCCCGGGCTTTCCGGAAAACGGAGACCGTAGTGACAATTTCCACCAGACGCGCACTCATCCTATTTCTTGTGCTGACATTCGGGCTTGTGACCGGCCCGGCGGCGTCTTTCGCGCAAAAGCCGCCGCCGCCGCCCCGCTCCGGAGACGGCAAACCTCCGCCGCGGCCCGGCGGCGGCAGGGACGTCAACGAAAGCACCCCGGCCTCCTCGGGCGCCCGGGTGATCATCGGCGAAGTCTGGGTCGACAACTGGTTCAAGCTCTATGTGAATGGCAAGCCGCTTCTGGAGGACAGCGTCTCGTACAGGACCGAACGCTCTTTCAACGCCGAAAGGTTCAAGTTCAGAGCCGACCTGCCAATGACACTGGCCTTTGAATTCCGCGATTTCATGGAAAACGAAACCGGGCTTGAATATATCGGAACAAGGCGCCAGCAGATGGGCGACGGCGGAGCCATTGCGCAGTTCAAGGATGCTTCCAGCGGCAAGGTGCTCGCCACGACAGGGAACGACTGGCGCTGCCTGACGGTGCAGGCGGCTCCCGCCGAGGCGTCCTGCGCGCGCGAGCGCAACCCGGACACGTCAACGGCGGCCTGCGCCGAGACCCGGGCCTCTGTCCCGGACACGTGGATGACCCCCGGTTTTGACGACCGTGCCTGGCCCCGGGCGAGCGTGCACTCCGCCCGTGCCGTCGGTCCGAAGGATGGCTACGACCACATTGACTGGGACCGGTCGGCAGAGCTGATCTGGGGTCCGGACCTGAAGAAGGACAATATTCTTTACTGCCGCTTCACCGTCGTGGAATGACGCAGTCCCTGCACCGGCCGCGTAGCTGCCTGAGCCCTCCGCGCCTGTTGCCAACAGGCAGGACCCGGCCGGGATTTGCAGCGTCGCGGCACCCGTGATAGATCCCGCCAACGCCGTCCTGCCGCCCGGCAGGCTCTGGCCTTTCCGCGTCAACCTGCTCGAAGAGGCAGCATCTCCATGAAACTCCTCCTGATCGGATCCGGCGGCCGCGAGCATGCGCTGGCCTGGGCCCTGGCGAAATCTCCCAAGCTGACCAAACTCTATGCCGCGCCGGGCAATGCCGGCATCGCGGAAGTGGCGGAACTCACCGATCTGGATGTGACCGACCATCAGGCCGTTACCGGCTTTTGCCGCGACAAGATGATCGACCTGGTCGTGGTCGGACCCGAAGCGCCCCTGGTCGCCGGCCTTGTCGATGATCTGGACGCCGCCGGAATCAAGGCTTTCGGTCCGACGAAGGAAGCCGCGCAACTGGAAGGCTCCAAGGCCTTCACCAAGGGCGTGTGCGACGAAGCGGGCATTCCGACCGCGGCCTACGGCCGTTTCGCCGACGTGGACGCCGCTCTTGCCTATGTGCGAGCGCAAGGCGCGCCGATCGTGGTCAAGGCCGACGGGCTGGCCGCAGGCAAGGGCGTAGTCGTGGCCATGACGCTGGAGGAGGCCGAAGACGCCGTCAAAGCCTGTTTCGAGGGCACCTTCGGTGCAGCCGGCGCCGAAGTCGTCATCGAGGAATTCCTGGAAGGCGAGGAAGCGAGCTTCTTTGTGCTCTCTGACGGCAAGAACGCCCTCGCCCTGGCAACAGCGCAGGACCACAAGCGCGCCTATGACGGCGATGAAGGCCCGAACACCGGCGGCATGGGCGCCTATTCCCCCGCCCCCGTGATGACCGACGCCGTGGTGGCCGATGTCATGCGACGGATCATCGAACCGACGATTGCAACGCTGGCAAGGCGGGGCACCCCGTTCAAGGGTGTGCTTTACGCCGGCCTGATGATCGGCAAGGACGGTCCGAAGCTGATCGAATACAACACGCGTTTCGGCGACCCGGAGTGCCAGGTGCTGATGATGCGCCTCGACAGCGACCTCCTCGACCTCATCCTGGCAAGCGTCGAGGGAACGCTCGATGCGGCGGAAGCGCGCTGGAAGGATGACGCCGCGCTGACCGTGGTCATGGCCGCCAAGGGCTATCCCGGGGCCTATGAAAAGGGCACCGAAATCCGGGGGCTGAAACCTGTCGGGTCCGATGGACCGGCGGTGTTTCACGCCGGCACCAAACGGGACGGTGCCCGGGTCCTGGCCAATGGCGGCCGTGTTCTCAACGTGACCGCGCTCGGCGAAACCGTGCGCGCGGCGCAGGAAAGCGCCTATCGCGTCGTTGAGACCATCGACTGGCCGGAAGGGTTCTGCCGCAGCGATATCGGCTGGCGCGCCATCGCACGCGAGGACAAAAACTAGAGCGCTTTCCGATCAATTAGGGTCATTTGACCGAGACGGTTTGGCTCGACGGCGAGGCGGGCCAGCCGCGGTGGTGTTGCCCACCATAAGGGTGGGCCAACGACGCCGGCGTGCCAAACCGTCCGGCCCATTCTCATTTGTTTTCATGGGCATCGGTCCTGTGGCGGGTGAGACGATCCGGCCCATCGGCAGCGTTGCGCCGCTCGCACGATGCACCACATCGCGCTTCGCAACACGCCTTGCCGAGTGAACCGGATAGTCTCATCAAATGATCCGAATTGATCGGAAAACGCTCCAGGAGACGCGCCACAAATTCAGGACTTGGCATTTGTTTCCCATCGCAAGTAATCTTTGACCGGCGCAGCCTGGGGAGACTGACTTGCACAGAACCTTGCCGAACCTGTTTCCGGGGTTCGACAGTATGACGGTCGAAGCCAATGGAGAGCGGCTTTTCTGCCGGGTGGGCGGGTCAGGACCGCCGCTTCTGCTGTTGCACGGCTACCCGCAGTCCCATGTGTGCTGGCACAAGATTGCCCTGCGGCTCGCCGAACATTTTACCGTGGTTGCCACCGATCTTCCCGGCTATGGCAGATCGTCCGTGCCGCCGCTTTCGGCGGATCATGCGGCCTATTCCAAGCGGTCAATGGCGGCGCTCTTCGTGGAGCTCATGCATGTTCTAGGACATGAGCGCTTTTTCCTTGCCGGACATGATCGCGGCGGACGCGTTGCCTACCGGATGGCGCTCGATCATCCGGATCGGATCCAGCGCATGTCGGTGCTCGATATCCTGCCGACCTGCGACTACTGGGACAGGCTCGACCGGCTCTTTGGCCTGAAAATCTACCATTGGATGTTTCTGGCCCAGCCCGCGCCCTTTCCGGAAAAACTGATCTCCGCCTCTCCGGTCCGGTTTTTGTTTCACACGCTCAGAAGCTGGACCGCCGAGAAAAGCCTGAAATGCTTTTCCGAGGAAGCGCTCAAGCACAATCGAGCCTGGTTTTGTGATCCGGACAGGATATCGGCAACCTGCGAAGACTATCGGGCCGGAGCCGGCCCCGACTACGAGCATGACCGGCAGTCACTCGATTCCGGTCAGAAAATCGAAATTCCCCTCCTCGCCCTCTGGGGCGACAAGGGCATTGCGACAAGTGTCGACTCGCCGCTGGACGTCTGGCGCAACTGGTGCCCGGGCGCCGAGGGTCTGTCCCTGCCTTGCGGCCACTTTCTGCCCGAGGAGGCACCGGACGAGACGTTCGATGCTCTTCTTGACTTTTTCAGCCGCTGACAAAGCACTCACAACGCTGCAGCGGAACGATAAACGTTCCCTCGGGAAAGCAACTTTCCGTTGCGTCGCTTCCGAAATTGCAAACCCTCAAGAATTCTAGTGTTAATAAGCTTTAAGAAAGCCATTCAATACAATTTAACCATTCACCACTATTGAGAAAAATGGCAGTGATCGTTTGCGTAAACCTACACGGCCCCAGGGCCAAAAATACCAGCGGATAGTTCCTGCCGGAATGGGCGCAGCGGTGGCTGCCCGGGGGAACAGGTGCAACGCGTGGGAAAGCAACAGTCATGGCGGCGACAAGACTTGCGTGAGGGCAGACCGCGCATGCGCGGTCTCAATGCACGTCTGGACAGTCTGCTCGACAGATGGTGCGCCGACGAGACCTGTTTCGAAAAACCGCTTCGTGTGGTTTTCCTGTCCTTTCTTGCCCTGACCGTCGCCGCTCTCACACTTCAGAACATCGTGCTGGAATACCGGAGTTTGCGCGAACCGCAGGTGGCCACGATGCAGACCGCCGAGCGGTTGCTTGTGCACCAGCGCGCACGCGGCACCGAGGCACTGACCGAGGCCGTTGCCGCGGTCAGCGCGGACCAGGACCTCGTGAATGCCATCCGGACAAAGGACCAGAGCGAGATCAGGCAGGTCGCGGACCGGGTTTTCGCCCGCAAGGCGGCAGATCTCAAGATAGCCGAACTCGCCATTTTCTCCGCGGAACAGGAGCCGGTCTACCTGGCACGCGGCACCGCTCTGGCCAACCTTCATGCGGACAGTTTTCAAACCGAATTGAACGCGAACCTGTTTCGCCAGACCAATGACATAGAGTTCGGGCCCGGCAACGAAATCGTCGTCAGCATACTCCACCCGTGGATCGTCGACGGCAAGCTGATCGGCTATCTCAAGCTCGCCCTCAACATCGAACAATCCCTCGCCCTGGCCAGCTCGGCCGTGAACGCGCAGATTGTCAAACTCTGCGAGATCGGCGCCGCCGGCGAGCAGGGTGGCGGCACCCTGACCTATCGGGTACTCGGCGACCTGACACCGACCGGTCTGGATTTCGACAAGGTGATTTCCGGCAGCAACAGTGTCGACGGCCTCGACCGGTTCCAGTTTCAGGACAACAGGGTCTTCATGGTCCGGAACCTTCCGATACCCGTCATCAGCCAGGAACATGTCGTACGTCTCGTTCTGGTGAAAGACATCACCCGCAACGTCTGGGCGTTCCTGGAGGGCACACTTCTGTCGCTCATGGCCGGAATCGGCCTGGCGCTGCTGGCCTGGGCAGTGGTCTTCCGTCTCCTGACTAGGCTCCAGTCCTCGGTCCGGAAAACGCGCTTGCGTCTGGAAGCGGAAGTCCGCGACAACACGCGCAAGCTCGAGGAAAGCGCGCAGCAGCTGACCGAGGCACAGCATATTGCCCATGTCGGCAACTGGGAACGGGACATAGCCACCAACGAAATCCGGGGTTCGGAAGAATTTTTCAGGATCATGGGCCTGTCGGCGGAGCTACCGGCGAAGGAAATACAGCAACAGATCTTTGCCCGCATACCGAGCCACGAGCATCATGCCGCCCTCGGCCTGGTCCGCAAGGCAATCGAGACCTGCAGCGAATTCGATGTCGAACATTCGCTCATCCAGGAAGACGGCGGTCAAAAACACCTGCATGTGCGGGGATATGTGCTTCCCGATGCGGACGGCCAGCCTGCGAAGGTGGTCGGTATCGTTCACGACATCACCGAACGCCGCCACGCGGAACGGCGCAACCAGCTGCTTGCCAGCATTCTGGAATCCTCCCTGAACGAGATCTACATCCTGAATGCCAGCACCTTCCACATCGAATATGCGAACCAGTGCGCGCTCGACAACCTTGGCTACAGTCTCGAGGAACTGAAGTCGCAGCGGATCTGGGACATCGATCCGGTCTATGACATGGCAACCGTGCGCCGTCACGTGGAGCCGCTGCTGGACGGCGTTCAGGTGAGCCTTTCGGTGGAAAGCGTGCACCGGCGCAAGAACGGCAGCGAATACCCGGTCGACCTGCGTGTTCAGTTGATGAAAGACCAGGACAGGGACCTCTTTGTCGCCATCGCAAACGATGTGTCCGAACGGGTACAGCGCGAAAACGAGACCCGTGAGGCCAAGGTCCGCGCGGAACGCCTGGCCTATTTCGACCCGTTGACCAAGCTCTCGAACCGGGCCGGCTGCCAGCGAGACGCCAAGATCCGGTTCGCCAGGGAGGAAAAGCCGGCGTTCCTGGTTCATGTCGACATGGACGGCTTCAAGAGGGTCAACGACACGCTCGGGCACCTTGCCGGCGATCACTGCCTGGAGGAGACCGGCCGCCGGCTCAGGGAAATCTGCCGCGGCCTGGGCACCGCCTATCGCTGGGGCGGAGACGAATTCGTCATCCTCGCCGAAAGCGGCAGCTCGGATCCCAACGAATTGTGCGAACGCGCACGCCGTCTCATGCGCCAGCCGATGGACTACAACGGCAACCGTTTCTGGCCCACGGTCAGCATGGGGCTCGCACTGTGTCCGGAAGACGGTGGCGACTTCGACACGTTGCTGGTCAATGCCGACCTGGCGCTTTACCAGTCCAAGGAAAACGGCAAGGATCGTTACACGTTCTTCAAGCCGGACATGCGCGCGGACAGCGAAACCGAGGCCAGACTGGAACGGGAGTTGAAGGACGCCCTCAAGAACGACGAGTTCTTCCTGGTGTTCCAGCCGCAGGTCAATCTCCGCTCCCAGGCCGTGACGGGTATCGAGGCCCTGGTCCGCTGGCAGCATCCCGAGCGCGGCGTGATCTCCCCCGGCGAATTTCTTCCGATTGTCGAGAAGTCCGGATTGGCGCCGATGCTCGGGGAAATCGTCATCGACAAGGCGCTGGCGGCCGCGCGGCACTGGCTTGACAGCGGACTGGATTTCGGACGCGTCTCCGTGAACGTCTCGCCTTCGCACCTGGCATCGGGAAAACTTCTGGAACACTTCAATGCGGCCATGTCCAAACACGAGGTCGGTCCGGAGCGGATCACGGCCGAGGTGCTGGAATCGGTCTTCCTCAACGATTCAAGATCCGGTCATCTGCTGACCCTCAAGCAATTGTTCGATCTTGGAGTGCATGTCGAACTCGATGATTTCGGAACCGGTTATGCGTCGCTGTCCCACGTCACGGACCTTCCTATCAACGGTCTGAAGATCGACCGCTCGTTCACGAAACAGATGCTGCAGGACGCCAAGAAGGAAGTCGTGGTCAACCAGCTGATTCATCTGGCCCGCTCCCTGAACATCGGCATTGTTTGCGAAGGGGTCGAGACGGAAGCGCAATACGACCGTCTGCGCATGATGGGTGACTTCTCCATTCAGGGTTACCTGATCGCCCGTCCGATGCCTTTCGACCAGGCAACCGACTGGATGTCGGAATCGGTAGACGACCTCTATTTTGTCATCTAGAGCGTTTTCCGACCCATAAGGGTCATTTGACCGAGACGGTTTGGCGCGCTGGCCAGGCGGGTCACGCGCGGTGGTGTTTCCCACCACAAGGGTGGGCCAACGACGCCGGCGCGCCAAACCGTCCGGCCCAATTTCAATTGTTTCTCATACGCATCCGGGCTGTTGCGGGTGAGAGTATCCGGCCCATCGGCAGCGTTGCGCCGCTTGCCCGATGCACCGCATCGCGCTTCGCGGCGCGCCTTGCCGACTGAACCGGATACACTCATCAAATGATCCTGATTGATCGGAAAACGCTCTAACCGTCCCCGCCCTGCCTCAGCAGCCTTTTGAATACCGGCTTCTCCCGGCATTTTCACATGCCGGGGGTTGGAAAACCGTTTTGGCCCACCACATAAAGTGAACAACGTTCACTATAAGGATGTGCCTCATGTTCAATCCCCACACTTGCCCAAGGATCGGTCTTGCCCTGGGCGGCGGGGGAGCCCGCGGGCTCGCCCATATTCCCGTCCTGGAGGCGTTCGACGACCTGGGCCTGAAACCGGCGCGGATTGCGGGAACATCCATCGGGGCCATCATGGGCGCGGTCTATGGTAACGGCCGCAGCGGCGAGGATATCCGGGACATCACGCGTTCGCTCTTCGCGGACCGCAACAGCGTCCTTTCCCGCCTGTGGCAGCTCAGGCCCAAACGCTTCGCGGACATGATCCGGTCCACGCCGGTCCAATTCGATCCTCAGCGGGTTCTGGAGGTGTTCATCGGTGAATACCTGCCGGAACGGTTCGAGGATCTCCAGATACCCCTGCGCATGCACGCCGCTGATTTCTACGGCTGCGAGGAAGTCGCCTTCGACAGCGGCCCGATTCTGCCGGCCCTTGCCGCATCGATCGCGATGCCGGCGGTTTTCCGTCCCGTCCTGCATGAGCGCCGATGCCTGATCGACGGCGGCGTTGTCAATCCACTGCCGTTTGACGGGTTGCGCGAGGACTGCGACATCGTTGTCGCGGTAGATGTGGTTGGCGCGCCCGTCCCCCGGGACGACAAGGACGACATCACCATGCTGGACTCGTTGTTCGGCTCGTCACAGATCCTGATGCAGACCATCACCAAGCAAAAACTGAAGATGGATCAACCGGATATCCTGTTGCGCCCGCCGCACGACCCGATCCGGGTCCTGGACTTCATGAAAGCGGAACGCGTTCTGGGCAACGCCGAATCCCTGAGAACCGTCGCCCGGGAACAATTGACAAGCCTGATAAAAGAACCAATGAAAGTTACTTGAAGGCAACATACGCACAATTGACCAGATAAATCGTTTTTATTAGAGCCGCTTTTGCCTTTAACAAAACATTAATAAAAATCCCAAATAATTTTCTTAATATATTAGGAGCAGGACAAATGCAGCCATCAGGATCGACAGATTTGGAATCATGTCCGGTGTCGGACGATTTGTTGAAACGGCTGCTCGAGACAACGCTGGGCGCGGTCAAGGATCTCGGACGCCAGCTGCCTGACAATCAGCGGGCCGCCCTGGCTGTCTATTGCTACCGCCGCGCCCACTTCCGCCGACTTGGCCTGGCACTGGCGGCCCTTTGCAGCCGCCATGCCCTGATCGCCGAGGCGGGACATGCCGGCGAGGTGATCTTCCGCCAGGCCAGCACGGGCACAGACATCGACAAGGACAACCGGCACAGGGGCCACAAGGCGCCCGTCAGCCTGCATGTGATCTGACATTTCCCTTCCGGGGCAGGTTCTTCCTCCCACCCGCCCCCACCTCAGGCAACCGCCTTCGCAGCATCTTGCGCGAGCCGGTTGCCTTTTCTTTTGGCACTTTGCCTCCCTGGCCTTCAGGAAAGCGGCAATCGCGGGTCAGACCGGACGCCGCGCCTTGCCACGACGTGTCTTCCCCCTACCCTTAAGCGGACAGACCAGACACGGGTGGCACATGATGGCTTCGTTTCTTTCCGTTCTTCTCCGGTTCCTCCACCGCCACAAGAGGCGTTCAGCAAAGATCCTGAGCGCCCCGGCCGGGCTGGCCCTGTTGCTTGCGGCGGTGTCGCCCGCCCAGGCCATTTGCCAGCTGGTCGCGCAAGCCCCTTTCAAATCGGCCCAGCCCGGCGAAATGCGGGTCTGGCAAGCGGCGATCCAGACCGGTGAAGTCCAGATCCGCTACATCGGTCATTCCACCTTCGAACTCGAGACGCCGAAAGGCATCCGGATCGCGACAGACTACAATGACAGCGTCCGGCCGTTCCTGCCGCCCACCGTGGCAACCATGAACGGCGCCCACAGCACCCATTACTCCCTCAGTCCCGACCCGAACATCGAACATCTGCTTTACGGCTGGAATCCGAAGGGCGGACCGATGGACCACGACCTGACGGTCGGGGATGTCCGCATACGGAACATTCAGACCAACATTCGCGGCTGGGACGGCGAGAGCCGGCGCCTCGGCAATTCGATCTTCATCTTCGAGGTTGCGGATCTGTGCATTGCCCATCTCGGCCACCTGCACCACAGGCTGACACAGGAGGACCTGACCCGGCTGGGTCAGATCGACGTGGTGTTCGCCGCGATCGACAACACCTCGACCCTGCGCCTCGACAGTCTGATGGAGGTCCTGGAAAGCATCGGCCCCGCGATGGTGATCCCGATGCATTTTCATTTTGCCGGCGCCCTGCAGGCGTTCACCGGGCGGGCCCTTGAGGCCGGCTATGAGGTCGTGCGGGCGGAAACGCCTTCCGTGATCGTCAGCCGGACCAGCCTGCCAATCAAGCCGACGGTCTACATCATGATGCCGGGCGGCGCCTGAACGGGAACGAGAGAGAGAGAGAGACGCGTCCGTCTCAGCCCTTGAAGCGCAGGAACAGGACCTGGCTGTCCCCGGCCTGCCGGGTGTCCAGACTTTCAAATGGCTGCGGAATGTCGACCTCGGCAGAGGCGCGTTCCTCCAGGACACAGAGCGCCCCCGGCTTCAGCCAGCCGCCGGCGGCGGCCGACGCCAGGGCCTTCTCGCCGAGCCCCTTGTCATAAGGCGGATCGGCGAACACAAGGTCGAACGGGGCGATCGTGCCGGCCGCGCCCATGCGCGTTGCATCGCGGCGGAAGATCTTCGCAACTCCGTTCAGCCCGAGCGTCTCCATGTTGCGGCGGATCACCCCGCGGGCCTCGGTGCCGTCCTCTATGAAGGTGCAGTGACCCGCGCCCCGGCTGATCGCCTCGAATCCGAGCGCCCCCGTGCCGGCAAACAGATCGAGCACGCGGACGCCGTCAAGGTCCATTTCCAGGCCGTGGGCCAGAATATTGAACACGGTCTCGCGCAGCCGGTCGCTTGTCGGCCGGGTTCCCTGCGACTTGGGCGTGGCCAGCGCCGTTCCCTTGAACCGTCCGGCAACAATTCTCACGAACGGTCTCCGCGCCGCGGGCCGCGTCCCCCCCTGGGCGGTCCGCGGCGGTCGTCCTTGTCACGGTCCGTGCGGCTCTGCTGCTGCTTGTCCTCGACGAGGCCGTCCTCACCCCAGATTTTTCGCGGCGGCGGCGACCGGCGTTCTTCCCCATAGTCCTTGCGCGGTTTCGGGCTGGACGTCATGCGGAAGCGCGAACGCGGCGACACCTTTTCCTGGCGCGGGCCGTTGTTCTTGCGCGGTCCCTGACCCGGACCCTTGCTCGGACCCTTGCTCGGGCCCTTGCCGCGCTCCTGCTTGCGTTCGGAGCGGTCTGCTTTGGCCGCCTTGCGGCGGTCGGTCTCGCTCTTGCCTTCGCGCGCGGTCATCCATTTGCCCTGCGCGGCGTCACGCTTGTCGCCGGTCCTGCCGCCACGCTTGTTGCCCGCCGTCTTCTTTTCCGGCTCCTGCTTGGGCGCATGGAAGATGGGAGCGTCGAAATCGGCACCGGCCTCCTCGGCCAACGCATCGCCAAGCTGATCGCGCAACACCCTGCCGCGGATCTCGCGGACATTGTTCTCCGGCAGGTCCATCAGCTGGAACGGGCCATAGGACAGCCGGATCAGCCTGTTCACCGTCAGGCCGAGATGCTCCAGCACCCGCTTGACCTCGCGGTTCTTGCCTTCGCGCAGGCCGACCGTCATCCAGACATTGTCGCCCTGCTCCTTGTCGAGCGTTGCCTCGATGGCGCCATAAAGGACACCCTCGATGGCAACGCCATCCTTCAGCCCGTCGAGATCGGCCTGGGTGACCTTGCCGAAAGCCCGCACCCGGTAACGGCGCAGCCACCCGGTCGAGGGCAGTTCGAGGACGCGTGCGAGCCCGCCGTCATTCGTCAGCAGCAACAGACCTTCGGTGTTGATGTCGAGCCGGCCGACCGTCAGAACACGGGGAAGATCTTCCGGCAGACGGTCGAACACCGTCGGACGGCCCTCAGGATCCTTGTTGGTGGTCACCAGGCCGCGGGGCTTGTGATAAAGCCACAGCCGTGTGCGCTCACGCATGGGCAGCGGCTCTCCATCCACCAGGACCTTGTCGTCGGCCGTGACGGTGATCGCCGGCGTCGTCAGCACCTTGCCGTTGAGCTGGACCCGGCCGTTCTCGATCCAGGTCTCGGCTTCCCGGCGCGAACACAGGCCCGCGCGCGCCATCACCTTGGCAATGCGCTCGCCGCGCCCGCCCGTATCGTCGCCGTCGCGGATCGCAGCCGGCACCGGTGCGGTCTTTTTGGGCCCGGGCCTCTTGCCGCCCGGTTTGCGTGAATCGCCGGGAGCTGAGCGGCGCTTGTCCGCCGCACGTTTGTCGCGTCCCTGGCCGTTTCCACGGCCCGGGCGATCGGAAGAATTTCTTGTCATCATGCGCGCGTCATAGCAGAGCTTGAGCCTTTCGGGAATCGCTTGTTTGCACCATCTGGCGCATGGGTCACCTGCCGAGGCCGCATGGCTCGCCACCACCGGGGCTGACGGCGAGAGCAAATCCAACTATGAAGGCAATGGCCGTCCCCTCCAATCCCGCGATGCGAATGCACATGAGCGCACCTGAGACACAGTCCCGACAAACCACCTTCATGGACCTGGCCATCGAAGAGGCGGAACGTGCCGCGGAGCGCGGCGAGGTCCCCGTCGGGGCGGTTCTGGTGCGGGACGGCCAGGTCCTGGCCCGTGACGGCAACCGGACGCTGGAGCTGAACGATCCGACCGCCCACGCGGAAATACAGGTGATCCGCGCGGCCTGCAGTGCACTGGGTTCGCAGCGCCTGCCGGACTGCGACCTCTATGTCACGCTGGAGCCCTGTCCAATGTGCGCCGGGGCGATTTCCTTCGCCAGGATCCGCCGTCTCTACTATGGCGCGGACGACGAAAAAGGCGGCGCCGTCGACAACGGGCCCCGTTTCTTCAGCCAGCCGACCTGTCATCACGCACCGGACGTCTATTCCGGGGTCAACGCGTCCGGAGCCGCGCAGCTCCTCAAGTCGTTTTTCCAGTCGCGCCGCTAGCCCGGCGCCACGTGGCACAACGGCAACACCGCCTGCAAAAACACGCGCGATGCCGGATTTCCCGCGCTCCATGGGGAGAAATTATCATGTACAGATATGATAATGGCGTCAGGATCGTTTCCATATGCCATCGGGGTATCACATGACACGTCTTGCCGTTCTTGGCGCATTCGCCGGTCTTCTTGCCGCGGCAAATCCGGCGCATTCCGCCGACCTGCCCGTGGCTCCCGAACCGGTCGACTACGTTCGCATCTGTGACGCCTACGGTGCCCGCTTCTACTACATTCCAGGCACCGAGACCTGCCTGCGGGTCGGCGGACGTGTCCGGACGGAGTTCCGGTTCCGCAATTTCGGCGAGGCCGAGAACGCCTGGGGTGACCGGGACACGGACGGCTACCAGTGGCGATCACGCGGATACCTTTATCTGGACGCCTACACGGAGACCGAACTCGGCACCTTGCGCGCCTTCATCGAGACCTACATGACGGTCACCAACGGCAACGAAACCTCAACGCTGGACAAGGCCTATATCCAGTGGGGCGGGCTTCTGGCCGGGCGCAACGGGTCAAATTTCGATTTCTTCACCGGTTACGCTTTCGGTGCCCAGATTTCGAGTTATTCCGACCAGAAAACCAACCAGCTTGCCTATACCCTCCCCTTCGGAGACGGTTACAGTGCGACTGTCGCGGTCGAGGATCAGGCGGAACGCACAACCAACATTGGCCTGAACGGCGGCACACTCGCCTATGGCGGTACCCGCATGCCGGATTTCGTCGCAGCGCTCGGCCTGAACCAGCGCTGGGGCGAGGTCCAGATCATGGGCGCGCTGCACCAGGTTTATCCGAACGCCACCTATAACGGTATCACCGGCAGTTCCGAGGATACACTCGGCTGGGCTGTCGGCGCCGGTGTCGAGATTGAATTCGGAGGGCTCGCCAATGGTGGCAGCGTGGTGCTGCAGGCTGTCTATACCGACGGCGCCAGCGGCTACGGCAATTCAAACTGGACCGGCCGCATCACCGACGCGGTCTGGAACGGCACCACCACCGAGAAGACCAAGACCTTCAACATTTTCGGCGGTGTCCACCTCGGGGTCACCGACACGGTCGCGGTCAATGTCGAAGGCGGCTACCACACGGTCGATGCCGGCCTCGGCGCCTATAACTTCGATCAGTGGACGGCAACGGCGAATGCCGTCTGGAATCCGGTACCGGGCTTCGAAATCGGTCCGGAAATCCAGTACCGCGACATCGACTACAGCAATGCGTCGGGCCTGAGCGACAGTTCCGAACTCTATGGCACCTTCCGGCTGCAGCGCACTTTCTAGGCTGTAGTGACAAAGCCCCGGATATTCGCCCGGGGCATTTTTTGTCCGACACAAGAAACTCTAGCCGGCCCGTCTCCGCCAGACGGACACCACTTTTTCCCAGAGACCGTTCACCCACAGATCACCGTGATCGACACCGTCCAGGATGACAATCTCCTTCGGCTGCGACGCAAGACCGAAGAGACGCTTGCCGTGCTCAACCGGAATGACACGGTCCGCGGTGCCGTGCAGGATCAGGACGGGTGACCTGACCCTGGTGATCCGCTCGCGGGTCGGCATCGGGTCCTTCATCAGCAGCCCGACCGGCAGCCACGGGTATTTTTCATATGCCATGTCCACCAGCGCCGTGTAGGGGGCCTCCAGGACAAGCAGATCCGCTTCGGGGCGTTCCGCGGCAACGGCTGTCGCAACGCCGGTGCCGAGGCTTTCGCCGTGCAGGATGATCGGCGCCCCGTCCTGTGCGGCCCGGTCGTAATGTTCCAGCGCGTCGGAGACCAGCGCCGCCTCCGACGGACTGCCGCCGCTGCCCGCGTAACCGCGATAGCTCGGCGCGTAGAGACCGAAGCCACTGTCCAGGATCTGCTTGAACCGCTTCCAGCGCGCCGACACATTCCGGGAATTGCCGTGCAGATACAGCACCGTCGGCGCGCCGTCCTCTGCCGGCGCGGCCCGCCATACCGTGACGTCGGTGCCGTCAGCCATTGCGACTGTTTCAACATGGACCCCTTCCAGCCCCTTTTCCGCTGGCGTGGACAGGTCACCGGTCGGAAGGAAGACGAAGCTGCGCTGGTTGAGATACATGTAGCCGGCGGCCATGGCATAGGCGACGGCGACCACGACGAAGAGGTTCCTGGACAGTCTCAGCGCACGCGGCCCGACGCCGGTTCGCCGGTTCGTGCCCCCCTCAGTGCTGCCGGTTTGCACGTCGGCCATGCCTTGTCTCCTTCGAATGCTCCACAAGGTTACGCATTCCATGCGTTTCCCGATCAGGAGCGGCCTATTTGCGGCCGAACAGCTTCTCGATATCGGTCAGTTTCAGTTCCACCCAGGTCGGTCTTCCATGGTTGCACTGGCCCGAGAGCGGCGTTGCCTCCATGTCGCGCAACAGCGCATCCATTTCCTCCGGCCGCATGCGCCGTCCGGCGCGAACGGACCCGTGGCAGGCCATGGTGGCGGCGACATGGTCGAGCTTTTCCTTCAGGCCGTCGGCCGTGTCCCACTCGGCAAGCTCGTCGGCCAGGTTTTGCACCAGGCCCCTGATATCCATGTCGCCCAGAATGGCCGGCGTTTCGCGGACCGCGATCGCCCCCGGCCCGAACGCTTCCAGCGACAGACCGACCTGCTCCAGGTCCTCCGCACGCTCGGCAAGCCTTGCGGCGTCCTCTTCCGGCAGTTCGACGATTTCCGGAATCAGGAGAATCTGACGCGCAACCTCCTTCTTCGCCAGCGCTTCCTTCAGCCGCTCATAGACCAGGCGTTCATGGGCGGCATGCTGGTCAACGATGACGACGCCATCGCCGGTCTGGGCGATGATATAGGTCTCGTGCACCTGGGCTCTTGCGGCGCCGAGCGGCAGTCGGGTCTTTTCGGTCTCGACCGGCACGTCATGGGCGCGCGCATCCGCGGACGGTGCGGCGAAATCCGCGAAACCGTTTTGCGGATGAAGACCGGGTTGCGGTGCCTCGGCAAAACCCGCGGCAGGTGCCCCGGCCGTTTCCAGGGGCCGAAAGGCGTCCGGGCTCCAGCGCGCCGCCGCCGCCGCTTGCCCATAGCTTCCGCCGTATCCACCCTGTCCCGCCTGTCCGGCTGGTGCCGACGGTTGGGGCCCGCCGGAATAGCTGCCGCCAGAATAGCTGCCGCCGGATGTGCCTCGAAGGGCGTCGAGCGCCACGGCGGCATTCGAGGTCGATGACCGGTGTCCCGCCTGGACCAGGGCGTGCTTGATCGCGCCGACCAGCAGGCCGCGAACGAGCTGGGCATCGCGAAAGCGCACATCCGCCTTGGCCGGGTGCACATTGACATCCACCTGGGCCGGATCGAGATCGATGAACAGCACCACGACAGGGTGCCGGTCGCGCGCCAGAACATCGGCATAGGCGCCGCGCAGACCGGAGAGCAGCAGCTTGTCCTTCACCGGACGACCGTTGACGAAAAAGAACTGGTGCTGGGCATTGCCGCGGTGATGGGTCGGCAGGCCTGCGAAACCCGACAGGCGCACGCCCTCGCGCGCGGCGTCGATCTCCATCGCGTTGTCGACGAAGTCCTTGCCGAGGATCTGGGAAATTCTCGCGAGATGCGGATCGGATCCGCGGGCTGCCGGCCAGCTCTGCGGTTGCCGGTCGGCGCCGGAGAGCGAAAAGCCGATTTCCGGATAGGCCAGCGCGATGCGCTTGACGATCTCGGTGATGGCCGCCGCCTCGGCACGGTCCGACTTGAGGAATTTCAGGCGTGCGGGCGTTGCGAAGAACAGATCACGGACCTCGACCTGCGTGCCCCTGGTGCGCGCGGCCGGGACAGGCGGCTGTTCCCTGCCGCCTTCCACCGCGATTGCCCAGGCATGATCCTCGTCCTTGTGCCGCGTCTGGATCGCCAGCCGGGCGACCGAACCGATCGACGGCAGCGCCTCGCCGCGAAACCCGAGCGTGCGGATATCGAACAGGTCGTCGTCCGAGATCTTGGAGGTGCAATGGCGGCGGATGGCGAGTTTCAGATCGTCCTGGCGCATGCCGGCGCCATCGTCGGCGACACGCATCAGGGTCTTGCCGCCCGCGGCGGTGACAATATCCACCTGCGAGGCTCCGGCATCGACGGCATTTTCAACCAGTTCCTTGATGACACTGGCGGGCCGCTCGATCACTTCGCCGGCCGCGATCTGGTTGATCACCTGTTCGCCAAGTTGCCTGACTGCCATGAAACTTCCTTTGACGCATGCAGCTTTCGCAGCGCGGTATGTTCCTATATGGTCCGCGCCGAGTTTGTCTCGATTCTTTCGCACAGCCTACCAGACCCACCTTGATCCGAGTGACCCGACATGACCGTTTCTGCACCGCTTCTTGTTGACGGGCTCAATGCCCTTGCGCCTTCCTACAAGGGCATCCTGTGTGATGTCTGGGGCGTGCTTCATAACGGTGTATCGGCTTTTGAAGGTGCGCACAAAGCCCTGAAGGCCTATCGCGAGGACACCGGCGGCAAGGTGGTCCTGATCACCAACGCCCCGCGTCCGGCAAAACAGGTCGGGGAAATGCTGGCCGAACTCGGAGTGCCGGACGGCACCTATGACGACATTGTCACTTCCGGGGACGTCACACGCGCCGTGCTGCAGGCCGAAGGCAAAAAGACACTGCTTCATATCGGTCCCAATCGGGACCAGCCGCTTTATCACAATCTCGAAGCGACCTTCACCCTGAAGGACGACGAAGCCGAAGGCATCAGCTGCACGGGACTGACCGACGACGAGGTCGAGACTCCCGACGATTACCGTGAGCGGCTTGAAAAGCTGGCCGCCCGGGGGCTGAAGATGATCTGCGCCAACCCGGACATTGTCGTGGAACGCGGCGACCGGCTGATCTGGTGCGCCGGTGCCCTTGCCCGTCTCTACGAAGATCTCGGCGGCGAAGTCGTCATCCTGGGCAAGCCGCATGCGCCGATCTACACGGCAGCCATGGAACGGCTGGCCAAACTGGCCGGCACCGAGGTGGCCAAGGAGGACGTGCTGGCGATTGGTGACGGCCTGCCGACGGATATTCGCGGCGCCGTCTCACAGGACATCGACGTGCTGTTCATCACCGCCGGCATTCACGCATCCGATTTCGGCCCGAGCGACGCTCCGGACGAACACCTCATCCGCCGCCGCCTCTCGGAAGAAGGCCTGCGCGCCCGCGCAGCCCTGCCGCGCCTCTGGTGGTAAAGCTCCACGCGGGCAGGAACCTGTCTCGGGTGCTTGTGCCCGCAAATGTCCGGGCTGCCAGCAGACCCGCCTGGCCTCACGGCACAGGACTCTACTGACATCACGATCGCGGAAGCGGCGGTGACCGCCCCCGCAAAACAAAAGGGCCCTCCGCCGGAGAGCCCTTCGAAATCTTGTCTTTGATGCCGGGTCAGTCGAACAGCTTGTCGATATCCGCCTGCGCGTCACCGAGCATGGCGTCGATGTCGTCCTGGGAGACGCCTTCGCCGGCATGCTGCGGGCCGTGCAGGATCAGTTCGCGCTGGCGGCGCTCCTCGTCAGTCTCGTTAAGGGCAACCTCGAGATCTGCCGGGATGCGCAGGTGTTCGATGAAGGAACTCACGCGCTCGTCGATATAGCGGAGTGTCGCCACGACCTTCGAAATGCGCTGTCCGGTGATGTCCTGGAAGGTGCAGGCCTCGAAAATTCCGATCATCTTGTTGCTGACCAGCTCCTGATACGCTTCCGCGTCGCTGGTATCCGCACCCATGATCTCCTCGGCCGCTTCCATGATGGAGTTGGTGGCCTCTTCCGTGGCCTCGACGATGGCGTCGAGTTCCCGCCCGGCATCCGGAATCTTGTTGCCGGTCATGTCATTGGCGCGCAACTGGGAGATTTCCTCCTTCATGCGCGTGATTTCCTTGGCAATCAGGGTCAGTTCTTCCGTGACGGCCGGCTGAACGGTCGACAGGAAATCATGCATGGAACCGGACATGACCTCGGCGAGGTGCATCACATCCGTGAGCGATACCTCGCCCTGCCGGTTCTTGTTTTCTTGCAGAAAGTCGATGACGCGGGCAATGTTTTCCTGCTTCATATTTGCCACCAGGTCCGGCCTTTCCATATGAGGCGTCCTCCCAAGAGCGATCCCGGAAGGAACCGCTATTACGTCGCGGATGCACCAAGACAGACCCGGCCTGCCTGCCCGGCAAGACCGTGCCGTTCTCTTGACACCCGTCTGGCACCGGCGGAGAGGCGGCTCGACACCGCGGCCCCGCCAGGTGCAAGAAATCAGTCGGAGAAGACCGCCTCGATCTTGCCTTTCAACGTCTGTGCGTTGAACGGCTTCACGATGTAGTTGTTCACGCCGGCCTTTTTGGCGGCGATGACGTTTTCCGTCTTGGATTCAGCCGTCACCATGATGAACGGTGTCTTGCTGAGGCTGCCGTCGGCACGAACCTGCTTGAGCAGTTCGTATCCGGTCATCGGCTCCATGTTCCAGTCGGAAATCACCAGGCCGTAACGGCGCTGCTTCATTTTTTCCAATGCTTCGGTGCCGTCCGCAGCGTCATCGATGTCTTCGAAACCAAGCTGCTTGAGCAGGTTCCGAATGATGCGAATCATCGTTTTGTAGTCATCGACCACGAGGACCGGCATCTGAAGATCAAGGGCCATTGTCTACTCCATACTGTCAAATTGCGCGGCCCCTGGCCGTGGGCCGTTGGATCGCGTTATGACTTCGAAGGAGAGTGACACATATTCTTGTGTCCTCACCTCCCCACACTCAACGCAATTTACCGGCCGCCCCTGAAAAGACCGTTAATAACAGGCGCTTTTTTCTTCGCCCAAAGCACAATTGCCAGAAATCCTTGCGCCGCCTAGCGTCCGCGTTGCTTAAAAGAAGACACTTCAGGGCGGAATTCTCAATGCTGGAACTTCAAAAACTGTGTTTCGAAGATCTCACGGTCGGGATGAGCGAAGAACTTGTAAAACACGTCAGTTCTTCTGATGTGGTCGGTTTTGCCGAAGTTTCCGGCGACAGAAACCCGATCCACCTGTCGGAGCATTTTGCCGCAAGAACACCGTTCAAGACCCGAATCGCCCACGGCCTCTACACGGCCAGCCTGATTTCCGCCGTGCTCGGCACCCGCCTACCCGGTCCGGGCGCGATCTACCTGTCCCAGACCCTCAATTTCAAGGCACCGGTCAAGATCGGCGACGACGTCAAGGTGACCGTGACCGTCGAGGAACTGATGGAACGCGGCAACCGCGCCCGGCTGTCCTGCATCTGCAGCGTGGACGACACCATCGTCCTCGAGGGCGAAGCGCTCGTCAAAGTGCCGAGCCGGGACGAGGACCGGTCCGGTCTTTGAGGCCCCGAACATCACTGCCTGATCGGTCGTAAGGACGGGTTTGCACCGGGCACGCGGGCTCGGCCGGGCGCGCCGTGCACTCTTCTTGCCGGCCATCTTGACCTTTCCAGTTGTTGACGGCAGGTTCCACGCCAGCGTCGGCGGCCGGTCCGGATGGACCGTGCCACGGCGGCTCTCTTTCCGGACATCAAGGCCTGGCCGAGCTGTCCCGGCCGACACGTTGCGCGAAGGTTTGCTGCATGAGCCCCTCTGATACCTCCAGGTTCCTGGTCGCCGAAAGCCTGGACAGCTTTCCGGCGACGCTGAAAGGCGGCATCGTCGCCATCGGGAATTTCGACGGTCTGCACCGGGGCCACCGGGCGGTGCTGGGCGCTGCAATGGGCCTCGGCCACGGCACGCACCACCCGGTCTATGCCATGAGTTTCGAGCCCCATCCGCGCAGCGTGTTCAATCCGTCCAGTCCGGTCTTCCGACTGACGCCCTATGCGCAGAAACTCGAGATGTTGCGCATTTGCGGCCTGGACGGTGCCCTGATCCTGCCCTTTACCCGGGACTTTGCCGGCATCGAGGCCAATGCCTTTGTCCAGGACATCCTGATCGGTACGCTCGGCATTTCCCACGCGGTCACCGGATACGACTTCCATTTCGGCCGCGCCCGCCAGGGCACCCCCGACTTTCTGCGCGACGCCGGCGCCCGGCACGGCTTCGGCGTCACCATCGTGCAGCGTGAAGAAGACGAGGGAGCGGAAGTCGTTTCCTCGACCCGTATCCGCGACTGTCTCGCGGCCGGCGACATTGCCCAGGCGAACGGTCTCCTGGGCTACCGGTGGTTCTTTGACGCCGAGGTCCGCCACGGCGACAAGCGCGGACGGGATCTCGGCTACCCCACGGCCAATCTGGCGCTGAGCGAGGACTGCCCGCTGAAACAGGGCATCTACGCGGTCAAGGTCCGGATCGGTGAAACCTGGCATGACGGCGTGGCGAGCCACGGCCGCCGGCCGACTTTCGACAATGGCGCCGCGCTGTTCGAAGTGCACCTGTTCGATTTTTCCGGGGATCTTTATGGCCAGACACTCCGGGTGCACCTCGTATCCTATCTTCGCGCCGAAGAAAAATTCGACAGCGCAGAGGCCCTGACCCGGCAGATGGATCAGGACAGCGCAGAGGCACGGGCCGCCCTGGCCGCGCTGCGGCCGTTGTCCGATATAGACCTGAAGCTGCTGGATTTCTCCGCGTGACAAGGTCTCCTGCCCCCGGGGCCATGGAGCAGAACCCGCTTCTGGCGATCGTCCTGATGAGCTCGGCCATGCTGATCGTGCCGGTGATGGACATCATCGCCAAATACCTGTCGGCCGACCTGCCGCCACTCGAAGTCACCTTCGGCCGGTTCTTCTTCCAGTTCCTGATCTGCCTTGTGCTGGCGATCGTCACCGGCCGGATCGCGGGCCTGCGCGGCAAGCAGCCCGTGATCAACTATCTGCGCGGTGTTTTCCTGGCGGCCGCCTCCCTGTGTTTTTTCACCGCTGTGAAATTCATGTCCGTCGCCACCGCGATCTCGATCTTCTTCATCGAGCCGATGGTGCTCACCATCCTCGCGGCGCTGATCCTGAAGGAACAGGTCGGTATCCGCCGGATCGGCGCCATTCTCGTCGGGCTTCTGGGCGCCATCATCATCCTCAGGCCGAACCTTGCCGAGATCGGACTGGTCAGCCTGCTGCCGGTGGCGACCGCCTTCCTGTTTTCCTTCTACCTGCTGCTGAACCGGCTCTATCCGGTGACCGACGGCCTCCTGACCATCCAGTTCAGCGCGGGGCTCTCCGGCTCCCTGATGCTGGGCGCGGCGCTGTTGATCGGCAACCTGGCCGGCTATGAGGGCATCGCTTTCGTGATGCCGTCCGGCAACCAGGCCGGACTGCTGGTGCTGATCGGACTGATTTCCTTTGCCGCCCACGGGCTGGTGGTCGCCGCGTTCCAGCGGGGCAACGCCAGCCTGCTGGCGCCGTTGCAATATATCGAGATCGTCAGCGCGACCCTGTTCGGCTACCAGGTGTTTGCCGATTTCCCGGACGGGCCGACCTGGATCGGCATCGCGCTGATCATCGGAAGCGGGCTCTACATCGCCCACCGGGAGCGCAAGCTGAAGAAGACGATTCAGGCCGTCGTCGCGGAAGTCTGAGGGCGCGTTTGTGCGGCGAGCGGCTTCAGGCGCGGATCCATCCGTCTGAGGCCCAGCCAGACGGTGACGAGCGGCAGGAGCGGTGCCACCGGCAGGTTCAGCCAGACCGCGAACGGGCTGGTAGAGGCGGACAGCACAATGACCAGCGCGAGCAGGGTCTTTTCGTAAGGCAGGAAGCCGGATTTCAGGCCCTCGCGGATCAGGAAGGCGCAGGGCACCACCAGAAGCGTCAGATCGTAGGAAAGCGCGAACGGCGTCACCAGCAGCGCGCCTCCGAGCAGCACCGGTGCGCGCACCGCCATCGCCTCGGACTTGCGCCATGCATGCCAGACACAGGCAAGCGACCCCAGGCCGACAGCGGCCTGGATGGCCATGGCCGCGACATGCGGTAGGCCAAGCAGGCGCAACCCGCCATAGACGGAAACCATCTTGCCCCATTCGACACCGCCGAGTTCCATCATCGCGGAGGCAACCGGCGCCTGTTGCCAGAACATCTGCCAGACCCCGACCCCCAGGACGGCGGCACTCAGTCCCGCGCAAACAAGCGTCGTCGCCGACGCGCTCAGGAAGGCGCGCCAGTTCCAGCTGGCGATCAGGGCCACCGGCGCCAGGATGCCGAGCTGCGGCTTGATGGTCAAAAGGCCGAGCGCGATGCCGGCCAGGATCATCCTCTGCCGTTCAACACCTACCAGGAAGAAACCGTAGAGCGCCGCCGTCAGCGCGGCGTTCTGGCCGTGAAAGGCATTGTTGGCACAGGCCGGTATGAGAATGAGACACGCGGCCAGAAGCCATTTTCCGGTGATCAGGCGGCAGGACAGCGCCAGCAGGAAGGTGGTCGCGATGATGAAGGCGGCAAAGGCGGCCTTGTAGGGCAGCAGCGCAAACACGGCCTGCACCATCTGGAATGTCGGCGGATAGAAGAAACCGAAGACCGTGTCGGACCCGGTATAGGCTTCCTGGATGGCCGCGAATTCCCGCGGGATATAGGCAAGTTCGGGCGTGCCGTTGAGCGCCTGGCCTCCGGCCAGCCAGAAACTCAGGTAGTCCATCAGCAGCGTGCCGTTGGGCGCCCCATAGGTGTTGGGAATGGCCAGCATCCAGATCAGGCCGGCGGCAAAGCCGATCGCCGAGCACAGGCAGGCAAACCCGATCCGGTCCCAGGTGAAATAGGCGCCGGCGCGCACGAACCGATGCCAGGCCCCGTCGGCCGGCCGCTCCCCGGTCACGGCGTCAGTCTCAAGCTTTGTGGAAGTGTCCATCTCGCCTGTTTCGTCCTGTCCAGTCCCCTTGTCCGGAGGTCATCAATGCCCGACAGACATTCATATTCGGTTACCCCTCCGCATTTTTCAGGAAAGGGCCGACGGGCCGGGCAAGACAAACCGCGGATGAATTTGCGGAACATCTTTATTCATCGGCGAAGTGCTGCTATGTCCCATGCCATGCATCACCAGGTTCTCATAATCATCGCCAGGCCGATGATCGCGACGACGCGAATTACTTGCCCGGCCTTCGGCTGACGCGATCTGCGCGGCGCCAGGGACCGGGATCTTCCTGTTTCTAGATTGCAGTCCCGCAAGGGACGGCAGTCCTTTTCCCATATGATTGCGGGCAAAGCGCCCGAACGACCGGATCGACTTGACGATGACCGAGACAGATAAACGCGACTATTCCGAAACGCTCAACCTGCCGCAGACAGACTTCCCGATGCGCGCCGGCCTTCCCAAGAAGGAGCCGGAAATCCTGGCCCGCTGGGAACAGCTCGAGGTTTACAAAAAGCTGCGCGAACAGGGCAAGGACCGCAGCAAGTTCGTGCTGCATGACGGCCCCCCCTATGCCAACGGCAACATCCATATCGGCCATGCCCTGAACAAGACGCTGAAGGACATCGTCACCCGCTCGATGCAGATGCTCGGCTACGAGAGCAACTACGTGCCGGGCTGGGACTGCCACGGCCTGCCGATCGAATGGAAGATCGAGGAACAGTACCGCGCCAAGGGCAAGAACAAGGACGAGGTGCCGATCAACGAGTTCCGCAAGGAATGCCGGGAATTCGCCGAGCACTGGATCGACGTCCAGCGCAAGGAGTTCAAGCGGCTCGGCATAGAGGGCGACTGGGACAACCCGTACCTGACCATGCGCTTTGAAAGCGAGGCGGTGATTGCCAACGAGCTGATGAAGTTCGCCATGTCCGGCCAGCTCTATCGCGGCTCCAAGCCGGTAATGTGGTCGGTCGTGGAAAAGACGGCCCTGGCCGAAGCCGAGATCGAATATCACGACCACAAGTCCGACATGATCTGGGTGAAATTCCCGATCGTGAGCGCCGGCGGCAGCGATGAAGCCGCCGTGGAAGAGCTGCTGGACTCGTCTGTCGTTATCTGGACGACCACGCCCTGGACCATCCCGGGCAACCGCGCGGTCTGCTTCTCCGCGCGCATCGCCTATTCCATCTATGAGGTCACACAGGACGGCCTGCCGGACGACAACTGGGTGCAGAAGGGCGACAAGCTGATCCTCGCGGATGCGCTGGCCGACGATGTCTTCAAGAATGCCCGCATCACCGATTTCACCAGGCTTCGCGCGGTGACGCCGGACGAACTGGACACCTTGACCCTGGCCCATCCGCTCGCGGAGCTGGACCTCGGCGGTTACGATTTCGATGTGCCGCTGCTCGACGGAGACCATGTGACGGACGATGCCGGTACCGGCTTCGTGCACACGGCGCCGGGCCACGGCGCGGACGACTTCGAGATCTGGATGGCCAAACGCACTGAGCTGGAAGGCCGCGGCATCAACACCGCGATCCCGTTCACGGTCGCCGATGACGGCTTCTACACCAAGGACGCGCCCGGCTTCGACGGCTGCGAGGTGATCACTCACAAGGGCGAGAAGGGCAAGGCCAACAAGGCGGTCATCGAGAAGCTGAAGGAAGCGGGCAACCTGATCGGCCTCGGCCGTCTGACCCACTCCTATCCGCATTCCTGGCGCTCCAAGAAGCCGGTGATCTTCCGCAACACGCCGCAGTGGTTCGTCTACATGGACAAGACGCTCGACGGCGAGGGAGACACCTTGCGCACACGCGCCCTGACGGGCATCGACAATACCCGTTTCGTGCCGGGCAGCGGCCAGAACCGCCTGCGCTCCATGATCGAGAACCGCCCGGACTGGGTGCTGTCGCGCCAGCGCGCCTGGGGCGTGCCGATCACCGTGTTCATCCACAAGGAAAGCGCCGAGATCCTGAAGGACGAAGCGGTCAACAAGCGCATCTTCGACGCCTTTGCCGCCGAGGGCGCGGACGCCTGGTTCGAGGACGGCGCCAGGGAACGGTTCCTGGGCAACGACTACAAGGCCGACGAGTGGGACATGGTCACCGACATCCTCGATGTCTGGTTCGATTCAGGCTCCACCCACGCCTTTGTCATGGAGGAGCGAGAAGATCTGTCGCCGAAGCGCAAGGTCGATGGCGGCGACGATTACGTGCTCTACCTGGAAGGCTCCGACCAGCATCGCGGCTGGTTCCATTCCTCGCTTCTGGAAAGCTGCGGCACCCGCGGCCGTCCGCCCTATGACGCGGTGCTGACCCACGGCTTCACCATGGCCGAGGACGGTCGCAAGATGTCCAAGTCGCTCGGCAACCAGGTGTTCCCGCAGGACATCATCAAGCAGTATGGCGCCGACATCCTGCGCTTGTGGGTGGCCTCGACCGATTACTGGGAAGACCAGCGGCTGGGTCAGGAAATCATCAAGACCAATGTCGACAGCTACCGCAAGCTGCGCAACACCCTGCGCTGGATGCTGGGGTCGCTCGCCCATGCCAAGGGAGAAGAGGTCGCCCATGACGACATGCCGGAGCTGGAGCGGCTGATGCTGCACCGGCTGGCCGAGCTCGACACGCTGGTGCGCGAAGCCTATTGGGAGTTCGACTACAAGAAGATCACCCACCAGCTGTTCACCTTCATGACGGTGGAGCTGTCGGCGTTCTATTTCGACATCCGCAAGGACGCGCTTTACTGCGACGCCGCCTCGTCGACCCGCCGCAAGGCCGCTCTCTACGTGATCGACAAGCTGTTCAACTGCCTGGTCACCTGGATGGCGCCGATGCTGCCCTTCACCATGGACGAGACCTGGACCTCGCGTTACGGCGAGGGCTCCTGTGTCCACCTGGAACAGTTCCCCGTGGTGCCTTCGGAGTGGCGCGACGATGCGCTGGCGGCCAAGTGGGCCAAGATCAAGACCGTCCGCCGGGTGATCACCGGGGCGCTCGAAGTGGAACGCCGCGAAAAGCGCATCGGCTCCTCGCTCGAGGCCCATCCGGTGGTGCATGTCACCGATCCGGAGCTGATGGCGGCGCTGGAAGGCAAGGACATGGCGGATATCGCCATCACCAGCCAGCTGACGCTGTCCGCCGATCCGGCCCCGGAAGGCGCCTTCACGCTCGACGACACAAAGGGTGTGGCCGTCGTGCCGGCACTTGCCGAAGGCACAAAATGCGCCCGCTCCTGGAAGATCCTTCCCGAGGTCGGCTCCGATCCGGACTATCCGGACGTGACCCCGCGCGACGCCGAAGCGCTCCGGGAATGGGACGCGGCACATGTCGCGGCCTGATCGAAAGGTGTTCTGAAGGCTCATGACCGACACCGACAAGTCCGGTTCCTCCGTTGCGAAACGGCCCCTTTTCTGGGGCCGTTTCAGCAGCTTCGTGCTCCTGGTTGCCCTTGCCGGCCTGGTTCTGGACCAGGGCACCAAGGTGTGGCTCGTGCATGGATATGACCTTCAGCTGAACGGGCCGGTCGACCTTTTGCCGGTTCTCGAAATCGTGCTCGTCTGGAACAGGGGCATTTCCTACGGCCTCTTTCAGCAACACAGCGAGCTCGGCCGCTGGCTTCTCGCAGGTCTCACCGTGGCGGTGACCGTCGGACTTTGGATCTGGTCGGCCCGCAGCACCTCGCGGCTGGTTGCCCTCGCGCTGGCCCTGGTCATTGGCGGAGCACTCGGCAACGGCATCGACAGGCTCTGGTATGGCGCCGTGGTCGACTTCGTGCATTTCCACGCAGGCACCTTCTCCTGGTACGTGTTCAACCTGGCGGATGTGTGGATCATTGCGGGCGTGGCCGGTCTCCTGTATGACAGTTTTCGAAATGGTCCTAATTCAGCCGCAAAATAGCGGTTTAAGATCGGACTGAATGTGTCGCGTGCATGTTTGCACCGGCGACAAAAGCTAGATTGAGCAGGGAGTCTGCAGTGGCGCGGACGATGTTTGGTATCGTGAAGAAGACACTGGCAGTTGTGCTCCTGGGAGCGCTGACCGCCTGCCAGGCTGCCGATGGCACCAGCCAGGCACCGGATGTCGCTCTCGTGAATTCGGTCATGAAAGGCCTTGGCGCCGTAGATCCGAACGAAAAACCAATTGATTACAAACCGCGTGCGCCGCTGGCCATGCCGACCGAACCGGCAAAGCTTCCCGAGCCTGAAACCAACGTGGCCGGCATCAACTCCGAAGACTGGCCGAAAAGCCCGAAAAACCAGCAGCTCACCGAACTGGAAGAGCTCTATGCCAGTTCCGGCAAGCGCGGCAGCATGAACTCCGAACCGCTGACCCCGGAGCAGATGCGCGGCTTCAAGATCACCGGCGTGACCGGACAGCCCAGAAACCTGGAAGAAGATCGCCGGTTCAACGAAATCACCGAAGGCGACAAGCTCAGCCGCGCCGAGCAGCGCGAGGAATGGGAGCGCCTGCAGAAGCTGAAGAGCCAGCAGGCCGGCATCGACCAGAGCGGTCTGGCAACGCGCCGTTACCTGACCGAGCCGCCCACCGATTTCAGCACACCGTCGCCGGACGCTCCGATGCCTGAAATCGTGAGGAAGAAAGACAAGAAGCCGACCAACTACGATCCATACAACTCCGAGCCGATCGATCCCCGGTGCCTGAATGGTGACACGTCGCACTGCAAGTAACCAGCCGGTCCCGGTCAATCTGACGCGTCTTCCGGATCAGACTTGATGTTTCTTTCCGTTCAAGGAGCCGCCACCCCCCGTTGGCGGCTTCTTTGGTTTTGGCGCGAGAAAGCACATCCGGTCCCGGGTCCCCACGCGCCTTGCAACAAACTGCGGTGACTGGAATGCCGCTGCGATACGGGCCGGGTTCAGGCCCGGTTCCGCTGGATGGAAGGCCGCAGCGCCGGCAGTGCCCCATTTTCGTTGCATATCCAGAGAATAACAAAATTGTAACGGGACCTTCCGTCCCTGAAACCTATATTGATAGACGATTGAAAAAATCCCAGGCACCAGTCGCCTTGAAAGGGAGCTGCACGTGAACCCATCCACCAAACGGCATCCGCACACGTCCGCACTTCGCCTCGGGCGATCGGCTGCCCTAGTGCTCATCCCGGTGTTTCTCATGAGCGGCGTCGCTCTGGTCAAACCGACGGCCGCATTTGCCAAGGCCGGCCCTTCGGCGGATATCCGCATTGCACCCAACCTGGAAAGCTTCACGCTCGAGAACGGGCTTCAGGTGGTCGTCATCCCGGATCGCAGGGCTCCGGTCGTCACGCACATGATCTGGTACAAGGTCGGATCGGCGGACGAGCCGGAGGGCCAGTCGGGTGTCGCCCATTTCCTCGAGCACCTGATGTTCAAGGGAACGACCGACTATCCCGACGGCATCTTCTCCAAGATGGTTGCCGAACGCGGCGGACAGGAAAACGCCTTCACCAGCACGGACTACACCGCCTATTTTCAGCGGGTGGCGAAGGAACACCTGCCGCTGATGATGAAACTGGAAGCCGACCGGATGGAACACCTGGTGCTGACCGAGGACGTCGTGGCACCGGAGCGCGACGTGGTGCTTGAAGAGCGGCGCATGCGCGTGGACAGCGAGCCCGGTTCCCGCCTGCGGGAAGCCCTCAATGCGATCACCTTCGTCAACCACCCCTACGGATCGCCGGTCATCGGCTGGGAAAGTGAAATCGAGGCCTTGAACAAGGACTCCGCCCTCGCATTCTATGACCGGTTCTATACCCCCAACAACGCGGTTCTCGTTGTCGCCGGCGACGTCGATGTGGACGACGTCCGCCGCATAGCGACGGAAACCTACGGCAAGGTACCGCGGCGCGCCGAGCCAGGTGTACGCGTTCGCCCTGCCGAGCCCCCCTTGTCCGGCGAACGCCGCATCGCCGTCAGCGATCCGCGCGTTCGTCAGGAGTCCCTTTCCCAGACCTGGATCGTGCCGAGCCAGTCGACCGGTACGGGCCAGACACCCGAGGCTCTCGACGTGCTGGCCTATATTCTCGGTGAAGGCCCTTCGAGCCGGCTGCACAAGTCACTTGTCCTTGAAAAGGAAGCGGCGCTTGGAGCCGGTGCCTACTACCAGGGCAACGCACTCGATGACGGCCGTTTCGGCGTCTACGCCTCGCCGCGTCCCGGCCACACGCTGGAAGACATGGAACGTCTCATTTCCGAGGAAATCGAAACCCTGTTGAAGACGGGCGTTACCGAGGAGGAGGTCGAACGGGCCAAGAACTCCATGGTCGCCGGCGCGATCTATGCGCAGGACAACCAGTCCGGGCTGGCCCGCCTTTTCGGCAGCGCGCTGACAACCGGGCTGACGATCGAAGACGTCCAGACCTGGCCGGCACAGGTCAGCCGGGTCACGCCCGACGATGTCCTTGACGCGGCGCGGGCCTATCTGGAAGGCCGCCCTGTCACCGGTGAGCTGCGCGTGGCTCCGCCAAACGTTCCCGACGCCGCCCAGACCAGCGCCGAAAAATTGAAGGACAAGTCCTGACATGGCCAACCCGATTACGGCACGCGGCTTTCTCGCCCTTATCTGCCTGACACTCGTGGCATTCGCCGCACCGGTCCGCATGGCTCAGGCCGTCGAAATCCAGGAAGTGACCAGCCCCGGCGGCATCAAGGCCTGGCTGGTCGAGGATCACACCGTTCCCCTGGTCGCGCTGAACTTCTCCTTCGAGGGCGGCAGTGCCCAGGACCCCGCCGGCAAGGAAGGCCTGACCCGGCTCCTGGCCGCGACGCTCGACGAGGGCGCGGGCGACCTGGACTCCGAGACCTTCCAGGCCCGGCTCGAGGACCTTGCCGTGAGCATCAGCTTCAGCACCGGCAAGGACCGCTTCTACGGCAGCTTGCGCACGCTGACGCCGACCCTGCAGGAGGCCTCCGACCTGCTGGCGCTCGCGGTCAACCAACCGCGTTTCGACGACACGCCGGTTGAGCGGATGAAAGCCCAGCTGGTCACACGGGCACGGCGCAACGAGAGCGACCCGGACGCCATTGCCGGCCGGTCCCTGGCCAACGCCATGTTTGGAGAGCATCCCTATGCCCGGCCGACCCTGGGCACCGTCGGCTCGCTGGAGCAACTGACCCCGGCGGATCTGGAAAACCATCAGGAAAGGCTCCTTGCCCGGGACGGCCTGACAATCGGCGTGGTTGGCGCAATCGACGCCGAGACCCTCGCCGCGATCCTCGACAAGGTCTTTGCGAACCTGCCCGAGCGGGCCGATCTGGTCCCGGTTGCGGAACTGGCTCCCTCCTTCGGCAACACCGTCAGCGACGACCTGGCGGTTCCCCAGACCACAATCCTGCTGGGTCTGCCGGGACTGAAACGGAATGATCCGGATTATCAGGCCGCCTATGTCATGAACCACATTCTGGGCGGCGGCACCTTCACGTCCTGGATGTACCAGGAAGTGCGAGAGAAGCGCGGCCTGTCCTACAGCACGGGCACATCCCTGTCGCCTTATGCCCATACCGGCCTTTTGATAGCGTCCGCCGCCACCAAGGCGGACAGGGCCGGAGAGACGGTCGAGGTGATGCTCAACCAGTTGCAGCGCATGGCCGAGGACGGTCCGCGGGAAGAGGAGCTGCGTGCCGCCAAGCAGTATCTGACCGGATCCTACGCGCTGCGTTTCGACAGCTCCGGCAAGATCGCCCGGCAACTTGTCGCCCTGCAGAACGCGGATCTCGGCATCGACTATTTCGACCGCCGCAACAGCGAGATAGAGGCGATCACCCTGGCTGATATCCAAAGGGTCGCCAAACGTCTTCTGGCGGAGAAAAACCCGACCATCGTTACGGTCGGACCGAAGCAGGGTTGAGCAAAATCAGGCTTGGTAGAGTATCGAAGCGGCGGGTCAGCCCGCCGCCGACCGTCTCGGCCCGGGTGCCGGGGCACCTTGTAGCACCTCGGCGCGCACCGGCCGCGGTGGTGAGAACAGGGTTCCCTGCGCCAATTGCACGTCGTAATCCAGCAGCTCGAGAACCTGGGATTCCGTTTCGACGTGATCGGTGATGAGTTCCATGCCGTAGCGATGCAGCAGGTCGCCAAAATCCGACGGGTGGATGTGGCCATGCTTGGCTTCACGGCGGCCGATCAAGTAGTCGGCATGGAGCTTGCCGTATTTGAACCCGCGTCCGGCCAGTGAATTGAAATCCATCTTCATGTCCGAGATCCGGTCGATGGAGAAGCGGAAACCGAGATCGTAGAGCGCGCTCAGGCTTTCCAGTTCCATGGCCCCCATCTCGGCGACATCATCCTGCGAGAATTCAAACACCAGCACGTCGGCAAAGTTCTGGTTGGCCTTGACGAATTCCAGGAAGCCCGGGAAGAAGGTTTCGTCGACCAGGGACAAGGACGAAATGTTGCAGAACAGGATGGCGTTGCGGTTGCGCGAGGTCAGCCGGCGGACGACCTGGATCGAGCGGAACAGCAACAGGTTGTCTATGCGCGCGATCTGACCGGACAGGACAGCTTCCGGCAGGAACGTCGCCGCGTCGATCAGGTTGCCCTGGGTATCGCGCAGACGCGTGAAAGCCTCGTAATACTTCACCTGGCGCTGCGGCAGCGTCACGATCGGCTGCAAGTGCAGTTCCACCCGGTTGGCATTGAGCGCGGACGTGATCAGCTCCCGCATGGCCATGTTCGGCTGCGGTTTTTCCGGCGCCGGCATCATGACCGGGTCTTCGGACATTTGCGGCGCATTTTCCGCAAGCTGCTCACCTTGGGGCTCTCCGTCATAATGACCGGAGTGCGGATAAGCGCTGAGATGGGCCTGTTCGGCAGCCTGCCGAGGTGCGTGCACGCCATATCGGTGGTCAAGCTCGCTCATGCCGCGATGTGCCGGAGCCGGCGCGACCGCATAAGGGTCCTGCTGGTCCCGCGCTGCTTCCGGCGGCGGTGCGAACTGCGCGGCAGGCTCCACATGCTGCTGCATCGGCGGCCAGTCCCGGGGGGACGGATAAGCCTGTTGCGGAGCCGGCTGGTGCGGCGCTGCCGGTGCGTAGCGCGGCAGGCTCGGAGCCTGTGGCGGCGGCGCAAGCGCCTGCTGGTCCTCGACCTTCGCTTCCAGGTCCGACATGGCCTCGGCCATCTGCTTGACCAGGGTGCCCAGGACCTCGACCTCCGCGAACAGCGGATCGATCTCCGCGCGTGTCCGGCGCGGTGCGGAGTGCTCCATGCCCGTCAGGCGGCCTTCCAGATTGCCGACATCCTCGTCCAGGTCCGCCATGCGTTCCTCGAGCCGGTCAACCGCCTCGTTGACGGCGCCGCGGTCACGTGCCCGGCCGATGAGAAGATGAAACAGGATCATGGTGCACATGAGTGCGAGGGACAGGGACACGGCTTCGCCCAGGGGACGGCCGAACTGGAACACCAGCACCGTCGCCGACGACAGCGCAATCACGGCCATGCATACTGCTACAAAGATGGTCCCTGTCCGGCCCATGGCGATTAAATGTTCCAACCCGAATCAAAAGTTACTGCTTAATCATGCCTTAAGAACCAGTCGGCACCGAATCCGCAACCCGCATTCGGGCATGAAATCCGGAACTTGTCCCCGGTTATGGCTTTCCCGCACGCAATTCGGCGGCCGTCAGGCGCCGCTGCAACACGCTACGTCCGGGCAAAGATCGGGCCACCCGTTTGGCAGCCGCGGGCCCGGCCCGAGCCATTTGGACTTTCCAAGCCAGGTAGCTTCCGCTAATCTTACGCAAGGGAAGTTGTGTCTTGGCAATGATTTTTTAGCTGTTTTTCATGGGGGCCGGTATGCAGGCAGCCGGACGGACATCCCGTCGTGTTCCACACGGCACCGCGCGGAACACACGGAAAGACGAATGCGTTCAGGACCAGAGCGCACCGCTTTCCTGTGCCCAAGATCCCCCCGACGCGCGTATCAGCACCAACCCCCCGCAGCCGGACAAGGCTTTTCCCACGCCCGACCCGCCCTCTGCGGACCCTGACATTTCCCCGGAACGCATTCAGGCAGCGCTTGTAACAGCGCTTCAAAGCCGCGAATTTCAATCCGCGCCGCAGTTGCGCGCCTTTCTCGGATTTGTGGTCCGCGCCACCTTGAACAACGAACAGGAAAAGCTGAAGGGCTACACGATCGCCGTGGAGGCCCTTGGCCGGCCGGAAGACTTCAATCCCGTTACCGACCCGATTGTAAGGGTCGAGGCGGCCCGTCTGCGCCGGCGTCTGGAAAAATACTATTCCGGTACGGGCGCGGGCGAAACGGTGCGCATGGTCATTCGCAAGGGCAGTTACGCACCGGAGTTCTTTCTGCACGAACTCACAAAGCTGCGCGACCAGCCCGCAGGCGATGTGCTCGCCCTTCAGGAAGAGGAGGCTCACTTCTCGCCTGCTCCTGCCGTCGACCAGATCGGACAGGATGGCGAAACGGCAACGCCGGTTCGACACGCCCTCCCCGGGCCGGACGCCATCATGCAGGAGAAAACCGTCACCGTGCCGCAAGACTTCCGGCCACGCGACAGGTTCGGCCGGTTTCTCCTGCAGCTCGCTCAGCTCGCGCGGCGACCGGTGCCGCTGCAGCTGACACTTCTCGTCGGCATCGTCTGTTTTCTCGCCGGCTATCTGATTGCCGCGGATTAGGTGACAGCCCGTATCCAAGGCGGGAAAGCGCGCTGGCTTGTTGGGGTCAAGCTTTCACAACACGGGCGCCAGTCGCTTCATGAGCGATCCGGAGAACGCCGATCGGGCGTTGAACAGCCGCGTCAAACCCTTTGCGCCACGGCCGGCTCGGTGCTGCGGGCTTGTCCTCGCGTTTCCGTGCCAGACCGACGCCTGAAAGCACAATTTTTCGGGTCCGTACCCCAATATTCGCAGAAACCGGCCCCCTGCCCTCCTATTTCCGCAAATTGCACCGTCTGACAACGCTTTGTTTACCCTGTTCGAAGAATTATCAGATTGACGAATCTTTCGATATTCGAAGGACCCGGTTCGCAGAATGGGAGTTGCCCAGCAATGGGGAGTAAAGAGGGCAAAGAATTGCCTGCAATCGTACGTGTGCTGGATGCGTCAGCGACTGAAGCCGCACGCACATCCGCGGTTTGTGCCAAACTTTCAGCGGCCTGCACGGACCCCATTCTCTACACGGAGTCGGCTTCCTGCCTCCAGGATCTGGCCGACAAGACCACCGACTTGCTGATCATTGACCTGGAAACCATTGGCGGTGACGACGCGCTGGAAGCCTACGCGGTGCGCTGTCCCAAGGCGGTCATCATAGCCGTTTCCGCGAAAGGATCGGTTTCACGGGCCGTTGGCGCGATGCGTGCCGGAGCACATGACTTTCTCACCAAGCCGTTCTCCCTGGACGCCTTGGCATCGAAGATCATGTTCCAGCTCCAGCAGCGCCGTCCGGCATCGGCGGCGGCCGCCACGGCTCCTCCTGCGCCGAAGGAGCCGTCAACGCTCCGGCAGGAGACCGCATCTTCCCGGCCGCAGCTGAACAGGCAGACCGGTGCCGGCCAGAACCAGCTCATCGGCGTCTCGGCGCAAATGCGGGACATTCACGACCAGATCGGACGCATGGCGCCCTCTCAGGCGCCGGTCTTCATCACCGGCGAATCCGGGACGGGCAAGGAACTGTGCGCCCACGCCGTGCACACCCGGTCCGAGCGGCGCAACAACCGCTTTGTGACCCTGAATTGCGCCGCCATCCCCCGGGACCTCATCGAAAGCGAAATCTTCGGTTACGTGCGCGGGGCCTTTACGGGCGCGACCGACAACCGCGCCGGCGCCGCGGAACAGGCCGATGGCGGCACGCTGTTTCTTGACGAGATCGGCGAGATGGACCTTCTGCTGCAGAGCAAGTTGCTGCGCTTCCTGCAGACCGGCAGCTTTCAACGGCTCGGCGACACCAGCACCCGCAAGGTCGATGCGCGCATTATCTGCGCCACCAACCGCAATCCGGTGACGGAAATTTCCGCGGGCCGGTTCCGCGAAGACCTTTATTACCGCCTCCACGTGCTGCCGGTCCACCTGCCACCGCTTCGGGAACGCCGCGACGACATCCTGCCGCTGGCGCAGGCTTTCCTCGACCGCTATTCGAACGAGGAACGGCGCGCCTTCAAGGGCTTCGACGCGGATGCCGAAGCCCGCATCATCACCTATCCATGGCCCGGCAACGTGCGTCAGCTCGAGAACACGATCAGGCAGATCGTCGTCATGAATGACGGCGCGGCTGTCACTTACGACATGTTGCCCCTGATGATCCGGGACCAGAGCACCCGTCCGAATGCCATCATCGACCTGTCGCGGGAAAGGTCGCGCGCGGCGCCTCCGAGCCGCCCGTTCGGCACGATCGAGCCGCTGTGGGCGCAAGAGCGGCGGATCATCGAGGACGCGCTCGATGCATTTGACGGCAATATCGCCATGGCGGCCGCCGCACTGGAGATCAGTCCGTCGACCATCTACCGCAAGCGCCAGTCCTGGTCCTCCCGCAGTCTTTGACGCACCGGGGAGGACCGCCGCATTCCGGAAGGGCGGCCTGGGCACGCGATCCCTCATCGGGTTGTATCTTTTCACGTGCAAATTACCGTTTCTCGTTCGCTCCGGTGTTTACCGCGTTGCACGCCCTGTCTTGTGTAATCGGGCAAGTCGGTCTATATCGGCAAAAAATCGCTGAAAACGAAAAGATTTAAAGGCGTGCGGGGAAAATGATAATGGTGGCTGGAAGACGTGCTCGCGGGCAGATTGTTTCTGCGGTTGTGATTGCAGGCGGACTGCTCATGGGTGTGGCGGGCGCTGCTGCCCAATCGGACACAGTCCAGCCTTCGGACGCATTCCGGGACGCCCTTGCCGCCTACGACCAGGCCTGGAACGCCTCCGGCCTCGCCTTCACCAAGGTGACCTTCACCGACGGTGGCGCCACGGGCTACGGACAATATACACCCCGGACCAACACCGTTTTCACCGACGAGGAAGCCCTGACCGTCTATGCCGAACCTGTCGGCTACGGGTTCCGCGAGGGTGACGGCAGCTTTGCCTATGAACTGACCGCGAGCTTCCGTCTGCTCAACCTGTCCGGTCAGGTGCTGGCGGAGCAGGACAATTTCGCGACGTTCGCCGGCGAAGGCAGGACCAAAAAGCGGGAATTGTCCGCCGCACTGACCTTCCAGTTCAGCGGTCTTCCGGCCGGCGACTATCAGTTGGAAACCCGTTTCCAGGACGAAATCGGCGGCAGCCAGTCGACCGTCACCTTGCCTTTTTCGGTGATGGGAACCAATTGACCCCCGACGGTTGAGGGCGGGACCGCGGCTTGCCTGCCCGTCAAAGGCCGTTCCTCTCCGGCACAGCGCGCGGAATCTGATTAAATTCTCGTCACAGAGCATTGACAAGACGGGCTCAGCTTCATAAATCCATGGCGCTGTTAGCACTCGCCTGTAGGGAGTGCTAACATGCCACGGGAGGCAATACCTCTCCGTGCCTAGTCAACCTAGAAATCATGTCTCGCGCGCTGCCAATTGCGTGGGGCGCGCTCATGAGAGGAAACAGTCTTATGGCATTTCGTCCACTGCACGACCGTGTCGTTGTTCGCCGCGTAGACTCTGAAGAGAAGACCGCAGGCGGCATCATCATTCCGGACACCGCTAAGGAAAAGCCGCAGGAAGGCGAGATCATCGCTGTCGGCACCGGCGCCCGCAAAGACAATGGCGAGATCGTAGCTCTCGATGTCAAGGCAGGCGATCGCGTCCTGTTCGGCAAGTGGTCCGGCACCGAAGTCAAGATCGACGGTGAAGACCTCCTGATCATGAAGGAATCCGACATCATGGGCGTGATCGCTTAACGCAGCGAACCGCTTTTGATCTCAACCAAGTTCCAGAACAAGTGAGACGACCACATGTCTGCTAAAGAAGTAAAATTCTCCTCCGACGCCCGCGAGCGCATGCTGCGTGGCGTGGACACCCTGGCAAATGCCGTCAAAGTGACCCTCGGCCCGAAAGGCCGTAACGTTGTCCTCGACAAGGCATTCGGCGCACCGCGTATCACCAAGGACGGTGTTTCCGTTGCCAAGGAAATCGAACTCGAAGACAAGTTCGAAAACATGGGCGCACAGATGGTGCGCGAAGTGGCTTCCAAGACCAACGACATCGCTGGCGACGGCACCACCACCGCAACCGTCCTGGCCCAGTCCATCGTCAAGGAAGGCGCCAAGGCTGTTGCCGCCGGCATGAACCCGATGGACCTGAAGCGCGGCGTTGATCTTGCTGCGGCTGCGGCCGTGAAGGCCCTGGAAGCTGCTTCCAAGCCGATCACCACCTCTGCCGAGGTTGCCCAGGTCGGCACGATCTCCGCCAATGGCGACGAGCAGGTCGGCAAGGACATTGCCGAAGCCATGCAGAAAGTCGGCAACGAAGGCGTGATCACCGTCGAGGAAGCCAAGTCCCTCGAGACCGAGCTGGAAGTCGTCGAAGGCATGCAGTTCGACCGCGGCTACCTGTCGCCTTACTTCGTCACCAACGCCGACAAGATGCTGGCTGACCTGGAAAAGCCGTACATCCTGCTGCACGAGAAGAAACTCTCCAACCTGCAGGCCATGCTGCCGATCCTGGAATCCGTCGTTCAGTCCTCCCGTCCGCTGCTGATCATTGCAGAAGACGTTGAAGGCGAAGCCCTGGCCACCCTCGTGGTCAACAAGCTGCGTGGCGGCCTGAAGATTGCTGCCGTCAAGGCTCCGGGCTTCGGCGACCGCCGCAAGGCCATGCTGGAAGACATCGCGATCCTGACCGGCGGCACCGTGATCTCCGAAGATCTCGGCATCAAGCTGGAAAACGTGACGCTCGACATGCTCGGCACCGCCGAGAAGGTGTCCATCACCAAGGAAACCACCACCATCGTTGACGGTGCCGGTTCCAAGGAAGACATCGACGGTCGCGTCGGCCAGATCAAGGCCCAGATCGAGGAAACCACTTCCGATTACGACCGTGAGAAGCTCCAGGAGCGTCTTGCAAAACTCGCAGGCGGCGTTGCCGTGATCCGCGTTGGCGGTGCGACCGAAATCGAAGTGAAAGAGAAGAAAGACCGCGTCGACGACGCCCTGAACGCAACCCGCGCTGCCGTCGAAGAAGGCATCGTCCCGGGTGGCGGCACGGCTCTGCTGCGTGCGAAGAAGGCTGTCGAAGCGCTTGCTTCCGATAACGCCGACATCGCAGCCGGCATCAAGATCGTCCTGCGCGCTCTGGAAGCTCCGATCCGTCAGATCGCAGAAAACGCCGGTGTCGAAGGCTCCATCGTGGTCGGCAAGATCCAGGAAAGCAACGACGACACCTTCGGCTTCAACGCTCAGAGCGAAGAATTCGTCAACATGATCGAAGCCGGCATCATCGACCCGACCAAGGTTGTGCGCACGGCTCTGCAGGACGCGGCTTCTGTCGCCGGCCTGCTGATCACCACCGAAGCCATGGTTGCCGAACTGCCGAAGAAGGACTCCGGTCCGGCCATGCCGGGTGGCGACATGGGCGGTATGGGCGGCATGGGCTTCTAAGAAGCCCACGCTCAAAAAGCTTGACGGAAAGGGCGGTCCTCGGGCCGCCCTTTTTGCATCCTGCGCCGCCCATCACTCCTTTTTGTGCCGCCTTGTGGCACGGGGGGGGGGGGGGGGGCGGCGTTGGTTTCCAAGAAGCCGGGCGCTTTTGAAAATGCCCGCCTTGGATTCCACAACTAGGTCTTGTCGCTGAAGTGCCTTGAGGCGCGATACCAGAGGAAGGCCAGGAACAGCCCCGCGCCGCCGAAGCTCGCCATGGTGTCGAAGAGCGTGGCGGAGAGCGGCTCTTGCGCTTCGATATCCGTGCGCAGGCCGAAGATATCCGCCCAGTCATAGGCGACGATGTCGCTCAGGCTCTGTTGTTCTGTCACCATGAAATAGACGAGACCTGCAATCATGCCCAGGATAGGAACCAGGGGATACCTGGCGCCGATCGCGCGCTTGATGCGCTCTTCCCTGTCCCCCATGTTTGCCTGCAGCCCCCGGAACTGCAGATACAGGACATAGCCGACGATCAGCATGACGGGTATGAATGCGAGGGAAGGCATGCCCTTGCCGACACCGGTGAAGAGAAACCCGCCTGTGAGCATCAGGGTGATGGCGGCAGCGGCGAAGGCCGGCCAGGGTTGGTTGGCAACGAACCTCGTCACCACCGGATCCTCGACATCGTCCACCTCCTGGTGAAACGGCTTTTCCCGGCCTGCCGGCTGCATGTCGGGCCGTCCCCCGGACTGCCCGCGCTTGCCGAAGGAATTCTGTTGCCTCATGACGCCCTCACCACAATCAAGCGTCAAGACTTATAAGGACTGCAACTTAAGATTAGCTTACGCCATTTTCCGAGACATTTCCCCGCGATCAAAGCCGTGTGCACCAGTGAACTTCTCGCGGCCCAAAGGGTTCATCAAGGCAGCGGAAAGATGCGATAGCAAACACCGCACAGCCGGCGCCCGGGCAACTTGAATGAGTGACCCCGGCCCGTCGGGAAATCGCTCCAGCGGCGCCGACCGGCACGGGAAGCGGCACGGATGCTTTCGAACGCACCTCAGGTGTTTCGATAGATCAGGGCAAGCGCTCCGGCGAAAAGCCCGAATTGCAAGGCAAGATAACCGGTTTCCATGAGAACGAAGGGCAACGGATCCGGAACCTGCTGCTTCGCCACAAAGGCAAGGACGTGCGTCGTCCATAAAAAAACGCCCGTGAGAGCGCAAAACTGTGCGGCCTTCGCCAACCCACTGCTCCCGATATTGATCACCGGGTACAGAAGCGCAAGCACCACGCCCTGGATGACGATTGTCACCAGCCCCAGGCTCACATTCGGCTCCCCGTCAAAATACCCGAAAGCCTGGTATCGTTCCTTGAACAGCCCGACGTGCCAGATCAGTGCCAACGGAAACACGATTGCACAATAAGCCAAGGTTGAAATCCCGATCCTGATCATTCGATAGCCCCTTTTCACTCTGCTCCGCGCGCTTCGTCGCGGTCTATGTCATGCTGTTACGACGTTTGACATCACCGGAATCCGACAGTTTCAAAAAAACCTCCGCAAAAATGTCTGGATGAAGCCGGAAGATTGACTCGCGGAATCCAAACCCTGAATTGATTCCATCCGCTCAAGAACCACCCCTGATTTTAAAACCGAATAATTCCTGAATTTTTTTCTCATATTTTACTCCCACCTCTCGACAGCCCCCGTTTTAATATGATTGTTACTCTCAGGTTTTAAAAACTGAGGGACAACCAACCGATGCTGCACCGGCTGGGCCACCGGCTCATCCAGTCATTGATCCTTCTGCTCCTGGTCTCCATCGCCGGGTTCGCGCTCCTGCGCATGCTGCCGGGTGATTTTGCGGAAGTCCTGCTGCTGTCGCAGATGGACGGCACCCTGCCCGACCAGGCAGCCGTGCAGAAATTCGCGACGGAGAACGGCTTTCACGATCCCTTGCCCGTCCAGTATCTGCGCTGGCTGGGCGGTGTGCTGACCGGAGATCTCGGCCGGTCCTTCGTTACCGGAGAAGAGGTCGCCTCGGACATTCTTCTGCGCCTCAACCGCTCCCTGTTCCTTGCGGTGCTGTCCATTTGTCTGGCCCTCACCATTGCCATCCCGCTGGGATGCTTTTGTGCCTATCATGCCGGCGGTGCCTGCGACCGGGTGCTGGCGATTGTCAGCGTTGCCGGCCTGTCCATTCCCAATTTCTGGTATGCCCTGCTGCTGGCGCTCTTGTTTGCGCTTGCACTCGGCTGGCTGCCGAGTTCCGGCCACGGCACACTTGCGCATGCAGTCCTGCCCACGCTGGTGATCGCGACGACGATGACCGGAGTCCTTGCCCGGTTCGTGCGGGCGCGGCTGCTGGACGAATTCCATCACGCCTACATTCGGACCGCCCGGGCCAAAGGCCTGAGCCAGTCCCGCGTGCTTTTCGGGCATGCCTTGCCGAACATCCTGCCATCCACGCTGACGCTCACCGGCCTGCAATTCGCCCGGGCCTTCGACGGCATGGTCATCATCGAGACGATCTTCGCCTGGCCCGGCATCGGCAGCCTCCTGGTCGAGTCCCTGCTCAATCGGGACTACCCGCTGATCCAGGCCTGTTTTCTCCTGATTGCCGGCGGCTACATCGTGATCAACCTGGCCGTGGACTACCTGGTAGCCCTGGCGGATCCGCGTGTCGAGGAGGCCGTCTGAATGGCGACGCGTGCGAAACGCGCCTCCAGGGCAACCGTGCTCAACAGATCCCTGTTTCTGGCGGCGCTTGTCGCCTTGGTCATTCTCGCGCCTTTGGCGGCTCCCCACGCACCGGACCGGATCGATATCCTGAACCGGCTGTCGCCTCCCACGTTCGAGCATCTGCTTGGGACCGACCAGATGGGGCGCGACGTGCTGTCGAGACTGCTCTTCGCCGGACGGCTGACGGCTGGCAGCGCGCTTCTGGTGGTGCTGTTCGCGGCGATCGCAGGCACGCTGCTCGGCACTGTTGCGGGCTATATCGGCGGCTGGCCGGATCGCCTGCTCATGCGCTTCTGCGAGGGCTTTTCCGTCCTGCCCGCGCTCGCCATCGCCATGATCATCGCCGGTGTGATGGGCCTTGGCCTCGGGGCCGTGATCGTGGCCCTGGCGGCGGTTCACTGGACCGAATACGCCCGCCTCGTCCGCAACATGATCCTGGTGGAGCGATCCAAGCTCTACATCATGGCTGCGGAAGCGCTCGGCACGTCGCGGCAAAGCGTCATTCGCCGTCATCTCCTGCCGAACATCTCCGGCCCGCTGCTCACCATGAGTGCCTATTCCCTGTCCTGGGTCATTCTCGCCTTCGCCGGCCTGAGTTTCCTCGGGCTGGGTGTCGAGCCCGGCACCGCCGAGTGGGGCCGGATGATCGCCGACGCACGTACCCACATGCGCAGCCATCCGTATCTGGTGATGGCGCCCGGCTTCACGATCATGGCTTTCGTGATGGCGATCAACCTCATCGGCGACAGCGTCGGCGACCGGCTCCGACGGCGCCACACCAGCCTTCTCACCCTTCCCAAGACCCTCCAAAACTCAAGGAGTTGACCCTCGTGTTCAAACACAAGACCCTGCCGCGCCTCGCTTTCGCCATGGCCGCCACCGCCCTGATGGCCCTGCCGCTTGCGCCCGCGCAGGCCGATGCCGACAAGACCCTCACCGTCGCAACCATGTGGGAAGCCCTGCCTTTGTCCATGAAGCCGCGGCGCAGCCGATTCTTCAACGAGAGCGAAATCCTCGACACGCTGGTCAAGCTGGATTTCGACATGGAACTGGTCCCGGGCCTGGCCACTTCGTGGGAGCGGGTTTCCCCCACCGTCTGGCGTTTCAAACTGCGCGAGGGGGTCACCTTCCATGACGGCGCCAGCTTTGACGCGGAGGCCGCGAAGTTCTCGCTGGAGCGTGTGATCGCGCTGCTGCCCTACGCGTCGGACCTTCTGAACATCAAGGAACTGCGTGCGGTCTCCAGCCACGAGCTTGAAATCGAGACCAACGAACCGTTCGCCGCCCTGCCCAACCAGCTGACCGACGCCATCACGGGTATCTATGGCGCCGCCTCCTTCGACGCCGACGGCGAATTCGTCAAGCCGGTCGGCACCGGCCCCTGGGTGTTCGGCTCCTATTCGAAACAGGATCGCACGGTTGTGAGCCGCAACGACGCCTATTGGGGTGACGCCCCGGCACTGGAGCAGATCACCTATCGCTATATCCCGGACCACAACGCCCGCGCACTCGCGCTCGAAACAGGTGAAGTCGATTTTGTCGTCCACCTGCTGCCGTCCGACGTTGCGCGTATGAAGGCGGACGAGAACTTCACCGTTCACATGGACCCGAGCGCCGGTCTTTACTACGGCGCCTTCAATGCCGGTGAAACAAGCGTGCTCAAGGATCCGAAACTCCGTCAGGCGATCAACCTGCTCGTCGACCGCGACATACTCGTCAAGGGTGCTCTCGACGGCATCGGCAAGCCGGCCTGGACCTTCTTCCCGCCGGAATTCCCCTGGGCGGCTCCGGAAATCGACGCCTACAGCTTCGACCCGGACCGGGCCGCCACGCTCCTGAGCGAAGCCGGCTACGAAAAGACCGACGGCGCCTGGACCAAGGACGGCGAACCGCTGACGCTGCGCATCCTGAGCTATTCCAGCCGCGCCGAAATGTCCGCGATCACCGAGACCCTCGCAGCGCTGCTGGAGCAGCAGGGCGTGGCAACCGATGTCGAGCTGTTCACCTGGGCCGGCATGCTCGACCTTGTCAAACAGGGTGACTACGACGTGTCGGTTGTCTTCTGGACCCCGGAAATGACCGGCCATCCGGACCTGCACCTGAAATCCCAGTTCCACTCCCGGGCCGGCCTCAACTACCAGAACTGGTCCAACGCCGCGTTTGATGCCCTTGTCGACAAGGGCCGCACGCTGGATGCCGGGCCGGAAGCGCTGGAAACCTATGCCAAGGCCCAGGAGATCCTGCAGGAAGACGCCCCGATCCTGCCGCTCGTGCACAAGATCTACGTGGCTGCTTCGGCGAGGGACGTCACCGGATACAAGGTTCACCCGTCCGGGTTCTTCTACAATTTCAAGGCCGTTTCCAAACAGTAAGCCAGGAAGGTGCCCGGCCGTTATACCGCCGGGCACCTCGCCATATTCACGGAGCACGACATGGCCTCCTGCCTGTTCCTCAAGCCGATCAAGGGTGCCGGCAACGATCTTCCCGATGTCGGCGACTTTGTATCCGACATCGACGAGATCGATCACTACGCACTCGAAGCCGTCGATCTTTCGGCCTACCGCGCCTTGCTGCTGCCGGCTCACCTGGACCAAAGGTTTTTCGGCGGCCTGAGCGAAAAGATCGAACGGTTTCTGGACGGCGGCGGCACGCTGGTCTTCAACGGCCATGTCGCCTGGCCCATGCTGCCGGAGTTCGAGCCGTTTCAGCCACTGGACCGGTTCAACGTGGACGCCCTGCAGATCCACCGCGTCACGGAGCACCCTGTCTTTGAAGGTGTCTCGACCGAACACCTGACCTACCGCCGCGGCGTTGCCGGCTTCTATGCCCGCGGCTGCAACCCTCCGCCGGAGGGGGCGACCGTGCTGCACGGGGTCGGGCCGCGACGCCTGCCCTGCGACTGGGTCTACGAGCGCCCGCGCGGCGGCCGGATCCTGATGCATGCGGGCAATGACCTGTGGATGTATGTCGGCTCAGCCGACACGACGGCCCGCATCCCGCCGCAACTCTGTGCCTGGGCCGCCGGAAGGAAGACGTGACCATGCCCCAGCTCGCCGTTCTGGACGCCGGAACCTATTATCATCACCGCACCATTTACGAACCGCGCTACCGGTCTTTCTTCGACCGGATCATCTACACGCGCGACCTGCCGCAAACCGACCTCTGCGATGTCGACATCCTGCTGGTCTCCTGCCGGACCGACCCGTCTGTCCTCGGCCCGTGCAAAGACCGGATCGCGGATTTCCTGAGCAAGGGAAAGACCGTTGTCGCCATGGGTTCGACCGGCCACCCGTCCTGGCTGCCAAATGTCGACTGGACAGACACACCGACCAATTTCTGGTGGTGGAAGGAGGGCGAGGAGATCGGCCTGAAGATCGCCGCGCCCGACCATCCCCTGTTCAGCCACCTGTCGCTGGCCGACGTCACCTGGCACTATCACGGCTATTTCCAGGTTCCCGCCGATGCACGCTCGCTGGTCGATGTCGGTAACACCGGATCGATCTTCTACGAAGACACGGTGTCGACACCCGGAAAGCTCCTGATCACGTCGCTCGACCCGATGTATCATCACGGCAGCCATTTCATGCCGGCAACGACCCGGTTTCTGGACGGGTTCCTGCCGTTTTTGAAGGAAGGTGGGTGCTGAGGCGCGATTGCCACTGCGGCCATTTGCGTGAGTTGTGTTTTCTCCGAAAAATTAACCATGTGTGGCTATCCTGACCCCTGATCAGAGTTTTGCTTAGCGAACCTCTCACAGGGACAGCGGTGACGGTGGTGACCATCAAACTGGCCTCGATACGAACGATCTTCGGGATCGACCTGCGCACGCTGGCGCTGTTCCGGGTGCTGCTGGGCGTCTATATCCTCATCGATCTGGTGATGCGCACCGGCGATCTGGCGGCCCATTACACCGATGCCGGGATCATGCCCCGGTCCGTCCAGATCGATCATCTCTACGTCACCACCTGGTCGTTGCATCTTGCCAACGGCGCCGCGTGGTTCCAGGCGCTTCTGTTCACGATCGCCGGTTTCGCGGCGCTCGGCCTGTTGCTGGGCTGGCGCACCCGTTTGATGACGGTGCTTTGCTGGGCACTCATGCTGTCACTGCAGAACCGCAACACGTATATCCTGTCGGGTGAAGACAATCTGTCCGTGCTGCTGCTGTTCTGGGCCATGTTCCTGCCGCTCGGCGCACGTTACTCCGTCGATGCGGCTCTTGAGCGGGCAGAGCGCGTCACGACCAATGCCTACTGCACGCTCGCGACAGCCGCCCTGCTGCTTCAGGGCATGTCGATGTACTTCTTCAGCGCGCTCCTGAAGACCCATCCGATCTGGTACGAGGACGGCACGGCCGTCCACTATGCCTTGCAGCTCGACTACCTGGTGACGCCGTTTGCGCTCTGGTTCCGGCAATTCGACGATCTCATGAGCGGCCTGACCTATTACGTCTACGCGCTCGAACTGATCGGTCCGTTCCTGATCTTCTCGCCCATCTTCCACCGCACACTGCGCACCGTCGTCATGCTGGCCTTCATGACCATGCACCTGTCGTTCCTGTTCTTTCTGGAAATCGGCTTTTTCCCGTTCATCTCGATCATCATGAACCTGACCTTCATGCCCGGCTGGATGTGGGACAGGCTCGCCGCCTGGCTGCCTGTGAGGTCAAACGCGCCGGTTGCGATCTGGTTCGATCGCGGCTGCGACTTTTGCGAAAAGACCTGCCGGCTCTTACGGGTGTTCCTGTTCCTGGGCGACACGCCCGTCCGGCCCGCGCAGGACGATCCCGAGCTCGGTCCGGATCTTGAACAGCGCAATTCCTGGATCGTGACCTTCGGCAACGACCGGACCTACGAGTTCGATGCCCTCGCCAGGCTGGTCAGCCTGTCGCCGGTATTCTTTCCGCTCGGCTGGCTGATGCGGCGCGGCCTGTTCCGGAAACCCGGAGCCCGTTTCTATGCCTGGGTCGGCCGAAACCGGGGTGCCTTCTCGCGGTTTTCTGCCCGCTGGCTCGCCTGGCGCGAGACCCCGGCGCGCTTTGGCGCGGTGACCCAGGGCCTTGCCGGCCTGTTCCTGGTCTTCATCACGGTGCAGAACGTCTCCACGCTGCCGTGGAGCGGCCTGTCTCCCTTGCCGGATGCTTTCCGGATGGTGCGCCAGGCCCTTGGCCTTTACCAGAACTGGACCATGTTCGCCCCCTATCCCGAGATGACCAGCCCCTGGCCGGTGATCGAGGGCGAATTGACCGACGGCTCGGTCGTGGATGTCTATCACGACCGTCCGGGCCTGGCGGATTTCGACAAGCCCGAGGTCGTCTCCGCGGAATACGCCAATTACCGTTGGCGGAAGTTCCTGTCGCAACTGGAAGACCAAAGCTACGAAGACCGCCCGCAGACGCTGGCGCTGAACTATGCCCGCTACCTGTGCCGGCGCTGGCCCGAAGCCCATCCGGACATGCCGGCGCTTGCCACCTTCGTCATCTATTTCCAGATCGAGGTCTCGCAGCCGCCGGGTCAGCCGAAGGAAGTGGAGACCCGGCACGTCTGGAGCCACGACTGTTTCGGCTAAGCAGCCTCCTGCTCAATCGCGCGGTGGAATGTTGATCGCCTTCTGGCTGGCCGGACGGGCCAGGCAGGTCTCGACCCAGCGCACCACGTTGGTGTAGCCCTGATACCCGGTGACTTCGCCGGCCTCGTAAAAGCCATTGATGTTGCGCGCCCAGGGCCAGCAGGCCATGTCGGCAATGGTATAGTCTGCTCCAAGGATGAATTCGCGTCCCTCCAGTTGGCGGTCGAGCACACCGAGCAGGCGCTTGACCTCGTCGCGGTAGCGCTCGAACGGACGGCGGTCCTCATATTCCCTGCCCGCGAACTTGTGAAAGAAACCGAGCTGGCCGGTCATCGGCCCAAACCCGCCCATCTGCCACATCAGCCACTGGATGGCCTGGTGTTTCGCGGCCGGATCCGCAGGCAGGAAACTGCCGGATTTCTCCGCAAGATAGATCAGGATCGCCCCGGTCTCCCAGAGCGGCAGCGGCTTGCCGTCCGGACCGTACGGATCGATGATCGCCGGGATCTTGTTGTTGGGATTGAGCGACAGGAATTCCTCGCTCATCTGGTCGTTCGTTCCGAAATCGACCTTGTGCGCCTCGTAGGGCAGTCCGGTTTCCTCCAGCATGGCGGAGACCTTGATGCCGTTCGGCGTCGGCAGGGAATAGAGCTGGATCCGGTCCGGATGGCGTGGTGGCCATTTCCGGGTGATGTCGAAATCGGTCAGGCTGGACATGAAACGGTCTCCGGTCGGGATAAATGAACCTGTCAATTTTCCGGAGACACTAGCGATGCGCCACGCCCATTGAAAGCCACGGACAGCATGGTCACGCGGAATTGTGCTTTCGCATGAACCCGCCTATATGTGCGCTCTTCACAATCAACTTCTCGCCGGGTTCCAGGAGACCAGCATGGCAGACGATACCGAAGCCCGTCTGGAGAAACTCGAAATCGATCTCGCGCACGCCACCAACACGATCGAGGACCTCAATACCGTGGTCGTGGAACAGGGCCGCCAGATTGAACGGATGACCCGCTTGCTCGCCAACATGACGGACCAGGTCGAAGAGCTGATGGAAAACGTCCTGCCCGGCCACCAGAACGAAAAGCCGCCGCATTACTGAGCTATTGCCCTTCGCAATTTTGCGGATTTGATCCAGGCCATGGAATCCCTTCCCTGAAAGGCTAAGCTTTAGCCCTGTCCGATGAAGGTGCATCATGCGGTTGTTGAAATATCTGGTTCTGGTGCTGGTACTGGTCGCCGCCATTGGCGGCTGGTCCTGGTGGACAGCCCGACCCGGCAAGGTCGACGTCGTCGCCCCGTACAGGGGCCGGGCCGCCGAGGTCGTTTATGCAACCGCCGTGGTGGAACCGGTCAGGTGGGCCAAGGTAACCAGCATCATCCGCGAGCGGATCGTGACCCTGTGCAACTGCGAGGGCATGGAAGTCACCAAGGGCGACCAGCTTGCGGAACTCGACAGCGGCGATGCCCGCGCGACGCTGGCGGAGCTGGAAGCCCGGCAGGTTCTGGCCCAGTCCGACCGTGAACGGGCCCAGCAGCTTCTGGAACGCAGGGTCGTCAGCCAGCAGGTCTACGACAAGGCGCAAAGCGAGCTCATCCGCGTCAACGCCATGATCGCCGCCCAGAAGGAACGGCTGCGGGACTACCGCATCGTCGCGCCGATGGACGGTGTCGTGCTGCGCCAGGACGGATCGGTCGGCGAAGTCGCCGAGCCCGGCGAAATCCTGTTCTGGATCGGCCAGCCGACGCCGCTGCAGCTGGTCGCCGAGGTCAACGAAGAGGACATACCGAAGGTCGCGCGCGGACAGACCGCCCTGATCAAGGCGGATGCCTTTCCGGGCAGGGACCTGACGGCGGAGGTCTCGCGGATCACGCCCAAGGGCGATCCGGTGTTGAAGAATTACCGGGTCTATCTCGACCTGCCGGACAAGACGCCGCTCCAGATCGGCATGACGGCGGAAATCAACATCGTCACCCGCGAAAAATCCGGCGCGCTGTTGCTGCCCCTGGCCGCGTTTGACGGCTCGAAAGTACAGAGCGTCGGCGAGGACAACCGGATCAGCCTCGTCACGCTCGAGATCGGTATCCGCGGCACCCGCGCCGTCGAGGTTCTGGGAGGATTGGACGCTGATGCCAAGGTCGTCTTTCCGTTCAACGCGGAGCTCATCGAGGGAGAGACGGTTCAGCCGGTCACCGGGGATCGCCCATGATGCTCCTGCTTCGGATCGCGGCAACCCATGTGCGCACCCGGCTGAGGCAAACAGTCGTGTCGACGCTCGGTGTCGCGCTTGGCGTCGGCTTTTCCGTCGCCATGGCCAGCCTCATGGAAGGCTCGCAGCGCGATTTCATGGCAACGCTGATCGAGGCCATTCCCCATGTGGAGATCCTCGACGACCAGCGCGCGCCCCGGGAACAGCCGGCCAGCCGCAAATATGACGCCGTGGCCTTTCACGGACTCCGGCCGAAGGAGGATCTGCGCGGCATCCGCAACCCGACCGAGGCCCTTGCCTCGCTGCGCGACTGGGTGAACGGCACGATGGCTCCGCGGCTGAGCGGACAGGCCGTGTTGCGCTACAGCGGGCAGGACATCGGACTGACGCTGATCGGCGTGGTTCCTCGACGGGAACTGGCCGTCTCCAAGATCAGCGAGGACATGCGTCAGGGCTCCTTCGAAGATCTGGACACCACCGCGAACGGCCTTGTGATCGGCGACAAGGCGGCCAACCGGCTGGGCGCGGAGCTTGGAGACACGGTCACGCTGACCTCGGCCAACGGCGTCGCCAAGCGCTTCAAGATTGTCGGACTGTTTCACACCGGCATCACCACCAGCGACGAGGGCCTCGCCTATGCGCCCCTCAAGGCGGTCCAGATCCTTCTGGAAAAACCGGACATCATCAATTCCATCTCCATCCACCTGAACCGGATCAAGGACGCCAACGAGGTCGCGGCCCGCGCGGAACGGCAGCTCGGCTACAAGGCGGTGTCTTGGGAAGAAGCCAACGAGGGCCTGATGGAGGCCTTCTTCGTGCGCAATGTGATCATGTACACCGTGGTCGGCGCCATTCTGGTCGTCGCGGGCTTCGGCATCTACAACATCGTCTCCACGATCGTGCACGAAAAGGCCAGGGACATCGCCATCCTGAAATCGCTCGGCTTTCCGGAAGGCGACATCCAGCGGATCTTCGTGCTGGAAGGCCTCGTGATCGGCGTGCTCGGCGCCGTCGCCGGGTCCGCGCTCGGGTTCGCCCTGTCGAGTTATCTCGCCACGGTCAAGTTCGAGGTGACCACCGACGTGGAGATGACTCGCCTGCCGATCCATTTCGCCTTCTATCACTATGTCATAGCCTGCCTGCTGGCGCTTTTTTCCTCCGCCATTGCCGGATTGCTGCCGGCACGCAAGGCCGCCCGGCTCAATCCGGTCGACATCATCCGGGGGGCGACATGAGCCTGGCCCCGGAGGCGACCCCGTCCTCCCCGCTGCTGGAAGTCAGCGGCCTTACGCGCATCCTGCCCGCCGTGGTGCCGGTGACACTGGTCGAGGATGTGACGTTCAGCGTCGGCGAGAGCGAGTTCGTCGCGATTACGGGCCCGTCGGGATCCGGCAAGTCTTCCCTGCTCTACCTGCTCGGCCTGCTCGACCGGCCGACCGACGGAGAAGTGCGGATCGGCGGCCGGCCGACCCATGATCTCACCTCCGCCGAAATGGCCCAGCTCAGGCTCGAAAAACTGGGCTTCGTCTTCCAGTTCCACTTCCTGCTGCCGGAATTCAGTGCCCTCGACAATGTCATGATCCCGATGCAGCGGCTTGGCAGGCTGTCGCACAAGGCGCAACTGGACCATGCCACCGGACTGCTGGCGGGTCTCGGCCTGGAAGAGTTCCTGCACCGGCGACCCGAACAGCTGTCGGGCGGCCAGCGCCAGCGCGTCGCGGTGGCCCGGGCCCTGGCGAATTCACCCGACCTGATCCTGGCGGACGAACCGACCGGCAGCCTGGATTCCGCCGCCACCGAACAGGTGTTCGAGAGCCTTCAGAAGATCGTCGACAAGGAACGGACGACGGTTATTGCCGTCACCCACGACCTGGACCTGGCGGCCAGGATGCAGCGGCGCATTCATCTGGTCGATGGCCGCGTGGACTACGACCGGCGCGCCTGAGCTCCTGTTTCCGCCAATTCCCCTTCCGATGACGGCTGTACCGCGGCCAGAAGCAGGAGAACTGCGACCGGCACCGCCAGCGCCCAGAACCCGAAGAGCGTCATCAGCAGACTGGCCAGCAGGCCGCCGGCTGCGAATGCCGCAATCACAAGAGCCTGGTGAACGATCCTGGAACGGCTGTCCTCCCGGTTTTCAGGATGCTGGAAATAGTCGGCGATCCCGAGCACCAGCTTGAGGGAGTTGCCTGTCATCATGGTGGTCGGCACGTGACGGTGCAGCAGGGTCAGCATGATCACGTTCTGCAGTGCCATGGCGACTGTCGACAGGCCGACGGCGACAAGCGTGACGGCGCCCAGCGGGCCCGACACCGAAGGATCCCCGAGCCCCGCCACCAGCATGAATGCGGCGACCAGCGCCGCCTCGAGCGCAAACAGCTGGCCGACGGTGACCCTTCCCGCCCGGATTAGCCGGGTCACGGCAGTGAACCAGAACAGGGTGGAGACAAAGAACATTGCCAGAACGAACACCTTCAGCGCGGCATTGTCCCCCTTGTGGAAGACTTCGGTGCACAGGACGACCAGGGTGCCGGTGATAAAGGCGGTGAAGGTATGGAACAGTCCTAGAATGCAGACGACATCGACAAAACAGGCGCAAAAGGCCAGCAGAACCGGCACAAGCGGACGGCTGTGATGCAGAGCGGATCTGTCCAGCAAGGAAGGTCTCCAAACATGCGTTTGGGGAAGATGTGACATGCGCCGGGGGACTTGCCAAGCACCATGTGCCGTGGCATAAGCGCGCCATCATCAAGAGAAGGGCTGGCGCCCTCGCCAACCTGCCGACCGGGCAAGGTGGTTTCCGCAACAGGGATGCGGCCGGATCGATCCTTTTGGGGCACTCCGGCAATCAAGCGGTTTTCTCAAATGCGCCAGTCCTCCTCGGGCAACCGATGGAGGATTAATTGACTCAGGACCCTTTTGCCGGACGCGCGGCAGAACTGATCGAGAACCGGCTGGCCGTCCAGTCGCAGATTGCAGATGACGATGTCTGGCGGGCAGCAGCGGAAGACTGCGTCCTGTCCCGGATCCGCACGCTGCGCATTCTGGGCGGCCTGCCCTGCCACAAGGCCCCCTTGTCCGCGCAGGCAAGGATCGACCGGCTGAAGGGCCTGTTGCAGCTGTGGGCCAATGGCTGCACCTGCGCCGTCGACGAGGACCTGTTCGCCGACATCCTCAACCGGCAACGGACGGGACGGCTTTCATAGGGTTTTCGAAGCAGGCTCGCCCCTCGAATTGCAGGTACCAACCAACCATTCGGCGTCATCCTGAGGAGCGCGCTTGCGCGCGTCTCGAAGGAGCGGCTGCACATACCGGAGCAAGTGGCGGATCCTTCGAGACGGACCTGACGGTCCTCCTCAGGATGACGTCATTGGGTGAGGCCAAGCTGTGATGACAGGGGCCTGGCGTTGCCACCTCAGTGCTGCGTGGGCACGGGCCTCGGCTTGCCGCTGTCGTCGACGGCGACCATGGTGAAGATCGCCTCGGTGACCTTTTCGCGGTGGCCGTAGCGGTGGCGCAGCGCCCAGGCCTCGATCCTGATCTCCATCGAGGACGTGCCGACGCGACCGACGCTGGTATAGACGCACAGGACGTCGCCGACATGGACCGGGCGGATGAACTTCATCTTGTCGACCGCGATGGTCACCACACGGCCTTCCGCGCGCTGGCCGGAGGCGATGCCCCCGGCAAGGTCCATCTGCGACAGCACCCAGCCGCCGAAAATGTCTCCGGACGCGTTGGTGTCGGCCGGCATGGCCATGGTGCGCAATGTCAGCTCGCCCTGCGGTGTTTCTTCGTTCACGCCTGATCCCCTCTTTCCGATTCAGACGAAAAGACTACCCGCAAGCATGACAAGCACAAGTCCTTCATTGATCAGACAAGCATCATCAACACGACCATGATCCAGAGCGGCAGGGGCGCGGCGACCCAGATCAGCAGGATCGGCAATGCGCGGCTGAGCATGTTGGGTGTGAACATAGTCCAGGGTTCCTTGAGTATCGTGATCAGCTGATCGCATTGATTTCGAAAATGGTCATCGCTGCGAGCGCCACCATGCCGGTGACGAAGGCGAGCTTGGCGCTGCCGATCAGCGTGCGGCCCGCGAGGTCGAGCTTCGGCAGGGGCATGGTCCGGCTGTCCAGGTACATGGACAGAAGCATGAGCGAGAACACGGTGAACCAGACGGCCACCAGGGCCTCCGCGACGAGGACAATCGTTACCAGCATGATCCGCTCCAGTCAGACGGCTTCGAGGCGAGTTCGGCAGGCGGGGTCGCTCCGGGCATGCCGAAAGTGGCAAGCCACAAGCTTTGCGCGATGCGCTCGGCGACCGCGATGATCTCGTCGGCAAGATCCGGCACGAACAATTCGCGAATGACCGGGCGGAACACGCCCAGCCAGGCGGCATAGTCGGCGCTGACCAGTTCCTTCTGTTTCAGATGGGCCGGTACCGGCTTGCCCTTGTAGGCGCCGTTCTTCATCAGGACCGACTGCCAGAAGGCTTCCATCTTCGGCAGGTGTTCTTCCCAGCGGCCCGCGAGCCGCCGCCCGAAGATTTCCCCGAGACGCGGATGTTCACGGATGCAGCCGTAGAACGTATGCACCATGACGTGGATCGCCTGTTCGTCGACCTCCTCGTAGCGCCGCAGCCGGTCGCCCGTGACAGGCGTTTCCCGCCGCTGCAGCTTGTAGCGATGCTGTGACGTTTCGCGGGCTTCCATGGCCGCCTCCAAACATTCATTTAAGATGCATCTTTTAAATGCCACAGGCTTTCGCTAAAATCAACATCTGAGATGAATGTTTTATGGGATGCTGTCATGCGCCTCAGTCAGGCCAGCGATTTTGCCTTGAGAATCTTGATGGCCACAGGCCAGACCGACGACCCGCAAACCGTCGACAAGCTGGCGACGCAGCTCGGTCTGGCAAAATCCCATGTCATGAAAATCGTCGCCCATCTGGCCAAGGGCGGCTACCTGGAAACAACACGTGGCCGCGGCGGCGGCATTCGCCTGGCACAGGCACCCGACGAGATCAGGCTCGGCGACGTGGTTCGCCTGATCGAGCCGGATCTCGGCGTGGTTGCCTGTTTGAAACCGGACGGTGACGCAATCTGCGCCTTCCTGCCGCGCTGCGCGCTGAAAGGGGCCATGGCCCGCGCAGCCGAGGCGTTCCTGGACAGCCTCAACACACAGTCTCTGGCGTCGATCCTGGCGGGGACGCAGACGGCGGTCGCTGTGGAGAGTTAGTTAGCGCCGATCGATCAAGACCAGCTTCCATCTCGCGTCGATCGCCCCTAGTCCCCCAACTTCCTCCGTCATTGCCGGACTTGATCCGGCAATCCATGCCGTGATCTCGCCAGTGTCACCTGCCTCGTGAAAAAGCAAGGAAACGGCATGGATGCCATGGTCAAGCCCACTACTGTCCGGTTTAATTTAGTGGACTATGCGCATGACATTGATTCTACTCGGTTTCAGACGTTTGGCCGCGTTTGAGACACGAACAGAGGAACAATGCCATGCGCCATCACAATAGCGTTTTTCATCAAGTGCTGAAGCATGTTCCTTGGGGCGAGTTCAATCGGCTTGTGGATGAGCACAAGGCGGATCACCGTGTCCGCCGTTTGACAACGAAGACCCAGTTTCTGGCGTTGTTGTTCGGTCAGCTCGCTGGCGCTCAGAGCTTGCGGGAGATTGAGACGGGGCTGATGAGCCAATCCGCCCGGCTTTATCATGCGGGCGGGAGCTGCGTGGCCCGAACCACGCTGGCCGACGCCAATGCCCGGCGGCCGGCCGCACTTTATGCCGAGCTCTTTTCTTTTATGGCAGCCGCCGCCAGCCGACGAACACGCAGGCATCTGGCAGATGCCGTGCGCATCCTCGATGCCACGCGGATCCGGTTGTCGTCGGCCGGAACAGGTTGGGCCGATACAGTGAGCGGCCATCGGGCCATCAAGCTGCATGTCACCTACGATCCGTATGCTGATACCGCGCTGGAGACCTCTGTAACCGGCCAGAAGGTTCACGACGTGATCCCTGCCAAGGACACGACAATCGAGCCGGGGATGACTTACGTTTTCGACCTTGGCTATTATGATTACGCCTGGTGGAAGAAGCTCGACGCGAATGGATGCAGGTTCGTTTCCCGGTTGAAGACCAACACAAACCTTCAGGTCTGCGCAGAACGGGATGTGTCCGAAAGCGGCAACATCCTTTCCGACCGCATCGGATTGCTCCCCCAGCGCATGGCCCGGTCGCGCCGCAACCCCTTCGACGATCCCGTCCGTGAGATCACCGTACGGATCTCAACTGGCAAAACCATCCGGCTGGTCACCAACGACCTGGATGCACCGGCCGACGAAATCGCCGATCTCTACAAACAACGCTGGCAAATCGAGCTGTTCTTCAAGTGGATCAAGCAGAACCTGAAGATCCGGCATTTCCTCGGAACGTCCGAGAATGCCGTACGCATCCAGATCTTCATCGCCTTGATCGCCTATATCCTGCTCAGGGCCGCTCAGGCGACCCAGACAGCAGTCAAGCAACCACTCGCCTTCGCACGCCTCGTGCGCCTCAACCTCATGCATCGACGCACAATCAACGCACTGAACATTCACAAACCGCCACCGCAAACTGACACAAGGCAGATGACCTTAAACCTCAATCCAACTTAAACCGGACAGCAGTGGGTCAAGCCATGGCATGACGAAGGCTGACAGGGAAAGCGCCGCGGCAGCCCCTAGAGCGTCGAGGCCTGTTCCAGGAATTCGATCTGCTCGATGCAGTAATATCCGGAAATGCGGCTGATGGTGCCGGCACGTTTCCAGTCGTTGAGGACACGGCTGACATTCTCGCGCGCGGCGCCGGCCATGTTGGCAATGTCGGCTTGGCTGAGCTTGTAGTGGATCAGCATGCGCCCGTCGTCGAGCTGCTTGCCGAAGGTCTCTGACAATTGCAGCAAGGTCTGCGCGACCCGGCCCGGCAGCGGCAGGAAGGAGCGCGCCGCCAGCACGTCATTGGCATGGCGCAGGCGCTTGCCGACAATCGACAGCATGTGTCGGTAGACAGCAGGGTTTTCATCGGCGAACCGCTGGAACGCCGCCTTGTCGATAAAGGCGAGCTGGGCGTCCTTCAGGGCGCTGACTGTGGCGGAGCGCGGGCGGCCGTCGAGCAGGGCCAGTTCGCCGACGAGATCGCCAGGGCCCAGGACCGCCAGAAGCTGTTCGTCGCCCTCAACGGACAGCAGCGCCACCTTGAGCGAGCCTTCAAGAACCGCGTAACAGCCGTTGCCCGGGTCGCCATTTTCGAACAGGATCGTGCCCGCCCCAATCTTCATGGGCCGCGCCAGGCGGGACAATCCGACCGCCAGTTCCGATTCCAGCCCTTCCAGCGAAAAGCTGTTTTTTAAAAAGTCTTTAATTTCAGCCACTTCGACCCCCTGCCAATAGCGCCGCCTGCAAAAAAGAAGATCAAATGAAAACATGTGATCCACATCACGTGCATCGGAGCAAAATAACCCTATATCTAAAGACATGGAAGCGGGGTTGCCCCTCCCCCCTTCCAGACCTCCACGAAAAACGGTCCTGTTCCCCGCAGGACCGTTTTTTCGTTTCAATTCAGGAAGACGTCCTTCTTCTCCAGCGTATGGAAGAATCTGTCGCTGGCAAGCACGTCATACTGGCATTCACGGATCGCCACCTTCCGGCGCGGCTCGTCGCGTCTCAACCGGTCGTCCGAACGGCCGGGAATGGCGGCAACAAAACTCAGGTCCGTCATGCCGTCAAAGTGATTGTGCAGGAGACATTGCAGCTCTTCCTGGTCATCGGTTTCCGGCAACGGGTCGGCCTTGGGCAGCAGCTTCAATCCATAGGACCTTGCAAGCCGCGCCAGGCGAACCGGTTTCAGGCCCGACCGCACCGGAGAAATCACCAGCGGCGGTGTTTCGTAATCCGCATGGACGATCGCCTTGAACACAAGACGGGCCAGCGAGGTTCTGGCAAGCAGCCCCTCGCGCACCGCCACGAAATCGGGCGGCCGTTTCATCAGGACGCTGTAGCGGGCGAGTTGTGCCTGGGCTTCCTCGAGAAGAAGTTCGTCCGGCAACAACCGGAACAGGGCGCGGCGCTGAAGCTGCTCGCGCGTGAACATGCGGTCGCCATAGACTTCCTGCATGCGGCCGCTGACGGGAGATACCCTGTCGCCGCTGAAGGCCAGTGTCACCCCGAACATCGCGCGCTTGCCGACCTTCTGGACCGTTTCCTGCAGTGGGCGGAACTCACGCGGCCAAAGGTCGGTCGTGACCAGGGCGCCAAGCGCACTCAGCCGCCCCTGCTCGACGAGATCGCGCAAGGCACGGTCGACCCCGAAGGCCAGGCCGTAATCAAGGGCACCAAGTGTAATTCGCTTCATACAATTCCGCGGGCGGACCGGACAAACTGACTAATTGGTCATAATCCCTGCGGCATTCGGGGGCTCTTTGCAAGCCAGTTCTTTGCGGCAGGAGACGTCAGCTGCCGGTCATCTTTCCGCGATCGGCTCGAATACGGTGCCGGACCGCTCGTCCAGCTTGTAGACCACCAGCGTCTCCAGCGGCACGCCCCTGACCGTTCGTGTCAGCTCCGCCAGCGGCTCGACCGTCCGGAAACTGTCTTCCAGGTTGTCGGCCTTGTCGCGGCGCTTTTCGGCGACATAAAGACCCGGTCCATCGAAAAGGGACAGGTCAGGATCGCCGGTCATGATGTAGCGGATGCGTTCTGTCAGCTGCACCACCGGGACATCGTCCTTCAAAAGGAAATCAAGCTGGCCGTTGAGGCCATAGCTGGTCGTCGCGACAAAGGCGGCGCCTTCGCGGTGTGCGATCGCCCGCACCGCGTTGCCGATTTCGGGCCAGCCGCGCAGCTGGAAAGTGGGGTCCTTGCGGGCAAGGCTTCCCGTCAGCGGCCACACCGCATGCAGCTGTACCACGATGGCAACCACCAATCCCAGGCCGACACCCGTGCGCGGCAGCCAGGTCCATTTTCCCGAGGGAAGACCGGCCGCGAACACCCCTGCCATCATGGCGAAGGCCGGAAACAGGGGAGCGGGCCAATTGGCCTGAACGCGGGCATGCAGCGAGTGATAGAGAAGATAGAGGAGAAACGGCAGCACGGTCAGCAGCAGCAGAGAGGCAGCCTTGTCCCGGTTTCGCAAGCGCCTTGCCAGGATCACCGCGCCCGGCACCGCCAGGACCGCGATCAGCGGGTTCATCAGCCCGATCAGCGCGCCCAGAAACTCGAAGATGTATTTCAAGGTGAAGCCGCCGGAGCCGGCCCGGCCGAACTGCTTGTAGAAACTGACCCAGTCATGCAGGTGGTTCCAGTAGAGGACGGGGGCAAAGCACAACAGCGCGATCGCGCCGCCGGCCCATAATTGCCAGCGCCCCCACCAGCGCCGCGCCTCCGGCACCCAAAGCAGCCAGAGCACGATCCCTGCCCCCAGGAACAGCACGGAATATTTGGCGAGCAGCCCCAGCCCGGCCATCAGCCCGACGACCAGCCACCAATTGGCATTTTTCGAATGGGAGAGTTCCGCCAGCGCCCACAGGCTCAGTCCCCAGAACAGGACCGAAGGCGCGTCCGGCGTCGCCAGGATGCCGCCGATACCGACCAGCAGGGAGGTGTTCAGGAACAGCACCGCCCAGCCGGCCACCCGCCTGTCGAACAGCAGGCCGGCGGTGCGCCACAGCGCGAGGGAGCCGAGAACGCCGGAGAAAACCACCAGCGCCCGCACGGCGAACACGGTGTCGCCGAAGAGTGCCTGCCCCGCCGTGATCCACCAGCCGATCATCGGCGGGTGGTCGTAATAGCTCAGCGCGGGATTGAGCCCCCAGATCCGGTAATAGGCCTCGTCCTCGACGAAATGCGCGTTGGCGGCGGCAAACAGCTTCAGCGCCGTCAGCAATGCGACCAGCAGGATCAATCCGGCCGGACGCAGGAAAAACGGGGTGTTGTCTTTGAGGCCTGTCGTGGTCACGCCGTGCCTTCAGGACTTGCGCCAGGTCAGCGCCGAGCTTGCCGCATAGTTCCAGACTGCGCCCATGATCGCCCCGGCCGTGCCGGCGAACCACCAGTAGGACGGGTCGGCATAGATCAGGTTGGCGACACCGACATTGGCGAGCACGCCGACCGAACAGACCGCATAAAAGGTCAGCAGGCCGATGATCGCCTGGAGACCGTGCAGGCGCCGGTCGCGATAGGTCAGCTGGTTGTTCAGGAAAAAGTTCGAGGTCATGGCGACGAAGGAGGCCGCCGTCTGGCCCATGTTGAATTCCAGTCCGCCAAGCAGGAACAGGCGCAGCGCGACCAGGTGAACCACCAGGCCGCTGGCACCGACCAGGCCGAACATCAGGAACCGGACGGAAACGATGTCGCCGAAATATTTCGCCAGAAGCAGGCCGAAATAATCGAAGGTGACCAGCGTATCCAGCTTGCTTTCGCCGTGCTGGCGCTCGCGGAAGGTGAAAGGCAGTTCGCGGATCCTGAGGGCGCCATTGGCACTGGAGACCAGGTCGAGCAGGATCTTGAACCCCTGGGGGGACAGTTTCGGCGCCAGGGCTTCCGCTTTTTCCCTGCGGACCATGAAGAACCCGCTCATCGGATCCTTCAAGGTCACATTCAGCAGCTTCTGTGCAAGCGAATTGGCGATGTCGGAGCCCCAGGCGCGGATCTTTGAAAGCCCTTCGCCGGTGGTTCCGCCATCGACCTTGCGGCTGGCGACCACCAGATCGACATCGCCGGTCCTGAGTTCTGTCAGCATCTTCGGCAGCAGGGTCTCGTCGTGCTGAAGATCGGCGTCCATCACCGCCACATAGGGTGCGGAGGACGCCAGGATGCCCTCGATGCAGGCACCGGACAGTCCCCGGCGGCCTATGCGGCGAATGACGCGGATACGGGGATCGCGGAGCGCGATCTTGCGGGCGACCTCGGTCGTTCCGTCTGGAGAATTGTCATCGACGACAATCGCCTCCCAGGCGATGCCGGCCAGGGTCTCGTCAAGCAGCTTCACGAGGATCGGGATGTTGGCGGCTTCGTTGAAGCTCGGCAGGATCACGCTCAGTTCCGCGGCCTGTGCCGCGATATTTTCCCGAGCCCCGGCTCCGCTTTCGCCGGCATTGTCTTCTGCCATGCGCACCGCACTGTCCATCGTCAACCCATTCTGTCCGTCTGCGCCGGATACCGCGTCCGGCCGGCCGCTTGGCCGCAAGTCGCGCGGACCATAGCCCGCCAGAGATTAAATACAAGAAAAGACAGCGCGGAATTCCGTCGGAACGGCCCGACCGTTGCCCCGGTGCATCTGCACCGACCTCTGCCTTTATTCAAGGGCCTTTTAACCCGAACTGTGATGCAAACAAGGCGATGTCCTGAATTCGAGCTGCAAACGCCTCTCCCGGAGCCCTCACTCTCTCGTCAAAAACGATGTCACCGCGGCCGACCACAGGGAGAGCCGGGGCCCACTCGTTTCCAGAGAACCGGTGGGTTTTGCTGCGCTTGGGAGAATTCCCCGTCGCTTCAGCGAGTTGTCCTGCGAGTAGGCCCCGGATCTGCGCTCCGCTTGTCCGGGGTGACACCGGGGGGCTGAATTCCGGAGTTGCCACCTAAATCGTGTTTGGCTTGAAGATCGCCTACAGCAGGACCTCGCTCCCTCTCCTGTGGGGAGAGGGCTGGGGTGAGGGGTCAAACACTGGCGGTCATGCGGACAGGTTTGCCCCCTCACCCGGAGCTGCGCTCCGACCTCTCCCAGCGGGAGAGGTGACTTTGGCACGGTGGCGGCTCATCAATCAGGGTGTACTCGCGCATTTGCAGCCCGACTGTACCCGGTGCCGATTGTCGTCGACCAAGGACAAGGCTTGCGCAATGCGTCCCGTCCTTGCCCTAGCGGTCTGTTTCGTCTAGGACATCGGCACCATCATCACGCTGGACGCCTGAGGTTTTCAGGGCGCCGAACCACGACCTAAGATTTTCATGGCCAAAAAACCGAACAAACTGAAGGCCCGCCTGCCGCGCGGCTTTGTCGACCGCTCTGCCGGGGACATCCGCGCCACCGACGAGATGCTCGCAAAGATCCGTGCCGTCTACGAGCAATACGGCTTCGACCCCGTCGAAACGCCGGCCTTCGAATATACCGACTGCCTCGGAAAGTTCCTGCCGGACACCGACCGGCCGAACGCCGGTGTCTTTTCCGTACAGGATGAAGACGAGCAGTGGATGAGCCTGCGCTACGACCTGACCGCGCCGCTCGCCCGGCATGTTTCGGAATTGATCAACGAGATCCAGATGCCCTACCGCACCTACCGGGCAGGCTGGGTGTTCCGCAACGAAAAGCCCGGTCCCGGCCGGTTCCGCCAGTTCATGCAGTTCGACGCCGACACGGTTGGCGCGCCGGGTGTCCAGGCGGATGCCGAGATGTGCATGATGATGGCCGACACGATGGAAGCCCTCGGCATCCCGCGCGGCGACTACGTCATCCGTGTCAACAACCGCAAGGTTCTTGACGGTGTTCTCGAAGCCATCGGTCTTGGTGGCGAGGAACACGAGGAGCGCCGCCTGACGGTGCTCAGGGCCATCGACAAGCTCGACAAGTTCGGTTCCGAGGGTGTGTTGCAGCTCCTTGGAGTAGGACGAAAGGACGAGAGTGGCGATTTCACAAAAGGAGCAGGTTTAGGCGAACGACAGGCAAGTTTCGTCGTAAAGGTCGTCACTAACGAGCGATTTGTCGATGGTGTCGACGAAATGGAATTCAACGAAGCAGCAAAGCAAACTGCTGGCTTCACTGACGGCTTCGCTGATTTGGACACGATTCGCGAAATCGTACGCGCCTGCGGCTATGGCGAGGACCGGATCAAGATCGATCCCTCCGTCGTGCGCGGCCTTGAATATTACACCGGCTGCGTCTTCGAGGCCGAGCTCCTGTTCGACGTCACCAACGAGAAAGGCGAGGTCGTCCAGTTCGGATCCGTCGGCGGTGGCGGTCGTTACGACGGTCTCGTCAAGCGCTTCACCGGCCGCGATGTGCCGGCGACCGGCTTTTCCATCGGTGTCTCCCGCCTGATGACTGCCCTGAAGAACCTCGGCAAGCTCGGCACCGCCGACGTGGTTGCGCCGGTTCTCGTCACCGTCATGGACGGCGATGTCGCCGCGCTCGGCCGTTACCAGAAGATGGTCCAGGACCTGCGCCAGGCGGGCATCCGCGCGGAGATGTACCAGGGCAACTGGAAGAAATTCGGCAACCAGCTGAAATACGCAGACCGGCGCAATTGCCCGGTGGCAATCATCCAGGGGTCCGACGAGCGCGAGGCTGGCGAGATCCAGGTGAAGGACCTGATCGAGGGCAAGCGCCTGTCGGAAGAGATCACCGACAACATCACCTGGCGGGAAAGCCGCCCGGCGCAGATCACCGTCAAGGAGGCCGACCTGGTCGGGACGGTGCGGTCCATCCTGGACGGCCAGGCGGACGACCGCAAACGGGCAAGCGAGGCCTGAGACATGGGAGCGGCGCAGATGAGCGGGCTGGACACGGCGAAGATCGAAGCAGTTCTGGAGCTGTTCAAGGCTGCCGGCCACACCCATGTGAGCCCGCCGATCCTGCAGCCGGCGGACGTCTTTCTCGACCTCACCGGCGAGGACATTCGCCGCCGCCTGTTCCTGACCAGCGGCACGGATGGCGCAGACCTGTGCCTGCGGCCCGACTTCACCATTCCGGTGTGCCGCCATCACCTGGCGGCAGCGGGGGCGAAGCTGCCGGCCGCCTATTGCTACAGCGGCCCGGTGTTTCGCCAGCGGCCGGACGGTCTCGGCGAAATCCCGCAGCTGGGCGCGGAAAGCCTCGGCCGCGCGGACACCGCCGAAGCCGACGCCGACCTGCTGGCGCTCTCCGTCAAGGCTCTCGAAGTTTTCGGCCTGAATGACTGCCTGATCCGCATCGGCGACGAGACGATCTTTGCCGCAATTCTGGAAGGCCTCGACCTGCCGACGGTCTGGCGCCGGCGGCTGCGCGATCTCTTCGGCGAGACCGACCGCCTGAACGCCGCCATCGGCCGGATGGCCGGCGGTGCCTCCTCGGACGACGACAGCCGCGACGTCCGCCTCGGGTTCCTGTCCGCGCTGGAAGGCGCCGATCCGGAAGCCGCCCACGCGGTGGTCGAGGACCTCTTGTCGATTGCCGGCATTTCCGCGGTCGGCGGGCGCACACCGAGCGAAATCGCCGACCGGTTCCTGGAACAGGCGGCGCTGGCCAGCGGTGCCCGCGGCCATGACAAGGCCGCCGAAACGCTGTCCGCCTATCTGTCCCTGAAGGCCGACGGCGCCGCCGCGCCGAAGGCCCTGCGGGATTTCTCCACGGAATTCGGCCTTGGCCTGGACACGCCGCTGGCCGCGTTCGAGCAGCGTCTGGCCGCCCTCGACGCCAGGGGCATTGACCCGTCACGGCTAAGTTTCACGGCGGAATTCGGCCGCCGCCTCGATTACTACTCCGGTTTCGTCTTCGAGATTCATGCCGCGGGCACACAGGTGGAAGGCCCCCTGGTCGGCGGTGGCCGGTACGACAAGCTGGTTACCCTGCTGGGCGCGCGGGACGACGTCCCGGCGATCGGCTTTTCCATGTGGCAGGACCGGATTGCAGCGAGTGTAGACGCATGAGCAAACTGATCATCGCCATTCCGTCCAAGGGACGCCTGCAGGAGAACACCAACGAGTTCTTCGGCCAGGCCGGGCTCAAGGTGCTGCAGCCGGGAGGGGCCCGCAATTACCGGGGCGCGATCAAGGGACTGCACAACGTCGAGATCGCCTTCCTGTCGGCGTCCGAAATCGCGCGGGCACTGTCCGACGGTGACGTCCATTTCGGCATTACGGGCCTCGACCTGGTTCATGAGAACATCACCGACCCGGACAGCACGGTTCACATCGTCACGCCGCTCGGCTTCGGCCCGGCGGATGTGGTTGTTGCCGTGCCCAAGGCCTGGATCGACGTGGAAACCATGGCGGACCTTTCCGATGTCGCCTCCGATTTCCGCAACCGCCATGGCCGCCGCCTGCGCGTCGCGACCAAATACGTGAACCTGACCCGGTCCTTCTTCGCCGCAAACGGCATCGCCGACTACCGGATCGTCGAAAGCGCCGGAGCGACCGAAGGTGCACCGGCGGCAGGCTCGGCCGAACTCATCGTCGACATCACCACCACGGGCTCGACCCTCCAGGCCAACAACCTGAAGATCCTGGCCGACGGCGTCATGCTGAAAAGCCAGGCGAACCTTGTCGCCTCGCTCAATGCGAACTGGTCGGCAACCGCCCTGACCGCGGCGCGGGCGATCCTGGATCGGGTGGCGGCGGAAGAAGCCGCGCGCAACGTCAAGCTGGTGAAAGCCGTCGTCGACGACCGGACCCAGGCGCTCAGGTCGGTCAGCAAGATCGGCGCCCAGCAGCGCTTTTCGGACAATGACGACGCGCATCATGTCAGCGTGCTCTGCCCGAAGGAGGCCGTCGCCGACTGCGCGCAACTCCTGATCGGCGAAGGCGCCGAAACGGTCACGGTGGAAACACTGGACTACGTGTTCTCGAGGGAGAACCGGCTGTTCGCGCCGCTGAAGGCAAAGGTGGGCGGTTAGGGATTTTCCGGCAGACGGCTTTTGCGCAAGAAAAAGGATGCCGATGAAGCTTCCTGGGTCTCCGCTTTCGCTGAGATGACACCTGTATTTTGGGCACGCGACCTCAGGCCTCCTCCCCTTTGCGGCGAGGGCTGGGGTGCAAGTCTGAAGGGCAAAATCGTTTCTGGTGGACCACGGCCAACGCCATACCGGCCGAGATCAATGCAGCTTTATTCAAACTCTACGCCGTCACCGGCCGCGTGAACGCGTCCCGCGCCGCCTCGACGCTTTGACGGCAGCAACAGCCCTCCAGGTGGTCGTTGACCATGCCCATCGACTGCATGAACGCGTAGACGGTGGTCGGACCGACGAAGCTCCAGCCGCGTTTTTTCAGGTCCTTCGACAGGGCGGTGCTTTCCGCGGTCTTGCCAAGCGTGCGCGCGGTGGCGAAATCGATTGTCTGCGGGCGGTCTTCCGGCTTCGGCTCGAAGGACCAGAAATAGGCGGCGAGCGAACCGAATTCGGCGCGCAGCTCCAACGCCCGCCGGGCGTTGTTGATGGTCGACTCGATCTTCTTGCGGTGGCGGACAATGCCGGCATCCTGGAGACAGCGTTCGACATCGGCTTCCGTGAACTGCGCAACCTTGCCGAACTCGAAATTGGCGAAGGCGGCGCGAAAGGCCTCGCGCTTGCGCAGGATGGTCAGCCAGGACAGGCCCGACTGGAAGCCTTCTAGGCAGACCTTTTCGAACAGGCGCCGGTCCTCGTCGACCGGCCAGCCCCATTCTGTGTCATGATAGCGCTGGTAGTCCTCCAGCCCGCCGTGCCACCAGCAGCGCGCCTTGCCGTCATGTCCCGTCAGCAACCCGGTTTCCGGATCGCGCTCCGCTTTCACCGTCATCTTGTCGTCAGCCATGGCCATCCCGATATTCACTCTTTGTTCTCGTCTTGGTAGCGGGAAGAGCCAACCGAGGCAAGTTCAAACTGGAAGTTCAGGCCCGCAACGGAAAAGCCCGACCGAATGGCCGACTACGGAAAAACCCGGCCGAATGGCCGGGCTCTTGAAACGGGAATTGCGAGGGATCAGGCGAACAGGGCGTCGATGTCGTCCTGGGTCGCGACGTCGATGTCGCTTTCCAGGGCCGGGCCGTTGAGCAGCGCCGCGTCACCTTCCTTGAGGTCGCGGGCTTCAACCTCGATGTCCTTGAAGGTCTCGATGCCGCCCCAGATGTCCATCATCTGGATGATCCGGTCCTCCACGAAGCGCAGCGTCGCCACGACTTTGGTGATGCGCTGGCCGGTCAGGTCCTGAAAGTTGCAGGCCTCGAAAATCTGGATGACCTTGTCCTGGATGTCTCCGGCGAGTTCGGCGTCTTCCTTGTCGACGCGGGCCGACAGGGTGTTTGCGGTCTCGTCAATGAATTCGGCGGCGGACAGGATCGTTTCCGTGGCCCCTTCCGTTCCGATGACAACCGCGTCGAGTTCGTTGGTGACGCGGGTCATTTCCTCACCCTCGGCCCCGGTGGTCTGGTGCAGCGTGGCGATTTCCCTCTTGGTCTGGGCAATCGCCTCGTAAATGGCATCCAGTTCGACCTTGAGCTTGGCGGCCTCGGACAATTCCTTGCGGAACTCGGCCATGAACTTTTCGCTCATGGCTTGCGGATCCACGGCGGACTGCTGCTGCTCCCCGCCACTTTTGACCATGGACTTCAGGCTGGCGATTTCAGCCATCACCTCCCGGTGGCGGCGTTCTTCTGCAAAAGCCGGATCCTCATTGGCCCCGGAATTCATACGTATCAAACTTTCCGCTCGGAAGGATCTTTTCACCGCGGCCATGCCTACTCCCGTCCCCAGCCCTGCAGGCTTTCTTAATTCGCAATACGAGCCAGCTATATCAGTGGAAGTTTAAGGAAATGTTTTTTCAAAACTTGATGTGCCTCCCGGGAGGATTTGCGCTTTGGTAACGGTTTCTTGGCTTTCCTCTTCCCGGTCCTTTGGTTATCCTCCGGACACCCAGATCAACAAACCCGTCAGGCGCCTGTCCAGGCCATGATTTCCGGGCCAATGTCGTTGCAAACGGTGCCTTGACCTCTATGACCTTCATGCGTTTTTTCCTGGCCTGTCTCCTGCTTCTTGGCGCCTCCACTCAAATGCCGCCTGCACGGGCCGCAAGCGATTCCTTTTCGACCGAGGAACTCCTGGAGGGATTCGAGAAAACCGTTTTCGGACTTGAATATCGCAGCTGGAGCTGGCGGCCCTACCTGGTCAAGAAGTTCACCCGGCCGGTGAACTTTTTCGTTCACAACCTGTCCTCGCGCGACCGTACGAGAACGGTCTACCGGTTCGTGAAGGAAATCGGCAACCGCGTCGGCGGGCTGACCACGAGCATCGCCAGCGACCCCTCGACCGCGAATTTCGAGGTCTATGTCGTCGATCGGGCGCAATATGAACAGGTGGTGAGGAAAGATATCTACAAGAGCGACCGTGCCCGGGTTCCGGGCCGCTGTCTCGTGCGCGTGGTGTCCGGCCGGGGCGGCATCAAGCGGTCGGCCGCCGTGATCGTTTCCGACGAGGGCGAATTTCTTTTCAAGCGCTGTCTTGTCGAGGAACTGCTGCAGGGTCTCGGCCCCATGAACGACGACGAGGCGCTCATTCATTCCGTCTTTAACGATTCCTCACGCCACAGCCGGTTCACGGTGTTCGACCAGATCATCCTGAACATGCTTTACGACCCGCGCATCAAGCCAGGCATGTCGATGAAGCAGACACGGCAGATCCTGCCGCTCGTCGCCCGGGATGCGCGCCGCAGTGTCCGTTAACCAAGGAATCGGGGAAAGCGGAGTGGATTCAATCCGCTTTGAATTCGTTAACCAAACGACTTCCCGCCTGGTGTGTTTTCGTTAAGCCTGTTCTTCAAGAAAAGAATAACCATAAGAAAAGATTACCTGAATTCTCCAGGCCGGATTCACTTTTGGCTGAGAGCCGCAGCTTATCATCCTTGCCAATCCGTTAACCGGCAGCTTTGGCCCAGCCCGAAGCCGCTGAACGTGGTCGATGACAAGTTTGCGAGTGCTGCCATGTTCCTTTTACGTCCGATTTCCCTTGGAGCCCTTGCGGGTGTCCTGATTGCCTGCGCGGGCCTTGCCGGCGCTCCGGCGTCCGCCGGTCAGGTCGCCCCGCCTCCGCTCGTCCTCAGTCCGAATCTGACCGAGCCCTGGATGCTGCAGCTGAAACCGCGCGTCCAGCGAAGGTCCACGGCAAACCGATACCAGTTCCGGCAGGTGCCGCAGCAGCAGCAACCCCGGGTGCGCCGCACGAACTGGTGGTCTCCCCGGCAGCAGCCGGTGCGCCAGCAGCCGCAACGGCAACGCCAGGCACAGCAACCGCAAAGCCGGCAGATCGCGCCGCAATTCCTGCCGACCGTGGTCGATTATGACGGTCCCCACAAGGCCGGCACGATCGTGATCGACACCAATGCCCGCTATCTCTATCTGGTGCAAAATGACGGCACCGCGCGCCGCTATGGGGTCGGCGTCGGCAAACCGGGCTTTGAATGGGCCGGCACGCACAAGATCACCCGCAAGGCCGAATGGCCGGATTGGCGCCCGCCTGCAGAAATGCGCAAGCGCCGCCCCGACCTGCCGACCTACATGGCCGGCGGACCGGAAAACCCGCTTGGTGCACGGGCCCTTTATCTCGGCTCGACGCTCTACCGCATCCACGGCTCGAACCAGCCCTGGACCATCGGCCACGCCGTTTCGTCCGGCTGCATCCGGATGCGCAACCAGGATGTCACCGATCTTTATGAACGCGTGGGTGTCGGCACCACGGTCCACGTCATCTAGCGTTCCAGGCTGTCGTGACCAATTAACGATTGGTGTCGTTGGTCTAGTTTGAAAACGCGCGGCAAGCCGCGCGTTTTCCAGTTCTGCCGCTCTCTTGCGAATTCCCTGTTTTCCCGGCAGGCTTTTCCTGCGCGCGGGCCGAATCAGCGGTCTGCGCAGTCCTTCATCCGAGTTCATCCGGCCAGCCGCATGCCAGACCCTTCCAAGTCCTTTTCCACACGATCGGATGCAGCCTATTGCCTCAAGGCCGCGCTGGTCGGCTTGCTGGTCGGCGCGCTGGCGACCGGGTTTCACACGGGGCTTGAGTTCCTGTTTGCCCAATATGCGGCCTTGCGGGCCGCGCTCGGTACGGGCCTTCTGCCCTATGCCGTATCGGCCGCGATTTCCGCCCTGTGCGTGACAGGCGCGTTCCTGCTTGTCCAGCGGGTCGCGCCGGAAGCCGCCGGCAGCGGCATCCAGGAAATCGAAGGCGCGATGGAAGACAAGCGGCCGCTTCGTCCGGCGTCCGTTCTGGTCGCCAAGTTCTTCGGCGGACTGCTCGCGCTCGGGTCCGGGCTGGTTCTCGGACGCGAGGGCCCCACGATCCACATGGGCTCCATGGCCGCGGAAGCCGTGTCCCGCTCGCGTCCCCTGTCACCCGACGATCACAAGGGACTGCTCGCTGCCGGTGCGGCTGCGGGCCTGGCGGCGGCCTTCAACGCCCCCCTGGCCGCGATCCTCTTCATCGTCGAGGAGACACGGCGGCAGTTTCCCTTCGGCTTCCGGACCTACATGGCCGTCATCATTGCCTCGATCCTGAGTGCGGCGGTCACCGAGGAGCTGACGGGCATCGGGCCGCCCCTTCTCGTCGAGGTCAGCTATGTACCGGTCTGGAGCTTCGCCCTGCTGGCCGTGCTCGGGATCTTTCTCGGCGGGCTCGGCGTGTTCTTCAACCGAGCCCTGATCACCGTCATGGACCTGTTCCTGAAAATCCCCTCGGGACTGCGTTGGCTGCCGGCACTGGCGGTCGGTGCCGCCACGGGCATTCTTCTCAATGCCTTTCCGGATGCCACCGGTGGCGGCGAGGATCTTGTGCATGGCCTGATCGCAAGCAAATACGGTGTCCTTGCGCTGTTGCTGATGACCGTCCTGCGCTTCAGCGGAGTGCTGTTTTCCTATGCCTCCGGAGTGCCCGGCGGCATCTTTGCACCGATGCTGTCGATCGCCACCTGCGCCGGGCTTGCCTTCGGCGTGGCCGCCGTGGGGCTTTTGCCGATCGAGGACGATTTCCGCGCCGCCTGTGCCGTCGCCGCCATGGGCGGTTTCTTCGCAGCCTCCGTGCGTGCGCCCATGGTCGGCGTTGTCCTTGTCATGGAACTGACCGGCGCCTATGCGCTGATCATGCCGGTGCTGGTCACCTGCACCACGGCGTCGCTGACCGCTCATCACCTGGGCGGCCGGCCCATCTACGAGGAACTTCTGGAACGCACGCTCCGGCTTGCGGGCGAGAAGGCGGACGCGGGACCGGACAAGACCCCGGTGCAACTGGGCACGCGGGACGGCTGACGTATCGCCAGGCCGCGGCGGCTATTCCGAGGCGTCGCGCGCGCGCAGGACCGGAGACAGTCCGTCCGGTTCCGGGCCGCCATAGACCCAGTCGAGCAGTTCGGCCGTGTGCAGGATCGGTATCCCGGTGCCGAGGCCGATCTGGGTCATGCAGCCGATATTGCCCGTGGCAATTACGTCCGGCCGGGTTTTCTCGATATTGGCCACCTTGCGGTCGCGCAGGCGGCGCGCGATCTCGGGCTGGAGAATGTTGTAGGTGCCCGCCGAACCGCAGCACAGGTGGCCTTCGGGAACATCCTTGACGGCAAACCCCGCCGCCTTGAGAAGGTCCTTGGGCTGACGGGTGATCTTCTGGCCGTGCTGCATGGAACAGGCGGAATGATAGGCGACGGTCAGGCCCGGATTGATGGCGGGCTCGCCAAGCTCGATACCGGTCAGGAATTCGGTGACGTCCCTCGCCAGCGCGGACACCCTTGCCGCTTTCTCGGCATAGGCCGGGTCGTCCTTCAGCATGTAGCCGTAGTCCTTTATCGTGGTGCCGCAGCCGGATGCCGTGATCAGGATCGCGTCAATGCCCTCGCCGTCCGCTTCCGCCGTCCAGACATCGACATTGCGGCGGGCGTTTTCCAGCGACGCTTCTTCCTTGCCCATGTGATGGACCAGCGCGCCGCAGCAGACCTCGCCCTTCGGCAGCACGATCTCGTAGCCGGCCCGCCGCAGCAGGCGGATGGTGGCATCATTGATGCCGGGATTGAGCACCGGCTGGGCGCAGCCGCTCAATAGCGCCACGCGGCCCTTGCGGGCCGATGCCTCGGCCCTGAATACGCCCGGGCCTTCCAGCTGGCCACGCATCGGCGCGCGGGCGGGGGCCAGTTCCAGCATGGCTCCCATCTTGGCCAGCGGGCCGCCCAGCAACTTGAACGCGCCGGCAAGCGGGCGGCCGAAAAACGCGCCGATGAGCGCCAGGCGGAAACGCTTCGGATAGGGCAGCACGAAGGCCAGCACCGAACGCATCAGCCGGTCCGACAGCGGGCGCTTGTAGGTTTTTTCGATGTGAATGCGGGCATGGTCGACCAGGTGCATGTAATGCACGCCCGAAGGGCACGTGGTCATGCAGGCGAGGCACGACAGACAGCGGTCGACATGCTTGACGATCTTTTCATCGGCCGGACGATCGTTTTCCAGCATGTCCTTGATCAGGTAGATGCGGCCACGCGGGCTGTCGAGTTCATCGCCAAGCAAGGTGAAGGTCGGGCAGGTCGCGGTGCAAAACCCGCAATGCACGCATTTGCGCAGGATCTGTTCCGAAGCCGCGACATGGCTGTCCTTCAACTGCTCTGCGGTGAAATTGGTCTGCATTTCGGCCTGCGTCCCCCTGCCCGTTTCCAGATCGGCTCCCGGACGACCGGCCCAAACCGGCCGGGCGTCCGCTCTCCTGCGGCGATCTCCTCATGAAGCGCCGCGGATCGTACGGTCTGGCGCGGGGCCGCACAAGGCACCTTTCGGGCACAATGGTTTTGCTCTCAGGGACAATCTGTCCCACCGGAATCGCGGCTTTCAACCGAACGGAAAGGAAATCCGCCGCGCCAGGCGCGCCGCCTTTGCAAGACCGGCGCGCCCCTGGCAGGCGTCGGTGTCCTCAGAACATCCAGGTCTGCGGGTTCGGGATCGGTTCCCCCCGGCCGGCCAGCTGAATGCCCTTGATGCAGCGGACGATCATCCAGATCAGAACGAGGATGATCAGAAGGAAGCCGATCAGGATGATGGTGAGCAGGCCGCTGATGATCCCGAACAGCAATCCGATCCAGAAGGTCCGGATCTGGTAGGTGTAGTGACTGTCGACCCAGGCCGTGCTTTGCCCGCGGTTCAAATAGGCGAAAATGACACCGACAATGGCGGTGAAGGGGACAATGATGTTTGCCAGATAAAGAATATAGATGAGCGTGGCGTTCTTGCCGCCCGGCTCCATGTAACCTGCGACATCGGATTGCTGTTCCATAACTGAACTCCGCTTCAAATGGCCCTTTGACACAAACGCTTTCAGACTACATGCCGGAGACCATTCGTCCAGGGTTTAGAATGCCCTTGGGATCGAATTGTTCCTTGAGACGCCGGGACAGCGCAGCAAGGGGGCCCGGCTGCGGTTGAAACACGGCTGTGTCGGAACGCACGGAAGGATCCGCACGCACCAGGGTGGCGTGGCCGCCGCCGACGGCCTCGACAGCCGTGCGGATCTTCGCCTGATGGATCTCGCCATCCGTGCACGACAGCCAGACGAGCCCGCCGCTCCAGTCATAAAAGGCGTCCAGTTCAAAAACGGTCTTCAGACGCGCCACCAGCTGCGGCCCGGCGGTCGGTGCGACGGATATCCGCCACACCGGGGTATCCCGCGCGGCGAACGGTTCCACGTTCCGTACCTTTTGCCAGATTTCCTTCGATCCCTGTTCTTCCAGGATCTGGGGCTTGCCGAAACCGGCCAGCCTCTCCTGGAGGGTTTTCATTCGATAGTCGACGGAGGACTTGAAACCTTCCAGCCTCAAAAGGGTTCTGCTCTTGCCGCCATCGACCCAGTCCGGCAAGTGGGCCGCGCCGGACACCTCGGCCGACGACCCCATGGCATCGCACAAGGCCTGAACACCGTCCTGGTCGTCCAGCCCCGCGAGGTAGAAGGTCGCCGATGTCTCGGGCTTGGGATTGACCTTCAAGGACACCGTCGTCGTCACGGCAAGGGTGCCGAAAGATCCGCACAATGCGCGCGGCAGGTCATAGCCGGTGACATTCTTGACCACCTTGCCACCGGACCTGAAGATTTCGCCCCGTCCCGACACCGCTTCCATGCCGAGGACGTGATCGCGTGCGGCCCCGGCCTTGATGCGCCTGGGCCCGGACAGGTTGGCCGCAAGCACGCCGCCGATCGTCCCCCGTCCCGGTTCCTCTCCGAACAATGGCCCGTAGTCCATCGGTTCGAAGGAGAGTTCCTGTCCGTTGTCGTCGACGAGTTTTTCGACTTCGCCAATCGGTGTCCCGGCCTTGACCGTCAGCACCAGCTCAGCCGGTTCGTAACTTTCAACACCAGCCAGATCCGACAGGTCGAGAACATGGGCCGCCTGAACCGGGCGCCCGAGGGCCCGCTTCGACCCCTGTCCCACGATTTCCAGGGGCTGGGTCTCGCCGGCGGCCCATTTGATCACATCTTCGACGTCTGTTGCGCCGCGCGGTTTCAAGGTTGCGTCCATGTTGCCCTCTCAGAACCGCGGGATATCAGGAAAAGGCAACTGGCCCTTGTGCACATGCATCTTGCCGAGTTCGGCGCAACGATGCAGCACCGGAAACACCTTGCCCGGATTGAGCAGGTGTTTCTCGTCAAAGGCGCACTTGACCCGTTGTTGCTGTTTCAGGTCGGCCTCGGAGAACATGTCCGTCATCAGGTCGCGCTTCTCGATGCCGACCCCGTGTTCACCGGTCAGAACCCCGCCGACCTCGACGCACAGGCGCAGGATGTCCGCGCCGAAGGCTTCGGCGGCGTCAAGTTCCCCCGGCTTGTTGGCGTCATACAGGATCAGCGGATGCAGGTTGCCGTCGCCCGCGTGAAAGACATTGGCAACGCCAAGGCCGTGCTTGTCTCCCAGTTCGCGCATGCGGGCCAGGACCTTCGGCAATTCGCGCCGCGGGATCGTACCGTCCATGCACAGATAGTCCGGCGAGATCCGGCCGACCGCCGGAAAGGCTGCCTTGCGCCCCGCCCAGAACGTCATGCGCTCTTCCTCGTTTTCCGAGACGCGCAGGTGACTGGCCTTGTTGGCCCTGGCGATTTCCTCGACCCGTCCGATCAGGTAGTCCACTTCGCCTTCCGGTCCGTCCAGTTCGACGATCAGCAGGGCTTCCACGTCGCGCGGGTAACCGGCATTGACGAAATCTTCCGCGGCATGAATGGCCGGCTTGTCCATCATTTCCATGCCGCCGGGAATGATGCCCGCCGCGATGATGTCGGCCACGCAGCGGCCGCCGTCTTCGCTGGTGGGAAATCCGATCAGCAGGGCGCGCGCCGTTTCCGGTTTCTGCAGGATGCGCACGGTCACCTCGGTGACGACACCAAGCAACCCTTCCGACCCGGTCATCAGGGCCAGGAGGTCGTAACCTTCACTGTCCAGATGCTTGCCGCCCAGCCGGATCACCTCGCCGTTGATCAGAACCATTTCCAGGCCGAGCACGTTGTTGGTGGTCAGACCGTATTTCAGGCAATGCACGCCGCCCGAATTCTCGGCAATGTTGCCGCCGATGGAACAGGCGATCTGGGAGGACGGGTCCGGCGCGTAGTAGAAGCCTTCGTGTTCGACGGCCCTGGTAATGCCGAGATTGGTCACACCCGGCTGAACCACCACCGCCCGGTTGGCATAATCGATGTCGAGCACGCGATTGAATTTCATCATCGAAAGCAGCACACCGTCTTCCAAAGGAAGAGCCCCACCCGACAAGGATGTCCCCGCTCCGCGCGGCACCACCTTGACGTCATGCTCATGACAGTATTTCAGCACCTTGGAGACCTGTTCGACCGTCTCGGGCAGCACGACAATCAGCGGCAGTTGCCGGTAGGCCGTCAGGGCATCCGTTTCGTAGGCCCGCATTTCGCGCTCGTCATGGATAACACCTTCCCCGGGCACGATGGCCTGCAGCGCGCTCAGGATTTCCTTGCGGCGGGCGATTACGGCCTGATCGGGGGGAGGCATCGCAATGGCGGTCACGAATAATGATCCTTCTACTTTTTAGCCCATTGATCCAACAAGCTAGGTCTGACGTATGATAGTCGTGTAGTGCAACGCGTTTCCGCGAGTGTGGCAAGCTTCTTTGTCCGGGGAAACGTTCTGGAAATACTAATTGTCTTTCTGAGAGATTGAAAATGAGCAATCTGACGGACATGGAGATTTTCGCAAGAGTGGTCAGCGCCGGCAGCATGTCGGCCGCCGGCCGCGAAATGGGACTGTCGCCGGCCGTGGTCTCCAAACGCATCCGCCGTCTTGAGGAAAAACTCGGCACGCGGCTTCTGCAACGCACCACCCGCCAGATTGCCATGACCGAGGCCGGCCAGGGCTTTTATGAAAGGGTCGTTGCCATTCTGGCTTCGGTTGAGGAGGCCGAGTCCTTTGTTTCCCGCGGATCCGCGAAAGCACGGGGCAATCTCAAGGTGGCCGTTCCAACGTCGTTCGGCCGGCTGCATATCGCGCCGCATCTGGGAACCTTCCTGATGGAAAATCCGGACCTGTCCGTCAATCTGGATCTGTCCGACGACTTTGTCGACATCGTCGGCGACGGCTATGACCTTGCCATCCGCATTGCGGAACTGTCCGACAGCAGCCTCGTCGCCCGCCGCCTTGCGCCCGTTCACCGGGTCCTGTGCGCCAGCCCGGACTATGTCGCCAGGCATGGCACACCGGAAAGTATCGACGATCTGTTGACCAACCATGTCACGATCGCGGCAACCAACCAGGATCCCTGGCGCCTGGCCGGCCCGAACGGCATCGAGACGGTTCGAACGCAGGCTCCCGTCAAAACCAATTCCAACGAAGTCGTGCGCGAGTGCGTGATGGCGGGTGTCGGCATCGCGCTGCGTTCCACCTGGGATGTCGGCCCGGAATTGCGCGAGGGAAAACTGCAGATCCTTCTGCCCCAGTACCGGGCTTCCAAGGATGTCGGGCTTTACGCGGTCTATCCGAGCCGCCAGTTCCTCCCCGCAAAGGTTCGCGTGTTCATCGACTTCCTCGCGGGCCTCTACGGTTCGTCTCCCTACTGGGATGCCGGACTTGAAGAATGGCTGAGGTTGCCCAGCAACGCGCAGGCGGGTTGATTACTCCTGAAATCAAACTTTATAGTGCCACCGGCCGACAGGCCCGGAGCGGCTGCGACGGTGCGTCGCTTGCATCCGCACCGGGCATCCTGTTCTGTTGTCCGCGGGTGCAATCGCCCGAACCGAGGGAGAAACATATGCAGCGACTGCTGATTATCGCCGGAACCGCGCTTCTGGCCCTGACCGTCCAGGCGAGCGCCGACGGCGATGCCGCCAAGGGCGAAAAAGTATTCCGCAAGTGCAAGGCGTGCCATGCCGTTGGCCCCGACGCCAAGAACAAGGTCGGCCCTGAACTGAACGGCATTGTCGGTCGCGACTGGGGTGCGGTCGAAGGCTACAAATATTCAAACGACCTCCTTGAAATGAGCGACGGCAAGGTCTGGGACGTCGAAACGCTCGACGCCTATCTGACCAAGCCGAAGGACATGATCCCCAAGGGCAAGATGGCCTTTGCCGGTCTGCGCAAGGAAGACGACCGGGCCGATGTGATCGCCTACCTGGCCCAGTTCAATGCCGAGGGTGGGACCGAGTAGGACCACGGAAATCTGCGGACAACATCAGGCCGGCACGTCCCGGCCTTTTGTTTGTCCGGAGCCCGCCAGACCGGCAAGTCAGTGCTCGCCGTGCTGCTGGCGGATGCGCTTGACGGTCCACCAGATCACCAGGACGACCACCGGCACCGCCAGTCCGGTCATGATATTGGCATCCGGCAATCGAAGCCCGGTTCCCTTGGCCGCCTTGGCCAGATAGGAAATCAGTCCGACGACATAATAGCTGACGGCCGCGACCGAGAGGCCCTCGACCGTCTGCTGCAGGCGCAGTTGCAGTTGCGCACGGCGGTTCATGGATTCCAGCAGGGACCGGTTCTGGTCCTCCAGCTCCACATCGACGCGCGTGCGCAGCAGGGTCGTTGCCCGGGCCAGTTTTCTGGACAGCATCGCCTGGCGGTCCTCGATCGCCTGGCAGGTGCGCATGGCCGGAGCAAGCCGGCGGACCAGGAACGACGCCATCGACAATTCGCCCGGGGCCGCTTCTTCCCGCAGAGCCTCAAGGCGCGCCCTGACGATCTGGTCATAGGCGCGGCTGGCACCGAAGCGGAACGTGCTGGCGGTCGCGCCTGCCTCAAGTGCCGCCGCCAGGGCGCTCAGCTTGTCGAGCAGATCCTGGTTCGCCCCAAGCGCCGACGTGTCCTTCATCTGACCGGTCAGCTCCGCCAGCTCGAGTTCAAAGCGCCTGATTTCGGGTTGAAGACTGGTGGCCTCGAACAGGCCGAGCATGGCCAGGGTGCGGTAGGTCTCCACCTCCAGAAGACGTTGCACGATCGCGCCGGTCTGGACTTCGCTCATGGTCCGGTTGCAGACCAGGATCCGCGTCATGCCGTCACCGTCCTGGCGGAAGTCGGTGGCGGCCATGGCGGCTCCGTCCTCCAGCGTCGAGACAGTCATGCTGCTCTCGTCGAATTGGCTGCGCCACTCGATCGTGTCGTCGCCGCCCCGCACCTCGAGGCGCACAGCCACGAGCAGGTCGCCCGGCGCATGGAAGGCCGCGCCGAAAGGATGGTTGATCGGCACGCGTCCGAAGATGGTCTGCGTATGAGCGGCCCCGTCCCAGGTATAGGTCGTGAATTCGGCGTGCTGTTCCCAGCTCAGTGTGCCGCCGCCAAAGGGGATCGTATGATGGCGCGCCCCCGGGGCCGGGCCGTGTCCGCCTCTGGACACGCAGAATTCGGTCAGCCAGGCATGATCGCGCGCAGCTTCATCGGCGTCGGTCAGAAAGGCGTAGTGCAGCAATGTGCGCGGACAGCCGATTGCCCGGAACGGACGCGCATGGACCTCTCCCAGGACCTTTTCCCTCAAGGGAGACGTCCGAAAGGTCGGAAAGGACGACCCGTTTTCTGACCCCTGTTCCAATATGCGATCCTCGACGAAAGTAGTGCATCTCTCTCCTCACATTCCCTGAAGGAACCCCGGAAACCAACCGGGATTTTCGAGGTTGTGGCGAAATGACTGTGCGGCGCGACATTTCCGCAACAAGAATTGGATAAAAAAATTGACCAATTTCGATTTTGTGGCTAGGATCCTGCCGTCAAGGAGATGAAAAGCGCCATGTTCCGGCCCGTCGACCATCAGAAAACCGCCCTCGCAGCGGTCGAGCAGATCGAGGATCTGATCCTGAAGGGCGTTCTGAAGTCCGGCGACCGCCTTCCGGCCGAGCGGGACCTGGCCGAACAGATGACGGTCTCGCGGCCGGTCCTGCGTGATGCCCTGAAGATCCTGGAGGAACGGCAACTCGTCGAGGCCCGCCGGGGCGGCGGGACCTTCGTTGCCGACCTGATCGGCCCGATCTTTTCCGAGGCGATCGTTCAGCTGATCGCCCGGCACCCCTCCGCCAAGACCGACTATTTCGAATTTCGCAGGGGGATCGAAGGCCAGGCGGCGGCGCTGGCGGCCCGGCGCGCGGCTCCATCCGATCTCGACCGGCTGGATGATATCGTCGACCAGATGAAGGTGGCGCACGAGATGGGCGAGCTGGCCACGGAGAGCCGGCTGGACGTGGCTTTCCACCACGCGGTCGGCGAAGCCGCGCACAATGTGGTCCTGTTGCACACGCTGCGCTCCTGCTACCGCCTTCTGGAGAACGGCGTCTTCTACAATCGCGGCCGGCTGTATCATCATCCGACGGCCCGGATAGAGCTGCTTGCGCAGCACATCGCCATTGCCGGGGCCATCCGGGCAGGCGACGCCGAAGCCGCGCGGCAGGCCTCCGAAGACCATATCGACTATGTGCAGAACACGCTGAACGAGGCCGAAGACCTTGACCAGCGCGAAAAGCTTGCCGGACTCCGGCGCCCCAAGACCGAAAAACCAACCCCTCGTTCCTGATATTCGGGAGGAACTCCGATGACTGTTGTTACCGACGTAGCCGACTTGCAGGCCCTCGCCCGGCGGCGGGTGCCGCGAATGTTCTACCAATATGCCGATACCGGATCCTGGACCCAGAGCACCTACCGCGACAACGAGGCGGCCCTGCAGCGCCAGAAGCTGCGCCAGCGGGTGGCGCGCAACATCGACAACCGCTCGCTCAAGACGACCATGATCGGCCAGGACGTGTCGATGCCGGTCGCCCTCGCACCGGTCGGCCTGACCGGCATGCAGCATGCCGACGGCGAGATCCTCGCTGCCCAGGCCGCCGAGGAATTCGGCGTGCCGTTCACCCTGTCGACCATGAGCGTCTGTTCCATCGAGGATGTTGCGGAGAACACCAAGAACCCGTTCTGGTTCCAGCTCTATGTCATGCGCGACCGCGGCTTTTCGGAAAACCTGATGCAGCGGGCGACCGCTGCCGGTTGCTCGGCGCTGGTGCTGACGCTCGACCTGCAGGTGCTCGGCCAGCGTCACCAGGACATCAAGAACGGTCTGTCGACCCCGCCCAAGCCGAAGCTGGACGTCCTTATCGACCTCGCCTTCAAGCCGCGCTGGTGCTGGAACATGCTGCAGACCAGGCGTCACCAGTTCGGTAACATCCACGGCCATGTCTCCGGCGTCGACGACATGACGTCGCTGGCGGAATGGACCAACAGCCAGTTCGACCCGACGCTCGACTGGTCGTCCGTCGAATGGGTCAAGAAACACTGGGACCGCAAGCTGATCCTCAAGGGCATCAACGATGTCGAGGATGCGAAGATCGCCGCGGAACTCGGCGCCGACGCCATCGTCGTCTCCAACCATGGCGGCCGCCAGCTCGACGGGGCGCTTGCCTCCTATGACGTGCTGGCCGACATCGTCGATGCGGTCGGCGACAAGATCGAAGTGCATTTCGACGGCGGCATCCGTTCGGGCCAGGACATCTTCAAGGCCGTCGCCACGGGTGCGCACAGCACCTATATCGGCCGTGCCTTCATCTACGGCCTCGGCGCCATGGGCAAGGCGGGCGTGACCAAGGTTCTGGAAATCATGCGCAAGGAACTGGATGTCACCATGGGCCTGTGCGGCGAGACCGACATCACCAAGGTCGGCCGGCACAACCTGGTGCTTTGACCCTCGCCAGATCGGACGGAACGATCCCGAGGCGGTTCTTGAAGCAGGTCGCCATGTGACCTTGTGACGAAAATCCCGCTGCCGCTGCGACTTCCGCCAGCGGCAGCCGGGTGTCCGCGATCAGCCGGCGCGCCCGCTGCAGCCGGCGGCTCAGGATGAAATCATAGGGCGACTGGCCGCAACAGGCGGCGAAGGCGCGGCTCAGGAAACTCGCCGACACGCCGATGTCGCGCGCGATACCGGCCACGGTCAGCCCCGTTTCCAGGTTGGCCTCGATCAGGTCCGTGACACGGCGGAAGCGGGACGGTGTCATCCAGCGGGCCGCTTTCGCCTGGCTGTTTCGCATTTCAACCGCGCCAGTCAGACGGGCGATCCAGGTCTCCGCGTCCAGAGCCTCCGGCGTCTTGCCTGCCAGCAGCCACTTGCGGATTTCGCTTGCAGCGCGGAGAGCGCCGGGCACCTGGATGTTTGTCCGGTACGCCCGCGTTTCCAGACTGATCCCGCGCCCGCTGATCTGGAGATATTCCCCACCCGTGCCGGAACCGGACCGGACATCGCAGCCCCCCGGCGTCAGCGCGAGCGAATTCGGCAGGCGGCAGAACGGCACGCGCCTGTCCGCTCCGATGGCATGGCTGCCGCGCTGCAGGTCGAAGGCAAACCCGACCGTGTCGTCCGGGGCGACAAAGCCGATGTCATAGGCAGCCGCGGGCAACAGCGTGAGCCGATGGCCCGCGACCGTCAGCCTTCGCGGCCGGAGCGCAGCATTGCCCTGTTCGGGATCCGGTGTCATGGCCACACCCTGACGGAGCCGGTCCCCGGAGGCAAGCGCGTTCCGGTTCAGGATTTTGAAAGACAATCGTCCGGCAGCCGGGCTATCACCGGGGCTGAACAAACGCCGCACCAACAGAGCCTGACCATGACCCCTCTCTTCACGCTGGATGACCTCGACGCCGCCCTGCCGATTGTCCGCCGCCTGGTTCCCGAAACACCGGCCTATGCCTGGCCGCTGCTGAAGGAACGCTTCGGCGTCGATATCGCGGTCAAGCACGAGAACCACACGCCGATAGGCGCCTTCAAGGCGCGCAGTTCGATCGTCTTCATCCAGAAACACATCGACGAAAACGGCCGGCCTGCCGGCGTCGTCACGGCCACACGCGGCAATCACGGCCAGTCGATGGCACTTGCCGCCCGAACCCTGGGCCTGCCCGCGACGATCGTCGTGCCCGAGGGCAACGCGGAAGGCAAGAACCGGGCAATGCAGGCCTTTGGCGCGGAGCTTGTGATCGACGGTCGCGACTTCGACATCTCACGGCGCACCGCCCAGCGGCTTGCCGAAGAACGCGGTCTGCTGATGGTTCCGAGTTTTCACAAGAACATTGTGCTCGGGGTCGGAACCTATGCGCTTGAATTCTTCCGCGCGCATCCGGATCTCGATGTTGTCTATGCGCCGGTCGGAATGGGTTCCGGCGTCTGCGGCCTGATCACGGTCCGCGACCTGCTCGGCCTGAAGACCGAGATCGTTCCTGTGGTCACCGAAAATGCCCCCGCATACGCCCTCTCCTTCAGCGCCGGCAAAGTCGTCACCACCGAGACGGCAAAGACATTCGCCGACGGCATGGCCTGCCGGGAACCTCTTCAGGAGGCCCTGGACATCCTGACAGCAGGCGCGGACCGGATCGTGACCGTCTCGGTTGACGAGATCGCCGAGGCCATCAGGGTCCTCTTCGCCGACACGCACAACCTTGCCGAAGGCGCCGGCGCGGCGGCACTTGCCGCACTCGCCAAGGACAGGGCACGGCTCAAAGGCAAGACAGCCGGCATCATTCTCTCCGGCGGCAATCTGGACGAAGCCATGATGCAGACGGTTCTGGGGGGTGGCACGCCGGTGGTTTGATAGCAGCCTCCTCTTGGGAGAACCCCGCGGTTCGGGAGCAAGCAGCCGATCTTTCAAGACAGCGCTGCCGCGCTTCCTCAGGATGAAGTTGGGTGTTGGGGCCAGCCTTGTTTTGGCGGTACAGGCGGCGCCCCAAAGACGTTGTCCTTCCCGCGAAAGCGGGATCCAGGACACTCCATCAGCTCTGTGATCCAACAACCGGCGCCGGCGGCAGGAACGACAAGTCAGGGAGGTATGTCCGCCGAACCAGTCAGGTGCCTTTTCAATCTACAGCAGCTTCAGCCAGGCCCGTGACAGCGCTTCGCCGGTCTCCTCTGCCGCAGGCGCATGGCGCGCGGCTTCGGCCTCGAAACGCTCGGGCCAGTCCGGAGCATGGGCGGCAACGTCGTCCGCGAATTGTTCCGACCAGTGGCGCACTTCCGTCAGGCCCGTTTCGAAATGGAACTGGACGGCATAGGTCGTCCGGCCCATGCGGAAAGCCTGAACGGGTGTCATCGCGCTGGTCGCCAGATGCACGGCCCCTTCGGGCATCGTCACCGTGTCGGCGTGCCAGTGAAACTGGGGCCGGCCGGTCCGCAGCTCCTTCAGCACCGGATCTTCCCGGCCGTCCCTCGTGGGGATCACTTCGCGCCAGCCGAATTCCACCGGCAGGTCCAGAAGATTGCGCCCGCCAAAGGCCCGCGCGACCAGCTGTGATCCGAGACAGATGCCAAGCACGGGTCTTTCCACCTGGTGGAACCTGAGGATCAGGTCGCAGACCTTTGGCAGATGGGGATAGTCCTCGTCCGCCAGAGCGTTCTGCGCCCCACCCAGCACGACGAGGCCGGCAAAGGCTTCGATTTCCCAAGGCAGGGCCTCACCCGCATAGGCCTTGATGGTCTGCCAGGAATGCCCTTCCGCTGCAGCGACCCGGCCCAGCACACCAATCTCGGTATGCGGATAGTTTTCGATGACGAGAAAGTGCATGCAGCCCCCCGGGCGGATCGAACACGGCACCGTCAGTTTTGCCGCCCGAAGCTTATCCATCGCCCCGCTTGATGGAAACATCAAAAACAATCATTTGCGCTGAAGTGTGCCGGGTCGCACATTGTTGGCCAAGTCCCCGAAAAAACGGTTCCGTCATGAGTGTCGCCTCCCCCGCCCTTCGTCCAGGCTCCGCCGGTTTCAGTGCCACGGATTACGGGCTTTATGCCGCCACCGTTCTGGCCTGGGGCTTCAGCTGGATCGCCATGAAGGGACAGGTCGCAACCGTCGCTCCGGAAGTCTCGGTGTTCTGGCGCTTCGTGCTGGCCTCGGCGATCATGATGGCCTGGGCGCGCTACCGGGGCCACAGCCTCGCCTTTCCGGTCGCCGATCACCTGCGTTTCGCCGGGCTCGGTGCCCTCATCTTCTCGACCAATTTCACGCTGTTCTACTATGGCGCTGCCATTCTTCCGTCCGGCCTGCTGGCGGTGACCTTCTCGACGGCCTCGATCTTCAACCTGTTCCTGGGCGCGGTTCTGTTCGGGCAGCGCCCCAATCCGATTGCACTCCTCGCGGGCGTTCTCGGCTTCGCCGGCATCGGCCTGATGTTCTGGCCGAACCTGGCGGGCGCGGAATTCAACACCGAGGCCGCCTTCGGCCTGGCTCTTTGTGTCGGCGGTACGCTGTCCTTCTGTCTCGGCAACATGCTGTCCGCCGTCACCCAGCGGCGCGGTATCGGCGTTACACCGGCAACCGCCTGGGGCATGGTCTACGGCATGGTCTTTCTGGGGCTGTTTTCGGCCCTGCGCGGGCAGAGCTTCGCCATCGAGATCTCGGTCCAGTATCTCGGCAGCCTGGTCTATCTCGCGGTTGTCGCCTCGGTGATCGCGTTCGCGTCCTACCTGACCCTGCTGGGCCGAATAGGCTCGGCACGCGCCGGCTACGCCACGGTGATGTTCCCGGTGGTGGCCCTGACGTTGTCGACGATCTTTGAAGGGTATCAGTGGACGCCGCTGGCCGCGGTGGGTCTGGTCTGTGTGCTCGGCGGCAACCTGATGATGCTGCGGGCACGCTGATTGCCGCGGCACAGCGCTTCAACCAATCCGTTGAATTGAAATGAAGGTGCGCAGCCTATTCGGCGGCGACCTGGGCACCGCTGGTGCCGACATTGCCGATGGCGGCTATCAGGTGATTGCAAAGCGTGTCGTGCATGGTCTCGCGGGCGCTGTCGGATCGCAGCAGCGCGATGTCGCAGAAAGGCAGCGGCGGGAAGCCGTCCTTTTCGTCCAGGATGCGCAGGCCGTCGCGAATTGCGCTTTCCGGAAAGACGCTGACGGCCAGTCCGGCCTGTACGGCGCCGACAAGCGCGGTGGCGCTGGAACTGGTGTAGGAGACGCGGTACTGCCGTCCCGACCGGTCCAGGGCATCCATCGAAAGCCGCCGCCAGCCGCAGGACGCCGGGCCGAGCGCCAGGCGGATCACGTCCTGGGTGTGGGCGCAATGCTGGGTCGACGTGACCCAGTAGAGCGGTTCGCGCCGGATGATCTCGCCGCGCAAATCCATCGTGTCGCCGGACGTCGTGATGGCGACATCCAGAACCCCTTCGCGGATCGCCTGTGTCAGCTTCGCGCTGGAGCAGCACTCCACCTGCACCTCGATGGACGGATTGAGACGGTTGAAAGCCGCAAGGACCTGAGGCAGCAGCCGGTCCGCATAATCGTCCGGCACACCCAGTTTGACATGACCGACTTCCTTCTGGCCATTGAAGGCCGACAGGGTCTCGTCATTCAGCAAGATCATGCGCCGGGCGAACTCGACCAGCCTGAGGCCGTCTTCGGTGAGCCGCGACTGACGGCCATCCTTGATGAAGATCGACTGACCGACGCGCTCTTCCAGACGGCGCATCTGCATGGAGACGGCCGACTGGGTCTTGTGCACGGCCTCACCCGCCTTGGTGAAGCTGCCAAGTTCCGCGATCGCCAGGAAGGTCCGCAACTGATCGATATCTAGAGCGACTTGCATGAGGAACCTTTAGATGACCCGCAGGTCAGCCGGAAATTCGAGATTCGAATTGATTGATCAAAGATACATCACAGTCTCTAACACTTCAATGTGTAATTCGCCAGCGGCAAAACCGGTCCGGACTTTAACCGTCTGAACTTATGGCAGGAATTGAAAAATTTCAGACTATTCAGCAGCCTGCGGAACGGAAAGGTTGTCCAGCGACGACACGATATGTTCCACAAGGGCGTCCGTGACCCGGGACGAGTTGTGCCAGGAACGCATGATGCCGATTTCGCATTCGGGCAGTCTCGGAAATCCGTCGGTTTCCGTCAGCACCCGCATACCCGGTCGAAGCGCGGATTCCGGAAGTACCGAAATGGCAAGACCCGCAAGCACTGCGGCGCCGACCGCCGTCGAGTTCCAGCTGGAATACAAAAGCCGATGCTCGCGCATCTGGTCCCCCAGCGCATTGATGGCCGCCTTGCGCCAGTCACAGGTTGCCCGGCCGAGCGCAAGGGGCAGCGGCGATTCATTTTCCACCGCGTGACGGGCGGAGACGACCCAGAGCAGCGGTTCGCGGCGCACGACGTCGACGTTCTTGCGCCCCTTCTTCTGAACGTGGGTGATGATGGCGACATCCAGCTCCCCCTCGGCGATCATGTCGGCAAGGTTCGGTGTCGGCGCGCAGACCACGCTGACCTCCGCCTTGGGGTTGGATCTTGAAAACCGGGCCAGGATCTCCGGCAGGAAGCGGTCGGCATAGTCGTCCGGCGTCCCGAGCCTGACCAGGCCCGCCAGTTCCGTGTCGTCGAAGGCCGCCAGGGTTTCGTCGTTCAGCTGAACCAGCCTTCGGGCGTAGTGCAGAAGCCGTTCGCCATGTTCGGTCAGCCGCGATTGCCGCCCGACGCGTACGAACAGCGGCTTGCCGATCCGTTCCTCCAGCCGGCGCATCTGCATGGACACCGCCGACTGGGTCTTGTGCACATTTTCAGCGGCACGCGTGAAGCTGCCGCTTTCGGCAATGGCCACGAAAGTTCGGAGCTGATCCAGGTCGAGCATGGGCGCCTCAATTATCAGGGTTGCTCATGTTTAGCACGACATTCATTCGTTCGGAAAATGTTTTCGGAACGGCCGCCGAATGCCGGCAGCGATCTGCCCCAAAAATCCTGACATCACAGGAAGTGATTGTTTCAATCACAAACATTCGTTGGATTTATAGCAGGAAAGTCTCCATGTTGAGCATGTTCCAACAACAAGGACCGCCAACGCTGGCGCGGAACAGGCTGCCGGAAATTCCTCCGGCCGCTCACAGGAGATTTTTGCCATGACACATTCTGCAAGCACCCCGGCCTTCGCTCTTCTCGGGCAGATGATTGCCCGTGCATGGCGCGTATTCAACAACCGGCGCCAATTCGCGGAACTGAAACACTGGTCCGACGAGCAGCTGGAAGACATCGGCCTGACCCGGAGCGACGTTCGACGGGCCCTGGCCGGACCATTCTATACCGATCCGACATCTGTGGTGAGCGCGGCCAGCATGCAGCGCACCTGGCAGGGTGTGCGCGCTGCCAATGCGGCGCCGGATGTCCGCCTCGTGGAGACCGAAACAAGCCGTCCCGGACAACTGGCCGCCTGATCCCCGCGGCCATCCTCCGGTTCGGCAACCCCATTAGCAGCCCCTGTCGGCATAGCCTTGCTGACGCAACTGACCCGCCCCCTCCGGCGGGTCTTTTTTTTGGGGGGGGCCTTTTTCAGATCGCATTTCCGGGCGTCACCCCGGACGGAAATCCTTCGAGGCCTTTTCGAAGAAACTGTCGAAGGCCTTGAACTGGCTGGACTGAAAATCGCGACCGGCAGCCATCCAGCTGTTCACCATTTCGTCGAATTCCGAAGCCTCCTGGTTCACGTGCTCTTCCGGATCCGGTGGCAGCTCTTCCTCTTCGTCTTCTTCCGGCTCCGGCTCGGCCGGAGCCTCGACGACACGTGCCGGCTGCAGGAACGCTCCCCAGAAGGCCTGCATGGCATCGGTGTATCCCTGGAGGTAATCCACCGGTGTGGGCTGCGGCTTTGGCCGGCCCCTGGCAAAGCCGCGCAAATAGGCATCCAGGAGATTGCGCGCCTCACCGTGAACGAAGGGACGCGCGATCTGGCCCATGGCGAGTGTCGCCGCCACCGGCATCATTTCCTGGATGGCATCCCGTTGCAGTCCGGTCAGGACGGAGATCTGGGCGGCCAGGGCCTGTTGCACCGCCTCCGGTCCGAAAAACGGGGCCAGGGCGGCTTCCGATGGTGTCTGAAACAGGCTGGAAAAGCCGGCAAAGGGGATTTGTGTGGCGCTGGTCAGGGGCGATGCCTGGCCCAGGAACTCGGTAAAGCCCGGAACGGTGTTGCCGAAGTAGCGAAAGCCGTTCAGCGCCGCCGGCAGCAACTGCTCCATGACCCGGTTGAGGTCCCCGTTCGACCAGCCAAAACGGTTCCGGACATCTTCCGACAGGGAAAAAATGTCGAAAGGGGGAGCTGACGTCTCGCTGCCAGTCATCGCACTGCTCCGGTCACGCTGTTGCAAGGTCTTGAGAAACAAGACCAACCTTGAACAGAGTGACCTCTCCCGGGCGTTACGTCAATTCGCGCCTGAGAACACGGCGTGCCTTTCCCGTACAAACCGGCCCCGCGGGGCCCGGCAGGACCGGTCAGTAGGCGTATTCCTTGAACACCTTGGTGATGTCGCCGCCCCACGAGCCGTTGTAACGCTGCAACAGCACATCGGCCGGGCACATGCCGGAAGCAAGGCCTTCCTCGATCGGCGCCAAATGGACGCGCTCGTCCAGATCGCCGTCGCTGAGTCGGTTGCGGCGCTTCAGGCCTTCCTGGGACAACGCCAGCACGTCCTTGGCGACGTCCAGGAGCGTGCCGCCCCGGAACGGCGTCTGCAGCGCGTGTTTCGGCACGTCCCGGCGCAAGGCAGCGCGTTCTTCCTGCGTCCAGTCCCTGATCAGTTCATAGGCCTGGTCCATCACGCCGGTGTCGTAGAGAAGACCCACCCACAGCGCCGGCAGGGCACAGATGCGCCGCCACGGGCCACCGTCGGCGCCGCGCATCTCGATATACTTCTTCAGCCGCACATCCGGGAACAGCGTCGACAGGTGGTTGTTCCAGTCGCCGATCGACGGTGTCGCATCCGGCACCTTGCCTTCCAGCGCACCGTTCATGAACTGGCGGAAGGTGGTTCCCGTGACGTCGTAATAGGTTTCGCCGCGCTTGACGAAATACATCGGCACGTCCAGCGCCCAGTCGACATAGCGCTCGAAACCGAACCCGTCTTCAAAGGCAAAGGGCATGTCGCCGGTGCGGTCCGCGTCCGTGTCGGTCCAGATCTGCGCCCGGAACGACTTGAAGCCGTTCGGCTTGCCTTCGGTGAAGGGGGAATTGGCGAAGATTGCCGTCGCGACCGGCTGCAGGGCAAGACCGATGCGCATCTTCTTGACCATGTCCGCTTCGGACGAGAAATCCAGGTTCACCTGGATGGTCGAGGTCCGGTACATCATGTCGAGGCCGAGCGAACCGACCTTCGGCATGTAGTTGGTCATGATGTCGTAGCGGGATTTCGGCATGCGGGGCACATCCGCACGCGACCAGGTCGGGGTCATGCCGATGCCGAGGAAGCCGACGCCGAGCGGTTCGGCGACCTGGCGCACCTGCGCAAGGTGCTGGTTGGCCTCGCGGCAGGTCAGGTGCAGGTTGTCGAGCGGCGCTCCGGAGAGTTCGAACTGCCCGCCGGGTTCGATGGAAATGGCGCCGCCACCGTGGTCGTCGGCCAGGCCGATGATCTTGCCCGCATCCTCGATCCGCTCCCAGCCGGTTAGCTTCTCCATGCCCGTGAGCACGGCCTCGACGCCATGCGCGCCTTCATAGGGGATCGGGGTCAGTTCATTCAGGCAGAAACCGAACTTCTCGTGTTCGGTGCCGATTCGGAACTGGTCCTCCGGCTTGTTGCCCGCTTCGAGCGTCGCCGCCAGGTCCGCGACCGTTGCAATCGGGGTGGAATCGACCGTGTCGCGGGCCATGAAAGCGTCCTAGTGCTTGCGCGGCCCGCCAGGTTGCCCCCTGCCTACCGCAATGATCCGACGCGTTTCAAAGAGAAACGCCTTAAAGCTTGGGTGATTTAGGATTCCTGAAACAATAATGCAAGCGTGGAAACGACACGGGGCGCGCGGGTCCCGACGATGCCGGGGCGTCGGTCACGGAGATTTGCATCCAATCCAAAGCCGTTTCCAAGGTCCCGAAGCCCCGTCCGTCACGCAATCCTGAAGACGGATAAAGGCTCCGTGCGACCGCGCAGATGGACCGAGCCGAGGCTGGTCGCGCTGGTGCCTTCCGGCAGGTGCGCCATCGTCTCACCGCTGACCAGCGCGATCACCTTGGCGTCCGGATCCACCGTCTTGCCGTGTTCCTGAAGGCGCGCGGCCACATTCACCGCATCGCCGATGACGGTGTAGTTCATCCGGGCCGACGAACCGATATCACCCACCACGACCTTGCCGGTATGCACGCCGATGCGCACACGCATCGTGTCCAGCGGCATCTGCGCGATCTTGTCCGCAAGCGCCTTGACCGCGGAGATTGCCAGCGTCGCATGATCCGGCTGGTCGGACGGCGCTCCCCAGAACGCCATCACGCCGTCGCCGAGAAACTTGTCGATCGTGCCGTGCTGCTCGGCAATGGCATCCGACACCGTCTCGAAATAGCCGTTGAGGTAGGAAGCGGTCTCCTGCGCGCTCATGTGCGAGGCCAGGTCGGTAAATCCGGCAAGATCCGTGAAGACGATCGTCATCTCCTTGATCTCGATGTTGCGCGTGCTCGTCATGCCTTCCTCGATCAGCCGCGAAACGAGCTGGCGAGGTACATATTTGGCAAAGGCATTCAGGGCGCCGATGGAGCCGTTGAAGGCCTGGTTGACGTCGTCCAGTTCCGCCAGCCGCGAGCGCGGCAGCCGTTCCGAAGCGTCGAAATCGAGCTGTCTCAGGCTGGCCGCGGCATGCGCCAGACGGTTCAGCGGCCGGCCGAGAAGGCGTCCGACAACAAAGGACAGAAAGGCGCCTACCACGAGGGCGACCAGCGCCGCATAGAGCACAATCCGGGTCTGGTCGAGCGCCGCGCCGAATTCCTCCGCGCGGTAGAGCGTGCCCAGGATCCATCCCTTTGCCGGCCCGGACGACACCTCGGTGAAGATTGCCGTGAACATGCCCTTGGTCCCGGGAAAGACCCGTCCCTCGATCGAACCGCCCATGGTGTGGGCGTTTTCAGTCTCGACCCAGATGAGATGAAGGGGCGAGGCGGTCAGGCCGGCAAGCGCGGGCAGAGGCTGTTCGGGCGAAGCGGCGAAAGCGGCCGCGGGCGCGTCAGACACCACGATGGCCCTGTCCCGCCCCGACAGCAGGAACACCTGTTGCCGGCCCTCCCATTCCATGTCCCTGGCGACCCGCGCGAACACCGGCTGCGGATAGAGCGCCCTCAACGACTGGCCGTTGCCAAGATCGATTTCCGCGACCTTGACCCCGGTGGCCATGCCCTGCCGGTACTGGAAATCCGACCAGGCCACCTGCGGCAGTTCATCGGTGGGGGTTTCCGTCAGCACCGCCCGGCCAAGCTCGAGTTCGGCCCCTTCCGGCAGCAGGCGGTAATAGGGTTCCAGGTCGGCGTCGGACAGCTGCTCAGCCGACCGGGACACTTCGACCGCCACCGTGCGCAGCAACATTTCCTGCTGCCGGAAGAACCTGTCCAGAACGGCTTCGTTGCCTTTGAGGACGGCGAGCCCCTGTTCATCGAGCAGCCGTCCGGCAATGCGCCGGTCGGATGTCGCCATGTAGGTTATGATAATCCCGCAGATCACCACCAGCAGGACGGAAAAGACCAGACCGAGCGCGACACCGACGGGAAGTCGCAGGCGCCTGCCGTCCTTTTGAGGCGATCCCGGCCCCGCCGCATTGCCGTGGCCGGCGGAAACATCCCGCATCGGCTGGTCCGGCGGCAGGATCTGCTGGGACATCAACTCACCTCCAGTCGCCGACGGTCGCCTGAATGACCGTCAGGGCCGCGACGGCCGCGGTATCGGCCCTGAGGATACGTGGTCCAAGCGGAATCGGCGACACAAAATCGAGGCTGCGCAGCCGCGCGCGTTCCTCTTCGGAAAAACCGCCTTCCGGCCCGATCAGGACCGCGAGAGGCTGTGGCCCGGCTTCCTTGAGCTGTGCCAGGGTGAGAAGCGGGTTGTTGGTGCCTTCGCTTTCGTCGCAAAACAGCAGCCGCCGTCCGGGCTGGGCTTCGGACCACACGTCCAGGACGTCGTTCAAAGGCTGGGGCGCTAGCACTTCCGGCACGGACAGCACCCCGCATTGTTCGGCAGCCTCGATCACGTTGGCTTCCATGCGCTCCAGATTGACCCGGCTTGCCTGGGTATGCTGCGTCATCACGGGCTTCAGGCTGCCGGCTCCCATTTCCACGGCCTTCTGCACCATGTAGTCCAGCCTTGCGTGCTTGAGCGGGGCGAACATGTACATCAGGTCGTTGGGCACCGTCTGGTCCCGCGTCCGCTCCATGAGCTGCAGTGCGCATTCACGCCGGCCGCTGGCGGCGATCTTGGCCAGCCATTCGCCGTCGCTGCCGTTGAAGACCTGCACATAGTCGCCGTCCTTGAGGCGCAGCACGTTGAGGAGATAGTTCGCCTGGCCGCGGTCCGCTTCGATGCGCGCGCCATCGGCAAGAATGTGTCGCAAAAACAGTCGTTGCATGTTGAACTCGTATTTGGCCATGACCAGACCCTACGCCCGATTGTGTGGGTTTCAAGGCGGATAGCGTCAACCACACGCGTCATCCAAGCCTATTCGATTCTGTCCGTCTCCGGCCAATCATGTCGCGTATTCCTTGCGCGGAAGGGGATAGTCCCGTGCATCGGCGGGCCTCCCCTTGACCCTCTCACCGCGAGCGGCCACTTTCGGGAAACCAGAAGGAATCACCTGTGGCCGAGCAATCTTCCAACGTCGCCGAATTCTCCGTTTCCGAGATTTCCTTTTCCATCAAGCGCACGATGGAGGACGCCTTCGGCTACGTGCGGGTGCGCGGCGAACTGGGGCGGATATCGCGGCCCGGTTCCGGTCACATCTACCTCGACCTGAAGGACGACCGCGCGGTCCTGTCCGGCGTGATCTGGCGCGGCGTTGCCTCGAAGCTGAAGATCCAGCCGGAACAGGGCCTCGAAGTGATCGCCACCGGCAAGATCACCACCTTCCCGGGCCAGTCGAAATACCAGATGGTGATCGACGCGCTGGAGCCGGCCGGCGCCGGCGCCCTGATGGCCCTCCTGGAGGAACGCAAGAAGAAGCTTGCCGCCGAGGGCCTGTTCGCGGAGGAGCGCAAGCGCAAGCTGCCGCCGCTGCCCAAGGTGATCGGCGTGGTGACCTCGCCCACCGGAGCCGTCATCCGCGACATCCTGCACCGCATCGACGACCGGTTTCCCGTCCATGTGCTGGTCTGGCCCGTCCGTGTCCAGGGCGAAACCTCGGGGGCGGAAGTCGCCAACGGCATCCGCGGTTTCAACGCGCTTCAGCCCGGCGGGCCGATCCCGCGGCCCGATCTCCTGATCGTTGCCCGCGGCGGTGGCAGCATCGAGGACCTTTGGGGCTTCAACGAGGAAGCCGTCGTGCGTGCGGCCGCGGCCAGCGACATCCCGCTCATTTCCGCCGTCGGCCACGAAACCGACTGGACGCTGATCGATCTCGCCGCCGACCTGCGCGCACCGACGCCGACGGGCGCCGCCGAAATCGCCGTGCCGGTGAAGGCCGAACTCATGGCGATGGTCGACGACCGGTCCCGGCGGCTCAATTCCGGGCTCGTGCGCTTTGTCACCGGCCGGCGCACGGAGCTGAGGGCCGCCAGTGCCGCCCTGCCCGCACCCCAGGACCTTCTGGCCCTGCCGCGCCAGAAATTCGACAATCTGGCAAATGGCCTGGAACGGGCCCTGATCGTCAGCACGCGGACGCACCGGACCCATTTCCAGAATTTCGCCGGCCGCCTGTCGCCGCTGCTGCTGTCACGCCTCAGCACCAAGGCGCGGCAGGATCTGGCGCAGGCCAGCGACCGGCAACAACGCGCCCTGAAGGTGGCGGTCAGCCAGAAGCGGCACGCCTTCGATACCCTTGCCGTGCGGCTGACGCCGACGCGTCTGGCCCAGCAGACCGTGCTCGGCCAGGAACGGCTCACCGGCCTCGGCGACCGGCTCGACCGGGCCTATCTCGCCCGCGTAACGCAGGAAAAGGCCCGGCTGGACGGCCTGCAGAAACTCCTGAAATCGCTTTCCTACAAGGATGTGCTGGCGCGCGGCTACGCGGTGGTCCGTGACGACAGCGGTCATCCGGTGCGCTCCGCGGCCGGCGTCGCGTCCGGTGCCGCGCTGTCCATCGAACTGGCCGACGGTACGATCGACGCGGTCGCCATGAGTGACAGCGCCGCCTCCAAACCGGCCAGGAGCAAACCGAAGAAACCGGCGACCGGAAAGGGCCCGGTGGACCAGGGAAGCCTGTTCTAGGGCACCGGCTCCGGCGTTTCCTCCACCGCCCCGGAGGTCCGGTTCAGTTATCCAAATAGACCCCTGTCATTTCATGCAGTTTTAACCATGTCCCTTACGTCAATCTTAAGTTGCCTGGCGTAGCGTAACCGGCGTTCAATCTATTGATTTTCGAACGGGGGCACCGATGGCGGCGCAACGCAAGCAATTTGGAAGACGCGGATTGCCGCAGCAGCCTGCCCAGGGCTGGGCGGATCAGAAGACCCAGCACGGCGGTGCGGCTGCCTCCCAGGCCTATCCTTCGCCTGGCTATGCAGCGGTTTCAGACGAAGGCGGGTCAGGCTTTTCGATTTTCAAGGCATTCGGGTTTCTGGTGGGGATGCTGTTCAGCTTCGAGGGACGTATCGGCCGAATGGAATACTGGACCATCGGCATTGTGCGCTTCATCATCTTCATGATGGCCATCATGGCCTACGCGTCCACGCTCCCGCCGGTTCAGGGCGAAGTCGACGCCGTGGCGGTCATGCGCGGGTTCGTCGACACGACCGGCGGTCTGTTGTTCCTCCTGCTGTTCCTGGCCCTTACGGTATGCCTGTTTTCGCTGGAGGTGAGGCGCCTGCACGACCGGGATAAGTCAGGACTGTGGGTCCTGCTCCTGTTTGTCCCGTTCATTGGCGGCTTCTACGGCCTCTGGCTCTTCATCGCCAACGGCTTCTTTCCCGGTACAGCGGGCGCGAACCGTTTCGACACGGTACAGAGCCAGGCGAACGTTTTCGACTGAACCGGTTGCCGCGGCCGGCCGGGAGATTGTCACGCCTGGTCCGGATCTCCGAGCTGACGCAAAAACAAAAGCGCCGCTGCGAGGAACCGCAGCGGCGCTTTTTTGCCGTGTGCTGCCGACAGCTGCGTCAGCCCATCAGTTCCGGCAGGATCGTGATGATCGACGGGAAGGCAAGCAAGCCGGCGATGGTCAGCACGTCCGCAACGAAGAACGGCACACAGCCACGGAAGACTTCCTGCACCGGGATGTCGGGACGAACCCCCGAGACCACGAAACAGTTCAGGCCGATCGGCGGGGTTATCAGACAGAGCTCCGCCATCTTCACCACCAGGATGCCGAACCAGATCGCGCAGGCTTCGCCCGACATGCCGAAGGCGCTGTCGGCCGCCGAGACGCCCTCGCCGCCGTTCAGGGCCATCACTGCCGGATAGACCACCGGAAGGGTCAGGATCAGCATGCCGATCGCGTCCATGAACATGCCGAGCACCGCATAGCCCAGAAGAATGCAGATCATCACCATCCAGGGCGAGAACTCCAGCGCGACGATGAAGTCCCTGAAGGCCTCGGGAAGACCCGCGAAGCCCAGGAAGCGCACATAGACCAGCACGCCCCAGATCAGGGTGAAGATCATCACGGTGAGTTTGGCCGTTTCGTGCAGGGCCTGGCCGAGTTGCCTGGTCTTCATGCCCTTGGCAAAGGCCACCACCAGCACCACGAAGGCACCGAGGGAGCCCGCTTCGGTCGGCGTTGCCAGACCGAAGAAGAACGAGCAGAAGATGATCGCCACCACGGCAATGATCGGCAGCGTCCCCGGGACGCTCTCCAACCGTTCGCTCCAGGTAAAGCCCTTAATTGCCGGAGCGTCGCCACGCCAGGCGGCGACGGCGACGATGATGCCGACATAGATCAGCGCCGAAAAGACCCCCGGCAGGAAGCCGGCGATCAGCAGCTTGCCGACCGACTGCTCCACCAAAATGGCGTAGATCACCAGGATCGCCGAGGGTGGGATCAGCGAGGCCAGCGTGCCGCCGGCTGCCACAACCGCGGCGGACAGGCGCTTGGAGTACCCCGCCTCCAGCATCTCCGGAATGGCGACACGGGCGAACACCGCCGCCGTGGCAACGGACGCCCCGGACACCGCGGCAAAGCCGGCGGTCGAAAACACCGTGCCGACGGCCATTCCGCCCGGCAGCCAGCCGAGCCAGCGCTTGGCGGCCTCGAACAGTTGCTTGGTAAAGCCGGCGTAAAACGCCAGGAAGCCGATCAGGATGAAGGTCGGCAGCACCGACAGCGCATAGGTGACGGATTTCGAATGCGGGATGGTGCCGGCCATCTGCAGGGCGACAAAGAAGCCGCGCTCGAAGCCCATCTTCATGGAGAAGTGGATGATCAGTCCGACAAGCCCGGTGAATGCGGCGGCAAAGGCCACCCGGACCCCGATGACCACCAGGACCAGCAGCACACCGGTCATCAAAAGGCCAACTTCAAACGGCGTCATTTGGCCTCTCCTTCGTCGAGGTCGTCACCAAAGGCTTCTTCGATTTCATGTTTGGCGTGCTCCTCGACGTCTTCAATCACCGGCACGGCAATCGGTTCGCGCGCAGGGTTCGCGACCAGTCGGGCATAGCCGTAGACCTGCATCAGCAAACGCAGAAACAGGAGGCTCAGTGCCAGGGGGATCATGAACTTGGACGGCCAGGTCGGCAGCCGGATGTCCATGGTGCTGTCGCCAATGTTCAGGGCGCGTTCGAAGTGAAACAGCGACCCCCAGATCAGCAACGCAACGGTGAAGGCGATCAGGATGACGCCGACCATCTCGCAGATGTAGAGCGTTCGGCCACTGAGCCTGCCGAGCACGATCTCCATCCGGATATGGCCGCCGACACGCTGACAGTAGGCGACGCCCGCAAAGGCGAAGATCGCCATGGCCTGTTCCGTGATGTCGATAAAGCCGGGGATCGGCGTGTTGAAGGCCAGACGCCCCAGTACCTGGGCGACGGCCAGCAGCATCAAGGCGAGAATCGAGAAAGCCGCGAACATGTTGAAGGCGTTTTCGACATGGCCGAGCCAGCCGTCGAAACGGATATACGTAACCGGGCGTTCCGAAGAGGAACGTCCACCGGGATCAGTCGTCATCATGAGTAAAAGCCCCGAGCAGGGCTTTCCGGCGCCCGCATCGTGATCGCGCGCCGGAAAGCATGAGGGTCAAGTCAGGAGTGCCGGTTTATTCGGCGATGGTCTTCTTGACCATGTCGAGCAGTTCCTGCGCGGGCAGGCCGTTTGCAGTCTGCTCTTCCACCCAGGCGGCGTGGATCGGGCCCGCCTTTTCGGCAAAGGCGGCAAGTTCCTCGTCCGAGAACTCGACCTGCGTGATGCCGCGCTCTTCCAGTTCCGGCCACCACTTGTCATAGACCTTGGCGTAGGTGTCGAGGTAATGCGCGATCGCCGGATCGACCGACTCGTCAAGCGCTGCCTTGAAATCGTCCGGCAGGGCGTTGTAGGCGTCGACATTGACCACGACCGGGCAATGCACGGTGCCCGGGTTGAGGTTCTTGGTCCACCAGTTGGCAACCTCGATGACCTTGAAGGCCAGATGCGCATGCGGAGCGAAGCCGGCCGCCTGGACCGTGCCGCTGTCGATGGCCTGGTAGGTTTCCGAGGCGGTCACCGAGGTCGGCACCGCGCCGGCGGCTTCCATCAGTTTGCCGAGACCGCCCAGCGCGCGCACGCGCATGCCGTCAAAGTCGGCGACGGAGGTCGGTACATCGCCCTTGCCGGCGAAGTTGTACTGCGGCATCGGCGACGGCATCAGCAGCTTGGCGTTCCAGCGTGCGAGATCCTTCTGCACGGCCGGATGCTCATAGAGTGCCTTGGAGACCTTCACTTCGGTTTCCAGGTCGGACACACCAAGGAACGGCAGTTCCAGAACCGTCAGGGTCGGGTTCTTGTCGGCGTGGTAGGAAGCGCAGAACTGGGCCATCTCGAATGCACCGAAGGAGATACCGTCAAGGTTCTCGCGGGACTTGGACAGCGCACCGCCATAATGCAGATTGATCACGAACTTGCCGTCAGTCTTCGCGGCAACTTCTTCCGCCAGCTTTTCGACATGTTCGGTAAAGGCGCGGCGCTTGCCCCAGAGCGAGACGTTCCAGGTCACGTCCTGGGCAAAGGTTTCGGTGGCAAAGACAGTGGCGAGCGCAAGCGCGGATACCGCGGTAGCGGACTTGAGTGAAAAGAGCATGAAATCCTCCCAAGATATTTTGCTCATTTCCTTGGCGGCTCAGCCTGCACGCTCTGCGCTGCAGGCCCGCACCAAGTCGATGGTGCCGTAGCATGACCCGTGCCAAGTGGCGTTGACAACACCTGTTTGAGGGAATTTCTGCGGTTTCGTGGCGACGAGCCGCGGATGCTGCGGTGCAGCTCGGCAAGATCTTGCCGATCCCCGTTTGCCATCGGCGGAATTCCGCCGAAACACGACTGTCCGGTGACAGGTTTCAGCTTTCCGAGGCGTCCGCCTGGCCGACCTGTTCACGGCTCAGGCCCAGCCGCGTCATCTTTTCGTTCAGCGTTCGCCTTGGGAGGTTGAGTTCGCGCATGACATCGGCAATGCGTCCGCCATGGCGGCGCAGGGCACCTTCGATCAGGTTGCGCTCATAAGCATCCATGAGGTCCTTCAGTCCGCCACCGGCCGGCATTTCTCCCTGATCACGCTGCCCGGTCACGAGCGCCTCGAGCGGCTGCGGGCTAACCGGCGCGTTGAGCACGAAGCGTTCGGCGGCATTGCGCAGCTCGCGCACATTCCCTGGCCAGGCATAGGTCTGCAGGAAGGCCTCGTCCCGCGCGCTTGTCACAGGCGGCTCCAGGCCGTACTGGACCGCAAACCGGTTCAGGAATGTGTCGAACAGCAGCAGCGCGTCGCGGCCGCGTTCGCGCAGCGGCGGCACGCGCAACTCGATCGTGTTCAGGCGGAACAGAAGGTCCTCGCGCAGGCGGCCGGACTGGACCGCCTCGCCCGGTTCGATATTTGCGGCGCTGATCAGGCGGATATCCACATCGACGGGTTTGGTGCCGCCAATCCGGTCGATTTTCTTTTCCTGAAGCACCCTCAGCAGTTTCGGCTGCAAGGCCATCGGCATGGAGACGATCTCGTCGAGGAAGAGGACGCCGCCACCGGCCGCCTCGATCCGCCCGATGCGCAGGCGATCCGCACCGGTAAAGGCGCCCGCCTCGTGACCGAACAGTTCCGCCTCGACCATCGCCTCGGGCAGCGCCGCGGCGTTGATCGCCATGAACGGCCCGTCCTTGCGCGGGCTGAAATCATGCAGCGCCTGGGCGATGACTTCCTTGCCGGTTCCGGTTTCTCCAGTGATCAGCACCGCGGCATCGGTCCCGGCAAAATGCAGGATCTGCCGGCGCAGCGCCTGCATCGCCGGGCTCGATCCGATCAAGCGGCTTTCCAGGCCGGCGCTGTCGGTCAGTTGCATCTTGAGAGCACGGTTTTCAAGCACCAGTGCACGCCTGTCACAGGCGCGCCGTACCACATCCGCGATCAGGTCCGGATCGAAGGGCTTCTCGACGAAGTCATAGGCGCCCGCGCGCATGGCTTCCACGGCCATGGGGACGTCACCGTGCCCGGTGATCAGCACCACCGGCAGGTCGGCATCCAGATCCTTGACCCGGCGGAGCAGCATCATGCCGTCCTCGCCGTCGAGCATCACGTCGGACACCACGCAGCCCTCATAGCCCGGCGACAGCTTCGCCAGGGCCTGATCGACAGTGGCCACTTCCTGGGTTTCGTAGCCGGCCAGGCGGATCCACTGCCTGAGGGCGGCGCGCATGGAGGGATCGTCGTCAACGATCAGGACGGGGATCTTGATATGCTGGTCTGTCATTCGGCCGCTTCGGATTTCAGATCCGGTAGGGGATCATTGTCGGCATGCCCTTCGCCGAGGCCCGGCAGCCGGAGTTCGAACACGGCTCCTTTAGGGGTGTTCGCCGTCACTGACAAGCCGCCGCCGAGATCTTCCGCAAGACGGATCGAAATGGCGAGTCCCAGCCCCATGCCGCCCGAACTGGCCTTGGTCGAGAAGAATGGATCGAAAATCCGTTCACGCAGATCCTCCGGAATGCCCGGGCCATTGTCCGAGATCCGCAGGATCACCTGCCCTTCCTGCTGGTCGGCCCGGAGCGTCACCTTGCCCTGCTCCTCGCTTGCGGCCGCATCGGCGCCGTTGCGCAACAGGTTGACCAGGATCTGTTCGATCCTCAGCGGCGCCGTCTCGGCCTCCAGCGGCGCGTCGGGAAGGTCCAGATCCAGGGTGACGCCTGTCTCCTCGAAACGCGGCCGCACGATCTTTTCCGCGACACGGACGCTTTCCCTCAGGTCGATCTTCTCGATCCGGCTTTCACCCGGCCGGGCGAAGCGTTTCAGCTCCTGTGTGAGGTGGGCCATGCGCATCTGCAGGGAGTCGATCTCGTCCAGGTTTTCCGCAGCCGTGTCGGTATCTCCCTTTTCAAGGAACTTGCGGGTGCCCGCCACGAACATCCTGAGGGCGGCGAGCGGCTGGCTGAGTTCATGGACGACGGCGGCGGACATTTCGCCGACAGCCGCTAGGCGGTTCGACCGGGCAAGACCGCGCTGCGCTTCCAGAAGCTCGCGCTCCACGCGCCGACGCTCCTGAATCTCCTCGACAAGGCGCGTGTTCAGTTCCTTGAGACCGGCCGATTCCTGGCGCAGCAGCGCCGATGCCTTGCGCAGGCGCCGTCCACGCAGGACCAGCACGATAACCGCATAGATGAGACACAAGGTGATCGCAGCCGCCCAGATCGGCAGCACGCTCTTGCGGGTTTCCTCGACCGGTACCAGGAAATGCAGCGTCCAGCCGAGCAGGCCGACATCCGCCGAATTGTGACGGAAGGCCCTGCCGTCAATCACGAGCTGCTGCTTGGCCTGCACCGGCCGGTCGCTGACCGGTGTCAGATCCCGGCCGGCATACTGACGGGTGGCCTCGATCGTCCGGCGCACTTCCTCGGGCAGGGCGGCGAGCGTGCGGTAACGCCATTCGGGCTGGCTGGAGAGAAAAATCACGCCGTTTGCGTCGGAGGCAAACACGGTTTCCCCGCCTTCGGCCCAGGCTTCTTCCAGCGGCCCCATATCCACCTTGACGACGGCAACCCCGACCGGCTTGCCGGTAACCGGGGTCGGTCTTGCCAGAAACAGGCCCGGTTCGTCCGAGGTTGCGCCGATGGCAAAAAACTGGCCCTCCCGGCCCTGGTACGCCGACTTGAAATAGGGCCTGAAACCATAGTTCCGGCCGACCAGCGACAGGCTGTCCTGCCAGTTGCTGGCGGCCAGCGTCGTGCCCTCCGCATTCATCACGTAGAGCAGCTCGACGCCGGAATTTTCCGCCATTTCCTCGAGGAAACGGTTGGCGCTCTCAACCGGCTGGCCGAGGCCCAGCGCGGAGGTCGCACGCGGATCGCGTGCGATCATGTAGGGCAGGTAACGGTATTTCTGGTATTCGCCGAGGATCGTCTGGCGGTACAGCGTCAGGCGTTCGGCCGCCTTGCGGTCAATGCTGTCCCTGTCCAGCTCCAGAAAGAGCTGAACCAGCACGAAGGCGGCCACCACGAGCAGGAACGGCGGCAGGGCCAGATAGAGCCAGCGTTTCGACATGGGTCCATATTGCGCATTTTTTCCGTTTCGGCCAGCGGGAGCGGATTTCCGTTTGATACGCGTCAAGGACGGTTGCACCATCGCTCCTGTAATTTTCTGGCAAGGCCGGTTCGATACGCATGTACCGGCCATAGGAGGGTTAAATGCCGATCAAAGATATTTTGACTGTTCTGGATCTCGCGGGCGATCAGCCGGCCGCCAAGTATGCGCTGGAATTCGGCCGCACGCACGATGCTCACGTGACCGGCCTGGCCGTGTCGTTCGAGCCTGTGGTGCCGGCCTTTGCCGCAGCGCCGATGCCGGTCGACTATCTCCAGGCCGCGCATGAACAGGCGATTGCGGCCGCCAATGAAGCCAAGAAGGAGTTTGACGAACTCGCCCGCCTTGCGGCGGTCAACAGCGAAAGCCGGGTTGCCGAAATCCTGACCGGCGGACCGCTGGAAAACGTCCTGGTACATTGCCGGCCGACAGATCTCGTCGTGGTCGGCCAGGCCAATCCCGACCAGCCGGAGCCCATGCGCGAATTGCTGATCGAAACCATCCTGTTCGAAAGCGGCGTGCCTGTCCTGCTGGTGCCCTATATCGGCAGCAAGGCGTTCCAGCCGAAAAATGTCCTGGTCGGCTGGGACGGCAGTTCCACCGCGACCCGGGCCATTCACGCCGCTCTGCCGGTGCTTGAAAAGGCCGACAAGATCACGCTCCTGGTGATCGAGAAAAAGGCAACGACGGCCCAGGGACAGCCGGGTGCCGATGTCGCCAACTATCTCGCCCGCCACAACATGGATGTCACCGTGGAGGTGATCACCAACCCGCAGGCAGGCATTGCCGACACCGTGCTCAACCACGTCAGCGACAACGGCAACGACCTTGTTGTCATGGGCGGATACGGCCACAGCCGGATGCGCGAATTCCTGTTCGGCGGCGCGACCCGGGAAATCCTGGAAGCCATGACCGTGCCGGTGCTGATGGCGCACTGAGCGAATTTTTTGCAATGCAAAATGCCCGCGGACCTGACACAATCGGGGCCGCGGGCATTTTGTTTGGATGTTCTTTGAAACCGGCGCCGATTTCGGCGGCGGGAAAGGATTGCGCAGGTGACCATTCGAAATCTGGATGGCTTTTTCGCGCCGCGCTCGATCGCGGTCTTTGGCCCCTGCCGGCACCCCGGGGTCCTGACGCAAAAACTGATCGCCTGCCTGCATGATATCGAGGCCGGCCATCCCGTCACGCTGATCGGCATCGACGAGGACGTCCCCTTTCACGGCAGGAAGGTCGACCGGCTGGAAGACCTGGAGACCATGCCGGACCTGGCGATCTATCTGGCCGCACCCGAGGTCCTGCCCGGCACGATCACGAAACTTGGCGCCGGTGGCACGAAAGCTGTCCTGATCCCCTCCCCCGGCTACGAAATCTGGCCGGAAGACCTGCTTCAGGCCTGCCGGGAGGCCGCGCAATCGACCAATCTGCGCCTAATCGGCCCGGGAACGCTTGGGCTGGCGGTTCCCGCAAGCGGCCTCAACGCCCTTTTGAGCGCCGAGCCTCCGGAGAAGGGCGAAGTCGCCTTTATCTCGCGCTCGGGCGCCGTCCTCAACGCGACACTGTCCTGGGCGAAAGCGCACCGGACGGGTTTTTCCGCGGTCGTTTCACTCGGTGCGCGCATGGATGTCGATATCGGCGACCTGATCGACTATTTCGCCCAGGATTACCGGACCCGCGCCATCGTCTTGCACCTTGAAGGCATCGCTGTTCCGCGCAAGTTCATTTCCGCGGCCCGGGCCGCCGCGCGCAGCAAGCCGGTGATCGTGATCCGTTCCGGCAAGAGCCGCGACACGGGCGGAACCGGCCGGACCCATGCCGGCCGCCTGGCGCGCACGGACCTGGTATACGAGACCGTGTTCCGCCGGACCGGGCTTTTGCGCGTTCATGACCTTGATGAAATGTTCGAAGCACTTGAAACGCTCTCCCACATCCGCGTCCCCCGCTGCGAGAAACTGGCCGTTCTGGCCAATGGCCGCAGCCTGGCAAGCCTGGCGGTCGACCGGTTGTCGGACCTGGGTGCCGATTTCGCCAATCTTGGTCCGGAGACACGCACGGCCCTTGCGGGCATCAGCCGGACCCATGCAGACCTGGACGATACGCCCGCGGCGGCCGGCTCGGTGATCCTGAAGGAGAGCGTCTCACCGGAGGACATCACCGGCGCCATCACCACGGTCCTGAAGGATCCGGAAGTTGACGGGGCCATTGTCCTGCAGGCAGCCAGCGCGTTCCAGCCCCTGCCGGCGATCGCAAAGGCGGTGGTCGACGCCGGACTGGCCGACCGGCGGCGCACGGGCCGGCGCAAGGCCCTTGTCGCGGGTCTCATCGGCGGTGACGGCGCGGTGCGCGCGTCCCTGTCAGAGGCAAAGATCCCGAACTATGCCAGCCCGGCGGAAGCGGCGCGCAGCCTCATGCACCTGGCGCACGATGCGCAGGCCCGGGAATTTCTGATGGCGGTTCCTCCCAGCCTGCCGAGCAGCTTCACTCCGGATGTGGCGACTGCGCGCGGGATCGTCACGGCCGCGCTGGCGCAAGACCGGACCTGGCTCAGCCCTCCTGAAGTTGTCGCGGTGCTCAGGGCCTATGACTTGCCGATCATGGCCACGCAGATGGCGGAAACCCCGGAAGAGGCTGCCGCCCTGTCGCGGCCGTTTCTCGAGGAGCACGCGCATTGTGTCGTCAAGCTGATCTCTCCGGATCTGCCGTTCAAGTCGCGTATCGACGGCGTGCGCCTCGGACTGGACAGCGCCGAGGCCGTCCGGCATGCGGCGCAAGAGCTGATCGCGAAAACGAAGCTCAATTACCCGGACGCCCGGATCGCGGGGATCTCCATTCACCCGATGCTGGAGGACCGGCACGGACTGGAACTTTATCTGGGACTGGCGGAGACACCGGAGTTCGGGCCTGTTCTGGTGTTCGGTCACGGCGGCACCTCGATCGAGGAAAGTGTCGATATCGCCCTCGAACTGCCACCGCTGGACCTGAACCTTGCAGAGGCGATGATCGGGCGCACGCGCATTGCGCGCCTGCTCGACGGCGGCCCGTCCCGGCCCGCGCTCGACCGGGCCGCGCTCGGCCAGGCGCTGGTGAAACTCTCCCAGATCACCATCGACATTCCGGAGATCCAGGAACTCGACATCAACCCCATCGTGGCGCTGCCTTCCGGCCTGATTGCGCTCGATGCCCGCATGACCCTTTGCCACCCGGAGCAACGGCCCGGCCGCACCGGAAGCTCCCGCCTGGCGATCACGCCCTATCCGCAGGAGTGGGAGCAGACCCTCACCCTGAAGGGCGACCGGACCGTCTTCGTGCGTCCCGTCCGTCCGGAGGACGAAGACATGTTCAAGGCGTTTTTCGAAGCCGTGACCCCGGAAGACCTGCGCCTGCGCTTCTTCGCGCCCGTTCGGGACTTCAGTCACAGGTTCCTGTCCCGTCTGACCCAGCTGGACTATGCCCGCGCCATTGCCTTCACCGCGATCGATCCGGACAACGGCAGTCTGCTCGGCGTTGTCCGCCTGCATGCGGATCCCGATCACCAGACCGGCGAATATGCGGTGATGGTGCGTTCCGACCTGAAGGGCCTCGGTCTTGGCTGGGCCCTGATGAAACTGATCATCCGCTACGCAAGGGCGGACGGCATCGAAGTGATCAAGGGCGAGGTGCTGAAGGAAAACACCTCGATGATCTCCATGTGCCATGCCCTCGGCTTTACCGTCGGCACGTCGCCCGACGATCCGGGCATCGCTCTGGTGACATTGCCGGTGGCCGAGATGCCGGAGGAGATGTGAGGGGATACACGCCTTCCCCACCCCACCGTCATTCCGGACAAGTGCAGCGCAAGCTGCATGCAGATCCGGAAATCGGCGCATCAGCGTGAGCGCAGTCTGTTGAGCTCCCGCCCCTATTTCCCCTCCGCCGCGGCGCGGATCTGGCTCAGGCTTGCAGCGGGGGTGATCGCCTCCGGATCGAGTTTCAGATGCAGGACCGCGGGCGTGCCGGAGGCACGGGCCCGCTCGAAGGCCGGGCCGAACGCTTCGGTGGTCTCGACCGTCTCGCCGAAAGCGCCGTAGCTTCTGGCAAGGGCGGCGAAATCCGGATTGACCAGTTTCGTTGCCGACGGCCGGCCCGGATAGTGACGTTCCTGGTGCATGCGGATGGTGCCGTACATGCCGTTGTCGATCACCAGCACGATGATGTTGGCGCCGTCCTGGCAGGCGGTGCCGAATTCCTGCATGGTCATCTGCAGGCAGCCGTCGCCGGCGAAACAGACGACCTCGCGTTCCGGGAAGGCCAGTTTCGCCGCAACCGCCGCCGGCAGGCCGTAGCCCATGGATCCGGAGGTCGGGGCGGCCTGGGTGGCAAAGCGGCGGAAACGGTGGAACCGGTGCAGCCAGGTGGCGTAGTTGCCCGCGCCATTGGTGCAGATTGCATCTTCGCCCAGATTGGCCTCCAGCCAGTCCATCACGCCGGCCATCTGAAGCGCACCCGGGATTTCGGGGCGCGCGCCGGACCAGTCCAGATAGTCCCGATGCGCCTTTGACGCTTCCCCCGCGCCTTTCAGTTCGGATGGCGGCTGCAGACCCTCCGCGGCCTTGCAGAAGGCGGTCGGGCTGGCATGGATCGCGAGCGACGGCCGGTAGACCCGTCCCAGCTCCTCCGCATCCGGATGGATGTGCACCAGCTGCTGGCTGGGGCTCGGAATATCCAAGAGGGAATAGGACTGGCTCGGCATTTCGGAGAGACGGCCGCCGACCAGCAAGATCAGGTCGGACGCCTTGATCCGGGCAAGCAGCTTCGGATTGATGCCGATACCGACGTCGCCGGCATAGTTGGCGTGCAGGTTGTCGAACAGCATCTGGCGGCGGAAGGAACAGGCAACAGGAAGATCGAAGCGTTCGGCGAAACGGGTGAAACCGGCCACGGCCTCTTCCGACCAGCGGCTGCCGCCGAGGATCGCGATCGGCCGTTCCGCCGCCCAGAGACGCTTTTGCAGATCCGCCATCTGGGTCAGTCCGGGATGGGTCTCGACCTGGGACCAGGCGGGAGGCTGCGGCACGTCGGCCATTTCGACAAGCATGTCTTCCGGCAGGGCCAGCACCACCGGGCCCGGACGGCCGGACGTCGCCACATGATAGGCCCTTGAGATGAATTCCGGCACGCGCCCGGCGTGGTCGATCTCGGCAACCCACTTGGCGATGCCGCCGAACATCTGGCGGTAGTCGACTTCCTGGAACGCCTCGCGCTCGCGCATGCCGCGTTCGATCTGGCCGATGAACAGGATCATCGGCGTGGAATCCTGGGCGGCGACATGAACGCCGGCCGAGGCGTTGGTGGCCCCGGGACCGCGGGTGACCATGCAGATGCCCGGTCTGCCCGTCAGCTTGCCGTGGGCGTCGGCCATCATCGCGGCACCGCCCTCCTGGCGGCAGACGGTGACGGGGATATTCGCGTCGTAAAGCGCATCCAGAACGGCCAGGTAGCTTTCCCCGGGCACGCAGAACACCCGCTCCGCGCCATGGCGCTCCAGCGCCTCCACAAGCAATGCGCCGCCGGTCTTTTCAGCCATGATCCGTTTCCTGCTCAAAAATGCCTGATCATTCTATAGCGTATGAAACAGCGGCCTGTCAGAGGCGAAAATCAGATTAATTGGCAATGAGATCATTCCGAAATGGAAGGATTGACAGATATCTTGGGGATTGTGACCGATCCTTCGAGACGCGAGCAAGCTCGCTCCTCAGGATGACGCTGGTGGGTGCTGATGCGTCTGTTAGCTCAGATAATCCAAGTGCCTGCCGCCCCCCAAGCGTCATCCTGAGGAGCCGCGACAGCGGCGTCTCGAAGGATTTGGCCACGCATTCCTTTCATCGCTTCAACTCAAACACCCAAAAAGAAAAGGCGCCGGTCTCCCGGCGCCCTTTCCGGCCGTTGCATTGTCTTGCTTTTCTCAGACCGACTGCACCGTCACCACCTGGAATGTGTGGAGGTCACCGTCCTCGTCCTTGATGGAGACATACTCGCCCGGATTGAAGGCATGCGACCCGAACCGGTAACCGGCTTCGTCGTCATCTTCTCCATCGATGTCGTAATGGAAAGCCCAGGACCCGCCCGGCCGGTGGATCAGGTGGCCGATTTCCTCTTCCTCGCTGCCCCAGAAGCGGCGCACGCGGCAATGCGCGCGTTCCTTTTTCCAGGCTGCAGCGTCGATGTGGCCGGTGCCGTCGAGCGGTGCGGTGAACTCATAGCCATGACGTGCCGAGCCTTGCGGATATTCTTTCGTCCTGGCCAGGTTCAGCCTGATCTTCTTCAAACCCGGATGGTCGTTCATGGTGCCCTCCTTTACTGACAATCCACGTTATTTGTGCCACATCGGCATGGTCTCACATTGAGAAGGATCAAACTGATCCCTCGCCGGGTGGGGCATTGTGGCAACGCTTGCACTGAAGGACCGAATATGGACCAGGCTCAATCCCAAGATGAAGCTCTTGCGTTTCTGGGCAACCTGCCATCCGACGACCCGAACCGGCCGGAGGTCAAGCGGATCGACACCCATGCCAACATTGTCTTCCTGGTCGGCACCCGGGCCTACAAGGTCAAGCGCGCAATACGCTACCCGTTCCTCGATTATTCGACACTGCCTCTGCGCGAGGAAGCCTGCAAGGCGGAAATCACCTGCAATGGTCTGAATGCCCCGCAGATCTACCGCCGCGCGCTGCCGGTCACCCGCGAGGCCAATGGCGGCCTGGCCCTGGACGGTGGCGGCGACACGGTTGAATGGGTGGTCGAAATGAACCGTTTCGAGCGCCGCAACGAGCTTGACGTGATGGCGCAAAGGGGACCGTTCGCGGATGACCTGTCCGACCGGCTGGCCGACATGATGGTGGCGGCCCACGACGCCGCTCCCCTCCGTGACGGCGCCGGTTTTCAAGCCGAGCTGGCCGCTTACGTGGAGCAGAACGAAGCCGCCTTTCATGAACACCCCGAGCTTTTCCCGGCCGGGGAGGTGCGCCATCTGAGCGATACCGCGCGCACGGTTCTCGCAAGCCTTCACGAGCTGATCCTGCGGCGGGGCGACCAGGGCCTGGTGCGGCGCTGCCATGGCGACGCGCATTTGCGCAACATCGTCCTGATCGACCAGGTCCCTGTCCTGTTCGACGCGGTCGAATTCTCCGACGCCATAGCCACCGGGGACGTTCTCTACGACCTTGCCTTCCTGCTGATGGATCTGTGGGAGCGCGACCAGCCGCGTGCCGCCAACCGGGTGTTCAACCGCTACTTGGACAAGAGCCGGCTGGACACGCATCCGGAAGGGCTCGCCGCCTTGCCGTTCTACCTGATGATGCGCGCGGCGATCCGGTCCAAGATCGCCGCCAGCGCCGCCCTGACCCAGTCGGACGAGACGGAGAAACAGCAGCAGCAGAACCAGGCAAAAGCCTATTTCCGCTATGCGCTCGCCTTTCTCGAGCCGTCGCGCCCCGGACTGGTGGCAATCGGCGGGCTGTCCGGCACGGGCAAGACCACGCTGGCCTATGACATCGCGTCCGGCATCGGGCGAGCACCCGGTGCGCGTGTCCTGCGCACCGACGTGATGCGCAAGCGCCTGCTCGGTATTGCAGAAACTGACAAGGCGCCGCCGGAAGCCTACACCAAGGAAGCCTCGCAACGGGTCTACCATGCTCTGGACGACACCATCCAGGGTGTTCTGGCTGCCGGGCATTCGGCCATTTTCGACGCCGTGTTCGCAGACGAAAACGAGCGCGACCGCATTGAAGGAATCGCAAGACGCGTCGAGGCGGGGTTTTCGGGCCTGTGGCTGACAGCGCCGGCGGAGGTCCTTAAGGAACGCGTTGGCCAACGTGCCGGAGACGCTTCGGATGCCACCACCGAAGTGGTCGACACCCAGCTCGGCTACGACATCGGCGAGATGTCCTGGGCGGAGGTCGATGCGGGCGCGGGCAAGGAAGAAACAGCCGACCGCGCCCGAAAGGCGCTTGGCCTATAGGCCCGCCGCCCTCAGCGCCGCGGCGGCGCCGACTGCAAAAAACACGGCGACATATTCCTTGCGCAGCTTGATCTGGGCAACTGCGGCAACGACGAGACACAAGGCGACGGCAACGCCGCCCTTGAGCACGATCGGGAATATGGTGGAGACGATGATCGCTCCCGGCAGCGCCTCCAGCCCGCGCCGCACCCTGTCCGTGATCGGCAGCCGGCCCATGATCCAGTAGCCCCCGGCCCTGAGCGAGTAGGTGACGGCCACCATGCCGAAAACGGCGGTGACGAACATCATGTCCGCGGAAAAAAGTCCCTCAGTCATCGAGCCCCTCAATCATCTAGATAGGCCCCCGCGAACGCACCGGCGATGGCACCGGTGAAAATGCTCCAGTACCCGCCGACCAGATACCAGGTCAGACCGGCGACGCCCCCTGCCACCATCCAGCTGACCGTCTGGCGCTTGCCTTTCCAGAGCGGCACCAGCAGCGCCGCGAAAAAGGCCGGCAGGACAACATCCAGGCCGAAGGCCTTCGGATCGGAGATCAGGCTTCCCGTGAAATAGCCCGGCACCACCGCCAGCGACCAGATTGCCCAGCAGAACAGGCCGCCGCCGAGATAGACCCCCCAGTCGCGTGTGCCCTTGTCATATTCGGTAATCGCCAGCAGCCAGTTGAGATCGGTGAGGAAGAACAGCGCCGGATAGGTCTGCCACGCGGGCACCTGGCCGAGCCACGGCCTGAGGCTGGCACCGATCAGGAGCATGCGCATGTTGACCGCCGCCGTCACGCCGATCATGGCGATCACCAGCCCCCAGGTGAGCGGACTGCCATAGACTTCCATGGCCACGAACTGGCTGGCACCGGCAAAGACCAGGGAGTTCATCATGACCGTTTCGAGGAAACTCAGGCCCTTCTGGGCTGCGACCGTGCCGAACACGAGGCCAAGCGCGATAATGCCCGGTGTTGCCGGAAAGCACAGCGTCGCTCCCCGCACACAGCCATCAAGGCTGATGGTGACATTCTTCTTCAGCATTTCATTCCAAGGGTATCAGGCCAAGGGTATTCGGGGCGACGCCCGGGCGGCATCGGAAAGGACCAGTATCCCTGATTGAACCTCTAGGTACCAATAAAACCTTTTGATCCACTCATCACCGATACTGCTTGAGCCCGTCAGAACAGGACACCGTAGATCATGCGCAGGCCGGTAAAGCCGAGGAACAGGGCAAATACCAGCTTGAGCTTTGACGGATCGATGGTGTGGGCGATCTTCGCCCCGAGCGGCGCAGAAAGGGTCGAGGCCGGAATGATCAGCAGAAAGCCGACAAGATTGACGTAGCCGAGGGACAGCGGCGGCAGGTTGTCGGCGCCGAGGCCGAACCAGATCGACATCGCGGTGCCGGGCACCGCGATGATCAGGCCGATGGCGGCGGCGGTGCCGACCGCCTTGCGGATCGGATAGTTGAACAGCGTCAAGGTCGGCACGCCCAGCGTCCCGCCACCAATGCCCATCATCACGGAGATGCCGCCGATCAGGAACCCGAGCACTTCCTTGACCGGTGAACCTGGCAGCTTGTCTGCCAGGTTGGCCCCGTCCTTGCGGAACATCATGTTGGCGGAAACCGCCAGCGCGACAAAGCCGAACACAAGGGTCAGAGCGCCGCCGGAAATGTTGCCGGCAAGTGTCGCGCCCGCGATCACGCCGAGCGCGATCGCCCACCACCAGCGCTTCAGGAGATCCATGTCGACGCTGCCGCGCTTGTAGTGCGAGCGCGCGGAAGAGGTCCCTGTGGCCAGGATCGTCGCCAGCGACGTGCCGACCGCGACATGCATCAGGACAGCGGGATCGATCTTCAGGGCCGTGAACATGTAGTAGAGCACCGGCACGATGACGATGCCGCCCCCGACGCCGAGCAGTCCGGCGACGATTCCCGCGACCACGCCCGTTGCCAGCAGTGCTGCGGCCAGAATGCCGAGCGAGAAAAGGCTGAGATCTTCCACGTCTGTCTCCTCGTTGCCGCCACGCCCGCACTTGCGCGGCCCCTTGCGCTTAGACCAGGCCGGCGCAAAATGCCAGCCATGCCCATGGACAATCTGTTTTCACGGAGGCTTGCCGCCATCTTGAAGTCGGCTGCGAATATGGACAAAGTTGCTGCAACAGCTTGCGCGCGGGAGGGAGAATGACCGGATACCGGCTTGCACTTTACACATTCGGGCAGTTCCGCACCCGGGCGGATCATCCGGATGTCGACATCTTCCACGCAGAGGAACCCAGGGTCTGGGCGGCGATGGAACGCGCCGAAGGCTTCATCGCCCGCTCCGGTTATGACGACGAGCCGGGCCCCGACAGCTGGGGCGAGCAGGTCTATCCGCGCTACTGGCAGGACAACGGCGACGGCTGGGCCCCGTCGATCATCTCGATCTGGCAGGACCTGGAAACCGCCATGGCCGCGGTCTATCGCGGGCCGCATGCGGAGATCCTGCGCGAAGGCCCCAAATTCATGCAGGAAGACACCGACTATCCCGCCTATGTGCTGTGGTGGGTGCCGGACACCCATCAGCCGGACTGGGAGGAAGCCGTCGAACGGTTCGAGCTTCTGGGCGACACAGGCCCCTCCCCCGAGGCCTTCAGCTTCAAGGCCGCGTTCGACCCTGCCGGCAAGCCGGTCACCGCGAACAGCGACCTCGCCCGGCAGATCGCGGAACGCAACCGCCTGCGCGCGGAAGCCCCCAAGGCGGTGCAGTAGCCATTGTTCAAGAATTGATGACTAATCGTCAAACTTCTTCGGAATTGTAAAGCGGTTTGGCCAAGCCAATCTTAGACCCAACAACGCACGGACCTCTCCGTGCCGACACATTTGGGAAAGGATTGACCCATGAACCAGATACTGCGTCCGTCCGAGGCGCGCGGCGATGCCGATTTCGGCTGGCTGAAGAGCAAGCACACCTTCTCCTTCGGATCCTACTTCGATCCGAACCATATCGGCTTCGGCGCCCTGCGCGTCATCAACGAGGACCGGGTCGCGCCGGGAGCCGGGTTCCCGACCCACCCGCACCAGAACATGGAAATCATCTCCTATGTCGTTTCGGGTGGACTGGAACACAAGGATTCGCTCGGCACCGGGTCGGTGATCCGCCCCGGGGACCTGCAGCGCATGAGCGCCGGCACCGGCGTGCGCCACAGCGAGTACAATCAGTCCGACACGGATCCGGTCCACTTCCTGCAGATCTGGATCGTGCCCGAAGAGGACGGCCTTGAGCCGGGCTATGAGCAGAAGGCCTTTCCGGCGCCTGAAAGGGAAAACACCCTGCGCCTGATCGGCTCGCGGGACGGCCGTGACGGTTCGCTCACGATCCACCAGGATGTCGACCTCTATGCTTCGCTGCTCGGCGCTGACCGGACGCTCGCGTTCGACATCAAACCCGGCCGCAAGGTCTGGCTGCAACTGGTCAAGGGTGGGCTCTCGGTAAACGGCCAGCAGCTGACCGCCGGTGACGGCCTCGGACTGCTCGACGCGGGCGCCATTTCGCTGGCAGCGACCGAAACCGCGGAATTCCTGTTGTTCGACCTGGCAGCGTAAGACACAAAGGCGCGGTCACCCTGCCGCGCCACATAAAAAACTCATCCTGAGGAGGACCGCGAGGTCCGTCTCGAAGGATCGGCCACATGCTCGGGAACAAGCTGCCGCTCCTTCGAGACAGCGCTATCGCGCTTCCTCAGGATGACGACTTTGGTCTGGGCACGCTTTGTGCCCGCAGAACAACATCGCTCCCCGCAGTGTCATGAGGAACCACACGATGTCCCCCGTCATCACCCTAGAACAGGACGGCACCAAGGGGCGTTATGCCGCCATTGTCGACGGCATCGACGTGCCAGCCGAGTTGACGTTCTCCATCGTCAACGATCACCTGATCATCGCCGATCACACAGGTGTGCCTGACTCTATGCGCGGCATGGGTGTCGGCAAGCTGCTGGTGGAGCGTCTGGTGGCGGATGCCCGCAAGAAGCAGGTGAAGATCATCCCGCTCTGTCCTTACGTCAAAGCGCAATATCAGAAACATCCCGACTGGGCGGACGTGTTCCAGGGATAGGACTGGGCACCGGTACGCCCGAACGATCAGCTCGCCGGTTCGTCCGACCTGGCGCCTGCCTCGCAGCCGCGGACTGTATAAAGAGCATTGGTGAGCAGCTCACCGGCCTCATCGAAGGCCGCTCCGGTCACATCGGATCCGGCATTGGCCAGGCCCGCTGCGGCGAGCTTGATATCGGCAAGGTTCGCGTTCAGTTCCTTGAGCTGACGGGCTACCTCCCAATGATCCTGGAGATCCGGATCGGATAGTTGCGCCGAGAGGGACTCGATGCGTCCGTCGAGAGCTTCCAACCGTGTCCTGAACTCCGTGGGCGACACGTCAAGGCGGGCAAGCGCCGCGTCGGTCACGGTACCGGCAATCCGGTCACCGGCTATTTCCACACGGTTCAGCACGATCAGCGACAGAACGCAGGCGGTGATGACCAGCAAGGCGGTGGCGTTGACCAGCGCCAGCAGCAACTGGCCCGGCAGCCGCAACAACCGTCCGCCAAGACCCGGAGACTCGTAAGAGGACATCGCGCGCTCCTTTGAAGACCATGCAGCCATTCAGCCTGAGTCCGGACAAACGCTCAACTCCACGGCGACAGAAAATGCCGCGCATCAACTTCTAATATTTCAGGGAGTGGTACAGACGAGTGGATTCGAACCACCGACCTTCGGAGCCACAATCCGACGCTCTAACCAACTGAGCTACGTCTGCTAAGGTCGTCAACAAGGCGAGGACATTACCTGTCCGGACCGCCTGTTTCAAGGGCGTCTTCTAACGCCGTTTTTCCAAACCGGCAAGCGCGAATTTTCGGAAAATTCCGACTTGTTGAAAAGCAAATGCCCGGGGCCATGCCCCGGGCATTTCATCTGATTGCCGCAGCTTTCGCGCGGGAAAAGCCGGATCAGTTGACCTTGAGGTCCTTGAAGGACTTCTCGACAGCTTCCTTGACCGGAGCGGAAACGTCGGTGCCGAGCTTGGTGGCCAGGTCCTGCATTTCCTTGGTCTGGGCGCTGAGCGCGTCGAACTGGCTGCGTGCGAAAGTGGACTGCAGCTCGATGGCTTCGGCCAGGCTCTTCACGGACATGATGTCCTTGATGAAGGTGAAGGTTGCGTCGGCATTTGCCTTGGCAGCGTCGACGGCCTTGTGGTTGAACTCGACAACGCCCTGGCGGGAAGTTTCGAACGTGTCTTCCATCAGGTCGGTCGCATCTTCAGCAGCGGTCTTGACCTTGGAATAAGCTTCACGGGCGTTCTCGATGCCTTTTTCCGTGGCTTCACGGAACGCAGCCGGAACTTCCATCTTGGGCATTGCGAATGCCTCGAAATCCGGGAAAGCAACGCCAGCAGGGGCGGCTTTCGCCTTGGTGGTGCGGGATTTCGATGCCGTTTTGGCCGATGCAGTGGTTGTGTCAGTCATGATCTCATCTCCTTGAGTTCGGATGCGATCATTGGTGTGTTTCGTTTCCGCCGGATGTCTGCCGGCGGACCCTGTCGTCATCCGCATCCCCTACATAATGCAGGTCGTGCTGCATTGCAACATTTTTTTGCAGTGCACAACAAACTTTCCGGAGGGGAATGCTGATGTCCGGCCGTTTCCGATGCATGACTTCAGTCACGCCAGGCCCGTCGGATGCGGGAACGGCTGCCGTGATATGTGCTGGGCCAGCCGGACCGGTCTGCGGAAGCACGGCCATAAAATACAACCAAAACAGGCATATTGCAATGCAATGCAACATGCGCCGGCGCGGGGCGGAACGGCCCCGCGCCGGATATCAGGGCTCACTTCTTCTGAGCAGCCTTGGTGGCGTCCTGGACGGCCTTGGTGGCCGAGTTGGAGAATTCGCGGGCCTGCTCGCCAAGCGACTCCATCTGGCCGCGCAGATAGTCCTGCTGCAGTTTCATCATGTCCTCGACATTGTCGGCCTTGACCAGTTGCTGCGCGAACTTGAAGGCCGCATTGACGTGCTCTTCGGCATAGGTCAGCGCCTTCTTGTTGACATCCGCCGCACCGGCCTGGACTGCCGTTGCGCTGTCTTCGGCGTTGCTGACCGCCTTTTGGGTGGCCCCCATGAAATCGTCGAAGGCCTTGCGGGCCTGATCAACGCTTTTCTCCGCGAAATCGCGCATCTGATCGGGGACTTCGAAACCAGTCTTGTCTGTGCTCATGTCGGCGCTCCTCAGGTCGACCACAGGGAACGGCTGTTCTCCTGAATTCCTTCCATGCCAAAAATTCGTAACACGCTGATTGCAGTACGGCAAACTTGTCCGGTCGGATTAACCACGCCTTCACGTAACCCCTTTAGCAACCTTGCTTTACGTGGACGACGCGGGCGATTGCTTGTATTAACGGAGTGTTTACCAATGCAGGCAAATCCGGCGCCGCGCACCTGAGCAACTGGGGTCATGGACCCGTTTGGAGCAGAGCCATGGACGAACAGACCCAATCATTCCTGGAACTGACCGCCAAGAATGATCTGGTTCAGCTTGTTGCCGACACGAGAGCCGCGTGGCTCTGGTCGGCGGATGGCGCGCGCATCCTGTGGGCGAACACCGCCGGTGCGGCTTTTTTCGCCGCTCAATCCGTCCAGGATCTTTCCCGTCTTTCCGCGCTTGAACGCTCGCCGGCGCGCCCGCATATCGCCAGGATCGCCGAATCCGGTTCCACGGAAAAATTCAGCATCGACCGGCTGCGTTTCTATCGCGGCCTCCGGGTCATGCTGCTGACCTGCCAGTGCAAGCGCCTTGTGCTGGACTCGGGCGAGGCCGCCGCGCTGATCGTGTGTGGTGACAAGGGTCTTGTGACGACCAAGGATCCCGTCGAGGCGTTCGCCCATATGCTCGGGACGGACACCACCACCGTGTTCGTCACATCCGGCGGTACGGTCGAGGCGTGTTACGGCGCTCTTTCGGGCAGCCCCGAGGATCTGGACCTGCCTCCCGGCCAGAACGCCCTGTTCGGCCCGGTCGAACTGAAAGACACCTATCACGAAGGCGCTGTCGTCAGGATTTCAGACACGCAGAAAGTGGTCGTCCTGGAGGATGCCCCCCTGGCGGACGACGCGGATGGCGGAGCGGCAACGGCCGGCGCTGACGTGCCCGCAGAAAACGCGGCCACCGACACCGTATTTCCCGCGCCCCCTCTTCCCGGCGAGGAACAAACCCGCCTGGCGGCAGACACGGCGGCGGACGATGACGCCGTCTGGGTCCGGGCGGACGAAGACGAGCTGGAATCCGGGACCGGCGACACTGGCGAGCCCGGATCTACCGCTTCCGGGGACACCGCCGGCGATGAGGACGCGCCTTCCGCTGAAGACGCGCCGGCCGGCACGCCTGACGTTGCCGCATCCGCAGACGGGATTTCGGACGAAGACGATGGCGATGAACCAGCCGCCCTCGCAGACAGCTCCTCTTCGGACATGGAGACGACCGACGCGCCCGACCGGGAGAGCGATGACACCGTCTCCCGGGAAGACGGCGAGGCAGAGGATGGCTTCGTGTTCAAGCCACGCCGCCGGCCCGTCCGTTTCGCCTGGAAAATGGACATCGGCCAGCGCTTTACCTTCCTGTCCGACGAATTCGCCGAAGTGCTCGGCCCCGTGGCGGCCGACATTATCGGCCTGACCTGGGAAGAGGTTTCGGACCGTTTCGACCTCGACCCGCGCGGCCAGATCTCGCGGGCACTCGACCGGCGGGACACCTGGAGCGGCAAAACGGTCAACTGGCCGGTCAGCGGCACCGCCTTGCGCGTTCCGGTCGACATGGCAGCGCTGCCCGCCTTTGACCGCAACCGGAAATTCGAAGGCTATCGCGGTTTCGGTGTCTGCCGCACAGCGGACGCGGTGCAGGATACCGGCGCGCCCGATCTTGCCGGGGCCGTCGCCCCGGTCGCCGACGCTGCGGACGAGGTCACGGACGCGGCAGAGCAGGCCGCTCTGCAGGAAGACGACACGCCCGCCGCCGATACAGCGCCGCCGGATGCCGTTGCCGCCGATGAAGACAGGCCTGCAGCGGCCGGGGACGCCGCGCCGGCGGAAGCCGCTTCCCAGCTACAGGATCTGAAACCGGCCCAGCCCGACAGCTTTGCCGGCAAGACCTTCCTCGGCGCGAGCGCGGCCGCGCTGGTCGGCTCGCTGGCACGCTTCACCGGGAAGTCCGGCCAGAGCGCCGCCGACACTCCGGCACCGGCTGAAACGCGCGAAGCAGCCGCACCCCCGCCGGTGGGCGATACCGTTTCGGATGACGACAAAGCCGTCTCTTCCGAGGAGGTCACCGCCGGGATCGATGCAGATGCCGACGACCTTCCGGGCGCCGCGCTGGATTCCCGGCTGGCGGCTCTTCAGACCGGCCAATCGATCGAGCCCGTCGAGACGGACGATACGCCAGAAGCAGACGCTGAGGCTGAGGCAGAGGCAGAGGCAGAGGCAGAAGAACTCGCCGAGGCAGCCGCCACCCCGCTCGAAGCCGGCCTTGCCCAAGACGACACCGCGGTTGCGGAGCAGGAAGAAGACGCGGCACAGGGTCTGGACAGCCACTCCGGCGAAGGAAGCTCGGACGAGGCGCCGACCGGGACGGTGAAACCGGAGCCGCGCGAGGAAGACGCGCTTGCCGGCAGCACCGATGAGACCCGCGACACCGGGGATGAAAGCCCGGTCGACGCCGCTGACGAGACACCCGGCACCTCCCGAACCACTGCAGCGACAGCGGATTCACACGACGAACCTGCCGGCATTTCCGGTCCGGCAGCGCTCAAGCCCGACGAGATCGAAAGCGCCGTCAAGTCGCTGGCGAAGACCTACAAGGCCGCGGAAAAGAAGCCGCGCGACCTGTTCGAGGACATGCGCGAGGAACCTTCAGATACGGCGGACGAACACGTCGCAGACCGGGCTCTTCCGGAGGAGCTTGCCCAACATCCGGCAGATAACTCCGAAGATACGGAACAGTCTCTGGAAGACGCGCATTTCGATGTTGTCGACGAGGACACCCGTGCGATCGAGGCCACCGCAGAGGACATTGATGCGACCGAAAGCCGGGCCGAAGCCGACGGAAAAGACGGAACGGATACCGAGGAACAGGAATTTTTCCAGGAGACAGGTGCCTTCGAGACCGCGGACAGGGCGGCGGAGGTCGCCGCCGACGGTGATGCGGACGAACCTCGCAAGACCGGCGAGGTCATTCCGCTGGCAACCGCCAGGCCCCGGGTCGTCCCGGTCGACACGTCCGGACTGTCCCGGCCCGAACGCCAGGCATTCCGCAAGATCGCCGAGGCGCTCGGTGCGCGCCTCGAAGGCGACCTGGCGGATTGGGATGCGCCGGATCCGGCCCCGGAACCGGAGGACGAACTGCCGGTTGAGGTTCCGGAGGCGGGGCCGATCGATCCCAGCCTTCTCGATCGTTTGCCGATCGGGATCGCCATCGTGCACGACCGGGAAGTGCTTTATGCCAACAAGGCGCTTCTTGCCATGATCGGCTACAATTCGGTCGCCAAGCTCTGCCAGGTCGGCGGGCTTGAAGCCCTCTTCATCGACGACGCCGAGGAATTGCCCGACGCCGAGGGAATGGACGGCGAAGTCGACGAGGCGATGAAGCTGCGCCTGGCCGACGGCGGCGTGCTCAATGTGGACGCGCACATGCATTCGGTGCCCTGGAACGGCAGCCAGGGCCTGATGATCTCCATCACCGAGCGCCAGCCCAAGCCGGCTGCCGCGGCGCCGGCCGCGCCGGCCTCCCCGAATTTCTTTGCGGAAGTGCGCTCGGAGCTGGACAGCGCCCGCGGCCAGATCGCCGAGATGGACACGATCCTGGAAACGGCGACCGATGGCGTCCTGGTGCTCGATCAGCACGGCACGATCCTGAAGGTCAACGGATCCGCCGAAGCGCTGTTCAGTGCCAACCGGTCCGACATGATCGGCGCGCCTTTCACCGACTTCCTGGCACCGGAAAGCCACCGCGCGGCCGCCGACTACCTTGACGGATTGTCCCGGAACGGCGTCGCCAGCATCCTCAATGACGGCCGCGAGGTGCTGGGCAAGGTGCCCACCGGAGGCCTGATTCCGCTGTTCATGACCATGGGCCGGATCAGCGGCAACCAGGACGAAGCCAAATATTGCGCCGTGCTGCGCGACATCACCCAGTGGAAGACGGCCGAGGAAGAACTGACCCAGGCCAAGCGCCAGGCGGAAAACGCAAGCTCGGCGAAGTCGGATTTCCTGGCCAAGATCAGCCACGAAATCCGCACGCCGCTGAACGCCATCATCGGCTTCTCCGAGGTCATGATGGAGGAACGTTTCGGCCCGATCGGCAATGACCGCTACAAGGAATACCTGAAGGACATCCGCACCTCCGGCTCGCATATCATGAGCCTGATCAACGATCTTCTCGACCTGTCCAAGATCGAGGCCGGCAAGCTGGACCTGAAGTTTTCCGCGGTGTCGACCAACGATGTCATCAATGAATGTGTCGCACTGATGCAGCCGCAGGCGAACCGCGAGCGCGTGATCATCCGGGCCAGCCTGCCCGATTCCGTGCCCGATGTCGTCGCCGATCCGCGGTCCCTGCGCCAGATCGTGCTCAACCTCCTGTCGAACGCCATCAAGTACAACCGGTCGGGCGGCCAGGTGATCCTGTCGACGGCGCTGGAAGGCAATGGCGAGGTCGCCCTCAGGGTGCGCGACACGGGCACCGGCATGACTGCCAAGCAGCTCACGGCCGCGCTTGAGCCCTTCCGCCAGCTGCACACGGCCAGCCGCGGTGGCGGCACCGGCCTTGGCCTGCCCCTGACCAAGGCGCTGGTCGAGGCCAACCGGGCAAGCTTCCGCATCGATTCCACGCCCGATCAGGGCACCCTGGTGGAAATCGTCTTTCCGACCCAGCGGGTGTTGTCCGAATAATGTGCGGGGCGCCGGTTCCGGTCGATGACGGCATCTGGATCCTGGAAGGAGGCAATGTCTCCTTCTACGGCTTTGCCTATCCGACCCGCTGCGTCATCGTCCGCCTTCCTGCAGGCGGCCTCTGGGTGTGGTCGCCGATTGCGCTGACACCGGACGTCAGGCGCCAGGTGGACGCGCTCGGCACGCCGGAACACCTGGTCAGCCCCAACAAGATCCATCATCTTTACCTGCAGGACTGGAAGGCGGCCTGGCCGGAGGCGAGGCTCTGGGGACCGCAAAGCACGGTCGACAAGCGCACCGACCTTGTCTTCGAAGCCGCCCTCGACGACACGGAGCCACCGGACTGGCAGGATGCGCTGGACATGGTCCGCTTCGACGGTTCTCCGGTGATGGACGAAGTCGTCTTCTTTCATCGCCCCTCCGCGACCGTCATCCTGGCCGATCTCAGCGAGCATTTTTCCCAAGGTTTCCTGATGCGCCACTGGAAGCCGTGGCAGCGCTGGATTGCAGGCCTCTGGGGGATTGTCGAAGGCAAGGGCTACGCCTCCCTCGAGTGGCGGCTCAGTTTCTTCCATCGCGGCAAGGCCCGCGCCAACAGGGACAGGATCCTTGCCTGGAACCCGGACAGGGTCATCATGGCCCATGGAGAATGGCAGCCGACGGGCGGCAAGGCCTATCTGGAAAAGGCGTTCGCCTGGGTGTGACGCCTTGTCCGTCGAGTGGTAACACGTTCGTGATCAGGCTGCTCCGACCTTTCCCCGCTTCCACGTGATCTAAAGTCGAGTTTTAAACTCCTGTTTTTCTTCCACTTTTTCGATAAAATGTGGAGTATCAATCTCCAGTTAGTTTTGAATCATTCTAAACTATTGATTTTGTTTGATTTATTGACTTCATCCGGCCTTCACGACATATTCCCGGCCAAGCCTTGAACCACTGCCTCAAGGCAAGAACAACCAGATGACTGGGAGAATTTCATGCGTGCCACACTCCGCGCCCTTGCGGGTGCCCTTGCACTGACGTCAGCGTCCATCGCCGTACCGGCCCATGCCGACGGCGAAGTGAACATCTATTCCTACCGGCAGCCGTTCCTGATCCAGCCGCTTCTGGATGCCTTTACGGCCGAGACCGGTATCAAAACCAACGTCGTCTTTGCCTCCAAGGGCCTGGGAGAGCGTATCGCGGCGGAAGGTAACAACTCTCCGGCAGACGTGCTCCTGACCGTCGACATCGGCCGCCTGGACGGCGCCAAGCAGCTAGGCATCACCCAGCCGGTCGTTTCCGACATCGTGAACGGGAACATCCCCGCGCAGTACCGTGATCCGGAAGGCCACTGGGTCGGCCTGACCAACCGCGCACGTGTCATCTATGCCTCAAAGGACCGCGTCGAGCAGGACAGCATCACCTATGAGGAGCTGGCCGATCCGAAATGGAAAGGCCGCCTGTGCACCCGGTCCGGCCAGCATGTCTACACGATCGGCCTGATCGCTTCCATGGTGGCCCATCACGGCGCCGAGGAAACCGAGGAATGGCTTGCCGGAGTGCGTGACAACCTGGCCCGCAAGCCAGCCGGCAACGACCGCGCCCAGGTCAAGGCCATCTATGCCGGGGAATGCGATATCTCGCTCGGCAACACCTATTACATGGGCAAGATGCAGACCAACGACAAAGAGCCGGAACAGAAGGAATGGGCCGACAGCGTGCGCATCCTGTTCCCGAATTCGGAAGACCGGGGCAGCCATGTCAACCTGGCCGGCGTCGTCCTGACCAAGCATGCACCGCACAAGGACAACGCGGTCAAGCTGATCGAATTCCTGTCGTCGCCGGAAGCCCAGAAGATCTACGCAGACAGCAATTTCGAATACCCGGTGACCCCGGGCGTGGATGTCTCCGAGCGTGTCAAAAGCTGGGGTGAGCTGACCCCGGACGCCCTTCCGCTCGATGAGGTTGCCAAGAACCGCAAGACCGCCAGCGAACTGGTCGACAAGGTCGGTTTCGACGACGGCCCCGCCTCCTGAGGCAAGGCCTCTTATCAGCACCTTGAAAAGCGCCGCTTCTCCAGCGGCGCTTTTTGCATTTTTCCGAAATTGCCGGTAGAGCTTCCTGCGAACCGTTCTCAAAGAAAAGTCCGCCCTTGCTGCGCACGCCCACCCAATCCATTGTCGACCGTTTCTGGCAGGCCACCGCCATCGCAATCGCCGCGCTGGTGCTGCTGCCGCTTGGCGCAATCCTGTGGATTGCCCTGACACCGGCCGGCGACGTGTGGAGGCACATGCTGGCAACCGTTCTGCCGGGCTCCGTTCAGACCACCCTGCTCCTGATGCTCGGCGTCGGCCTGACGACCGGTGTCACCGGCGTGACCACCGCCTGGCTGGTGACGATGTGCAACTTTCCCGGCCGGCGCCTGCTGGACTGGGCGCTGCTCGTGCCGCTTGCCGTGCCGACCTATATCGTCGCCTTCGCCTATGTCGAGGTGCTGGACTATACCGGTCCGGTCCAGAGCCTCATTCGCGATCTGTTCGGCTTCAAGACCTCGCGGGACTACTGGTTTCCGGAGATCCGCTCGCTTGGCGGCGCCATCTTCGTCATGGGGGCGGTTCTCTACCCTTATGTCTACCTGACAACCCGGGCGAGTTTCCTGATTCAGTCGGCCTCGACACTGGACGTGTCGCGCACGCTTGGCGCGTCGCCTTATGGCCTGTTCTTCCGCATCGCCCTGCCGCTGGCACGCCCGGCGATTGCCATCGGCATTTCCCTGGCGCTGATGGAATGTCTCAACGACATCGGCGCGGTGACGTTCTTCGGCGTCAAGACCCTGACCTTTTCCGTCTACGACACCTGGCTGAACCGGTCGAGCCTCGGCGGCGCGGCCCAGTTGGCGCTGGCCATGCTCCTGATGGTGTTCCTGCTCTTGTGGCTGGAACGGTTCGGGCGCCGCAAACAGCGCTTTGACAGCGGCAACGCCAAGCAACGCCCGCCAACGCGCTTCGACTTGGCCCCGCCGCAGGCGGGCCTCGCCCTCCTGCTCTGCCTGGCGCCCATTTTCGTCGGCTTTGTCGTGCCGGGTCTGTTGCTGGCGGACCGGGCCAGCCGCCGGCTCGAGGATGCGCTGTCCGAAGGGTTCCTGGCCACCATCTGGAACAGCTTCAGCCTGGCAGCCGTTGCGGCACTGCTGACGGTGCTGATTTCCGTTTCGCTGGCCTATGCCTTGCGCCTCAATGCCAAGGGGCCGCTCAAGGGGGCGGTCCGGCTGGCCTCGATCGGCTATGCCATTCCTGGAACCGTTCTGGCGATCGGCATCCTGATCCCGCTGGCGGCTTTCGACAATTTCCTGGATGCCCGCATGGAAGCCTGGTTCGGCATCGACACCGGTCTCTTGCTGCTCGGCAGCGGCACGGGCCTTGTCTATGCCTATGTGGTCCGCTTCCTGGCAGTGTCCTACGGCCAGGTGGAGGGCGGCTTCGGCCGGATCAGCCCGCATCTGGACATGGCGGCGCGCACGCTCGGCCGCAACAGCGGCCAGACGCTGACCCAGATCCATCTGCCGATCCTCAAACCCGTTTTGCTCAGCGCCGCCCTGCTCAGCTTTGTCGATTGCATGAAGGAACTTCCGGCCACGATCCTGCTGCGGCCGTTCAATTTCGAAACACTGGCCACGACCGTGTTCGAGGCTGCCTCACGAGAAGCCTTCGAGGAGGCCGCCCTGCCCTCGCTGGCCATCGTCCTGGTCGGCCTGATCCCGGTGATCTACCTGGCCCGCACCAGCGCATCCTCGTTCCGCACGCGGCTCTCCAAGCGCCAGCCGGGACCGGCGGTCTGATTTCCCGGACAACAACCGTCACCGTCCGGCTGACGGCTTGACAGCACGCAGCCAAGCCTTCCCAATGGCCCAATTCTTCTGATCATTGCCGGGACACCGCGAATGGAAAAGAAACACCAGATCAATCTTTGGTACGCCTTCATCGCCATGATGCTGGTGCTGATGTTCCAGAGCTGGTGGACGGCCTACAAGACCGTCGAGCAGATCCCCTACAGCCAGTTCGAGCAGTATCTCAAGGACAAGAAGATCGAGGAGATCGCGGTCAAGGAGAACGTGATCGAGGGCAAGTTCAGGGAACCGCTCAAGGACGGCAAACAATATTTCATCACCACCCGTGTCGAAGTCCCCCTCGCCGAGGAACTCAGCAAGTACGACGTGAAATTCACCGGCGTCGTCCAGAACACCATCATCCGCGACATTCTCTCATGGGTCCTGCCGGTGCTGCTGCTGTTCGGGCTGTGGATGTTCTTCATCCGCAAGTTCGCGGAAAAGCAGGGCCTCGGCGGCATGATGACGGTCGGCAAGTCCAAGGCGAAGGTCTTCGTTGAAAAAGACGTCAATGTCCGCTTCGAAGATGTCGCCGGTGTCGATGAGGCCAAGCTGGAGCTGAAGGAGGTGGTCGACTTCCTTCAGGACCCGAAGTCCTATGGCCGGCTGGGGGCGCATGTGCCCAAGGGCATCCTGCTGGTCGGTCCTCCCGGGACGGGCAAGACACTGCTGGCGCGGGCCGTGGCCGGCGAGGCCGGTGTGCCGTTCTTCTCCATTTCGGGCTCCGAATTCGTCGAAATGTTCGTCGGTGTCGGCGCCGCACGCGTGCGCGATCTCTTCGAACAGGCCCGCAAGGCGGCCCCGGCCATCATCTTCATCGACGAGCTGGATGCCCTTGGCCGGGCCCGCGCAAGCGGCGCGATGGGCACAAACGACGAGAAGGAACAGACCCTCAATCAGCTGCTGACCGAGCTGGACGGCTTCGATCCTTCCAGCGGCATCATCCTTCTGGCGGCCACCAACCGGCCGGAAATTCTTGATCCGGCACTGCTCCGGGCCGGGCGTTTCGACCGCCAGGTGCTGGTCGACCGTCCCGACAAGATCGGCCGGCGCGCGATCCTCGACGTGCATGTGAAGAAGATCAAGCTTGCGGCCGAAACCGATCTCGACCAGATCGCCCAGCTGACCGCCGGCTTTTCCGGTGCCGACCTTGCCACCCTTGTGAACGAGGCCGCCCTGCTGGCGACACGCCGGAAGGCAGACGCCGTCACGCTCAAGGACTTCAACGAGGCCGTCGAACGGGTGATTGCCGGCCTTGAAAAGCGCAGCCGCATCCTTTCCGACAAGGAACGCAGGACCGTCGCCTTTCACGAGATGGGCCATGCCCTGGTCGCCGCCAACCTGGAAGGCTGCGATCCCGTGCACAAGATCTCCATCATCCCGCGCGGTGTCGGCGCCCTTGGCTACACGATGCAGCGGCCGACCGAGGACCGGTTTCTCCTGTCGACACAGGACCTGGAAAACCGGATGGCCGTTCTGATGGGAGGCCGCGCCGCCGAACAGATCATCTTCGGCGAGATCTCCACCGGCGCCTCGGACGACCTGCAGAAAGTCACCGAGGTCGCCCGTGACATCGTCATGCGCTACGGCATGGAGGCCGATCTCGGCAATCGCGTCTACTCCGCGCAGCGGCAGAACTTTCTCGGCCAGCCCGCCGGCGACCTTGTCGAAGTGTCCGACCAGACGCAGCGCGAAATCGATCTGGCGATCAAGACACGGGTCGAGGCCGCCTTTTCGCGTGCCAGGCAACTGCTGGAGGCCCATCGCAAGGATCTCGACGCCGGCGCAGAGCTGCTATTGTCGAAGGAAACGCTTACCGACCAGGACTTCCCCGCCATCCGGCCTGCCGCCGAACGCCGGGACAGCGCCGCCGCCGAATAGCTCTCGCGCCCTGTTCCCGGGCTGCACCGGCAGGGCAAGGACATGGCCCCCGCAAAAGGATGGGGCCCGCAAAAGAAAAGGGCGCCCGCATTGCCTGCGGACGCCCTCGCGCTCATTCGTCACGACTGGTGCAAGACGATCAGGACAGAACGGTGGCTTCCGTCTTTTCCCTGACCTCTTCCAGGGTCACGTCCGGCGCCAGTTCGACGACCTTCAGACCACCTTCGACCACGTCGAAGACGCCGAAATTGGTGATCACGCGGTCGACGCATTTCACGCCCGTCAGCGGCAGCGAGCAGCCCTTGAGGAGCTTCGGGTCGCCTGCCTTGGAGGTGTGGTCCATGATCACCACGACGCGCTTGACGCCGGCAACCAGGTCCATGGCGCCGCCCATGCCCTTGACCATCTTGCCCGGGATCATCCAGTTGGCGAGATCGCCTTCCTCGGACACTTCCATGGCGCCGAGGATCGACAGGTCGATATGACCGCCACGGATCATGCCGAAGCTGTCGGCGGACGAGAAATAGCTCGTCTGGGGCAGTTCGGTGATGGTCTGTTTGCCGGCATTGATCAGGTCGGCATCGACCTCGTCGTCCGTCGGGAACGGCCCCATGCCGAGCATGCCGTTTTCCGACTGAAGGGTCACATGAACGCCTTCGGGAATGTAGTTGGAGACGAGCGTCGGAATGCCGATGCCGAGGTTCACATAAAAGCCGTCTTCCAGTTCCTGCGCTGCGCGCTTTGCCATGTCATCACGTGTCCAGGCCATGATGTTTTCTCCCTCAGGCTGCGCGCGTTGTGCGCTTTTCAATGCGTTTTTCGTGGCTGCCGACAATGATCCGGTCGACAAAGATCCCGGCGGTGTGGATGTTGTCCGGATCCAGTTCGCCAACCTCGACAAGCTGCTCGACCTCGACCACGCAGGTCTTGCCCGCGGTCGCCATCATCGGATTGAAGTTGCGGGCGGTCTTCCGGTAGACCAGATTGCCTTCCTTGTCGGCCTTCCAGGCCTTGACCAGGGACACATCGGCGACCAGGCCGGTCTCCATGATGTAGGTCTCGCCGTTGAAATCCTTGTGTTCCTTGCCCTCGGCGATCAGCGTGCCGACACCGGTCTTGGTGTAGAAGCCCGGAATACCGGCACCCCCGGCGCGGATGCGCTCGGCCAGCGTGCCCTGCGGGTTGAACTCGAGTTCCAGCTCGCCGTTCAGGTACTGTTTTTCGAACGTGGCGTTCTCGCCGACATAGGACGACACCATCTTCTTGATCTGGCGGGTCTGCAGCAGAAGGCCCAGACCAAAGTCATCGACACCGGCATTGTTGGAAATGGCGGTGATGTCCTTGGCTCCGGAATCCCGGAGCGCCACGATCAGATTTTCCGGAATGCCGCACAGGCCGAACCCGCCGGCCATGACCGTCATGCCGTCAAAGGTCAGCCCCTCCAGGGCAGCCTTCGCGTCCGGATAAATTTTGTTCATGTTTCACTCCCAGTTTAGACCGCTAGATGCGTGAGGCGCACATTCGCCGCTCGGTCCGACGCGGTCAAGTTCTCTTTGCCGCATTGCAGCGAAAAACATGAGTGCGGCGTCACTTAATCGATTTGCCTGCCGCACCGGCCGTTCGAGGGCTCCAAAAACCACCAGTTCCCGGATTTCTGCCAAGATGTTTATGGTTTGTAAATTCTTAAGACCAAGAATCCGGGGGTAGGTGCGCGGATATTGCGATGCGAGACTTGCAGGCTTCGCGGCCAGGCCAACAGTTTGAAAGATATCGCCCGCTGTGTACCCGTTCCTGTCGACAGTCCTGAAGATCGCAGTGTTTTCCCTGCTCGTCGGCGCGGGTCTGTCTTTCGTCAACATCGGCGCGGAAGACATTCTGGGCTCGGTCGGCCTCAGCCCGATCCAGCTCTGGATCTACATGATCCAGTTCCGGGACTGGGCCATTCCGAACATGATCCTGGGCGCTTTCATCGTCGTGCCGGTCTGGTTGCTGGTCTATCTGTTCCAGCCGCCGCGCTCGAGCTGACCCGGACCGGAGACGTATCTCTCCGCAAGTGCCTCCACGGTCAACTGGCCCTCGGGGCCTGGCCTGTCTTCTGGATGGTTTCCAGGATTGCCCTGGCGGCCTGTTTCGCCCGCAGGGCCTTCACGAAGGCATTGCCTTTCAGGCTGGTCGGCAGAAGCAGCCGCCGGCACGGACGCTGGACTGCGCCGAACCTTTGCTTGTAGGCCTGCAGCCCCGTCCCGAAACTGAAACTCCGGATCCCCCTGTCACGCGCCCAGAGGATCGACTGGACCAGGAGGACGGTTCCCGGAGACAGACGACGCCAGGACGGATCTCCCATCGAGACAAGCACGCCATTTGCGATGTCGCCATGCGCCATGAGCGCAACCGTCGCGACGACCTCCTGTTCCTTCTTCAGGGCCAGGATCTTCAAAGGATTGTCAGGGTCATGACTTGCTGCAAGCGCACGATAGAACGCGACACGGCCTTCATCCTGGAGCGAATCTTCCCGCCCGAGCGAAGCGAACCGGTCCGCACGCTGTCTCAAAAGCATGCCCAGGTTGGCGAGGCGCTCCGCGGGTTCCTTGACTTCCACGAGATTGACGCCGGCCTGCTGAAGCTTGCGAAACTTGGTCCGCGCCTCCTTGTAGACGGATTTGCCAAATCGCGTTTCGATCGTCGCCAGATCCTCGGCTTCAAAAACCAGTATCCCGCCGGCTTCAACCGTGCTCGCCAGGTGAAAGAGCGGGTTGTCCACTTCGCCAATCAGGGGGCCAATTTTTTGAACATCGACAAGATCAGCGGTGCCGAGGGCCGCCACGAGCGCGTCACACAGACGCTTCGCCAAATGCGGACGAGCTGCCAGTTCACGGCTCAGGACAGGGCCATTTTGATCCGCGAGCCCGAGGTCGGGCATAGTCAGCACGCTTACCGGCCCTCTCTGATACGCAATGACAGGCAGCAGTGCGCCAAGTTCATGTGTGTCCGGCATGGAAGCCGAAAGGATCCAGGACCGTGCGCCGGCCGCAGGAGCGACATGACGTTGAAATGCATCGACAAACCCGGGTGACTGAAACGGCGTATGCAACGCTCCTCCCGGCAGACTGCTCCAGAGCGCCTTGAGACTGTCCAGCGACGGCTGTTCGTGCCTGGTGACGCGGATGGCCCCATCTTCACGCCCCCCTTCACAAGAACCTGACGTCACAGCCGCCTTGCCTGACGAATCCGCAATCATGTCCTCAGTCCGTTTTTGCCGATCGCAATCTGCAGCAACTCCTGCGCTGTCCTGTGCGCTTCCCTCGCCCGCAGGAACAGGCGCCCGCGGGAATTGAGCGGCATCAGAAGGCGGCGGGTTTCCTGCGGCTGGCCGCCAAATCTCTGTTTGTAGTCCTGCTGGCCGGTTCCGAAACTGAACCACCTGACGCCATTTTCCGATGCCCACTCGATCGCCTTGGCGAAGAGCACCATGCCCGGGGAATACCCGTGCCACCTGGCATCGCCTATGGAGACAAGCACCGCGGTGGCCTGGAGATCGTTCTTCAACAGGACCAGGGTGGCCACGATTTCATCACCGCGCTCGAGCGCCAGAACCGTGAAGGGACATTCAGATGTTTCCAGGGCAGCAAGGCACTCGTAGAAATTCAGCCTCTCCTGTCGCGTCAGGCTGTCCTCGCGGCCCAGCTGGCTGAACCGGTCGTTGCGCTGTTCCGCCAGGGTTCTGAAAAGTGCTAGCCGCTCCGCGGGTGTTGCGGCCTCGACCAGACGAACCCCTTCTTCCGTCAGCCTGCGGAACTTGGACCTGGCTTTCTTGTAGATCGATTTCCTGCGCCAGGCGCTGGTGTCGCCCCCTGCTGCAAGTTCCAGCCGAAGCGTGTTGCTTTCGGAGATCGTGTCCGGTTGCGAAAACAACGGATTGTTCCGCTCTCCGATGTGGGAATGCAGTTTGGGCATGTCGACCAGGTCGACGCCGTCGAGACCTGCCAGATAGGCTCCGACGGCTTCGGCAAGAGGGGTCGGGGGCGCAGGCATTCCGGCGGCAAGAACAGGGGCGTTCTGGTCGGCAAGGCCGAAATCCGCCAGCCCGACGACCCGCAACGGCCCGCGCCTGTATCTCACCAGCGGCAGCAGCATGAACGGCGCGTCACAGCCTTCCCGGTCGCTGAAACTGATAACGGACAAATCCGTTTCCCCCGGATTGCACTGCGTGTCCTGAAAGGCAAAGAGGAATTCCGGTGTCTGGAAAGGCGTCGATACGCTCTTCCCGCGCAGCGATTCCCACAGGCCGCGCATTTCCCGAAGCGTGGGCGCCTCAAGCGCACGGAAAAAAATGGAAGACCGGGGGTCTTTGTCCAAAGACAACCGCTGCTCTGACCCGAGCCAAACCATCGAACACCATTCCACTGACAAATCCTACAGGGGTATACACCCATTAAGTGCAGTATCCCCTGATTCAAATTCGCATGGTAGTGTTAAAAAATCTGTTGCGCATGGCAAAGAAAGGCGTACCGGCTCCCCTTGTGGCGGTCAGCCTTCCGCCCCGAAGGCTGCCCGTTCGTCGCGTTCGCGTTGCACCTGCTGGCGCTTAGTCACGATGGAGGCCGCGATGACGCCGACGGTCACCAGGCCTACCAGGATGGTGCAGACCGCATTGATTTCCGGCGTGACCCCGAGGCGCACCTGGGAATAGATCTTCATCGGCAGCGTCGTCGCCCCCGGACCGGTGGTGAAACTGGCAATCACAAGGTCGTCGAGCGACAGGGTGAAGGCCAGCATCCAGCCCGCGATCACGCCGGGCAGGATGATCGGCAGGGTGATCAGGAAGAAGGTCTTCACCGGCGGACAGCCGAGATCCTCGGCCGCCTCCTCGATGGACTTGTCGAAGCCGACCAGCCGCGACTGGACGACCACCGCCACGTAACACATGGCAAAGGTGGTGTGCGCCAGCATCACCGTCCAGAAGCCGCGGGCCGTGTCCATGGCCACGAACAGAAGCAGCAGCGACAGGCCGAGAATGACTTCCGGCATCACCAGCGGCGCGAAAATCATGCCGGAGAACAGCGAGCGTCCGACAAAGCGCCCCGACCGCACCAGCACCAGAGCCGCGATCGTGCCGAAGACCGTCGCGATCGTTGCCGAGGCGAAGGCCACGCGCAGCGTGACCCAGGCGGCGTCGAGCAACTGGTCGTTCTCAAGGAGCGAGGCGTACCACTTGGTGGAGAACCCGCCCCACACGGTCACCAGGCGGCTTTCATTGAAGGAATAGATCACCAGCAGCACGATCGGCAGGTAGAGGAACGAGAACCCCAGGACCAGCGAGGTGATGTTGAACCAGGTCGGGCCGCGCGTCATCCGTTCTTCTCCGACATTTTCTGCTGCTGGTTCTGGAAGAGCACGATCGGGATCACCAGGATCATGAGAAGGATCACGGCCACCGCAGAGGACACCGGCCAGTCGCGGTTGTTGAAGAACTCGCTCCAGAGTGTCTTGCCGATCATCAGCGTGTCCGATCCGCCGAGCAGGTCCGGAATGACGAACTCGCCGACCGCCGGAATGAAGACCAGGAAACAGCCGGCGATGACACCGGGCAGCGACAGCGGCAGGGTGATTTTCCAGAACGCCTTCCAGGGCGGGCAGCCCAGATCCTCGGCCGCCTCCAGCAGACTGCCGTCGAGCCGTTCAAGGCTGGCGTAAAGCGGCAGCACCAGGAACGGCAGGTAGGAATAGACGATGCCGATATAGACGGCGATGTTGGTGTTCAGGATGGTCAGCGGCTCGCTGATGAGGCCGAGCGAGAGCAGCAGCTGGTTGAGGAGCCCCTCGTTCTTCAGGATGCCGATCCAGGCATAGACGCGGATCAGGAAGCTTGTCCAGAAAGGCAGGATCACCAGCATCAGGAGGGTCGGGCGCAGCGACTGCGGGCTGCGGGCCATGCCATAGGCAATCGGGTAGCCGATCAGCAGGGTCAGGAATGTCGAGATGGCGGCGATGATCACCGAGGAAAGGTAGGACTTCCAGTAGAGATCATCCTGGGTCAGCCAGAGATAGTTCTCGGCCGAGAACTCCGAAACGCCATCCCGGAAAGCCTGCCAGCCCTCGCCCGGATCGAAGGTCGGCGTATAGGGCGGAATGGCGATCGCTACCTGCGACAGGGAAATCTTGAAGACGATCAGGAACGGCGCCAGGAAGAACACCAGCAGCCACAGGTACGGGACCGCGATCAGCAGCCAGCCGCCAAGCGTTCGTTTGGGCGGGGATACGACGTGTTCTTCGGCCATGTCCCCTCCTAGCCCGTCAGGATGACGCCGGCGTCGCGGTCGAAGGACAGCACCACCTCGTCATCCCAGGTGATCGGGTTCTCGACCATGCGCGAAACATTGGCAAAGGTGGCGCGCAGCGTGTCGTGGTCGCCTTCACCGACCTTGGCATGGATGATGGAGACGTCGCCGAGATAAGCAATGTCCCAGACCACGCCGTCGATCCGGTTGGGCACACCCTTTTCCCGCCGGCCCTGGGCGATCCGGACCTTTTCCGGCCGGATCGCATACCAGACCCGCTCGCCGACACCGACATCGGTGACCTGATCGCTGTCGATGGAGAAATTGTCGGCAACGGAGCGCAGCTTCGTGCCGGCGTCCGATTTTTCGGTGACCGTCGCCTCGATGAGGTTGATGTCGCCGATGAAGTCGGCAACGAATTTCGAGTTCGGCGCCTCGTAGATTTCGCCGGGCGTCGCCACCTGGACCAGCTCGCCCTTGTCCATCACCGCGATCCGGTCGGCGACCGTCATGGCCTCTTCCTGGTCGTGGGTCACGATCAGGAAGGTCATCTTGAGCTCTTGCTGAAGGTTCATCAGTTCGAACTGGGTTTCCTCGCGCAGCTTGCGGTCAAGCGCACCGAGCGGTTCGTCGAGCAAAAGAACCTTGGGCCGCTTGGCGAGCGAGCGTGCCAGCGCAACGCGCTGGCGCTGCCCGCCCGAAAGCTGGTGCGGCTTGCGCTTGGCAAACTGTTCCAGCTTGGTCAGGCGCAGCATTTCCGCGACCCGGTCGGCGATCTCCGAGGCCGGCATCCTGTCCTGCTGCAAACCGAAGGCGATGTTCTTTTCCACGCTCATATGCGGGAACAGCGCGTAGGACTGGAACATCATGTTGGACGGGCGGCGATAGGGCGGAATGCCGGCGAGATCCTGACCGTCCAGGAAGATCTGTCCGGAGGTCGGCGTCTCGAAGCCGGCGAGCATGCGCATCAGGGTGGTCTTGCCGCAGCCGGACCCGCCGAGCAGCGCGAAGAACTCGCGTTCGTAGATTTTCAGGGACAGGTTCCTGACCGCAGTGAAATCACCGAATTTCTTGGTGACATTGCGGAACTCGATGAAGGGCACCTGGCCGGGATCCTCCCAGGGCATGAATTCCTTGCGCACCGGTCCGATCGATTTCTTCGCCAAAACAATCCCCCACCCCTAAGAGATTCATCCAAAGCAGAAACGCCGGGTCCGTCACGGACCCGGCGCTTCCAAGCTTACTGACCGCTCTTCACACCGGTCCAGGTGCGCGTCACGATGCGCTGGACCTTCGGCGGATACGGGGTGGTCGTGTAGAGATTGGCGACCGTTTCCTCGTCCGGATAGATCGCCGCATCGCCGATGACATCCTCATTGAGGAATTCCTGGGACGCCTTGTTGCCGTTGGCGTAGTAGACGTAGTTGGACGCCTTGGCCATGACTTCCGGACGCATGATGTAGTTGAGGAACTCATGCGCTTCTTCCATGTGCGGCGCGTCGGCCGGGATCGCCATCTGGTCGAACCACATCTGGGCACCTTCCTTCGGAATGGTGTATTCCACCGTCACGCCGTTGTCGGCTTCCGCGGCACGGTCGCGCGCCTGGAGCACGTCGCCGGACCAGCCGATGGCCACGCAGATGTCGCCGTTGGCAAGGGCGTTGATGTATTCCGAGGAGTGGAATTTCTGGATGCTCGGACGGATCGTCTTGAGCAGCTCACCCGCCTTCTCGATTTCCGCCGGGTCCTTGCTGTCCGGGTCGAAGCCGGAATATTTCAGGGCCGCCGGGATCATTTCGGCCGGCGCGTCGAGCATGTGAACGCCGCACTCGGCCAGCTTTTCGATGTTCTCCGGCTTGAAGATCAGGTCCCAGCTGTTGACAGGTGCATCCTCGCCGAGCACTTCCTTCACCTTCTCGACATTATAGCCGATGCCGGTGGTGCCCCACATGTAGTTGATCGAGTGGGCGTTGTCCGGATCGTATTTTTCGACCCGTGCCTCGATGTCCTTCCACATGTTGTCGAGGTTGGTCAGCTTGGACTTGTCCAGCGGCGCGAACACGCCGGCCTGGATCTGCCGCGCCAGGAACGTGCCGGTCGGCACGACGACATCGTAGCCGGTACCGCCGGCCAGAAGCTTGGTTTCCAGCACCTCGTTGCTGTCGAAGACGTCATAGACGACCTTGATGCCGGTTTCCTTGGTGAAGTCTTCCAGGATGGATTCGTCGATATAGTCCGACCAGTTGTAGACATTGACGACCCGGTCCTGGGCAAGTGCCGCGCCGCTCATCAGGCTGAGAACGGCGACACCGGTCAACATGGATTTAAACGTCATTTGAGAACTCCCCTCAGAGTTTGTTTCGCAGCCCCTTTTTGGGCCTAGTCCCTGATTACAAATGGACATTCGCGCTGTTGTGCGTCTTGTCTGTCCCGCAGATTGGCTATGGTGCCGAACTTTGTCCAGCATCGATTTTGGGCGCCTCCAGATCACAAATAGGTCTGGCGTTCCAGGGACGAAATCTCGCGCCCAAATTCGTTCAGTTCCTCCCGCTTGATCTCCGTCAGAACCTTGTGCATCTCCTTGCCGACGGCCTGTTTCATCAGCTTCGATGCCTCGAAGGCGTCGATGGCCTCGTCCATCCACGGCGTCAGCCGTTTCTTGCGCTTTTCATAGGCATTGCCCGTGACCGGCGCCGGAGGATCCTTTTTCTGCTTCAGCCCTTCCATCATGCCGGCCAGGATGCCGGTGAGCACCAGATACGGATTGGCATCCGCCCCGGCGATGCGGTGTTCCACCCGTGCGGCATCCGGACTGGAGGCCGGCACGCGGAGCGCCACCGACCGGTTGTCATAGCCCCAGCAGATCGAGGCCGGCGCATAAGACCCCGGCTGCATGCGGCGGAATCCGTTGAAGGTCGAGATGAACAGGAGCAGCGCCTCGGGCATGGTCTTCAGGAGACCGTTGATGGCATATCCCAGCCGCTCGGGGCCCTTTTCAGGATCCGCGAACAGGTTGCCGTTCCCGTCTTCCATGGAGACATGGACATGCATGCCGTTGCCCGGCCATTCCACGAAGGGCTTGGCCATGAAGGAGGCCTTCAGCTCGTGCTTGCGGGCAACACCGGCCACGAGGCGGCGCAGCAGGACGACGTCATCGGCGGCCAGCAGCGGATTGTTGCGGTGGTGCAGGTTCAGTTCGAACTGGCCGGGGGCGGCTTCGGAAACGGCGGCATCCGCCGGAATGCCCTGGGCCTCGCAGGCCTTGCGCAGGTCGTCGACGACGGGCAGCAGGGCCTCCAGGTCGGACAGGGCATACATGTTCTGGCGCGCCGGGCCGAGATGGGTGGAAAACAGCGGCTTGGGCTGCTCGGTCCAGTCGCCGTCGCTTTCCTCGAAGAGGTAGAATTCCAGCTCGAAGGCGCAGGTGGCGGTAACGCCGTACTCGTCCTTCAGGCGCGCCACCATGTTTTCCAGCACGTGGCGCGGATCGGCCAGGAATGGTGCGCCGTCGCGGTCATACATGGACAAGAGCACCTGGGCTGTCTTGCGGTCCGTCCACGGCACCAGCTTCAGGGATTCGGGGATCGGCCAGCAGACGCCATCCTTGTCGCCGGTCTCCAGATGCATGCCGGTCGCCTCGACCTCGCGGCCCCAGACATCCAGTCCGTACAGGGAATAGGGAAAGGCGACGCCACCCTCGAACACCTTGGGCAGGGCCTTGCCCGGCAGCCACTTGCCGCGCAGGACGCCGTTGGTGTCCGGCAGGATCACTTCCAGCGTGTCCAGGTCCGGGTGGGCGGCCATGAAGGCATCGAAATCAACCTCCCAGCCGGCCTCGGCCGGGTGTTCCAGGATCTGGTGGGGTAATTCGTTCATTTTGGTTTTTTACTCGCCCCTGCGACTGCCGATCATGCCCTTCACGCTGTAGCGAACCGGGCATAAGCTTTTGTTTGCGTCCTTTCCAAAAATGTGATCACTTTCCAGAAACACTGTCAAGCGGGATCACGAAATTCGATCTCCCGACACAGAAGGAGGACATTCTTTCTTGCCCGTCCTGCGCTCCGCATTGCAATCCGGCCCGGCCAAGGTTGACGCGGCCCCCGCCTCCTCCCGGGGAGCAACCCGCGAACAGGTCGACAACGCGGTTCGCTCCGGCCTGTTGACCGGGCGCTTCATTCCCGGAAAAGCCGTCACGATCAGGGGGCTTGCCGCCGAACTCGGCGTCAGCCCCATGCCCGTGCGCGAAGTGCTGCAACGGCTGGCCGCGGAAAACGCGCTCGAGGTCAAGCCGAATGGCCGCGTCCAGGTGCCCGACATGACGCCGGCGCGCTTCGACGAGGTCATGAAGGCACGGTTGCTGCTGGAGCCGGAACTTGCCGCGCTGGCCTTGCCGCACCTGACCGCAAAGGACGCGGCGGATCTCAAGGCGATCGACGACGACATCGACGCCCGCCTGACCGACGGCGACGCGGAAGCCTATATGCGGCTGAACCACGCCTTTCATTTCCGCATTTACAGGGCCTCCGGCTCGAAGGTCCTGCTGCCGTTGATCGACAGTCTGTGGCTGCAATTCGCGCCCTTCATGCGCACCGTCTACGGCCGCGTCGGCACGGCGAGCCTGGTCGACCAGCACAAGGAAGCCATCAGGGCGATCGAGCAGTCCGACACCACCACGCTGCGCGCCGCGATCTCCGCCGACATCACCGATGGCATGGGTCTTCTTGGCAAGGAAATCCTCGCCGACGCATGAGGCTGTTGATCCCATGCGCAAGCCGTGCCATTTTGTGATCACAAATTGATTTTCCAGTTTCGCGGCATGCCCGGTTCCCGCAAGAGGCAACCAGCCCCCGCCAACCCTTTGGAGCTACTCGTGACTTCCGAAACGCCAGCCAGTGACGGCGCCACCCCGATCGACAGCCTGCGCGGCGTGCCGAACGAAGAGGCCGCGAAGGACTGGCTCAACGCGCGCAACATCCAGGACATCGAGTGCATCGTGCCGGACATCGCCGGCGTGGCACGCGGCAAGATGATGCCGACCGGAAAGTTCTTTTCGGGCCCGGTGATGACCATGCCCGCCTCGATCTTCGCCCAGACGATCTCCGGCGACTATCCCGAGGACGATGACCGGTTCCAGCACAATCCCATCGACGGCGATCTCTATTTCAGGGCGGACTACAGCACGCTGACCACCGTTCCGTGGGAAAGCGATCCGACCGCGCAGCTCATCCATGACGCCTATACCAGAAAGGGCGAACCGCTTGAGACCGCGCCGCGCAACGTCCTGAAGCGGATCCTGAAGCTCTATGAAGACAAGGGCTGGGAACCGGTCGTCGCACCGGAAATCGAGTTCTACCTGGTCCGTCCGAACACCGACCCGGATTACCCGCTGGAACCGCCCAGGGGCCGCTCCGGACGCCCGGAGGTCGGCCGCCAGTCCTATTCGATCTCCGCGCTGAACGAGTTCGACGACCTGATCGACGACATCTACGACCTGTCGGAACAGCAGGGCCTCGAAATCGACACCATGATCCACGAGGAAGGCGCGGCGCAGATGGAGATCAACCTGCGCCACGGCAATCCGCTGGTCCTTGCAGACCAGGTGTTCATGTTCAAGCGCACCATCCGCGAAGCCGCGCTCCGGCATGAAATGTACGCCACCTTCATGTCCAAGCCGATGTCCAACCAGCCCGGTTCGGCCATGCACATCCACCAGTCGGTGGTCGACAGGGAGACGGGCAAGAACATCTTTTCCGGCGACAACGGCGAGGAGACGCCCGAATTCCTCTCGTTCATCGCCGGTCACCAGAAATTCCTGCCGCATGTCACCGCCGTGATGGCGCCGTTCGTGAACTCCTACCGGCGCTTTTCCAAGGCCTCGACATCACCGGTGAATGTCTACTGGGGCTATGACAACCGCACGGTCGGACTGCGTGTGCCCTATTCCAACCCCCAGGCACGGCGCCTGGAAAACCGTGTCCCGGGCTCCGACGCCAATCCCTATCTCGCCATCGCCGCCAGCCTCGCCTGCGGCTATCTCGGCATGGTCAAGGGCCTGAAACCGGACAGCCCCAAGGCGGACGATTGCTCGGAACGGGCAAAGTCCCTGCCCCGCGGCCTGCCGGAGGCTCTGGCCAGGTTCGAGAAATCCGAAGAAATGGTCGAGGTCTTCGGCGAAACCTTCGTCGCCACCTACCGGGCCATCAAATACGAGGAATTCGAAACCTTCATGTCCGTGATCAGCCCCTGGGAGCGGGAATATCTCCTGCTCAATGTCTGAATTATCGAGCGTATTTTCCTGGAGCAATTGCCATGACGGCCCATTCCAACATCTATCCGACCAAGGCGCTGCAAGAGCTTGACGCGGCCCATCACTGGCATCCGTTCTCGGACATGAAAAGCCTCAACGACGAGGGCAGCCGGGTGATCACCCATGCCGACGGCGTCTGGCTGACGGATTCGGACGGCAAGAGGATCCTCGACGGCATGGCCGGGCTGTGGTGCGTGCAGGTGGGTCACGGCCGCAAGGAAATCGCCGACGCGGTCTACAAGCAGATGAACGAGCTGGCCTATTACAACACGTTCTTCAAGACGACCCATCCGCCGGCGATCGCCCTGTCGGAAAAGCTGGCAAGCCTGGCGCCCGCCCACATGAACCGGGTGTTCTACTGCTCCTCCGGTTCGGAGGCCAACGACACCGTGTTCCGCATGGTGCGCACCTATTGGGACAAGGTCGGCAAGCCGGACAAGAAAGTGATCATCGGGCGCTGGAACGGTTATCACGGCTCGACCCTCGCCGGCACCAGCCTCGGCGGCATGAAGGCGATGCACAAACAGGGCGACCTGCCGGTGGCCGGTGTGCATCACATCGACCAGCCCTACTGGTTCGGAGAAGGCCAGGACATGAGCCCGGACGATTTCGGTGTCGCGATGGCCCGCAAGCTGGAAGAAGCCATCGACCAGATCGGCGAGGACAAGGTCGCCGCCTTCATCGCGGAACCGATCCAGGGCGCCGGTGGCGTGATCATCCCGCCGGACACCTACTGGCCGGAAATCCGCCGCATCCTGAAGGAGCGTGACATTCTTTTCGTTTCCGACGAAGTGATCTGCGGTTTTGGCCGGCTCGGTGAATGGTTCGGCGCGGACTATTACGGCATGGAACCGGACCTGATGCCGATCGCCAAGGGCCTGACCTCCGGCTACCTGCCGATGGGCGGCGTTCTGGTGTCCGACCGTGTCGCCGAGGGACTGATGCTGGCCGGCGAGGATTTCAATCACGGCTATACCTATTCCGGTCATCCGGTGTGCGCGGCCGCAGCCCTTGCCAACCTGGAGATCATCGAGCGCGAAAGCCTGGTCGACCGCGTCAAGACCGACATCGGCCCCTACCTGAAGGAACGCTGGCTGAAGCTGGGCGACCATCCGCTGGTCGGCGAAGCCCGCATGACCGGCCTGGTCGGCGCGCTGGAACTGGTTCCGGACAAGTCCGACCTGCGCAAGACATTCAAGGATGTCGGCGTACCGGGACTGCTGTGCCGGGACATCTCCTTCGAACACGGCATGGTGATGCGCGCGGTGCGCGACAGCATGATCATCTCGCCGCCGCTGGTGCTTTCCCACGAGGAGGCCGACCACCTGGTGGCGACGGCCGAAAAGACACTCAACGACACCTACCGGGTCCTGAAACGGGACGGCTGGCTCGGCTGAAAACGGAAACGGGCCGGCCGCGTGCACGCCAGATGCGTCAACATGTAGCCGGGCCGGTTTCCCGTTTGCCGTCATTTGGCACTTGCCAACGTCCTCCTCCGGAGGCGTAAATCAACGCTGTCCCCTTCCGGGTTTCAGCAAAGGGAAGGCGACGCAGGCGGTTTGATCGACAGCTGTTAGGCGAGGCGGGATGCTCAGGCGGGTTTTCGGGTTTGGAAAGCGGGATTTTTCCTCCCTCACCGAACAGGAAATACTCGCCCTCGCGATATCTTCGGAAGAGGACGACGCGCGGATCTACAAGGCCTATGCCGACGGCCTGCGCGATCAGTTCCCGCAATCCGCCAGGGTCTTCGAAGACATGGCGGACGAGGAGAACCAGCACCGGCAGCAGCTGATCGACCAGCACCGCGCCCGCTTCGGCGACACGATTCCGCTGATCCGCCGCGAACATGTCCGCGGCTATTACGAGCGCAAACCGGACTGGCTCGTGCGCCCGCTCGGGCTGGACAAGGTCCGGACGATGGCCGAGGACATGGAGGCGCAGGCCTACCGGTTTTACATCGAGGCCGCCAAACGCACCTCCGACGCAGGCACCCGCAAGCTGCTGGGTGACCTGGCCATGGCTGAAAAGGGTCATGAAAGCCTGGCGCAACGCCTTGGCCTCGAACACACGCCGGAAGGCGTTCGAGACGAGGAAAGGCAGACCGAGCGCCGCCAGTTCATTCTGACCTATGTGCAGCCTGGGCTTGCCGGGTTGATGGACGGTTCCGTCTCCACCCTTGCCCCGATCTTCGCTGCCGCCTTTGCGACCCAGGACACCTGGCAGACATTTCTGGTCGGCCTGTCGGCGTCGGTGGGTGCCGGGATCTCCATGGGCTTCACGGAAGCCGCCCATGACGACGGTGTCCTTTCCGGACGCGGCTCGCCGGTCAAGCGTGGCTTCGCCTCCGGCATCATGACGGCGCTTGGTGGCCTGGGACACGCGCTGCCCTATCTCATCCCGCATTTCTGGACGGCGACCACCGTGGCGGCCCTGATCGTGTTTGTGGAATTGTGGGCCATTGCCTGGATCCAGAACCGGTTCATGGACACACCGTTCCTGCGCGCCGCCTTCCAGGTCGTTCTGGGAGGCTCCCTCGTGTTTGCTGCCGGCGTTCTGATCGGAAACGCCTGAGAGCGTATGTGCCGGGCCGTCTCGTCCCCTCATGCGCCTCGGCAAAATATACAGGCAATTCGTTTTTCTTCGCCGCGCCTGTCGGCTAAGCTCCCTCGTGGACGTTCCTTGGGCAACGCCCCTTTGGAACCGGAGGACCCCAGATGCTTTTTTCCGTCCTGATCTACGCCAATGAAGACTTCATCGACGCTCTCTCGCCGGAAGAACACGACGCGCTTTTGGAAAAACACGGCGCCTTTCACGAACACACCAAGACCAACGGCAATTTCGCCGCGGCGACGAAGCTGATGTCGACCGGGACATCCATCACGATCAGCCGGGACAGAGACGAATTTGTCGTCACCGACGGTCCCTTCGCGGAGACCAAGGAGCAGTTCATGGGTTTTTATCTGCTCGATTGCGCCAATCTGGAAGAGGCGATCGACGCCGTGAAAATCCTGCCACTTGATCATGGCCGCGTCGAAATCCGGCCGGTGGAATTCTTCGAAGGAGCCGACTTCAAGAATGCCGAGCGCCTGGTTATCAACGCATCTTAAGGCAGCCCGCCCGCGCGCCCTGGCCGCGCTGAACCGCGTGTTCGGGGATATCGATCTCGCCGAGGACGCGTTTCAGGAAGCCTCGCTCAAGGCCTTGAAATCCTGGTCGCCCGATCAACTGCCGGCCGACACGGTCGCCTGGCTGATCGTCGCCGGACGCAATGCCGGTATCGACGCCTTGCGCAAGCGCCGTCGAGAAACCCTCGCGGCGCCGGAAGACCTGGAACCGGCCTTCGACGGTGCCCATCCGGAAGACAGTTTGAGCGAGGATATCGATCACGCCATCTACCGGGACGATGTCCTGCGGCTTTTCTTCACCTGCTGTCACCCGGTCCTGCGCAAGGACCAGCAGATCGCGCTGTCGCTCAAGGTGGTTGCCGGCCTGACGGTCGAGGAAGTCGCCCGGGCCTTCCTGGTGCAGCCAAAGACCATGGAACAGCGCATCACCCGCGCCAAGAAGAAGCTGCAGGCAGCGCGGCTGGCCTATGAAGTGCCGGACGCATCGGGCCGCGCCGAAAGGCTCTCGGCCGTCGCCAACGCCATCTATCTTGTCTTCAACGAAGGCTATTCGGCTTCGCAAGGACCCGCGCTGATCCGCGAAACCCTGTGCGAGGAGGCGATCCGCCTTGCCCGCCTGCTGGTGCGCCTGTTCCCGGAAGTGCCGGAATTGCGGGGGCTGCTGGCGCTCTGCCTGATCCAGCATTCCCGGCGTCATGCGCGTCTCGGCCCGGACGGCCAAGCCGTGACGCTGGAGGATCAGGACAGATCGCTCTGGGACCGCAAGCCGATCGCCGAGGGAAGCGTCCTCCTGGAGGCGGCGCTGCGCCGGCCCCGCCCCGGACCGTTCCAGATCGAGGCGGCCATCGCCGCGACCCATGCGCGCGCCGCCAGTTATGACCAGACCGACTGGCACGAGATCGAACGGCTGTACCGGGCGCTGGAAATCCTTCGTCCCTCACCGGTGGTCGCGCTGAACCGGGCCGTCGTTCTCGCGAAACTCATGGGACCGGAAGAAGGCCTCGAACGATTACAGCCTCTGGCGGCACCGCTGGAGCGCTATCCCGGCTTTCACACGGTCAAGGCCTCTCTCCTGTCAGAACTCGGCCAATATGACGAGGCACGCCATGCGTACCGCCACGCTCTCGCGCTTGCCGGCACAGATGTCGAGCGCAACCACATCCGACAAAAACTGGACAACCTCTCCGCAGGACAAGCGCCTGCCTGACCCCCTTTCAAAAAAATTCTGAAAATTTTCCCGACCCTGTCGGATCTGCAAACTGCGCATCGTCCTTTGATCACCTGGACCGACCCAGGCGACTGTTTCGAGCACAAGGACATTAGAAATGAGCAATCCTATGCAAACCCATGGCGCTTTCAGCTGGATGGAACTGCACAGCGGCGACGGCGGCAAGGCAAAGACCTTCTATTCCAGTCTTCTTGACTGGGGAACGGAAGACATGGAAATGCCGGGCATGACCTATTCCGTGATCGTCAATGGCGAGGACAAGATCGGCGGTTTCCCCCCAGAAGCATCCGACACACCGCGCTGGCTGCCCTATGTCACCGTCGACGACGTCGATGCCCGTGTCGAAAAGGCAAGATCGCTCGGCGCCACCATCGCGATGGAACCCTTCAGCGTCCCGAGCGTCGGCCGCATGGCGACGATCGTCGACCCGGTCGGCGGTGTCATTGCCCTCATCACCTATGAAGCTCCGGCTGCCTAGTAAATGGCCTCGGCGGACAGGCCGGGGCCGTCCGCCGTTTTTCACAGACCAGATTTGGAGTCCCCTATGGAAACGATTCCCGCGTTGCCGGTCACCATTGTCTTTGTGTCCGTGTGCGCCCTGATGCAGGTACCTATGACAGTGTTTGTCGGTTATCGCCGGCTTAAGACCGGCATCCAGTTCCTGGACGGAGGTGACCAGACGCTGATCCAGCGCATGCGCGCGCAGATGAATTTCACCGAGACAGTGCCGATGGTGTTGCTGTCCATGGCAGCTGCCGAATTGAGCGGTGCACCAAACCTGTTGTTGTGGATCGTCGGTGGCGGTTTCCTTCTGGGCAGGGTCTTGCACTACAGTGTCCTGGTGACCTCCGGCTGGGGAAACGGCCGTGCCCTTGGCATGATCCTGACATTCGTGCCGCTGCTGGTCTGCCCGATATTTGTCTTGATCGAGTCGTTTTCGTAACCGGATCCCGGCCGGCTCACATGGCGCCGGCCGGGTTCGCCGGACTGCACCAACCAGTATTGTCTCCGCCGACCGGCGAGTTACCACCGCAGACAGGAACCCCGGCAGGACCATGAGACCGAGCGGGATTCCCATTTCAAGCGCGCGGATCGACCGATTGCCTTTTTCAGGTCAAGCCACCTCTTTCCGCAAGGAATTCCCCCTCCACGGCAGAAAAATCGTTAAAACTACCTATAGTAATCCGAGCTTTTTCCTAATCCCCCTTATTTAAACATTTCTCTTTAACTCGTTATATTGAAGAATATTGACCGGATCACTACGCGCCAGCATCAGGTGAACCAATAACAACAGGGCGAATGCTCCGATGATCAGACAGGCAATCGTTTTTCTGGGTCTCGTGCTCGGCAGCTCCCATACCTCCCATTCGGCCGATGGCAGCATGCAAATCCTCGTTTCTGCGTCCGGCAGGACAGAGACCCAAAGGGAGGTGTCCGTCGCGGCCATCGAAAAGGCGGGTCTCCACGAAATCGAGGCCTTCAACCCGTATGAAAAGCGCAGCGACACCTACACGGGCGTCTGGATGCAGGACTTCGTCGCCGCGTTCGGGACGGTGGACACCTCGACCCTGATCACCAGGGCGATTGACGACTACGAGATCACCTTCGGCAAGGAAGAATGGCAGAACCTGCGCATTCTGATCGCAACGCGGGTCAACGGCGAATACATCGATTTCGACGGGAAGGGCCCCATGCGCATCATCTTTCCGGATTTCGACGAGAACCTGGAGGCCCACCGGATCAATCTTCCCAAATGGACCTGGATGATCACTGAAATCGCTATGGAGTAGAACTTGGTCACGAGGTTCATCGCCTTCGTTTCAGGATTGCTCGTCGTGGCAGCCAGCCTCTACGGGGCCTATCTGGTTTATTCCATCTATCGGGCTCCGGCGCGAATTGCGGAATCCAGCAAGACCATGCGCATGACGGATTCGATGCGCCTGAGCTTCAAGGTCGCCCTGTTGTCTCAACGTAGCGCAGAGGCATATCTTCTTGCGGTCCAGACTGGCGACAGTGACCTTCTTCAAGACGCACAGAACCTTGCAAAAGCATCGATCGGCTTTGTCTTCAACGACTTTGCCGACAAGGAAAACCTTGTCGAAAAGGCGGTCCCCCTGCTGCGGCAGAACCTGTCGTTGATGCAGACTGCGGGTCTGGATCCATCTCCGGATGTCCTGGAAACCCTCCGGGCCAACACCCGCGAGGTCTACAAGGCGGCGGAACAGATCGAAGAAGACATCTGGGTAACGTTCCAGAGGGAGTTTATCGAGTTCCAGACGAACGAAACGCGGCTCCGCATTCAATACCAGATCATGATCGTGGCCGCCGTTGTCGTCTCGCTGATCCTGCTGGCCGTTTTTTTCCGCCAACGCAGCCTGAACCGGGAACTGCGCGAAAGTGATGCCGGCTTGAGGGAAAGCGAACGGCAATTGCGGGAGGCCCAGTCCATGGCCCGGCTCGGCAATTGGACCGTCGACATGAAAACCTTTGCAGCGCACTGGTCAGAAGAAGAATACCGGCTGCTCGGATACGAGCCCGGGGAAGTGAAACCGACCGCCAAGACCTTCATTAAAGTCGTACATCCGGAAGACCGGGACAGTGTTTACCAGGAAATGCAACGGTCGGTGAAACCGGGGCAGGAGAAGACGCCGTTTCGGGTCGTGCACAGGGTGAATACTCCGGAAGGCACGAGATATCTCGAGCAACATGGACAGGTCGAGCTGGATGAGGCCGAGCAACCGGTCCGCATGGTCGGCACGACGACCGACATCACCGAACTTCGAAGCCATCAGCTTGAGCTCGAGCACTACCGTGACCAACTGGAGAACCTGGTCGAGGAGCGCACGCGCGACCTGGAAAAGGAGATCAGCGACCGGCGCAAGGTCCAGGAGGACCTGCGCAAGAGCGAAACCAGATTGCGTCAAATCCTGGACAGTTCATCGGCGGGCATCTCGATCCTGCGCATGAACCCGATCCGGCGCATCTACGCCAACCAGCGTTTTCTCGAGTTCTTCCATGCGGACACCCCTGAGCACCTGGACGCATACGGCTTTGAAAACACCTTTGTGCTTGCCAAGGACCTGGAAACCGCGGGGGCCTGCGTTGAAAGCGGAGAAGGTTTTCAACGTTTCGTCATGGAACGGCGCAGGGTGGATGACACCACCTGGTGGGGACTGCATGATGCCATTCCCATCGAATTCGAGGACGCGCCCGCCACCATTGTCTGGCACTATGACATCACAGACCAGAAACTGGCGGAAAAGGAACTTGTGCAGACAGAGAAACTGGCTTCGCTCGGAGGTCTCGTTGCCGGGCTGGCTCACGAGGTCAACACGCCGATCGGCGTGGGACTGACAGCGGCAACCTTCATGGAGGAGAAGGTGGCGGACATCGGCACGCAGGTCGAGCAGGAGAGCCTGACACGGCGCGGCCTCGACGAGTTTCTCGATCTGGCGGGCCAGTCCTCAAAGATCATTGTCGCCAATCTCCACCGCGCCTCGGATCTGGTGCGGAGTTTCAAACAGGTTGCCGTCGACCAGTCCAGCGACGAACTGCGCACCTTCAAGCTTGTCGACTATCTCGATGAAGTCATGCTCAGCCTTCTGCCCCAGACCAAGAAGACGCCGCACACGATCGCCGTGGCCGGCGACCGGGACATTGTCATGACAAGTTTTCCGGGCGCCCTGTCGCAGATTATCACCAACCTTGTCATGAATTCGCTGACCCACGCCTTTGACGACGGCGAGAGCGGTGAGATCAGGATTGTCTCCTCACTGTCCGGTCAAAGTGCCCACATTCATTACAGCGACACCGGCAAGGGTGTTGCTCCGGACGTTCTGAACCGGATTTTTGACCCCTTTTACACGACCAGGCGCGGCAGCGGCGGCAGCGGCCTTGGCATGCATATCGTCTACAATCTGGCAACAAGGAAACTGGGCGGCACCGTCGTTTGCGAAAGCACGCCCGGACAGGGGATCTCGGTACATCTCACGGTCCCCCTGAGCCAGGCGCAGCCTCAGGACAGCAAATGAACAGTCGGAACGAAAAGATCCTGTATTCGGAAGATCCGGGCCTTGTGGAAGATTTCGGCAGGCCCTGGAAAATCATGCTGGTCGATGACGAGCAGTCCATTCATGACGTGACCCGCCTCGCCCTGTCGGGTTTTTCCTTTGACAACCGGCCCCTCGAGTTCGTCTCGGTCTATTCCGGTGAGGAAGCCCGGAAAACCATCCTGGACCACCCCGACACGGCGCTGATCCTGCTGGACGTGGTGATGGAGAGCGAAACCGCCGGACTGGACGTGGCGCAATTCATCCGCGAGGAAGCCGGCAATTCCGCCGTACGCATCGTACTGCGCACCGGCCAGCCCGGTCAGGCGCCGGAGCGGGATGTCATCGCGCGCTACGACATCAACGACTACAAGGAAAAGACCGAACTGACCTCCCGCAAGCTGTCGACGCTGATGTATGCGTCGCTGCGCTCGTATCGGGACATCGTCGAGCTGGAAAAAAACAAGCGCGGCCTGGAAGCCGTCATTGAGGCCTCGGCGCAGGTGTTCGAGCTGCAAACGAAGGAGAACCTGGCGGAAGTCGTTCTGGAGCAACTCAGTAACTTGCTGCACGAACAATGTGACCTGTCGGTCGACGACACCAGTGCCTTTGCGGCCCAGGGCTGTGAGCAATCCGCGACGATCGTCGCCGCCACGGGTTGCTACGCGCCACATGTGGGCAGTGATCCGACCCGTATCCGGGACGTCCCGGCATTGCAGGACTTCAAGGCCGCACTGTCTTGCAGCCGGAGCGAGATCGCTTCGGGTCACTATACCGCCGTCATCAAGTGCCGCGACGGGATCAAGCGGTTGCTGCACGTGAAAGCGCCTTTCGATGAGCCCACTGATCTGACCAGGTCATTGCTGAAGCTCTTTGAGCGCAATGTCGCCATCGCCTGCGAAAACATGGACCTTGTCCACGAGTCCGAGCAAACCCAGATCGAAATGGTCGATATTCTTGGCGAAACCATCGAAACCCGGTCCCTGGAAACCGGGCACCATGTCCAGAGAGTCGCGGAAATCAGCAAGTTGATCGCCCTGGAATACGGTTTGCCGGAAGACGAAGCGGAAATCATCCGCCTGGCATCGCCGCTTCACGATATCGGCAAGATCGGAGTACCCGATGCCATCCTCAACAAGCCCGGCAAGCTGACCGACGCCGAATGGTCAGTCATGAAGACCCACAGCATGCTCGGATACGACCTTCTGAAATCGTCAAGCCGGAAGGTCTTGCAGGCCGGCGCGGTCATCGCCCGTGATCATCACGAGAAATGGGCCGGCGGTGGTTACCCGGCCAACAGGACCGGCGCAGACATTCATCTTTATGGGCGGATTACAGCGATCGCCGATGTTTTCGACGCGCTCGGCAGCGAGCGTTGCTACAAGAAGGCCTGGCCGCTCGAAGACATTCTTGAGCTGTTGCGCAAGGAACGTGGCCGCCACTTCCAACCGGAACTGGTCGACATTCTGCTCGCAAATATCGATGCGATCGTCGAGATTTGCGAGCAGAAAAAGGACTGAGACCGCCCGTACCGCCTCTTCATCCCGCGGGTCGGCGACCGGCGTTATTCGGCGGCGACGGCGATATCACGCTGGGACCGGCGTGCCCAGGGGCGCGTGCCTTCCGGGATTTCGTCGACCGTACCGACAGGCTGCAGGTATTTGGTGACCTCAGGCCACTCGCCGGCCTTCAGCGCCTTCAGCACTTCCGGCTTGGTGATGTCGAACGTCGTCACCCCGCAGCGGCGGGCGAGCGGCACCTGGTCGAGGATGTATTTGCCCACGGCGCGGATATCGCCCTTGTAGCCGATCTGCTCGCGCAGGACGCGTGCGGCGGAAAAACCGCGGCCGTCGGCGAAACTCGGAAAATCGACCGCCACCAGTGCCAGACGGTCCAGATAGGGTTCGACCGGCTCGACATCATCACCGGCCTCGACGATCACCGCCGTCTTGCCGCCGCGTGAAAGGTAGGCATCGGGATCCGCCAGAAACAGCGTCAACGGCACCAGCGCATCCCCGGGAACGGAGGCCCCCGTTTCGGCATCGGCCGTTTCCCAGTTTTCCTCGACGAATTCGCCGTCCGTGTAAATCGTTGCCATTCTTCGCGTCCTCAAACTTCAATACGGTCAGCGGTCAAATGCCGCTGCCGTCAAATTCCTTGCCATGGGTCGGCCAGTGAATGCCGCATTCCGTCTTGTCCTGGCCGCGCCAGCGACCGGCGCGCGGGTCCTCGCCCGGCGCCACCTTGCTGGTGCAGGGCATGCAGCCGATGGACGGATACCCTTGCGCGACCAGCGGATGCGGCGGCAGATCATGTGCCTTGGCATAGTCCAGGATTTCCGTAGCCGTCCAATCCGCCAGCGGATTGACCTTCACCCGGCCCTCGTCGATCTCGAAGACCTCAAGGTCGGCGCGTGTCGAACTCTGATGGCGTTTGCGGCCGGAGATCCAGGCCTCGAAACCGCTCAGCGCCCGTTCCAGCGGCACCACCTTGCGGATATGGCAGCAGGCGTCGGTGTCGCTCATCCAGAGCATGCCGGCAGGATCCGCCTCGGCCAGATCTTCCTTTTCCGGCTTGAACGTACGCACGTCGGTCAGGCCCAGCTTCTCGATCAGTTCGTCGCGGTAGAGGAGCGTTGCCGGAAACAGCTTGACGGTGTCGATAAACAACACCGGCGTCGACGGATCGATCTGGGCGACCATGTGCAGAAGCACGGCGGAATCCGCGCCGAAACTCGACACCATCGCGATGTCGTCCGCGAACTGATGGCGGATGGCCGCCATCAGGATTTCCTGTGCGGTCATGTGTTCGAACTGGGCATTGTGCGCGGCGACTTCCGCCTGCAGTCCCAGTTCCGGGTCAACGCCTAGGCTGAATGTCTCATGCAGCGCCATAAAGGGCCTCCTTGAAGGGCGCCTCCCCGATCCGCCGATAGGCTTCCAGGAAGGTCTCTTCTTTTCCGACACGCAGGCCGAGATAGGTATCGACCAGCTTCTCGATTGCATCGATCACTTCTTCCGAGGAGAAGCCGCGGCCGATGATTTCGCCGATGGACGCGTTTTCATTGGCCGAACCGCCAAGCGTCACCTGGTAGAATTCCTCGCCCTTCTTTTCCAGGCCGAGAATGCCGATGTGACCGACATGGTGGTGGCCACAGGCATTGATGCAGCCCGAGATCTTGATCTTCAGCTCACCGATTTCCGCCTGACGCTCGGCCGTACCGAAGCGCTCGGAAATCCGCTGTGCCACCGGAATCGACCGGGCCGTCGCGAGCGCGCAGTAATCCATGCCCGGGCAGGCGATGATGTCGGTGATGAGACCGGCATTGCCTTCGGCGATCTCGGCGGCGACCAGCCGGTCGAACAGCGCCGGAAGGTCATCCAGCTTCACATGCGGCAGGATGACGTTCTGCTCGTGGCTGATGCGCAGCTCGTCATGCCCGAATGTTTCGGCCAGCTCCGCGATCACGTCCATCTGGTGATCGGACGCATCGCCCGGAATGCCGCCGATCGGCTTCATCGACAGGGTCACGGACGTATAGCCCGGCACCCGGTGCGGGTTGAGATTGTGGGCCACGAACTGGGCGAAGGCGGCATCGGATGCCTTGCGCTCTTCCACGGCCTGCGACGACGCCGATCCGACTTCCAGCGGCGGCGGCGCGAAATAGGCCTCGATGCGGCGGACTTCCTCATCCGGCAGGCGCAGGACGCCGAAACGGATCTTCTCGAATTCGGCCTCGATATCCGCCTTCAGCTCGTCCAGGCCGGTCTCGTGCACCAGAATCTTGATACGGGCCTTGTACTTGTTGTCGCGGCGGCCATAGCGGTTGTAGACGCGCAGGATCGCTTCCGAATAGGCCAGGAGGTCCTCTTCGGGCAGGAAGTCGCGCACCTTGCGGCCGATCATCGGCGTGCGGCCGAGACCACCACCGACAAAGACCTCGAAGCCGATTTCACCGGCATCGTTGCGGATCAGCTGCAGGCCGATGTCATGCACCTGGACGGCGGCGCGGTCGTTCGGCGCGCCGGTGATGGCAATCTTGAACTTGCGCGGCAGGAACGAGAACTCCGGATGCAGCGACGACCACTGGCGCAGGATTTCCGCATAGGGGCGCGGGTCGGCGATCTCGTCGGCGGCGGCACCGGCGAAATGGTCCGCGGTCACGTTGCGGATGCAGTTGCCCGAGGTCTGGATGGCGTGCATTTCCACTTCCGCCAGCTCTTCAAGGATCTTCGGCGTGTCTTCCAGCTTCGGCCAGTTGAACTGGATGTTCTGGCGCGTGGTGAAATGACCGTAGCCCTTGTCGTAGGTGCGGGCGATATGGGCCAGCTTGCGCATCTGACGGCCGTTGAGCGTGCCATAGGGAATGGCGACGCGCAGCATGTAGGCATGGAGCTGCAGGTAGAGCCCGTTCATCAGCCGCAGCGGCTTGAATTCGTCCTCGGACAATTCCCCGGCGAGGCGCCGGCGGACCTGATCCTTGAACTGCTCGGTGCGCTGGTTGACGAAACTGGCGTCGAATTCATCGTAACGGTACATGTTCTGCTCCTTGCCGGGCGCTGCCATGCGCATTTCTGCGTCTTGGGCGCTGCCCTGACCTTTCTGTCTCGATCAGGCCGAAACGGCCTGGGCCTGCTTGCCGAATTGCGGATGGGTGGTTGGCCCCTTGGCGCGGATCTTCTCGCGCAGGCGCACCGGCACGATGACCCCGTCCTCGACGGTGATGTCCATCTCGTAGACCCCGACGACTTCCTGGTTCTTTTCGGCCTCCGCCCCCTCGGCCAGGCCTTCGGCGACGGCTTCCTTGCCTTCGAAGGTCCTTGCCAGCGTGATGCGTTCGACCCAGGCACCGCCTTTTGCGAGCCAGACAACATCGCCGTTCAGCAGGCGGTTGGCGGTAATGACTTTCATTGCGTCCACTCTCTTACAAGTCAGGCCGCCACAACCCGTGCCGCGGCAAGCGGCACCAGGGGTTCGGCGTGTTCCATTGCGGCGTGGCCGACGGCCTCGCCGATCACAATCAGGACCGGACCGTCGATCTCCTCGCGGTTCGACAGCACCGCGAGTTCCGAAAGCGTTCCGGCAAACTGGCGTTCGTCCGGGTGGGCGGCGTTTTCAATGACGGCCACCGGAGTTTCGGAACTCAGGCCGGCGCCGATCATCTTTTCGGCAACGGCGGCGGCGACCGTGCGGCCCATATAGACGGCAACGGTTGCGCCCTTCAGCGCCAGGCCGGCCCAGTCCGGCAGGGTTTCGGACCTTGCATTGTGTCCGGTCGCGAAAACGAGGTTGGAGGCGACGCCGCGAAGCGTCAGCGGAATCTGGGCCGAAGCGGCCGCGGCGAAGGCTGCAGTAACGCCGGGGACAACCTCGAAACCGACCCCGCCGCCGCGGAGCGCCTCCATTTCTTCCGCCGCCCGGCCGAAGATCATCGGATCTCCCGCCTTGAGGCGCACGACCTTCCGCCCCTTGCGGCCCAGGTCGACCAGCAGTTCGCAGATCTCGGACTGCCGCACCGAATGGGCGCCCTTGCGCTTGCCGACGGAGATCCGTTCGGCATCGCGCCGGCCCATGGCAACGACACCGGCCGGCACGAGGGCGTCATGCACGATCACGTCGGCTTCCTGCAGCAGGCGTTGGGCGCGCAGGGTCAAAAGGTCTTCCGCGCCCGGACCGGCACCGACGAGCCAGACAAAGCCCGGCTCGTCCGCCATCGAGTTGAGCAACCGCTGCGCTTCGGCGCGGGCGGTGCCCGTCTTGCCGGCATAGAGATTGGAAGCCACGGAACCGGAGAAGAACCGGGCCCAGAAGGTGCGGCGCAAGGTGCCGTCGCGGATCACCCTGGTGGCGGCATCGCGAAAGCTCTCGGCCAGGCGCGCCAGTTCGCCGGTTGCGCGCGGCAGCATCGCCTCGATGCGGGCGCGGATGTGGCGCGACAGCACCGGCCCGACACCGGTGGAGGTGATGGCCACAGCGATCGGGGCGCGGTTCACAAGAGCGCCGGTGTAAAAATCGCAAAGTTCCGGTTTGTCGACCGCGTTGACCGGCACGCCCAAAATCCGGGCGGCATCGACCACAGCCTTGTCGAGATCCCGGTCCTCGCGCGCGGAGAACACCAGCGCGGCCCCGTTCAGATGCGCCGGGCGGAAATCCTCGGCAACATGTTCGGCCTCGAAAAGCGCGATGGCTTCGGCCAGATCGGCCTCGACAGTTTCAGCGACAACGACGATTTTTGCGTTGGTCTCCCCCAGAAGGCGCACCTTGGCAGCCGCCTCGCCGCCATGGCCGACAACCAGGACACGCTCGCCGGCCACCTTCATGAAGGCCGGAAACACGTCGAGCCGGTCCTGAGGCCGTTTCAGTGTTTTTTGCGTGTCGCCACGGCGGGGTGCCATCTCAAGGGTCTCCAATCCCAGTGTGATGGACTTAATTTAGTGGCGTGCCGGTGGAAGCGCCGGGCACCGCTTTTCAAAGCTGTGACGCCAAGCGGAATAGATTTTTCTGAAAGGCGGCTTTGACCAATTCCAATTCCCGGGCGCCCCCTGTTTCGACCTTCCACCCGGATTTTGCATGTATTCCGGCCTCCGCAAGCCGGGAACACCGGGTGACGAACCGGCCCTGAACCGGTAAGCCTTGCATTCGACGGGCAACACGAAACCAACGAGCGATCATGCAAGACACCGGAAAACGCCTTCTTCTCGCGGCCGCAATCGCGGCGCTTTCCCTGACCGGCGCTGCCCAGGCTCAACAGGCCCCCCCGGATCAGTTATGGAAGACACGCTGCGCCGGTCCGGCGCGCGCTGTGGACACCCTTGTCTGCGAAGCAAGCCAGGCAATCCTGGTGAAGGAAAGCGGCCAGCTTCTGTTCAAGATCGACATCATCTATCCCGCCCAAAAGGGCAAGCCTGTTTTCCAGATGCAGGCACCGCTGGGGTTTTACCTGCCGGGCAGGATCAAGCTTGGCGTCGACGGAACGCCTCTCACCGAACTTGAAATCGGCAAGTGCGATCAGCGCGGCTGTTTTCTTTCCGCCGAAGCGAAGCCGGAGCTGATCGCGGCCATGAAGGCGGGCACCACATTGCAGATCGACTTTGCCCCTGCTGAAAACAAGCGCCAGTCGATCGATGTGCCCCTGACAGGCTTCACACGGGCCATGGAAGCCATCCAGTAGATGGCCCCCTCACCGCCATGCCTTCTTGATGCCGCAATGGAATTCGCTTAGCCTTTCCAACTGACTGGCGGCTTGTCCGTCGCGGCATCCGGGGGGAGCGATGCGCCTTGTTCCTTTGCTGGCGGTGGCCGGCATTTTCCTGCTGTTCAGCGGACTGTCGTCCAATGCGGCAGTTGTCGAAAGTTTCCGCCTTGGCGGCTGGAACGGCAGCGCCTTCACGGACGACCAAAGCGGCCGGTTCTCGACCTGCGTCGCCTCGGCCAGCTACAAGAGCGGCATCACGCTCTATGTCCAGGTCGATACGACCTACAATTGGGCAATCGGCTTTTCCGCCCCGCACTGGAACATGAAAGTCGGGTCCGATTTCCCCCTGCAATACCGCATCGACCGGGGCGGCTGGCAGAGCGGTGTCGCCAAGGCGACGTCAAAGGACCTGGCGCGTATGGAAATGCCCCAGGGCGGCTATATCATCACCCGTTTCCGCCGGGGCCGGACGCTGTACGTCTATGACGGCGCAAACAACTACCAGTTCCGCCTCACCGGCACCTCGCGGCTGATGGCCCGCCTTGCCAAATGCGTCGAGCGAAACACGGCGCGCTACGGCGCGGCGCCGGGCATGGGCGATGTTGCTGCCGCCCCCGCGCAAGGAGGGCTCGGCAACAGCGCTCCAGCGAACACCACCACGCCGTCCACCACCACACCGTCTGTCGCCGCGAACGATCCGCAACTTGCCGTCGAGGCCACCCAGGCCCTGTTCAACCTGATGGGCAGCGCCGGTCTCACCGGGCTGAAGCTGATCCCCGACGGCCAGCGCGAGGAAAACATGAACGGGCTACACGCGGTCGCGGCCAATGGTCCGCGCACGCTCGTTGCCCATATCTTCCCGGCAGGCAGCTACACGTCCGAAGAGGAGCTGATGTCGCTGGCCGTCGCCGATAGCCAGAAATCCTGCAACCAGGGCAGTTTCTCCTCCGGCACCGAACGGATCACCGAAGGCGGACGGGAGCTCTACACCAGCTACGCCAATTGCGAGACGGGCGACCACCAGCTGATCGAGCGCATTGCGATCCTGAAACGAAACGCCGGCGGTGTCTTCGTCTATGGCGTCGCAGACACTTACGTGGGCGAAGGCGGCGGCGCTCCGGTCAGCCCGCCGGAGCTGACGGACCCGGACTTCTTTGCCGCAGCGGCCGGCGCGGCGCAGTAAGGCCACAAAGTTGGCATAGCCAACGCGTTTTCTCGTTTGTCATCCCCGCGGACCCAGGAGCCTTCATCGGTCACGGTTCTGTTCAGCAATCGGTTCCCGGGAGTCCTGGATTCCGGATCGCCCTGCGCTGCGTCCGGGATGACAGCTCGTTTCGTTTCCTGGTTTTGGCACGAAGAGACGACATCCCATTTTTGGAATTCTTAGTAGCGAGAAAAAATCAATCCATTGCTGCTGCCAGCATTATGGCGAGCCAAAAGGCCGCCGCACCGACCGAAATAAAGTCAAAGACAAACATCGGTCTCGCGACCACCCATCTATGCGTTAGCTGAGGGAACCGGAAAAACATCCAGGAAAGCGGCCCCTTTTCACTCAGCCTAAGTTGCTGCCGAAGTGTCCAGCCAGAGCGGAGTAGGATCATGGAAATAGCTGCACTCGCAAGTGGCGATACGATGGCCCACCCGCTTGAGACGAAAAAGACAACGGCCCCTATGAACAGGAACAATGAAAGAAAAAACCACGCGAACAGAGCAAGGATCGTTATCCCTTCGCCTTTTCGCCAGCATCCAAATGCTCGATAGAAAGGCAAGATGCCCATGGCCATGAGGAACGCGATGGAAAAGTAGATCGCTGAAGCAAAATAAATAGCAAAGGAAAGTTCCATAACTTCGATTTAAATCAGAGACTTGGATTCGTCCAGAAAATTGGCGAGCTATCTTTGCAGTGAGGTGGCCTCAATTGCCTAGTTAACTCGCGCTATTTGGAATGCCCCACTGTTGTCTTATCCACGCACGCGGGGACCCAGGAAGCTACATCGGCGGCTGTCCCGCTCAACAATCGGTTCCCGTCTCCAGACCGCGTTCCGCACAGGATGACAAAGCGTGTCTTTCAGTTGCCCGCCCCTCCACACGTCATCCCATGGCTTGACCCACTGCTGTCCGGTTAAGCAGCAGCCTCTGTGCGCAAACAGGCTTTCCCACTTGTTCCAGTCTCTCCCTCCAAGGGCAGGGCAATCGCATTTGCAATTCCTCGTCAAAGCCCTTGGCAAATACGTTACCTTTGGAGTCATCCCGGCCAAGCGCAGCGCGAGCCGGGACCCACTCGCAGATCCGCATACCCAAGCGTACGGTGCGTATTCGAAAGGTGCCTTTGCTTCTCCACTCTGCAAACGAGTGGGCCCCGGGTCTCACTTTGTTCGCCCGGGGTGACACCGATGTCTGTGGGGTGTTTTCTTCAATTGCGATTGCCCAGCCCGCAAGGGGGGAGAGGGGCGCAAGCGGCAAGGCACTGCGTGTCCAGGATCGGGAGAAGCGCAACTATCGACAATGAATCAATGACCTGTAGAAACCGAGCCGCATTAAACCGGACAGTAGTGGGTCAAGCCCTGCAATGACGAAGCGGAGGAGGTGACACTCCGGAAGGAGCAATAGCTCTTTGCCCGCCTCATCCCTTCAGGAACGCAATCGCGACGAGGGGCAAACCGAAAATGCCCGTGGCGGCCAGTGTCCAGATGTCGAACAGCAGCATCGGCCTGCGATCAAATAGCGGGAACAGCAGCGGCGATGCCGTATAGACCGTGACCCATGGCAAGGGACCTCCGCTCGTCCGTTTCAACTTGGTGCGAATGGACCAGCCTGCACAAAAGAAACCAGCTGGTGGAAGCAAAAGAAATTCATCAAAACCAGTGAACGACGTGAGAAAAAACGCTGACACGAGCACCCCAAATGCAACGAATATCCACCGCATATCATCAAACACTTCACCTCTTTTCGTCATGATTAAATCAAGAATTGATTTGGATTCTTTGTAAATCGGAGGAAACCCCTCCTTTATTGAAAAAGCTCCCAAAAAATACATGGAAGATACATAAATCAAGCCAATGAAAAAATCGTTTGTCATTGTTTCTAGAAGGGGTCAGCGACAAAAAGTGGACGGATCAGCCAAAGCCGATCCGTCCATCGCAAGCTAATTGCATTTCCTGCGGGCTACAAGCTTACCGCATCGCCTGCATCACCGAGACGAAATTCGCCACCGCGGCGCCGCCCATGTTGAAGATGCCGCCGATCTCGGCGTTCTTCACCTGGATGTCGCCGGCGGTGCCGGTGAGCTGCATGGCGGTCAGGACGTGCATGGAAACGCCGGTGGCGCCGATCGGGTGGCCCTTGGCTTTCAGGCCGCCGGACGGGTTGACCGGCAGTTTGCCGCCCATCTCGGTCCAGCCTTCCAGCACGGCGCGGGCGCCCTCGCCTTCCTTTGTCAGGCCCATCGCCTCGTATTCGATCAGCTCGGCAATGGTGAAGCAGTCATGGGTCTCGACGAAGGACAGGTCCTCCAGCGCCAGGTTGGCGTCGCCGAGCGCTTCGCCCCAGGCCTTGGAGCAACCCTCGAACTTGAGGATGTCGCGTTTCGACATGGGCAGGAAGTCCTGCACATGGGCCAGGCCGCGGAAGGCGACCGCCTTCTTCATGCCGAGCGCGGTGGCCGGATCGGTGAGGACCAGGGCCGCGGCACCGTCGGAGACCAGCGAGCAGTCGGTGCGTTTCAGCGGACCGGCGACGAACGGGTTCTTTTCGCTTTCCGCGCGGCAGAACTCGAAGCCGAGATCCTTGCGCATCTGGGCGTAAGGATTGCCGACGCCGTTCTTGTGGTTCTTGGCTGCAATCTTCGCCAGGGCATCGGACTGGTCGCCATGCTTCTGGAAATAGGCGTCGGCGATCTTGCCGAAGACACCGGCAAACCCGGCCGGCGTGTCGCCTTCTTCCTTCAGGTAGGACGCCTTCAAAAGGTTCTTGCCGATCTCCGGTCCCGGGGTGGTCGTCATCTGCTCGACGCCGACAACCAGCACGAAACGGGCATCACCCGAGGCAATGGCCCGCACACCCTGGTGCACGGCGGCGGAACCGGTGGCGCAGGCGTTTTCGACGCGCGTGGCCGGCTTGAAGCGCAGGCCGGGATCGGCCTGAAGCACCAGCGAGGCCGTGAAATCCTGGGCGGAGAAGCCGGCATTGAAATGGCCGAGCAGGATTTCGTCGACATCTTCCGGCGCGATGCCGGCATCGCGGATCGCGTCGACCGCGACCTTGACGATCATGCTTTCAACGGTTTCTTCCGAATGTTTGCCGAAGGGCATATGCGCCCATCCCACCATGGCTGCCGTCATGACATTTCCTCCAAGTTTACCCGGCAAGCTGGTGTCCACGTGCAGCTTTTCCAGCCCGTGATATTCACCGGGATCTCATCTTGCCGACATTTCTGCGTGACGAGACAGTTCCAGCTTCCATGCTGCTTTGCAAGAAGAAATTGACCTTTACGTCATAACTTTATTTTTTTGTCAAAAAATTCAATTATTTAACTTTATTTATCTCATGACATAATCGCACCGGGTTCGCCGTTCCGGCTGCCTTCAGGCGCACCCCTTGGCCGCTTTTCACGCTCGTTAATGTTTCGTTCACATATTTGTCACGCCCGCCGAGTATTATAGCACCTGTTCCGGACAAAATACTGTTTCGAAACTTTTCAGTTGCTCCACCGGCCCAGCTCATGCGGGGCCGGTTTTTGTTTGCCGGCCCACCTGGCCGAAGTTCAGGTTTCGTTGACGCAATCCACGCTTCACACGACTTTTTCAAGACAACTCTCTTGACCTGAAGGGGCGCGGGATATAGCCATTCAAAGCGCTTTGAAACCCATCACACCGCCACAGAAGCGGACGGAGACCGGCAATGTTCGAAGAAGCCGAAACGGGCCTGGAGGCTGATGTGCCAGCAAACCCGATCAAAGACCCGGACTGGTGGAAGGGAGCGGTGATCTACCAGATCTATCCGCGCTCCTTCAACGACAGCAACGATGACGGCATCGGTGACCTGAACGGCGTCACCGAACGCATGGACTATATCGCCGCGCTCGGCGTCGACGCGATCTGGCTGTCGCCCTTCTTCACCTCGCCCATGGACGATTTCGGTTATGACGTCTCCGACTACGAGGATGTCGACCCGATGTTCGGCTCGCTCGCCGATTTCGACCGCATGCTGGCCGCAGCCCATGGCCGCGGACTGAAGGTGATCATCGACCTCGTGATCTCGCACACGTCCGACCAGCATCCCTGGTTCGCCGAGAGCAGGTCCTCCAAAGACAACGCGAAAGCCGACTGGTTCGTCTGGGCCGATGCCAGGCCGGACGGCACCGTGCCGAACAACTGGCTGTCGATCTTCGGCGGCGCGGCCTGGGAGTGGGACAGCCGCCGCTGCCAGTATTACATGCACAATTTCCTGGCCAGCCAGCCGGATCTCAACTTCCACAACGAAGAGGTTCAGGACGCCGTCCTGGGCGCCGCCAGGTTCTGGCTCGACCGGGGCGTCGACGGCTTCCGCCTCGACACCGTGAATTTCTATGTTCACGACAAGCAGCTCCGGGACAACCCGCCGCTCAGCGCCGACGAGATGCCGTCGACGGTCGATCCGACCAACCCCTATGGCTACCAGGATCACATCCATGACAAGACCCAGCCGGAAAACCTTGTCTTCCTGGAAAAGCTGCGCGGCCTGCTCGACCGGTATCCCGGCACGACCTCTGTCGGAGAAATCGGCCATGACGGCCTCGCTGTGGAGCTGACAAATTCCTATACGGAAGCAGGCAGGCGCATCCACATGGCCTACAGTTTCGACCTGTTGACTCCCCAGCATTCTGCCGCCCACATCCGCCGCATCGTCGAGGAAATGAACGCCGGCATCGGCTCGGGCTGGGCCAGCTGGGCCCTGTCCAACCACGACGTCAAGCGGGTCGGCAGCCGCTGGGGCGAGGGCAAGGACATTCGGAAATTTGCGCCGCTCGAGACCGCGCTGTGCGCCTCCCTGCGCGGCACCCCCTGCCTCTACCAGGGCGAGGAACTCGGCCTGACCCAGGCCGACGTGCCTTTCGAAAAGATTCAGGACCCCTACGGCATCCGCTTCTGGCCGGAATACAAGGGCCGTGACGGCTGCCGCACGCCGATGCCCTGGACCGGTGATGCGCCGCACGGCGGGTTTTCGGCGGCCGAACCGTGGCTCCCGGTGGCCGAAGAGCACCTTGCCATGGCGGCCGCCGAACAGGAGACCGACAAGGGCTCGATCCTCAACCGCAACCGGGCCTTCTACACCTGGCGGCAGCAACACGAGCCGCTGAAAAAGGGCGACATGACCTTCCTCGACAGCGACGGCGAAACTCTGGTCTTCACCCGAAGCCACAAGGGTGAAACCGTCCTGTGCGCGTTCAATCTCGCGAGCGACCCGGCAACCGTGACCGTGCCCGACCTGCCGCTGGAAGTCTTGAACGCCCCCGGCTTCAAGGGAACGGTCGAGGGCTCAACGATCCTGCTCCCGGGCCTCGACGCGGTCTTCGCGCGCGTGAAATCCTGATTTCTTTTCTTCAAATCACGGCCCGGCGCGGTTAGAGCGTTTCCCGGTTGGATTGAAGCATTCTGCCGAGGTCGGTTTGGTTCAAGGTCGAGGACTTTGTCGAAGGCCGTGCTGGCTGCACGGTCGAGACGAAGACCGACGGCATTGGACCAAACCGGCCCGGCCCTCCGGGTTCGCGTCCGGCGGACGACTGCTTTGTCGTGCCGCTCACCCATAACCCGCTATGGGTTTCACGACACTCCGCGCATTCGTCTCGCCGGTCGACAAACAGAATGCTTCAATCCAACCGGGAAACGCTCTAATACCAACTGGTATCAGCCGCGCCGGGCCCGTTCCGGCAAGACCTTCAGACCGGACATCGAATGACCGACCGCCTTCCGCTTTCCGCCTTCATCATCGCCAAGGACGAGGCCGACCGTATTGCCCGGCCGATCGAAAGCGTCATCGGCTGGGTGGACGAGGTCATCGTCATCGACAGCGGATCGAGCGATGACACGATCGCCGTTGCCGAGAGCCTCGGCGCGCGCGTGGTCGGCAATGACTGGCCCGGCTACGGTCCGCAGAAACGCTTCGGTGAGGACCAGTGCCGCAACGACTGGCTGCTCAATCTCGATGCCGATGAAGAGGTCACGCCGGAACTTGCCGAGGAAATCCGGGCGCGTTTTGCAGATGACAGCTACCGGCAGGCCGATGGCTGGCGCATCATGATCCGCGACATGTATGCCCATGAAACGGCGCCGGCGCCCTGGGCCTACGGCTATCACCAGATCCGGCTTTACGACCGGCGCAAGGGCCGGTTCTCCGCTTCCATCGTTCATGACACGGTCCGGCCGGAGCCCGGCGCGAAGATCGCCGACCTTGCCGGGATCATGGCGCACCGTTCGATCCGCTCGCTTGAATTCCAGGTCGGCAAGTACAACCGCTATTCGGACATGCAGGTCGAAGACATGCGCTCCCGAGGCCGCAAGCTGCCGAAAAGCCGCCTCCTGAGCGAGTTTCCGGTCAGCTTTCTCAAGGCCTATTTCGTGCGCAAATACCGCAAATACGGCTGGTGGGGGGTCATCCTGTCCATGAACTACGCCCATGCCCGCTTCCTGCGCGTCGCCAAGGTCTACGAGGCGGAGCTCCTGGAGAAAACGGACAAGCGCTGAGCCGGCTGGGACCTGCCATCTTGCACCTTGCTCACAAGGCAGGGCAATCGCATTTAAGGAAAACACGCCGCCTATATTGGTGTCACCCCGGGCGAACAAAGTGAGACCCGGGGCCCACTCGTTTGCAGAGAGCATGAGTGAAGGCACTCTTTGAAGACACAACACCCTACGCTTTTACAAGCGGAACTGCGTGTGGGTCCCGGCTCGCGCTGCGCTTGGCCGGAATGACAATCGGAGGGGTTTCTACTCTCCAACGTCATCTTCTGGGCAAGCATCAGGGACGATCCACACAACAGAGTTGATGACACCGAAGGTGACGTCCTTGACCTCGACTCAGGCGAGGAATTGAAAATGCAATTTCTCTCCCCCTGGTGGGATGGGTCAGGGCGGGGGGCGCGACGGCGCAGCCGTCATGAACAAACCCTCAAGCCGTATCGCTCATGGCGCCTTCGGGCACTTCGTGCCGTTCGACACGGATCGGCTGGCGCACGCCGGCGGTCTGATGGAAATGCTCGAGCCGCCGGATCGTGGTGGGGGTCAGCATGTGGCCGCGCGACAGCACCAGCTCGTGGCTGCTCTCGGTGCGGGCGTCGTCGATCAGGATGTCGCCCGGGCGCAGCGAACGGATATAGCACTGCGCAACATGTTTTTGCGTCTCCTCGGGCAGCTCGTCCAGGAGGAGGGTCTTGGCAAGTTCGAGCAGTTTCGGATCGTATTTGCGCTGGTTAATGGTCAGCGCCTCGAGCGCGGCCGCATCCGGCCCGCTCTCCGGGCTGGCATACCACAGGTCCGTCAAGAGCTTCAGGATGCGGGAGACAAGCGGAATGTCCTCGCCGACCGGACCGTCCTTGGGAAACCCAGAACCGTCATAGCCGCGTGCCGACAGGAACAGGTAATCGGAGACCTTTTCAAGCTGGGGAATGTTCTTCAGGAGATCCCGGGACTGTGCCGGTGCCCGGTCAAGAACGTCCCGCTCCTGTTCCGTCAGGCTGCGGGCCGCACGATAGCGGGCCAGGATATCCTTGGGCAGGAGTGCCTCGCCGAGCGGCGACAGCATCACCGCCATTTCCAGCTCCCAGGTCTTCTTCATGCCCAGTGTTTTGGCCAGTTTCAGCGCCTGCTTGCGCACGGTCGCGGTGCGCCGGAAGGCCTCCGGGTGAAACAGCGCCAGCATGTCGATCAGGAGCTTGATTGATCCCGCAAGGGTGCGCTCCAGCAAGGCCCGGTCCTTGGACAGCTGTCCGTGATGGGCAAGCGCCAGTTCCATGGCCGATGTCAGATCGGCCGGCTTGCAGGGCTTTTCCAGATACATGAAGGCGTGGCCTTCGTTGAGAGCCTTCTTGACGGAATCGGCGGATTGTTCCCGCGTCAGCATCACCCGCGCGGCCTGCGGCACGATGGATTCCGCCGCACGAAGAAAGGCCGTGCCGCCCCGTCCCGGCAGATTGAAGCTGGAACAGACCACCGCCGTGCCATGGTTCTGCTTCAGAAAAACAAGAGCCGCTTCGGATTCGGAGAAACAGGCCACCTTCATATGCACGCCAAACAGGCGCTGAAATCCAGCCTGAACGTCCTTGTCCGGATCTGCGACAACAATCAGGTCCGTGGTTTTCTCCATTCACGGCTCCTTTCTGAAGAATAGGCGCCGTGAACATACCCGGACACTCAACTTCAGTTTGATCGTCTCACGAGAGATATAACAAATACTTGAAGAAACCGTCGAGATTATGGTCGTCTCATCAGGGTGGTCTTTTACAGCCTGGCTGAACTATAAGGCCGCATGCGCGATGTCCTGATTATCGGTGCCGGCCCGACCGGCTTGTTCGCAGCGGACCGTCTGTCCGCCAACGGGGTTTCGGTCACGATAGCGGACCGGATGCCGTCGCCTGCGCGCAAATTCCTGATGGCGGGCCGCGGCGGCCTCAACCTGACCCACAGCGAAGACCCGGACCGCTTTGTAACGCGGTACCGCGAGGCCGCACCGTTTGTGGCTCCGCTCATCCGGGCTTTCCCGCCACAAGCGCTCCGGGACTGGTGCCACGGCCTTGGACAGGAGACGTTTGTCGGCAGCAGCGGCCGGGTGTTCCCGAAAGCCATGAAAGCCTCGCCCCTGCTGCGCGCCTGGCTGCACCGGCTGGACCGGAACGGTGTCCGGCTCCTGACCCGGCATGCCTGGACCGGATTTGGCAGGGACGGCACGGTGGAGCTTGAAAACGAGGCCGGCGAGATACTGCCGTTCCCGGCGCGTGCCTGCCTGCTTGCCCTGGGCGGCGCCAGCTGGCCGAAACTCGGCTCCAGTGCCGCCTGGGTGCCGCTGCTCGAGGCACGCGGCATCCGTATAAACCGGTTCCAGCCGTCCAATTGCGGGTTCCGGATCGCCTGGAGCGACCACCTGAAGAACCGGTTTGCCGGCAGCCCGCTCAAGCGCATTGCGCTGAGCCACAAAGGCACCTGCAAGGCCGGCGAAGCCGTGCTGTCCGGCAAGGGCCTTGAAGGCGGTGCCGTCTACGCGCTTTCGGCGGAGCTGCGCGAGACCCTCAACCAGGAGGGAAGCGCCACGCTGGAGATCGACCTGCGTCCCGGGATGAGCGCCGAGGATCTCGCCCGCAAGCTGTCGAAACCGCGCGGCAAGCAATCCGCTGCAACCTTCCTGAAAAAGGCCCTGAGGCTGAAACCGGAGGAACTGGCCCTGGTGCGTGAAGCCGGCGACCTGCCGTCCGCGCCGACCGATCTGGCGCAGCGGATCAAGGCCGTTTCCGTTACCTGCCAGGCCGCTTACCCCATCGACCGGGCGATTTCCTCGGCCGGCGGCGTCGCGCTCGAGGAGCTGGATGAGGCACTGATGCTGAAAAAATGCCCCGGCGTTTTCGCCGCCGGCGAGATGCTCGACTGGGAAGCCCCGACCGGTGGCTATCTGCTGCAAGCCTGTTTTGCCATGGGCGCCCGGGCCGCCGACGGCATTGAGGCCTATCTGAAAACGACGGGAGAAAACTGACGTGACCGTGCTTTACGTGGACGCCGACGCCTGTCCGGTGAAAGACGAAGCCATCCGGGTCGGGGAACGGCACAAGGTGGCGATCAAATTCGTTTCCAACAGCTGGATGCGCCTGCCCGAAGGCGATCTGATCGAACGGGTGATCGTGCCCGAAGGCCCGGACGAGGCGGACAACTGGATCGCGGAACGGGCGCAGACCGGTGATGTCGTGATCACCGCGGACGTGCCGCTGGCCTCGCGCTGCGTCAAGGCCGGCGCCCTGGTGCTCGGTCCTACCGGCAAGCCGTTCAGCGAGGAAGCCATCGGCATGCGCCTCGCCATGCGCGATCTGAAAACCCATCTGCGCGAGATCGGAGAGATCAAGGAAGGCGGTCCATCCTTCACCAAACAGGACCGGTCCCGTTTTCTCAACCAGCTCGAGACCATCATGCGGGCGGCCAAGAGACTGTCAGGCACCAGCTGACTGCAAACAAAAAACTCCCCGCAAGGCGGGGAGGAGCACCTTGCAGGGAGTGTGGCCGGATACCCTTTGTCAGGGGATTGCGCCCCGGCTCTCAAGCGGAATGCCTGTTAGCGGCAGAACTTGTACTGGCCGGAATAGGCCAGGAAGTAGCCGGTGTTCGGGTTGAAGGACCGGTACTTGCGGCTGCAGTAATCGTACCAGGCCGGGGACCACGGTGCCGGGCGGTAGACAACCACCGGCGCCGGTGCCGGATAATAGGCCGGCGGGGGACCGACGTAGCGCGGCTGTGACAGGGCGGAGCCCAGGATCGCGCCTGCGGCAAGACCGCCGGCAATGCCCACGCCGACCTGCCAGCCTTCGGCGGCTTTGGCGGATTGGGTCTGGGTGGTCAGGGCTGCACCGGCAACAAGAGCCAGCGCGATGGAGGTGGTAGCGACTTTCTTGAACATCACGGTTTCCCTTCGGTTTCAAGAGGCGCGTCCTGCCCGCCTCTGTTCATGAGACCAACATAGGAAGCTGCTCGTGGTGCTGCTGTGACCGGGGTCACAAGCATGCGGTTTGCCGGAAAGCCGTCATTCCGGCCGGAAGGGTGCATTCGGCGAGCAGCTCTCCGCGGACATGTCCGCCCTGCAGGCCGACACTTTTTCCAGGTAGGCGCGCAAGTAGGTGACATCCCCGTTCTCACTGGCAAGGGCCTCCGTCAGCGCCGTTGCCCTGCCGAACCAGTCTTCCGCCCTGTCCGGCTGGCCAGCCGCGGCAAGCGTGTAGGACACGATCGCCGCTACAAAGGGTTTTTCCCGTTTTTCGACACGCTCCAGCTCGCCCTCGGCTTCTCTCACGAAGGCCTCAAGAGCCGTGGCGTTCTTGAGAAAGCTGTCGCTTTCATACCAAAGCGCCTGCAGAAGCAGAAGAAACCCTTGCTTGGAGCCCGTGTCGCCAAGCTCGCCCGCTATCCGGTAAGCTCTCTGCCAGGGCTCCAGGTCGCCGAGATCCGCAAAGGCGCTAGTCGCCAGGAGTGTTTCAAGCCGCGTCACTTCATCCGGAGAGAATTCTTTGTAGAGCGGCAGCCCGTTGCCGGGACAGACCGGCAGGCGCGTCACGAAATCACAGGAGGACAGGCTCCTGAACGACATTGTGCGGCCGAAGGTCGTGCAGGACAGCGTCTCCACGATGGTGAAGGTTTCGCCGCCAACCGGACAGGTCCTTTCCGCCTCGACCGGAATGCCCGCCATCGCCGGGGTCATAACACCGGCCAGAACCACTCCCAATGCCAGTCTCTTGATCATCACGTCTCCTCCGCCTGACAGCCATTGTGCGCAATGTCTTGGCCGAAGGATGAAGAAAGGCGGGCCAAAGAGTGACATTTTGCCGGTTCCAAAGCGCGGAAATCCGGGCGAATTCACCCATAATACAAGTTTCACTTGCCGGAAGACGCTGAGGCACCTACATTATCGGCCATCGGTACGCGTTGTGCCGTACGGGACTGAAGAAAGACCCGGTAAGACTGACTTCGGCGGCTGCTCCATCAAGCGTTGCTCTGAAATTCCAAGCTTTCCGTTTCTTATTGACTTCTCGTTTATCCGCGCCTTGCCGGAAACGGGACGGCGCATTCTACCAGCGGAAAGGTTTCTCCATGCGTGAGAACGGCACCATCAAATTCTTCAACCACGACCGTGGCTTCGGCTTCATCACCCCGGACAATGGCGGCAAGGATGTCTTTGTTCACGTGACTGCTTTCGAGCAGGCCGGGATCGGAACGCCGGTCGAAGGCGCGAAAATCTCCTTCGTCGCCGAAGACGACCGTCGCGGCCGCGGCAAGCAGGCTGCTCAGCTCGAGCTGGTCTAAGTTTCGGACCGCCGCCGCCTGACGGCCGGCGCGGACAAGAAAACGGAAAACGGGGCCTCGCGGCCCCGTTTTTTTGTCTGCCGGGAACAATAGCCTCATCCTGAGGAGGACCGAAGGTCCGTCTCGAAAGACCGGCAACTTGTTCCAGGACAAGCGGCAAATCCTTCGAGACGCCGCTCACGCGGTTCCTCAGGATCAGGTCTGTTTTTCCTTAAAGAGCGCAAATCCGCTCAAAGCATGCAGTCCAGCAGTTCCTTTTCGCCGATCATTCCGACAATGGCGCCGTCCTTTTGCACGACCACCGGCTCCGAACTGGATTTCTTCAGCCTGGCGACCTCGCGGATCGGCGTGTTGGCATCGCAATTGAGGCCGTTTGCCAGCGATCCCGAGAGACTGCCGGGCGGCACCATGATGTCACGGGCGCGCAGCACGTTGAGCGGGTTCATGTGGCTGACGAAATCGGCGACATACTCGGTCGCCGGCGCCTTGACGATCTCCTGCGGCGTGCCGAGCTGGATCACCCGGCCGCCTTCCATGATCGCGATGCGCGAACCGATCTTGGCGGCCTCGTCGAGATCATGGCTGACGAAGATGATGGTCCGGTTGAGCTCCTTCTGCAGGTCGAGCAACTCGTCCTGCAGCTTGTCGCGGATCAGCGGATCCAGCGCGGAGAACGGCTCGTCCATCAGGAGCAGCGGTGCATCCGTGGCAAAGGCCCGGGCCAGGCCGACACGCTGCTGCATGCCGCCGGAGAGCTCGTGGACGTATTTCTCGCCCCAGCCGGTCAGGCCGACCAGCTTGAGCTGCGCCTCCACCTTCGAGGCCCGCTCCTTTTGAGGCATGCCCGCCAGTTCCAGGCCGAAGCCGACATTTTCCGCCACCGTGCGCCACGGCAAAAGCCCGAATTGCTGGAATACCATGCCGATGCGATGGCGGCGCAATTCCCTGAGATCGTTTTCCGAACAGGTTTCCGGGTTCACGTAATTGCTGCCGTCATGAACCTGGACCTCGCCCCGGATGACCGGGTTGAGGCCGTTGACCGCGCGCAGGAGCGTCGACTTGCCCGAGCCCGACAGGCCCATCAGCACGATCACCTCGCCTTCGTGGATATCGAATGTGGCGCCGGCAACGCCGAGGATCTGGCCGGTTTCCGCCTGGATCTCCTGACGGGTCCTGCCCGCATCGATCAGGGGCAACGCGGTTTCCGGCTTTTCGCCGAAGACGATGTCGACATCCTTGAAGGTAACCACGGGCATGGCATTGGAAGCACTCATCGCTTGCCTCCTTCCTGCGCCCGGAAGAACCGGTCGAGAACGATGGCGATCAGGACGATGCAGACGCCGACTTCAAAGCCCTGCGCGATGTTGACCGTGTTCAACGCCCGAAGGGTCGGCACGCCAAGGCCGTCGGCACCGACCAGCGCCGCGATAACGACCATGGAAAGCGACAGCATGATGGTCTGGGTCAGGCCCGCCATGATCTGCGGCAGGGCATAGGGCAACTCGATCTTCCACAAGAGCTGGCGCCTGGTGGCGCCGAAGGCCTGGCCCGCCTCGATCAGCGCCGTTGGCGTCGAGGACACGCCGAGCTGGGTCAGGCGGATCGGCGCTGGAATGGCGAAGATCACCGTTGCGATCAGACCGGGCACCATGCCGAGGCCGAACAGGATCAGCGCCGGGATCAGATAAACGAAGGTCGGGATCGTCTGCATCAGGTCGAGCACCGGACGAATGGCCGCGTAAAAGCGCGGATGATGCGCGCCCAACACGCCAACCGGCACGCCGACGGCCATGCAGACCACGGAGGCCGCGATCACCAGGGCCAGGGTTTCGGTGGTTTCTTCCCAGTATCCCTGGTTGATGATGAGCAGCAGCGAAAGCGCCACAAACACAGCGAATGCGATCGTGCGATGCACCGCATAGCCGAGGCCCACCGCAATCGCCACGATGACCAGCGGATGCGGCGTCTGGAGCAGCCACAGGATGCTGTCGATCAGCGTTTCCAGGAAATATGAAATGCCGTCAAATACCCAAAGGGCATTGTCGGTGAGCCAATCGACCAGGGACCGTGCCCACGGGCCGATCGGCAGCTTGTTGTCTGTCAGCCAATCCAATCTGCCGCTCCGGATTCTAATTGTCGTTGCAAAAAGTTTGCGCCGGGCGGGAGACCCGCACCGGCGCCGGATTTTTCAGCAATCAGAGGCCGAGGGCTCCCTTGACGGCCGCGAAGCTGTCGCCGCCATCAAAGGTCTTCACGCCGACCAGCCAGTTTTCGAAGGTTGCCGGGTGCTCCTTCAGCCAGGCGGCAGCCGCCTTGTTCGGGTCCTCGCCGTCGATCAGGATCGCACCCATGATCTCGTTTTCCATGGCCAGCGAGAATTCCAGGTTCTCCAAGAGCTTGCCGACATTGGGGCACTCCTTGGCGTAGCCCGCGCGCACGTTGGTATAGACCGTGGCACCGCCGTAATTCGGGCCGAAAATGTCGTCGCCGCCGTCGAGATAGGCCATCTCGAAATTGGCGTTCATCGGATGCGGTTCCCAGCCGAGGAAGACGATGTCGTTCTCGCGGCGGTTGGCGCGGGCCACCTGGGCCAGCATGCCCTGCTCGGAGGACTCGACCACCTCGAAGCCTTCGAGGCCGAAGAGGTTCTCGTCGATCATGCCGATGATGAGGCGGTTGCCGTCATTGCCCGGCTCGATGCCGTAGATCTTGCCGTCGAGATCGTCCTTGAACTTGGCGATGTCCTGGAAGCTCTTGAGGCCCTTGTCATAGGTGTATTTCGGTACGGCCAGGGTGTATTTGGCCCCTTCCAGGTTCGCCCGGACCGTTTCCACGGAACCGTCTTCCCGGTAGGCCTTGATGTCGCCTTCCATGGTCGGCATCCAGTTGCCGAGGAAGATGTCGATGTCCTTGTTCTTCAGGGACGCGTAGGTCACCGGCACGGACAGGATCTTGACGTCCGGCTCATAGCCGAGTGCTTCCAGCACAACCGAAGTTGCAGCGGTGGTAGCGGTAATATCGGTCCAGCCGACGTCGGAGAAACGCACGGCCTTGCAGGATTCAGGGTCGTTGGCCAGTGCCGTTCCCGTGAGCATCAGACCAAGCGCCAGACCTCCAGCGAGTTTCGCTGTGATATTCATGTAGATACCTCCTTCAGGAATGTTCATTCTTGTTAAGATGCAGGGGGTGGATGTCCGCCAGATAATTCTGCCCCCGGCCCGTTCCACCAACAACTTGCCTAATCCCGATCCAAACATCCACGGGAAAAATTTGCAAGTTTTCATTGATTGATTGATCAATTAAAAATAAGACCAAAGGGTGAGATCAAGACCAGAAAGACCATCTCACTTCATGATTTGGAGGTCGACATGCCCAAGGTCGGAATGGAAGCGGAGCGGCGGCGCAGCCTGATTGATGCGACGGTCGATGCGATCCATGAGCGCGGCTACAGCGACGTGACCATGGCGCAGATTGCCAAGCGCGCCGGCGTGTCCGGCGGCCTGGTGCATCACTATTTCGGGTCAAAGGACCAATTGCTGGCGGCGACCATGCGGCACCTCCTGACCGAACTCGGACGGGCGATCCGCGACAGCCTTTCCAGGGCTGAAACCCCGCGCGAGCGCATCACCGCGATCATCTCCGGCAACTTTGCCGTCGACCAGTTCAAGCCTGCCGTCATCGCCGCCTGGCTGGCCTTTTACGTTCAGTCGCGCACCACTGAAAGCAACAAGCGTCTGCTCGGGATCTACTCTGCCAGACTGGCCTCCAACCTGACCCACAACCTCAGGGCATTCATGCCGCAGCCTGAAGCCCGGCGCGTGGCCGAAGGCACCGCGTCGATGATCGACGGCGTGTGGATCCGCCAGGCGCTCTCGGATGCCAAGACCGACCGGGACGCCGCCATCGCCATGGTCGAGGACTATGTCGAAACCCAGATTGCCGCGCATCTCGCGCGTGAAGCGAAACGCTGACCGGCGCGGAGACCCCCAATGAGCGACCAGTTCGACTTCATCATCGTGGGCGCAGGTTCCGCCGGTTGCGCCCTCGCCTACCGGCTTTCCGAAGATCCCGCCAACAAGGTGCTGCTGCTGGAATTCGGCGGCACCGATATCGGCCCGCTGATCCAGATGCCGGCCGCCCTCTCCTACCCGATGAACATGCCGCTCTATGACTGGGGCTTCCAGAGCGAACCGGAACCGCATCTCGGCGGCCGCCGCCTCGCCACCCCGCGCGGCAAGGTGATCGGCGGCTCCTCGTCCATCAACGGCATGGTCTATGTGCGCGGTCATGCCTGCGACTTCGACACCTGGGAAGACATGGGGGCTTCGGGCTGGGGCTACCGTCACGTGCTGCCCTATTACAAACGCCTGGAACACAGCCATGGTGGCCAGACCGGCTGGCGCGGCACCAACGGACCGCTGCATGTCCAGCGCGGCACCAAGTGGAACCCGCTGTTCCACGCTTTCCGCGATGCCGGTGCCCAGGCGGGTTACGGCGTGACCGAAGACTACAATGGCGAGCGCCAGGAAGGCTTCGGCGACATGGAAATGACGGTCCACCGGGGCCGCCGCTGGTCCGCCGCAAATGCCTATCTGAAACCGGCCCTCAAGCGCGGCAACCTGACCCTGATCAAGGGCGCTTTGGCACGCCGGATCCTGATCGAGGACAAGCGCGCCACCGGCGTCGAATACGAGACCGGCGGCGAGATCCGCCAGGTGCGCGCTGCGCGCGAAGTCGTTCTGGCCGCCTCCTCGATCAACTCGCCGAAGATCCTGATGCAGTCCGGCATCGGCCCGGCAGCCGATCTCGGTGCTCTCGGCATCGATGTCGTCGCCGACCGGCCCGGCGTCGGCGCCAACCTGCAGGACCATCTGGAACTCTACCTGCAGCAGGCCTGCACCCAGCCGATCACGCTCTACAAGCACTGGAACCTCATTTCCAAGGCCCTGATCGGCGCCCAGTGGCTGTTCTTCAAGCAGGGGCTCGGCGCGTCCAACCAGTTCGAGAGCGCTGCCTTCATCCGCTCGAAGGCCGGCGTCAAATACCCTGATATCCAGTATCACTTCCTGCCCTTCGCCGTGCGCTATGACGGTCAGGCGGCGGCGGAAGGTCATGGTTTCCAGGCCCATGTCGGACCCATGCGCTCGAAGTCCCGCGGCCGGATCAGGCTGACATCCAGCGACCCGAAGGACAAGCCGTCGATCCTGTTCAACTACATGTCCCACGAGGAAGACTGGGAAGACTTCCGCACCTGCATCCGTCTCACGCGGGAAATCTTCAGTCAGGACGCCTTTGCCGACTATCGCGGCAAGGAGATCCAGCCGGGTGACCAGGTGCAAAGCGACGAGGATCTCAACGATTTCATCCGCGAGCATGTCGAGAGCGCCTATCATCCCTGCGGCACCTGCCGGATGGGCGCCAAGGACGACCCGATGGCCGTGGTCGATCCGCAGTGCCGGGTGATCGGCGTCGACGGCCTGCGCGTTGCCGACAGCTCGATTTTCCCGCAAATCACCAATGGCAATCTCAACGCACCATCGATTATGGTTGGTGAAAAGGCCTCGGACCATATTCTCGGCAAGGAACCGCTGCCGGCGTCCAACCAGGAGCCGTGGATCCATCCGGACTGGGACACCAGTCAGCGCTAAATTTAGCCGGCAAAGTACCGGTCGTAGCAAACGTCAAGGAGCTCTTCCATGCGCGCCCAACCGCAAGCGTCACACTATGTCGGCGGGTCCTATCTGGAAAGCCAGAACGGCACCCCTTTCGACAGCCTCTACCCCGCCACCGGCGAGGTGATCGCACAGATCAAGGCCGCGGACGACGCCGTCGTCGAGGCCGCCATCCAGACCGCTATAGCCGGTCAGAAGATCTGGGCGGCCACGCCGCCCGTCGAGCGTGGCCGGGTGCTGCGCCGCGCGGCGGAAATCCTGCGCGCAAAGAACCACGAGCTGTCGGTCCTGGAAACGCTCGACACCGGCAAGCCGCTGCAGGAAACGCTGGTTGCCGATGCCGCTTCCGGTGCAGACTGCCTGGAATATTTCGGCGGCCTGGCCGCCACGCTCACGGGCGAACACATCGATTTGGGCGGCTCCTTTGCCTATACCAAGCGTGAACCGCTCGGCATCTGCTTCGGCATCGGCGCGTGGAATTACCCGATCCAGATCGCCTGCTGGAAGGCGGCACCCGCCCTCGTGTGCGGCAATGCCATGATCTTCAAGCCGTCGGAAGTCACGCCGCTGAGCGCGCTGAAACTGGCCGAGGCGCTCACCGAAGCCGGCCTGCCCGAGGGTGTCTTCAACGTCATCCAGGGTTTCGGCGATGTCGGCGCGAAGATGGTCGCCCATCCGGCTGTCGCCAAGGTGTCCCTGACCGGCTCCGTGCCGACCGGCGCCAAGGTCGCGGCGCTGGCCGGAGAGCACCTCAAGAAGACCACGCTTGAACTCGGCGGCAAGTCGCCGCTGATCGTCTTTGACGACGCGGATATCGACAACGCGGTTTCCGCAGCCATCAACGCCAACTTCTATTCCACCGGGCAGATCTGTTCCAACGGCACGCGGGTCTTCGTTCACACGGGTATCAAGGAAGCCTTCCTGGCGCGCCTGGCCGAGCGCACCGCCAACGCCGTGCTCGGCGACCCGCTGGACGAGGCCACCAATATCGGGCCCCTGATCTCCCGGCAGCAATTCGACAAGGTGATGCACTACATGCAGGTCGGCGCGCGCGAAGGCGCCCGGCTGGTGTGCGGTGGCGGCTCGGCAAGTGTCGACAGCTTCCCGGACGGCTATTTCGTGCAACCGACCGTCTTTGCCGATGTCACGGACGACATGACCATCGCCCGCGAGGAGATCTTCGGGCCGGTGCTGAGCGTGCTCGACTTTACCGGCGAAGACGAGGTGATTGCGCGGGCCAACGATACGGAATTCGGCCTCGCCGCGGGTGTTTTCACGAAGGATATCCAGCGCGCACACCGGGTGATCGACGGTCTGCAGGCCGGCACCTGCTGGATCAACACCTACAATCTCACGCCGATCGAAATGCCTTTCGGCGGCTACAAGAAATCCGGTATCGGCCGGGAAAACGGCCATGCCGCGATCGAGTATTACAGCCAGACGAAAAGCGTCTACGTGGAGATGGGCGGCGTCGAGGCGGCATTCTAGGCTGTTTGGCTGCTTCCTTTTGTTTTGCGGATCCGCTGAGACGCGTGCGTGCACGCGCCTCAGCATGAGGTAGGATTGTGGCAACTCCCCACTGACCTCTTCCCGAGGAGCCGTTTCAGCGGCCTCTCGAAGGACGGGCCGCTTGGCCCGGCAAACAGCTAGGCGCCTTTCTTCCCGCATTCTTCCTTTTCAGATTGAACTTCGGAGCAATACGCCGAGATAATGCCGCAAGACAGTCCGCCGGAGCCCGCATGACCAGAACCGCGCTTGATCCCTCGCCGCGCAGCTACGCCCAGCATGTACAACTGCTTCAGCGCTCACGCCGCGGTCCTGGCTGTGCGCCGGAAAAGCAGACGATCGCCGATATCAAGGATTGGCTGCTGCACGAGGCGACGCGGAACGGCAGCGTCATGCTGATGTTCGAGGAATTCATGTGGCGCTGCCAGGCGGCCGGTCTTTCCATCGACCGGTGCATGCTGCGCATCGGCACATTGCATCCGCGGGTAATCGGCTTCTCGTGGGTGTGGAGCGCCGAGGACCAGATTTGCGACGAGATCGCCGCAGACGAGCGCGTGTTTCATGAGACGGCGTTCACGCTCAACCCGCTTTCCAGGGTCATCATGCATGGCGAGACGATCAGGATCGACCTGAAGACGGAAGAAGGCGCCAATTCCTCGCCCCTGACGCGCGAACTGGCCGATGCAGGGTACACGTCTTATGTCCTGCTGCCGCTCAGCGCATCCGGCGAGACCTACAACGCCATGACATTTGCGACCAAACGGCCGGGCGGCTTTCCAGACAAGGAAAAGAAACACATCCGCGGCCTGATCGACCTGCTTGCGCTGCATGTCGAACGGCACGTCCTGCAGCGCATTGCCCGCAATGTCGCCGACACCTATCTCGGTCCGATTGCGGGACAGCGGGTGCTCGACGGGGAAATCAAGCGCGGCGACGGCGAAGCCATCGACGCCGTCGTCTTCATGGCGGACATGCGGGACTTCACCCGTCTGGCCGACCAGTTGAGCGGACCGGACGTCACGGCCATCCTCAACGTCTATTTCGACCGGGTCTCGGAGGCCGTTCTCAGCCATGGCGGCGACATTCTGAAATTCATGGGCGATGGCATCCTGGCCGTTTTCGACCAGAAAGCTCTTGGGGAAAATGCGGCCGCCGATTCGGCGTTCAAGGCGGCCAGGGCCGCCCTTTCTGCAATCGCGGATCTCAACCGGTCGCCGCCGGCAGACCTGCCGGATCCGGCCCTGTGGCATCCGCTCAAGATCGGTATCGGACTGCACCGCGGCGAGGTCTTCTTCGGCAATGTCGGTGGCGAGGAACGACTCGACTTCACCGTCATCGGCCGCGCGGTCAACGAGACCAGCCGTGTGGAATCCCTGTGCAAGCCGCTTGGCCGCGAGCTTCTGCTGACAGAACCTGTGCGTGACGCCCTGTCGGCCGAATTGCGAACCGACCTCACGGCGATGGGTGAACACGCCCTGCGCGGTGTCGGCAAGCCGGTCGCGATCTTTGCGGCCTGATTGCCTCGGTCCACGACGCAAGCCTTGCGACACCGCCGGATCCAGGTCCCCATCCCCCAGTGGGATGGAGGATGGGGAGCAGGAATGACGGGCTGCCGCCCGTTCACTCCTGTTCGTGTCCGCCTCTTGAAGGGCGGGAACAGGGCGGCACCGCCCGCCCTCACTTCGTCAAGATCAGTTTGCCCTGCTTGGTGATCGACAGACGGTAGGTCTCGTCGTTGTGATGGATCTCGATCTGCCGCTGGCCGCGAAACAGGTCGCGGGTGTTGTAGTCCGATTTGAGGTCATGCACGGGCTTGCCTGTAAATGCCCGGCGGGTGCCGCTGTCAGCTCCCAGGGACAGGCGGTGCTTCTGGCTGTTGGCAGTCAAAGTCATGGCGCGCAATCGGTCCTTGGCCTTTGTTATTCGGCTCCCGAAACGGCTTAAATTCGAGCCGGCGAGAGAACGCGTGAACACTGGAATATAAAGATGAGTTTCAAACTCAAGTTTATACTTGACACTCATACTCAAGTTTTCCTATCAAGGCAATGCCTGATCGAAACGGAACCGGAAATCGCGTCCTCTGGTTCTGGAAAGACAGGACCTTCCGGGCAACCGGAGGTGAAAAATGCCAGGCCAGCCAACCGCCCTCTCCTCTCCCTCAGCGGCCAGCCAGCCCGGCCTTTTCCGGTGACGGACGCGAGCGATCCCCCTCAGAAGCTTCCCCCGACCTCGTCATGCCATGGCATCCATGCCTTTGCCCAGCCACACGACGGGCCACGCCTTGCGGCACGGTCACGGCATGGATTGCCGGATCAAGTCCGGCAAGGACGAATGGAGAGGTTCGGATTTTGGGGACTCAGGACAGCAGACCCAAACGCAAAAAGGGCGCCGACCGAGTTGTGACGCCTCTTCACATTCATTTCAAACGGGCGATTACGCGATGGCCCTTCCCGGTGGAAACGTCGGCTATCCTGCGATAAGAGCTTTCCCCCGACTTCGCCATGCCATGGCTCGACCATGGCATCCATGCCGTGGCCTTGCCACACGGCGGGCCACGCTTTGCGGCACGGTCACGGCATGGATTGCCGGATCCAGTCCGGCAATGACGACCGAGGTTTATGCCGTCAGGAATCGCGACTGAGGATGGGGAAAAATTGCGCAAAAAAGGCGCCGGCCTGACGGTGGCGCCTCCCGGATATCGGTTCGGGAGCGTGGTTTACGCGTTGGCCGCGATCGGCGCCTCCGCGACGTCGATCTTCAGGAGATCGCGCATGCCGAAACGGTCTTCGGAAAGATCCGCGATGGACTTGGTGTCGAGCACTTCCATGAAGGCTTCGAGCGCCTCGTGCAGCAGGCCGTTGAAGCCGCAGGACATGATCAGCGGACAGTCCTTGCGGCCACTGTCGAAACACTCGGCCAGAAGGAAGCTCTCTTCCGCCGCACGCACAACTTCACCCACAGTGATCTGCTCCGCCGGCCGGGCCAGCATGACGCCGCCGTTGCGGCCACGGATGGTCTTGATCAGGTTGGCGTCGACCAGGACCTTCATGATCTTGAACAGGTGGGTTTCGGACATGTCGAAGCTGGCCGCGATGTCGGCGACCTTGCTTGGCTTGTCCGGATTGACGGCGCAGTACATGAGCGCGCGCACGGCGTAGTTTGTCTGTTGTGTCAAACGCATGCACTAGATATGCGGTGCGTGACCCGAAACGTCAATTCAAAATTTGAGTATTTCAGGCCAGTTTTCGCAAATACCGGCCTGAATTCTGCTGAAATTCGCCCGCTATTCCAGGTTCCGGTAGCTGAAATAGTCGAAATCCGCGGCCTTGCCCTGACCGGACGTATCCATGGCGTGCATGCCGACAAAGGCCCCCGTGAAGTTGCCATGCGCGCCACGACCGGCGGCTTCGTCCGCCAGGAGGGTCGCGTCGAAGGCCGGACCGACGCGCTGCCAGTCCGCTTCGCCGGTCCTGTACCAGAACCGGAGCGCCATGCCTTCAACCGTCACTTTCATGCCGACAGAGCCGTTCTCGGGCAGCAGCACGGGAGTGTCCAGCGGTGTCCGGAGGGTCCCGTCCGCTGCGTCTCCCGGGCAGGTCAGCAGCGTCAGGACGCGGCCGAGATCATGGTCCTCGGTGATGGCCAGGCAGAAGAACTGGCTGCGACCGTAATAGGCGATCAGGCCGGCCGTCTGCTGGGCATTTTCCGGCTGGAAATCGACCAGCGTCTCAGCCTCGTAGTCGTAGCCGGTCTGCCGGCGGGCAACCAGCGCCTGCTCGAACCAGCTGCCGACGGATTCGCGCCCGAAGAGTCGCAGGTGGCCGGGCCGCGCATTCAGGGAAAAGATCCGGTCCGGACAGGGCGTGCGCAACCACTGGAACACCATCGGCAGGTCCGGAGCGTCGAAGTCGTGCCGGTCCGGCTCTTCCGGAAAGGGATGGGCGGGCAGGTCCGGCGCCTTCACCTGCCGTTCGGGCGCAACACCGCCGGCTTCCAGCCGCAGCCAGCCGTCCTCGCCCCAGACACATTTCTGGATCGATGTTTCCCGTCCCATCTGGCAACGGTTCTGACCGAGCCTGGGGCGGCCCATCAAATGCACCAGATAGGTCTCGCCGGACTGGGTCTCGACAATATCGCCGTGCCCCGACCGCTGGATGGGATTGTCCGGGTCAAGGCGGGACGTGACCACATGGGTATCCGGATGAACCTCGTACGGCCCCTCGATGTGCCGCGACCGGGCCAGTGTCACCGCGTGGTCGTAGCCCGTGCCGCCTTCGGCGGTCAGCAGGTAATACCAGCCGTCGCGCTTGTAGAGATGCGGGCCCTCGACAAGACCGAGCGGGGTTCCCTTGAAGATATTCCGGATCGGTCCGGTGAGTTTTCCCGCCGCCGGATCGAATTCCTGCAGGGCGATGCCGGCGAAGGAGTTGGTCCCGACCCGATGATCCCAGATCATGTTGAGATGCCACTTGCGGCCGTCGTCGTCATGAAACAGCGAAGGATCGAACCCGGAGGAGTTGGTATAGACCGGATCCGACCAGGGCCCCTCGATGTTTGGCGCCGTGACGATGTAGTTGTGCGCGTCCTTGAACGAACCGTCCTTGCGTTTGACGTCCGTGTAGACCAGCCAGAACAGGCCGTCCGCGTAGGTCAGGCACGGTGCCCAGATGCCGCAGGAATCCGGGTTGCCGCGCATGTCCAGCTGCTCCGGACGGGTCAGCGGCCGCGTCACCAGCCTCCAGTGTTTCAGATCCTTCGAATGGTGGATCTGAACCCCGGGAAACCATTCGAAGGTGGAGGTTGCGATGTAATAGTCGTCGCCGACGCGGCAGATCGACGGATCCGGATTGAACCCCGGAAGAATGGGGTTCTCAATTTTTTGAGGTGCGTTACTCATTCCAGGCCTCCCAAGGGGTTCCTCACCGATCCCGTTTCTTCTAGTTGTCTGGCTGTGTGTCAGCCGGCACAAAAGTCTCCGGCAGGTTGTCTTTCAGGAAAACGTCGATCCCGATCCGCTCCTGGCCCTCGATGATTGGAGCCTTGTCGCACAGTGCCTTCAGGACACGGATGGCGCTGCGGATCTCGTGGCCCGGGTCCTGGGCAATGACCGCATCGAGCACGTCGTTCCGAAGCGCGTCAAATGTGTAGGGTGTCAGTTCGTGGCCGACAAAGACGAGATCCGCGGCCCGTCCCGAGGCCGACAGCGCGGCAATGGTCCCCCTGTTGCCCGCACCTATGTTGTAGAGCCCGGCAAGATCCGGATGTTCGGTGAGGAGTTTGCCGACAAGATCCTCGTTGCGGAGATTGTCGTCCCGGCCCTCGCGCACTTTCAGAAGCTTCAGATGCGGAAAGTCGGCCTCGATCACTTCCCGGCAACCGGCATAGCGGTCCGCGTGGTCACGCAGGCCAAGAGATCCGGCGATCAGGGCGATCTTTCCCGGGGCCCGCGGCAGGAAGCGGCCGAGCAGGCGCCCCGCGGTCCGGCCCGCCGCCAGGTTGTCGATACCGACAAAATGCTGCCGGGTGGAAGACGGGTGATCGGAGACCAGGGTCACCACCGGCACGCCGCGATCCTGCAGCCGGTCGATCGCCGCGCGCACTTCCGGAAAGGCAGGCGCGACGACGGCAACGCCATCGCATTGGGAGCGGTCGAGCACCGCAAGCGTTCCGGCGACACGATGGCCGTCAAAGGCGTCGATCGGTTCGACATGAACATGCATACGGTCGCCGCTCAGCGTTTCCGCGTGGGACAGGGCCTCGCGGGTCAGGTCCTCCATGAACGCGTTGGGGCCGTTGGGGATGAGGAAGTGGAACCGGTAGAGCCGCTTCTTCGCAAGGCCCGCGGCAAAGACATCCGGCTTGTAGTTCAGCGTGTCGACCGCCTGGTTGACCTTCTCGATGGTAACCTTGCGCACGCCCGGCCGGCCATTCAGCACACGGTCGACCGTCGCCAGGCTGACCCCTGCCGCCGCGGCCACATCATGGATCGTTACACGCTTCATTCATTCCCCCGTTTGGCGACAGTATAACGGCGAATGAGGAACGGTCATCAGAAAATGTTCATGGTCTAAACCGTGACGAGGTCTGAGGGATTCCGAATTCAGACGAACTGCCCTGCCGCGTGCCCGGACGACCAGGCCCACTGGAAATTGAAGCCTCCGAGATGGCCGGTGACATCGACCACCTCGCCAATGAAATAGAGTCCTGGCACCTTCGTGCTTTCCATCGTCTTGGAAGAGAGTTCCTTCGTGTCGACGCCGCCGAGCGTGACCTCCGCCGTGCGGTAGCCTTCCGTGCCGACCGGGGTCAGCTGCCAGCGCCCGAGCTGGTCCGCTGCCCGGCGCAAGACCTTGTCGGACTGGTCGGCGAGACGCCCCTTCAAAGAGAAGGTGCCGGAAAGCTCCTCCGCCAGCCGGTTTGGCAGCAGCAGGCCAAGCGCGGTCTTCAGATCCTGTTTCGGTGTTTCCTGGCGTGCCCGGCGCAGGGTCTCGAAAACATCCGCCTCGGGAACCAGGTTGACCGAGATCGGCTGGCCCTCCTTCCAATAGGACGAGATCTGCAGGATCGACGGCCCGGACAGCCCCCGGTGGGTGAAGAGCAGGCCTTCGCGAAAGGTGGTCTTGCCGAACGACACTTTCGCGTCCACCGAGACACCCGAAAGGCGGCCGCACAGTTCCCTGTTGGCATCGGAAAAGGTCAACGGCACCAGCGCCGCGCGCGGCCGGATGACATCAAGACCGAATTGCTTCGCGAGGTCATAACCAAACCCGGTCGCGCCCATTTTGGGGATCGACGGCCCGCCGGTGGCGACCACCAGCGACCTGGCGCGCAGAGGTCCCTTGGACGTCGACACGGAAAAGCGGTCGTCAGGCTTCTCGACCGCCTTGATCTCCGTTTCAAGCTGCAGCGCGCCGCCGGCGGCGTCCAGCTCGTCCAGCAACATGCGGATGATGTCCTTGGCGCTGTCGTCGCAAAAGAGCTGGCCGAGGGTTTTCTCGTGCCAGGGGATACGGTGCTTCTCGACCAGGGACAGGAAATCGTGCTGGGTATAGCGCTTCAGCGCCGAGACGCAGAAACGCGGGTTTTCAGACAGGAAATTCGCCGGCGCGCAGTGAATATTGGTGAAGTTGCAGCGCCCGCCACCCGATATGCGGATCTTTTCGGCGGGCTTTCTGGCATGGTCGATCACCAGCACCTTGCGCCCGCGTTTTGCCGCCTCAATCGCACACATCAGACCGGCAGCACCGCCGCCGAGCACAAGAACATCCAGATCACGCATGGCGGCGTGTATAGCGGGTATTTGGGGACGGGGTAAGGGAGGAAAGCATTCACGGCCGTCAATCCGGACAAGTGCAGCGCGGCTGCGCGCCGATCCGGATTGACGATGGAGAGGAAGGCGTTCCCTTCCCCAAAACAAAACCGGCGGCCCTTTCGAGCCGCCGGTCCCGCAAAATCTCTTCAGATGAAGAAACTTACTTCATTTCAGTGACGACCTCGAAGCCGTCGGAGCCGACTTCCCACAGGGCATAGGTGCCCGGAACGTCGCCCTTGGCGTCGAAGTTGTGGTCGCCTGCGGCACCCTTGTAGTCGATGGCGGTACCGGCTGCGATCAGCTCTTTCGCCTTCTGCCACTCGCCCGGCCGGATGGTTTCACCTTCGCCGTTGGAAACCTCGACCATGGCCGCCGCAACGCCGGCCTTGTCGCCACCGGCCTTTTCAATGGCCAGCGCCAGCAGGAAGGCGGCGTCGTAGGACGTGTTGGCGAAGATCGCATCCGGATCGCCGCCGACACCCTTGAAGGCTTCGTTGAAAAGGTCGAGCGACTCGGACTTTTCACCGACCGGGGAAGACGACACGAAGGTGGAGAGGTTTTCCGCACCCAGTTCGTTGATCACCGCGTCGGACTTCATGCCGTCGCCGCCGACGAACTTCTCGAAGAAGCCGTTTTCCAGGGCCTGGCGCAGGATGGTCAGGCCGGTGCCGTCGCCGTAGTCGAAGATGACCAGCGTGTCGGCGCCGCCCTTGGCCAGCTCGGCCAGGTTGGAACGGTAGGACGCCTTGCCTTCTTCATGGGCCGCAAACGCGGTGATTTCACCGCCAAGCTCGTCGACATATTCCGCCTTGAACGCGTTGGCGAGACCGGTGCCGTAGTCGTTGTTGAGATAGGCAACCGCGACCTTGCCGTAGCCCTGGTCCTTCAGGGTACGGGCGAGCGCACGGCCCTGGTAGTCATCGGACGGCACGGTGCGGAACACGGTGCCCTTGTCTTCCAGGTTGGTGATTTCCGGAGACGTGCCGGACGGCGTGATCATGGTGATGCCGGCCGGAATGGTGACGGAGCCGGCAGCAGCCAGAACGGCGCCCGAGCAATGCGGACCGACGACGCCGACAACGCCTTCGATATTGACCGCCTTGGTGGCGGCGTCCGTGCCGTTCTGCGGGTTGCAGGCACTGTCGCCGACCACGCCTACCAGCTTTTCACCGTCACCGATACCGCCCTGCTCGTTGACCTGCTGGACCGCCAGCTGGGCCGCGTCGATCATGGCCGGAGCCATGGCGGCGATCGGGCCGGAAACGCCGCCGAGCAGGCCGATCTTGACATCGGCATGTGCCGGGACGGATGCCAGCGCGGTTGCCGTCATCAGGCCTGCCGCGAGCGCGAGAATCTTGGTTTTCATAATAAGTACCTCCTCAATTATCCGGTCTTTGCCGGGTCTTTGAATTTTCAGGGCAACACACTCATATGGCGAGTACCGCCCAGAAGGAACGGGCCTAGTGGTCCGTCCCGGATTTTGTACTCCGCAGGTCTCCTCTGAGGGGCTCCGGCAGGAGCCCTTCCGGCCGAAACCGCAGCACGAGCTGCAGCATCAGGCCAATCAGGAACAGGCGGATGTATTTTGCCTGAACCGCATATTCATGCGGAAGGCGATCCGTTGCAATCTCTGATACGGACCAAATGATCCAAACCACGGCCGCGCCGAGGATCGCGCCCCGGTTGTTGCCGGACCCGCCAAGGATCAGCATGATCCAGACAAGGAAGGTCGCCACCATGGGATCGATGGCTTCCGGCGTGATCGAGCGGTTGAAATGGGCGAACAGCGCCCCGCCGAGCCCCATCAGGGCCGCGCCGAAGATGAAGGCTTCCAGGCGGCGGAACTCGACGTCCTTGCCCATCGCCTTGGCGGCACCCTCGTTGTCGCGGATCGCGCGCATCATGCGGCCCCAGGGGGCATTGAACTGGCGTTCGACCAGCACATAGGCGGCGATCAGGACCGCAAGCACGATCACCAGATAGGCGACTTGCGATTCCATGTAGCCGATATCGCCCATGGGCCGCGGGATGCTGGAAATGCCGCGCGCGCCGTTGGTCAGTGCCGGTTCCGACTTGATCACCAGACGGATGATCTCGGCGATGCCGATGGAGGCAATCGCCAGGTAGTCGGAACGGAAGCGCAGACAGATCTTGCCGATCGGCCAGGCGACCAGGGCCGCCGCCAGCATCGCCCCGATCCAGCCGATGACAAAATGCAGGTCGAACCCGCCAATGCGGTCCGCTTCCATGGCTGTCGTCAGGATCGCGGACGTATAGGCGCCGACGGCGAAGAAACCGGCGATGCCCGCATTGAAGAGGCCGGCAAAGCCCCACTGGATGTTCAGCCCCAGCGCCAGCAGCGCGTAGATGCAGATGAAGATCGCCATGAAGAGGGCGTAGTTGACGAGACCGAGAAGTTCCATGTCCGTCCTCCCCCTTAGAGTACCTTGCCCTTGAGCAACCCGGTCGGGCGCACAAGCAGCATGAACAGCAAAATGGCGAAGGCCATGGCGGCCTTGTATTCACTCGGGATCACGAGCACCGACAATTCCTCGGCAATGCCGACGATCAGCCCGCCGAGGACAGCCCCCTCGACCCGGCCGACACCGCCCAGAATGGCGGCGGCGAACATGGGCAGCAGCATGTGCCAGCCCATCATCGATTTCAGCTCGGTGTTCAGCCCCAGGAAGAAACCGGAGGCCGCGCAGAGCCCGCCCGCGATCATCCAGGTCAGCATGACGACCTTCTTGTTGTCGATGCCCGAGAGCAGCGCCAGGTTCGGGTTGTCGGACATCGCCCGCATGGCCTTGCCCCATTTCGAGCGGGTCAGGAACAGCTGCAGGCCGCCGACCAGCACGATCAGCGCCAGGACGGTGTAGATCTCGCGGTCGCGGATGCGCAGGCCGAAATAGTTTTCCGGCCGGACGATTCCGCGCGTGTAGGTTTCCGTGTCGACACCCCAGACGACCTGGATCACCGAGCGCACCATCAGGGCAATGCCGAGCGAGGCCATCACGGTGACGATCTTGGGCCGCTCGCGCAGATGCTCGTAGAAAAGCTTGTCGATGCCGACGGCGACAGCCGCCGTGCCGAGGATCGCGATCGGCAGGGCGACGAGCGGCGACACGCCAAGGCCGGTGACAACCGCGAGCGCGATGAAGGCACCAAGTGTCGCAAGATCGCCGTGGGCCAGGTGCGCGTAACGCAGGATGGCAAAGATCAGCGTGATGCCGACGGCGCCGAGCGCATAGATGGAGCCGAGCACGATGCCCGGAATGACATAGAAATTCAGAAGGTCAAAGAGTTCCATACCGGTCAGCCCCCCAGGAACATTTCGGCGACTTCACGGTCGGCAAGCAGTTCGGCGCCGGTGCCCTCGTGCCGGTTCTTGCCGGCGGCCAGCACATAGCCCCGGTCGGCAAAGGCCAGGGCCTGCTTGGCATGCTGCTCCACCAGCAGAATGGCCACGCCAGTGTCCCGCACATCCCGGCAGATCTGGAAGATCTGTTCCATGTATTTCGGCGACAGCCCGGCGGTCGGCTCGTCGAGCAGCAGGAGTTTCGGGTCGAGCATCAGCGCCCGGCCCATGGCGACCATCTGGCGCTGACCGCCCGACAGGCTGCCCGCCAGTGTCTTGTGCCGCTCCTTGAGATCCGGAAACAGATCGTAGACCCGGTCACAGGCGGCGGTCAGATCGCCCTTTTTCAGGAAGCCGCCCATCTCGAGATTCTCGTGGATCGACATTTCCCGGAAGATGTTGTCGACCTGCGGCACGTAGCAGATGCCGCGCTGGACGATCCGGTTCGGTGTCCATTTGGTGATGTCGTCGCCATCGAAAAGCATTTTGCCGCCGCGGATGGTCAGCATGCCGAAGACGGATTTCATCGCCGTGGACTTGCCGGCGCCGTTGGGACCGACAATGGCGACGATCTCGTCCGGGGCCACATGCATGGAGACATCCTGCAGGATGTCCGCGTCGCCGTAGCCGCCGGTGATGTTTTCCATCGACAGGAGTGCGCTCATGCGGCATCTCCCGTGGTTTCGCCCAGATAGGCTTCCAGAACCTGCGGGTTGGAGCGAACCGTCTGGAAATCTCCCTCGATCAGCACACGGCCCTCGGCCATGCAGACGACCGGATCGCACAGCTTCTCGATCATTTCCATGTCGTGCTCGATCAGGATGAAGGTGTAGCCGCGCTCCTTGTTGAGGATCTCGATCTTGGCCTCGAGCTTGCGCAACAGCGTGCGGTTGACGCCCGCGGCAGGCTCGTCGAGCAGCACCAGCTTCGCCTTGGTCATCATGGTGCGGCCGAGTTCCAGAAGTTTCTTCTGGCCGCCGGACAGGTTTCCTGCCCGTTCATGCGCAACATGGGTCAATTCGAGGAACTCGAGCGTCTCGTAGGCCTTGCGTTCGACGTCCGCTTCCGCCGTTTTCACCTTGCTCCAGGTGAACCAGTTGGAAAACAGGCGCTCACCGGGCTGGGCCGGCGGCACCATCATCAGGTTTTCCAGGGTGGTCAGCTTATGAAACTCATGCGGGATCTGAAACGTCCGCACCAGCCCCTTGTGGAACAGCTGGTGGCTGGCCAGCGGCGTGACGTCCTCGCCGAGAAACCGGATCCTGCCGCTGGTCGGTTGCAACGCCCCTGCAATCAGGTTGAAAAGGGTTGTCTTCCCGGCTCCGTTGGGGCCAATCAACCCCGTAATACTGCCTTCCTCGACGCGGAACGAGCAGCCATTCACCGCCCTGAACCCGCCAAAGTCCATTACGAGCTCATCAAGCTCCAGCATTCACGCTCCTCGCCGCCCCACGGTCGTTCTTCTTGCCTTTGGCCGCGCCCTTCCCATTGTTCAGGATTGTTCGAGCGGGCGCTTAACGGCCCGCAACGGCGCGGCGTCCAGTCCTTCTAACTTCATTGACAGCGCAATCAACTCATAATCTCCGGGTTCCACCGCAGAAAGGGCAAGATTTTCCAGAATTTGCAATTCCCGGGAACGCGTGATCTCAAATTTCGGCAGATTTACGGAGGTTTCCCGCGTGACGGACGGGATGTCGTCTCCAGAAGGTCACCGGTTCGTGCGCTCCGGGACAGTCGGAAATCTGCAGGGTTTGCAACTTCTTTGACAGCCGCACGAGACGATCGTCAAAATCGTAGAATTCCATGTAAATTTTATCAATACCAATTTTTCACTGTCTCGAAATCAATCAAATCGGTTTCCTTTATTAAGTTTCCCGGAGTTTTTCCCCCTTTTAAATTGATTGATAAATATCCTCTCATTACACTTGCTGTGTCTACATTTCGAGAGTGCCGTAATATCAGCGATTTGGAACTGGTATTTCGTTTAAGGGCCGATTGCGCTCATCGTGGAGAACGCACCTGACAACATGCCAGACAATCCGGACACCCTAAGCGCCCCCAACGAAAAGACCTCGGCCCAACCGCTCCAATTTGCCGGCGGCAAAATCGATCAGGACCTGATCTTTTCAATTTTCGACCGCCTCGACACCGGTGTCTGGATCTTCGATTTCGACCACAAGCACATTCTCTGGGCCAATCAAAAGGCATTGGAAATCACGGGGTCGGCAACGCTTGAAGAACTGCAGGCCCGCGACATGGCTGCGGACATGTCCCATTCCGTCGAGCAGCGGCTGCGACAGTACCAGCAGGACTTCTGCAAGCATGATGTAAGCTTTTCCGAAATCTGGACGCTCTATCCACAGGGCAAGGCGCAGGTTCTCCAGGTGGTGATGAGCGGGATCCGCCTGACCGACGGCCGCATGGCGCTCTTGTGCGAGGGCCGGCCACATCACGAACAGCAGCCGGAAACGCTCCGAAGCGCCGAAGCGCTGATGCATACAACCGTGATGATCTCGCTGTATTCCGAAGATGGCAGACCGCTCTATCGCAACACGGCTTCCCGGGCAGCCTGCAACGGCCTGGAAACATCGTTCGAAGACCAGTTCGTCGATCCCGCGGACGCTCGACGGCTGATCGACCTTGTCGCCCGCGAACGCACCTCCCGTCTGGTTGCCAACATGCAGACAAGCGCCGGCAAACGCTGGCACGAATTGACGATCCGCGCCTGTCACGACGCCGTCACGGGGCAACCGGCCTATCTGGTCAGCGAAATCGACGTGACGGAACTGCATGAAACCAAGGAGCGGGCCCAATATCTTGCCAGCCACGACACCCTGACAGGACTGTCCAACCGCACCTACCTGAAGGAGCGGCTGACACAGGTCCTGCAGACGGCTCGGGACAATACCCAACTGGCCACGCTCTATCTGGTTGATCTCGACGATTTCAAGATGGTCAACGATTCGCTTGGACATGCCGCCGGCGACGGGCTGCTGCAACTGGTCGCGCAGAAGCTGAGAGAGCTGGCAGGGCCGGATGACATCGTCGCGCGGCTGGGCGGCGACGAATTCCTGATCTGCCATCTCGAAGGGGCCAAACACGACAGTCCGGACTGGTTCGGCCAGGCCCTGCTCAACGCCTTTGCAAGCCCGCAGCTCATCGAGGGCAAACCGCGCCAGGTTGGCCTCAGCATCGGCTACGTGCATTTTCCGGAGGATGGCACCGGCATCGACCAGTTGATGCGCCATGCGGATCTGGCGCTCTATCAGGCCAAAACGGATGTGAAGCAAAAATGCGTACGCTTTCGCGAACGCATGCGTCTCCTGCGCGACGAACACCAGACCATCAAGAAGGACCTGGAACGCGCCATCCGCGATGACCAGTTCGTCCTGTACTACCAGCCGATCGCCTGTACGCGGACCGAGCGCGTGGTTGGCGGCGAAGCCTTGATCCGGTGGCAGCACCCGGACAAGGGCCTGGTGGCTCCGGACGAATTCGTGCCCATCGCGGAAGAGACCGGCTTGATCAACGAAATCGGCATGTGGGTCAGCCGCCAGGTCGGCAGGATGCAGGCTGCCCTTTCAGATCAGAACCTGGACGTGCCTCTTTCCATGAATGTCTCGCCCCGGCAGATGTCAGATCCGCTTTTCATCTCGCGCATGACCTCTCTTGCAAGCCAAACCGGCTGTCAGCCCGGCAGGATCTCCCTGGAGATCACGGAAAGTGTGCTTCTGGGTGATATTCCAAACGCCTTCGAAACCTTGTCGGTGCTCAAGCAGGCCGGCTACCGGATCGTCATTGACGACTTCGGCACCGGGTATTCGAACCTGGCCTATCTGCACAATTACCCGATTGACGGCATCAAGATCGACCGGATGTTCATGAACGACATCGCCTCAGGCGGTGCCATCGTCAAACTGATCCTGTCACTGGCATCGGCGCTGGATGCAGATATCGTCGCCGAAGGTGTCGAAACGCTCGAGCAGCGGACCTGGCTGTCGGAGAACGGCTGCAACCGGTTCCAGGGCTTTCTCTATTCCAGACCCGTTCCGGAAGAGCGGTTCGTCGCCATGCTTTCAAGCCAGGTGCGCATCGCGGCTATGTGACCTTGGCGCGGGTCTTGAATTCCGGCCGGTTCCAGCTTTGCGTGTCCAGGATCTCCTGCAGGATCCCGACCGCGTCGACAATGTCCTGGTGAGACAGGTAGAGCGGTGTGAAGCCGAAGCGCATCACGTCGGGCGCCCGGAAATCGCCAATGACCCCGCGCGCTATCAATGCCTGCATGACCGCGTAGCCCTCCGCGAACCGGAACGACACCTGGCTGCCGCGCGCTTCGGGGTTGCGCGGGCTGGCCAGTTCCAGCTGCGGACACCTGGCCTCGACCTCGGCAATGAACAGCTCGCTGAGGGAAATCGATTTGCGGCGGATATCGGTCATGTCGACATCCTCGAAAACCTCCAGAGCCGCGTGCAGGCTCGAAAGGGCCAGGATCGCCGGCGTACCGACGGTCATGCGATTGATGCCCGTGACAGGACGGTAGTCGAGATCGAACGCAAACGGCGCCTCGTGCCCCATCCAGCCGGTCAGCGGCGAGGTTACCTTGTCCTGATGCTCCGGCGCCACATAGAGAAAGGCCGGCGCCCCGGGGCCTCCATTGAGATATTTATAGCCGCAGCCGACCGCGAAATCCGCCTTCGCGCCCGCAAGATCGACCGGAATGGCCCCGGCGGAATGCGCCAGATCCCAGATCGCCAGGGCGCCCGCCGAGTGAGCCACACGCGTCAGATCCGCCATGTCGTGAACGCGGCCGGTGCGGTAGTCGACCTGGGTCAGCATGACCGCTGCGACGTCGTCGGTGATGGCCGCACGCACGCCCTCCGGATCGACGATCCTCAGTTCATGCCCCTTGTCGAGCAGCTGTTTCAGGCCGGAGGCGACATAGAGATCGGTCGGAAAGTTGCCGTTGTCCGACAGGATCACCTTGCGTTCCGGCCGCAATGACAGGGCCGCGGACAGGACCTTGAAGACATTCACCGAGGTGCTGTCGCAGGCGACCACGGTGCCTTTGCCGGCCCCGATCAGGCGGGCGATCCGGTCACCTGTGCGACCGGGCAAATCGATCCAGGAGTGGGTGTTCCAGGCCCGGATGAGGCTGGTGCCCCATTCCTCGCGAACCACCTCGGCGATCCGGTCGGGCACGTTTTTCGGCAGAACGCCAAGCGAATTGCCATCCAGGTAAATGACGCCATCCGGTATCTGGAACGCATCCTTTTTGGACTTGAGGACGTCGGTCAGGTCGGACGGGTGCTGGGAAGACATTCTTGGCTCGATTTGAAGATAGTTGCATTTGAAAGGAAGGCGCACGCTATCAAAGCGGCCTGCCCCGAACAACTGTTTCCAGCGACGCCCCGCCCTCTCCTCGAACCGCCGGTGGAAAGGCAAATCGCGGCCATGTCGCAAATGGCATATTATTGCGCGTTTGAACGGAAGTATGGGCAGCGCTATCTGTTAGCTTGGCAGCAAATCGCTGACAGCGTCAGCGCGGCAATGACATATGGTCCAGTAGAGATGTTCATCAGCGTCTTCGACATATTCAAGATCGGCATCGGCCCGTCCAGCTCGCATACGGTCGGCCCCATGGTGGCCGTGCACCGTTATCTCGACCGGCTGCGTGGCCTGGCCGGCGCGGAACAGCGCGCCGCACGCCTCACCGTCACCCTGCACGGCTCGCTCGCCTTCACCGGCAAGGGACATGCGACCGACAAGGCTGTCTGTCTCGGCCTTCTGGGTGCCCGGCCCGACACGCTCGATCCGGACCAGGTCGAGCCGATGCTGGACGCCCTGAATCAGTCGCAGAAACTGAAGATCGACGGCCTGCCCGAGCTGACATTCACCCCGGACAAGGACGTCATTTTCGATTACGGCCCGCCGCTGCCGCTCCACGCCAATGGCATGACCTTCCATCTTTTGGACGCGTCGGGATCGCTGATCGACACCTTCGTCTACTATTCGATCGGCGGCGGCTTCGTCGTCAGCGAATCCGAGTTGCGCAAGACCTCCAACGAACCCGTCAACGAGCTTGCCAAGCAGGATGTGCCGTTTCCATTCGCGAGCGCCAGGCAGATGCTGGAAATGGGCCGGGAGGCGGAGCTTTCGATTGCCGAAATGAAGCTGCAAAACGAATGTGCCGAGCAGACGAGGGAAGAAGTCGAGGCGGGCATCGACCGGCTTTGGTCGGCCATGGACAGTTGCATCAACCGCGGCATCAGCCAGACCGGCATACTTCCCGGCGGACTCAAGGTGAAACGGCGTGCCGCCGACATCTACCAGAAACTGATCCGCGAGGGCCGCACCAATCCGCCCTTCGAACACAATGTGGTCGACTGGCTCGGCGTCTACGCGATGGCGGTCAACGAGGAAAACGCGGCCGGCGGGCGCGTGGTCACGGCCCCGACCAACGGTGCGGCCGGCGTCATTCCGGCGGTGACCCGCTATTATCTCGATCATTGCCCGGGCGCTGACCAGACAGGTATCCGCACCTTCCTTCTGACCGCGGCGGCGGTCGGCGGCATCATCAAGGCCAATGCCTCGATCTCCGGCGCCGAGGTCGGTTGCCAGGGCGAGGTCGGCTCGGCCTCGGCCATGGCGGCCGCCGGCCTGTGCGCCGCGCTTGGCGGCACCAACGAGCAGATCGAGAATGCGGCCGAGATCGCGCTGGAACATCACCTCGGCATGACCTGCGATCCGATCGCCGGTCTCGTCCAGGTGCCCTGCATCGAACGCAACGCCCTTGGAGCGGTCAAGGCGGTGACCGCGGCCTCGCTGGCGCTACGCGGCGACGGTTCCCACTTCGTCCCCCTCGACGGCTGCATCGAAACCATGCGCCAGACAGGCATGGACATGATGGAACAGTACAAGGAGACCTCGAAGGGCGGTCTCGCGGTCAACGTCGTCGAGTGCTGAGCGGGGTGTTCGCGTAAAGAGATGGTGCTTCCTCGCAACCGGTAAGCTGTTCATGAGCATGCGGCCGATCCTTCGAGACGCCGCTTCGCGGCTCCTCAGGATGACGCTGTTCGGTGCGGATATTTTGGGAAGCTGAGTGTTGAATTTCGCCCTTTGGTGAGACAGGCCGGCCAACGGAATACATCCAACGCCGGTGCATTTCAGGGCTGTCCCACGGCCTTGCCCCCCCAACAGCGTCATCCTGAGGAGGCGCGCTCGCGCCGTCTCGAAGGATCGGCCGCTTGCGCCGACACATGCCCACCATCCGTAGAAACCCGACCCCGCTTGTCTGACAAACGATAAGACGCAATAGTTTTTGCGTTCGAGTGTCGGTTGCACGGCAACTTCACGAGGGATCGGGAGGCCACGGATGGAGGTTCTGAACTGGCTGGCGGCGCATGCTCCACTGGTGTTCCTGTTCGCAGCCGTCGCCCTCGGCTATTTCGCGGGCAAGCTCAAGATCGGCAATTTCGTGCTCGGAGGCATCGCCGGGACGCTGGTTGTCGGCGTCATCCTCGGTCAGGCCGGCGTAACCATCGACACGGCCATCAAGGACATCTTCTTTGCCCTGTTCATCTACGCGGTCGGCTACCAGGGCGGACCGCAATTCTTCCGGGCGCTGTCGCTCAAGTCCCTGACCCAGCTGCTGTCGGCGGGCGTGATGTGCGTGCTCGGCCTTCTCACGGTTCTCGCCTTCGCCTGGGGTTTCGGACTGGATCGCGGCACGGCCGCGGGGCTGGCGGCCGGGGGGCTGACCCAGTCGGCGATCATCGGCACGGCCGGAGAAACCATCCAGAAGCTGACTGTTTCCGCCGACCTCAAGTCGGTGATGGAGACCAACATCGCGGTCGGCTATGCCGTCTGCTACATCTTCGGTTCGATCGGGCCGATCCTCATGATCACCTGGTTTTTCCCGACGATCATGCGCTGGGACATCCGCACCGAGGCGATCAAGCTGGCCGAGAAGATGTCCGGCGGCGCGGCAACCCTGGAGCCCGGACAATTCGACGCCGCGCAGCGGATCGACACAAGGTTCTATCAACTCCAACCTGGCACGGACTGGATTGGCCACCCGGCACAGGAAATGGACGTCTTCTACAAGGACTTCGCAGTGGAAGCGGTGCTGCGCGCCGGACAGGAGATTGATATCGACACGGTGACCAGCCTTCAGGAAGGCGATGTTCTGGCGCTCACCGGAATGGTGGACGCCCTGGAGACGACGCCGCAAGACTTTGCCAGGGAAGTCCCCGCACCCGCCAGCTACCGGCTGGTTCTGGAAAACCGTCATATCGTTCTGACCAGCCCGGACTTTGCGGACCACACCCTGCAGGACATTCACGACCTCACGCAGTCCCGGGCGATGCGCGACGTATTCCTCACCGGTGTCAAACGCATGGGGCGGGACCTGCCGCTTCTGCCCGACCTCGAGCTCCACAAGGGTGACGAATTACAGGTGACCGGCAACCCGCGCGACCTGAACGCGGTCCAGAAAGCCATCGGTTACCCGATCAGCGCGGCGGCCGTGACCGATTTCATCTTTTTCGGGATCGGCATGACGCTTGGCCTGCTGCTGGGGCTGATCGAGTTCCGGCTGGGCGGCGTTCCGGTCTCCATCGGCAGCGGCGGCGGCTGCCTGTTGTCGGGCCTTTTGTTCGGCTGGCTGCGCGGCACCCACCCGCGCTATGCCGCCCTGCCGACCGGGGCCGTCAATTTCCTGCGTGATTTCGGCCTGGCGGTCTTTGTCGGTGTCGTCGGCATCAGCGCCGGCCCCCAGGTCCTGACCACCTTGCAGGAGCAGGGGATGAGCCTGTTCCTGTTCGGCATCGGCGTGACGCTCATACCGCAACTGATCGGCTTCTTCTTTTCCTACTACGTGCTGCGCATTCAAAACCCGATCGAGGCGCTCGCCTGCGTCGCGGGCGGACGCAGCGCCAATCCGGGTTTCGCGGCCCTCCTGGGCAAGGCCGAAAACGCCACGCCGGTCGTCACCTTCACCGTGACCTATGCGGTTGCCAACGTGCTGCTCACCCTGTGGGGGCCGCTGATTGTCGGTCTCGTTTCCACCAATCCCGCTCCGTGAGAGATCTGGAGAGTTTCATGAGTGATCGCGACTATTCCGAATTCGAAAATCTCAGCCCGTTCGAACTGAAGGACAAGCTCATCGAGATCGCGTCGTCCTCGGCGGACCGGATGATGCTGAATGCCGGCCGCGGCAATCCGAATTTCCTCGCGACCCATCCACGACGCGCTTTCCTTCGGCTCGGAGATTTCGCTGTCGAGGAAGCCGAACGCTCCTATTCCTACCTCGACAGCGGCTTCGGCGGGCTGCCGGAGAAACAGGGCCTGCTGCAGCGCTTCGAAAACTTTCTGCACCGTCATGAAGACCTGGACGGCACGACCTTTCTCAAGGCGGCTCTCGCCTATGCCAAGGACCAGCTCGGCATTCACCGGCACGAGCTGATCCATGAAATGGTCGCCGGATTTCTGGGATGCAATTACCCGGTCCCGCCGCGCATGCTGACCCACGCAGAGAAGATTGTCGGCGCCTACCTGGCCCAGGAAATGTTCAACGGCGAGCCGCGGCAGGGCCCCTTTTCCGTCTTCGCAACGGAAGGCGGCACGGCGGCGATGACCTATATCTTCCAGACGCTGAAAGCCAACGGCCTCGTCCGGAAAGGCGACAAGATCGCGCTCGGAACGCCGATCTTCTCGCCTTATCTCGAAATCCCGCCCCTGCCGGACTACGACATGCCGGTGGTCGACATCCGCATGGAGGAAGGCGCCGACTGGCAGTTCTCCGACGCGGAGCTTGCCAAGCTGGAAGATCCGGCGATCAAGGTGTTCTGTATCGTCAATCCGAGCAATCCGCCCTCCGTCAAGTTGTCGCCGGAAGATCTCGACCGGGTGGCCGCGGTCATCAACGACAAGCGCCCGGACCTTTTCGTGGTGACCGACGATGTCTACGGCACCTTCGCAGACGAGTTCGTCTCGCTGTTCGCCAAGGCTCCGCGCAACACCCTGTGCGTCTATTCCTTTTCGAAATATTTCGGTGCCACCGGCTGGCGGCTCGGCGTCATCGCGCTGCATGAGGACAATGTCTTCGACGAGGCCCTGGCCGCGCTGCCCGAAGACACCAAGGCCGTTCTCGACAGGCGTTATTCTTCGCTCACCACCACGCCGCGCGACATCAGGATGATCGACCGGCTGGTCGCCGACAGCCGCGCGGTGGCGCTCAACCATACCGCCGGCGCTTCCACGCCGCAGCAGATCCAGATGATGCTGTTTGCGTTTTCAGGCCTGCTCGACCGGGACAACCGCTACAAGAACGCGGCGAAGAGCCTGATCCGAAAGCGCTTCTGCACCCTGGAACTCAACATGGGCGTCAAGCCGCATCGCGAACCCAATGACGTCAACTACTACACGCTGATCAATCTGCAGCACCTGAGCGGCCGGCTTTACGGCGACGCCTTCGCCGACTGGTTCGTCGCCAACAAGAAGGGCTACGACTTCCTGTTCCGCCTCGCGGAGGAAACCGGTGTCGTGCTCCTGCCCGGCAAGGGCTTCGAAGTGGTCGACGCTTCGGCCCGGGTCTCGCTGGCCAACCTGACGGAAGCCGATTATGCCAGCATCGGTGCGTTCGCGCGTCAGGTGATCACGGAATATTTTGAGCAATATTCCGGCAAGGCGGGCTGAGCAGATTCCCTAGACCTGTTGCAACCGCGTCTTGTGCGCATGGGAAATATGAAGGCGGGCGGCGGATTCGGCCGCCTTCGAATCTCCCCTGGCGATGGCGTCGACGATGGCCGCGTGTTCCTCGACCGCTGTCTCGCGCCGCTCGGGCGTGTCCAGCGTGGTGCCGGCCATCAGGATCAGCGACAGGCGCAGATGGTCGATCTGGTCGACGAGATAGCGGTTGTGGGACGCCAGGCACAGGCGCCGGTGAAACTCGCGGTTGGAGCGCACCAGGCTGTCCTTGTCGGCGATGCGCTTGCGGTCGGCAACGACCAGGTCCTGCAGGATCTCGATCTCGGGTTTGGAGGCATGTTTTGCGGCAAGGCCCGCCGCCGTGCCTTCCAGCACCTCGCGCATGAAATAGACCTCGTTGATCTGGCCATGGTCGAGGGTCGGCACCACCATGCCCCTGTTGGGCTCGTGCACCGCCAGTCCCTGGGCCTCCAGCCTTTTCAGCCCTTCGCGGATCGGGGTTCGGGATACGCCGAACTCCTCGGCGAGATCGGCTTCCCGCAGCCGGTCTCCCGGTTTCAGCACCCGTTCCTCGATCAGCCCGATCAGCCGTTGATAGATTTCAGATCCGTTCATGCAATCTGGTTAGCCGCAAGCGGGGTTCGGCGCAAGGTGGCGCGGTGCCTGAAGAGCGTGGATTGAGAATTGCCGGATTGACGGTATCCTTGCGAAAAACCGGAACCCGAGGCTTCGCATGCACCGTTTCGAACGTGTTCTGTCGCAGGTCCTTCACGGGACGCTTCCCCTGGGGTTTCTTCTGCGCAATGCGTTCAAGGACCGCTGGGTCCGATTTCATTCCTTGCCGCAAGCCAAACGCTATCCGGAAAAGCCGGATGAAACGGAGACGGTTCTTGAGCGTATGAATGCGCTTGCGTCCTGGCTGCTGGAAGACACCGAACCGGTCTGGCTGGTGCATTGCAAATTTGCCGCCAGGGAATCTCCGCTCGAACGCAAAATACAGACCGGAGACAGGACCCTTTCCTTTGTGACCGCCTTCGAAGATCCAGACCTGTTCGGGCCGGACGAGTGCTGGTCTGTCTATGCCGGAGAGACCCGCTGGAACAGCGGGAGCGCGGACGACCTTCTCGGCGCCATAGCGCAGGACGAGGTTTTCGGGGTGACCTGGATATCGGAAAAGACCGGGGCGATCTTCGCGCCCTATGACGGCGGCGCGGACTGTTTTCCGGAGACTGCCGAAAGGACAGCCGAGTTGAAACGGACCTTTCCGAACTGGCTTTCCCGGCGTGCCGACGGCTTGTAACGATCGACCGGATTGTGACGTGCAACCGCCTCTGTCGTGATATCGGGCACATCAGACGGTGCGTTTTGCCCTCACCCTGCTTGCGGGATACACGAGATCCGTCATGCATGTCTCGCGTGGCGGATCCAACCGGAGAATACCGCATGCAACGCCCGGCTCCTTTTCTTTGCGCCCTGGTTACCGTGCTGGCAGCCGCCGCACCTGCAAAAGCGCAGACCGGCCTGCCCGAACAGGATGCCGACTTCGGCGCCTTTTGCCGGGAGGCATTTCCCGGCAGTGCCTATGTAAAACGGACCCAAAGCTGGGGAGCGGGGCACTACTGCAGCCAGGCCGGGGTCTTGCAGGGGATCGACCTTGATCGCGCCTGCGAGCTGACAACCGGTTCCGCCGGCTACCGCCAGCTGGGCGACCGGATCATTTGCGCGGCAGGCCCTGGGCCTCGACAGGCAGCCGGCCAACCTTTGAATCCCGACGACTTCGTCAGCTACTGCCGTGACAGCTTCGCCAACGGTTCCTATCAATTTGTCGCGGAACAGCCGGACAATCCGCATTACTGCCGCCAGCCTGGGGCGACAGGCGGCTTTTCGCTCCAGCCGGTCGATCTTGCACAGGCCTGCGGACGCATGACCGGCGCTCCGTTCTACAGCGAACTCAACGGCACGGTCTTTTGCGTAGCCTCGGAACCGCCGCAGACCGCCGACAGGCAGGGCGCGGCAGCCGCAAACGCAACACGCCCACCTGTGCCGCCCGCGCCGGTAGAACCATCCCTGGTTCCCACCGACACGCGTCCCGAAAGCAGTGAACCCGCCTTGAAAAACACAGGCAGTGTCAGCCCTTCCGAAAGTTGGTGGACCGTCGATTTCGGCAGTCTCAAGGGCGCAACCCTGCGCCTGAGAGACCAGAACGGCGCGCTGACGGGTACACTTGAAAAGGTTCCGGCCTCACTGGAGGCCTATGTCCGACAATGGACCGTTCTTGAAATCGGCGATGTTGTCTTCTCCGGAACACGCGCCGGCACCTCCGTGAGGGGCAAAACCATTCTGGGCATTGCCTCCCCCCGCCGGCAGCCGCCCGGCCGCGAAGGCTGCGCCGGCCTGCGCACAAGCCTGCTGAACGATCCTTCGCAGTGGCCGGAACTGGAAGCGACCCTGGAGGACGGTCTGTTTGACGGCCGGTATCGTGGCATCAATGTCTGGTTCAAGGACGGTGGCTGCGGCAAATATCCCTTTGTGGATTACCCGCCACTGGTCCGTGACGGCTGGGTGCAATTCGATCTCGTTCAGGGGACGAACTGACCGGCCAGCGCGGAAACCGGCCAATCCGGCCCGTCCACCTTCCCTGCCTGTCGCCAACCGCGAGGCCGTTGGATCAGCCTGCGGGTTGATAGAGCTTGCCACCGGTGACCGGTTCAGCGACGCCGGTGGTTTCCGGGTAGGTCGTCGGCAGGCCCGCCTTCAAACGTGCGCCCAGAAACGCCATCGCCTGGGCCTCCAGCGCATCGCCGTCGATCCCGAAACTGTCGGCGGACACCACCTCGCCGCCGAGCCGATCGTCGAGCGCCTTCATCAGCACCGGGTTGTGCCGGCCGCCGCCGCAGACAAGCCAGAGCTTCGGGCGCTGTGGCACCAGCAGCTCGGCCTTGGCGATGGCTTCCGCGGTGAAGGCCAGCAAGGTGGCCGCACCATCTTCCAGGTCCAGGCCTTCGACGAACGCGCCGGAAAAACTGTAGCGGTCGAGGGATTTCGGACCGGGTTCTGAAAGAAATGGATGGGACAGCGCCTGGGTCAACCGAGCTTCGTCCACCTGCCCCCTGGCGGACAGTGCGCCGCCCGCGTCATAGTCACCGCCTCCATGCCGGCGGATCCAGTCGTCCAGCAGCGCGTTGCCGGGACCGATGTCGAAAGCCAGCAACCGGTCGCCGTCGATAAAGGTCAGGTTGGAAACCCCGCCGATATTCAGGAAACAGAGCGGCTCCCGCTGCTCGCCGACAAGCGTCTTGGCAAGAGCGCGGTGGTAGACCGGCACCAGAGGGGCGCCCTCACCGCCCGCTGCCATGTCAGCCAGGCGGACATCGCCGATCACCGGCAGGCCAAGTGCGTCCGCAAGCGTCTGCGGATCCCCGAGCTGCACCGTCTCGCCCGCGCCGGGGTCGTGCCAGACCGTCTGGCCGTGAAAGACGACGGCATCGGGCAGAAGACCATGGGTTTCCAGGAACGCGCCTATGGCTTCGGCATGATCCCGCGTGACGGCGGCGGCAATCTCCGGCCAGGCATCGCGGCCCGTTCCCTTCCGGGCAGCCGCTTCGAGAACACGGCGCTTCGTCTCCGGCCGATAGTCTGCCGTTTCCGCCGGACCGAAACGGGTCACCCGCTCGCCGTCCGTCGTGATCTCGGCCAGGTCGATGCCATCGGCCGAGGTGCCGCTGATGGTGCCTATGATCGACCAGTTTGTCACAGGCTTTCCCGGATCGACTTGAGGCTGGCCTCGGCGATGTCGAACATCTCGTGGACCTGCGCCTCGGTGATGATCAGCGGCGGACAGAAGGCCATGGCGTCGAGCATGTTGCGCGAGATCAGGCCGTTTTCGTGAAAGACCGCGTTGGTCCTGGCGCCAAGCGCCCCCGGTGTTTCGGCAAGCGCTTCGTGATGCAGTTCCGCCGCGCCGATCAGGCCGATGCCGCGTGTCTCGATCACCAGCGGGTTGTCAGCCAGCGCGGCAAGTCGCTTCTGGAACGTCGGCGCGATCGCCTTGACGTGGCCGACCAGGTCCCGCTCCTCGATGATCTTCAGGTTTTCCAGCGCGACGGCGGCGGCGACCGGATGGCCGCTGCCCGTGTAACCATGGCCGAGCACGCCGATCTTGTGGCTCTCGTCGGCAATCGGCTGATAGACGTCATCATTGATCAGCAGCGCGGAGATCGGCTGATAGGACGACGACAGCGCCTTTGACAGCGTCATGATGTCCGGCTGGAGAGAATAAGTCTCGGTCCCGAACATGTTGCCGGTGCGGCCGAAGCCGCAGATGACCTCGTCGGCGACAAACAGGATGCCGTATTTTTTCAGGATCGGCTGCACCGCTTCCCAATAGCCGTCCGGCGGCACGACCACGCCTCCGGCGCCCATCACCGGTTCGGCGAAAAAGGCGGCAATGGTCTCCGGGCCTTCGGCGAGGATCAGATCCTCCAGATCCCGCGCGCAGCGTTTCGCGAAGTCCGCCTCGCTCTCGCCGTCCCGTTTCATGGTGCGGTAGTGCGGACAGGTGGTGTGCAGCACCTGCGGGATCGGCAGGTCGAAGGACCTGTGATTGTTGGGCAGGCCGGTCAGGCTGGCGGAGGCGACGGTGACGCCGTGGTAGCCGCGCACCCGTGAAATGATCTTCTTGCGCTCCGGCTGGCCCAGCGCGTTGGAGCGGTACCAGATCAGCTTGACCGCCGTGTCATTGGCTTCCGAGCCTGAATTGGTGAAATAGACCTTAGACATCGGCACCGGTGCCATCTCGATCAGCTTCTCGGCGAGCTCGATCGACGGACCGTGGGTCTTGTAGGTGAAGGTGTGATAATAGGGCAGCTTCTCTATCTGCCTTGTGGCGGCCTCCACGAGGCGCTTTTCGCCGAAGCCGACGGCGACGCTCCACAAACCGGCCATGCCCTCGATATAGCGCTTGCCGTTGATGTCCTCGACATAGATGCCCTCGCCCTTGTCGATCACGAGCGCGCCGGTCTCCTCCTGGCGGCGGGCATCGGCATAGGAGTGGAGCTGGACCGCGCTGTCGCGGGCTTCGAGCGAATTGGGCAGCTGTGCCATCGAGGGCCTCGTCTAGAAAGGTTCTGGAAGGGTCTCGCGGAAGAACGACTCCACGGAGCATGGCGCACACGCTAATCCCGCAATGAGGCGCGGGCAATCGGTGGTTCAAGAATTTCCGTAAAATCCGGACGAGCGAGCGTTCCGGTTCCGGTCACGGTCCTGCCCGCCTGGACAGTGCCCGATGCAGAGCGTTCCGGCCGGGTGGCGAGCGCCCTTGTCCATCGCCGAACAGCTACGCCGTTGGATTTATCGTGTCATCCGCACAAATGACAGCGAATTTACGCAACATTGACGCAGCGATTACGTCACGCGGTTTACCCTGCAAGAGATCCGAATGCTATCTGGGATTTCAGAATGCCCCACACGCATCTTTTGCAGAGCTGCGCGAATTTGCGTATCATTCCTGCACTTTTTGTCGGTGGCAATGATGCCAATCCGCTGGGGGCAAACATGAATTTCAGCCCGCGTAGTGATCATGACCTGGAAATCTTCCTGCTGGGCCCGCCCACGGTCATGGACCGAAGCGGCAATCAGCTGACACCGAAAAACCAGAAATCCAAGGCCGTCGTGGCCATGCTGGCGCTTGCGCCCCGCGGATCCCGCTCGCGCGTCTGGCTGCGTGACAAGCTCTGGAGCGACCGCAGCGAGGATCAGGCCTCCGCCAGCCTCCGGCAGGCCCTGTTGGATATTCGGAAAAGCTTCGGCGCGGACTACAAGGACATCCTGATCGCCGACAAGTATTCGGTGACCCTCGATCTGTCCCGGGTCCAGGTGGATGCCAAGCAAATCAGCGAACAAGCGGACAAAGGCCTGCTGCACCTGTCCGACGAGCAGCATGATTTTTCGGAGCATTTCCTGGAAGGCTTTGACATCTGCGATCCGGAATTCGAAAGCTGGCTGACGCTCGAACGGCAGATCTGGGATCAACGATTTGAAAAAACGCACACCGCGGCAGGCGGAGACGGATACGGCAGCGTTCCGGACGTTGAGCATCTGAGCGAAGACCCTGCGGAGTACAAGCCTGCCCTGAACACGCCCGCACCGGGCCCGAACGAGGCATCCAGGGCCACCCCTTCGGCAGATGGCACCTGGGCCATCGGACTTCAGGACGTGCCGCCGACCCAGCCATGCGCGAACGCGCTCCAGCAGAAACTGATGCGCAACCTCCATGAAATGGGCCGCATTCCCGTTCTGCGGACAAATGAGCCGATGCTGTCCAAGGGTCTGCGGCAGGTCACGCTGCCGCTTGCCGTTCGGGTGACGGAAACATCTCTCGGCGAGAACGTCAGGCTGACCGTCGAGCTGGTGTCGACGGAAAACGGCATCACGCTTTGGACCTCGAGCCAGACCTTCACGCAATCCAGCTTCCTCGAGCCGTCCCAGTCGAACCTCAACGCTATTGTGTCCCAGACGGTCATTCAGATCGGACGCCTTCTGCAAACGACGGCGATCAACCCGGACATCGCCAGGGCAGGTGTCCTGATCGAATGCATCTACCAGATCTTCGGTCTGTCCGAGGACCACCTTTACAGTGCCGACAAGAAGCTGGAGATGCTGCTGAAGCACCAGCCGAATGCGCAGACCTATGCCTGGATGGCCTTTTCCAAGTCCTTCCAGGTCGGGCAACGGTTTTCAGCCGATGCGGCCGCACAGATTTCGGAGGCCCAGTATTTCGCGACCAGGGCATTGGAGGAAGACGAATACGACCCGCTTGTCCTGTCCCTCGCTGCGCATATCCATTCCTACCTGTTCAGTGAATTCGACCTCGCGGCGTCCCTTTACGAGCGCGCGCTCAAGCTCGATCCCGAGCAGACCCTTGGCTGGGACCTTTATGCCACGCTGAACGCCTATTCCGGCCGCAACAGCAAGGCGCTTGCCATGGCGTCCTGGGCACAGCAGCTCGGTGCGAACACGCCCATCAGTTATTATTTCGACACAACAAAATGCATCGCGGCGACGCTCGCGGGCGATCACAGGAGCGCGATTGCCGCAGGCGAAAGGGCGCTTGTGCAGCGCCCCAAGTTCAACTCCATCCTGCGCTACCTGATTTCCAGCCATGCCCATCTGGGCAATGTGCAGATGCTTGAAAGCCTGCGCCAGCGCCTGAATGACGTTGAACCCGACTTCAGCACCGAGATTCTTCGAGGAAGCGGTTACCCGGGTCTTGGAACCGAAGGCGGGCTGCATTTCCTGCAGGGCCTGCGCAAGGCCGGGCTTGATTGACGTGGAATTTCAGCAAGTCCGTTTGAACGGGGGAAACCATGAATAAAGTCGATACAAATTTGCACCACTGTGGCTCCATCGCCGAATTTCTCAACCAAAGCCGGATTACAGTCGGGCCGGAAGGCCTCCAGTTCGATGCAATATCCGACACGCCGAGCGAGATCTCCGTCAAGGCTCCTCTCGGCGCACAGGGGGCCGGTGGCGTCAGCGCTGTTCGCATGGTTCTGAACAAGTCAGTACTGAACAAGTCCGTCCTCAATAAGAACAAGAACAAAAATAAGAATAAAAACAAGAACAAGAACAAGAACAAAAACAAGCTGAAGGTCGCCAGCACGCAAGGGTCAACAGGCGCCTTGATGCCGACCGAGGCCCTGCTGCGCCTTCACCGTGCCGGGACAGGCAATCCGGACATGCGCATGCCGGCGGAATGGACCGACATCACCTTGACGCCGCCTCCCGGCCCGGATTTCAGCAGGCTGGAGACCCAGCTCCTGCTGGGAATGCAGAAAAACGTCAGGGAGCGCCAGCTTCGACTGCCCGATATCCAGCAGGAAGCGACGCTGGATCTGAGCGCGTTTACCCGACCGCTTGGAATTGACGGCCTCGCGGGCTTCGAAGCAACCGAAACCCTCTTCCTCGAGCTGCTGACGGTCACCGAATATGTCGGCCTCTATTACAAGCAAGTGTTTTCACGGTTGCGGCCAAACCAGGTCGAGCCCCGCCTGCGTCCGTTGCTCGCCAATCCGGCGCATGAGGCCTATCCGAGCAATCATTCCTTTCAGTGCCACACCATTGCCTTTGCCTTCAACGCGATCCTGCCCGAGCATCCGGCAACCCAGGCCTTGTCCGAAGTGGCCCTGAATGTCGCTCAGAACCGGGAATGGGCCGGCCTGCACTATCCGAGCGACACTGCCGCCGGCCGGGAACTGGCCAAGAAATTCGCGCCGCGCTTCGCCGAAGCTTTCGCCGATCGCTATCAGGCCGTTCAACAGGAATGGCTCTAGGAGAGGGGCAGAGAACATGGACCAGACAGTGACCCAAAAAGCGCAGCCGACCAGCGAATACCATTATCTCTGGCATCTCATGGCCCTCGGCGTGATCGTTCCCGACGGGACGGGAGACGGCATAGAGACAACCCTGTGGGACAAGCTGAGTGACGAAGGGGATGTTCAGCCCGCGCGCGTTGCCATGATCGACGTGGGCTGCCATTTCGACCACCCCAACCTCCAGGGCCGGGTCGACCCGGAACGGTCGATCGATTTCACCACCTCGCCGTATGGCACCAGGTCGAAGAAACATGCCGGCAACACGTGCCAACACAATTTCGCCGGACTGGATACAAGTCTCCTCAAGCTGCAGGATCTGTCACAGGTCGAGGCCGAGATCTTTACGGATATCGTCCAGCAGCTGGAAGGCTCAAGCGGGCACGTGCGTGCATTCGGAGACGTCGAAGCCCCGTTCGCGTCTCACGGCACCGCCGTCAGCGGCCTGATCGTCGGCGGTCCGGAAAATTGCCCGCAAGGCATCAAGCCGACCGAAGGCGTCATTCCCTATTTCGGGGTCGACCCGTTTTCCCGGCTGATATCGATCCGCACCGGTTTCGACAACGATCCCCTGCAGTTCGTCGCCGCGCTGCTCTATGCCTGGCACCAGAACCCGGATGTCATCGTCATGCCGCGCGGTTTCCCGGATCCCGACCAGGCCCCTGCCTTCAAGGAAGACTTCAAGGCGGACCTCGAAAAATGGGAGAACCGGGATGCTGCGGACCTGATCGAGCGGCTGCAGACCCTTGAGGCCGGCGCTGACACGATCGATACAAAAAGGCCCCAGTTGCCAATATCGGGACGCAGGCTCTGGCGCGTCGTCACCTCGCTGTTCAAGGCGATCAGCAACCATGTACCGATCGTCTGTGCGGCAGGCAATGAGGGCGAGAGCCAGTTGCTGTTTCCCGCGAACCTGGCGGACCGTGAAAACGGCATCATCGCTGTCGGCGCGGTGTCCGGACAGGGCTATCGCTCCGGGTATTCCAACTATGGCGAGGGTCTGACCGTTGTCGCTCCCTCGGACGACATGGTCGTCTTCAACCGGCATCAGCTGCGAAGCACGGAGAAAAGCTCGGAAGAACTGGGTTATCTGCTGCCCAAGGGGGCAAAGGAATACCCGTTCAGCCCCAGATGGCTGTTGAGCACGGATATCCCCGGTCGGTTCGGTTACGATACGGGAGATGCCGAGACGGAAGAACTCGGCACCGGCTCGGCACAGAGCGGTTATTACACCCAGTTTGGCGGCACGTCCGGCGCCTGCGCCCTTGTTGGCGGTGTCATCGCCTTGATCCGCCGCGCCGAACGGATCGCCAACAAGTCTTCCAAGGTGCGCGACGGCCGCGATGTGAAAGCCCTGCTGATCAAGACGGCCCGCAAGGACATCCTCATCGACAACCAGCACAAGCAACTGAACACGGACGCGATGAACGCGGACCAGGAAGACGTGGCCCCGTTCTCGACGTTCTTTGGCGGTGGCCTTGTCGACGCAAAAGCGGCCATCGGAACCATACTCTGATAACACGTGCACAAAAGCCCATTGAAAGCGGCCCCCGGCCGCTTTCTTTTTTGTCTTGTGACCCAGCGATCCGCCAAATTCGATCGAAATCCCGATCAGCGCGAAAAAACAGCTGCCAATTGTCATTTCTTACGAAACTTTAACGCTGCCTTTCCGAAGCCTTGACGCACATTCCCTAAGGTTATCTCGCGTCCTGAGTTACCGATTAAATCACTTTTCAGCACCTAGTCCTTTCTCCCGCATGGTAACTCAGGACGCGCCCGACCCGCCCCTTGTGCCGCGATGGCACCAACCGGCAGGCCTCACAGACATGGCCCCAAACTGTCCATCACCTGTCACGAACCGTGGGATTTGTTGAGTTTTCACTTCCAAATCGGCACGTTCTATTAAGAGCACTCCAAATTTTTAAATGTAAAAATAATATTCTTTTCGAGTCAGCCTTGTTTCTGACACCGTTTTCACCTACATGACGTTCATCGATATTGCTTGATGAACTTTGTGACTGCGCGGCGTGCCGCGGCCTGAACGATCTTCCCTATCAATCTCGACTTTTTGCACCGTCGCGCATGCCGCGTGGCGGCACTACTCTCATGATCGATTGAAAGGAAATCGTTATGACCATCGGAACCGTCAAGTTTTTCAACAGCACCAAAGGCTTCGGCTTCATTCAGCCGGAAGATGGCGCTGCAGACGTCTTCGTTCACATCACCGCTGTCGAGCGCGCAGGCATGCCGCCGCTGGTTGAAGGCCAGAAGGTCAGCTTTGAAGTTGTCCAGGACCGCCGCACCGGCAAGTCCAGCGCAGACAACCTGCAGGCTGCTTAAAGCTTCGTCCAGGTCCCTGACCACGGATGTACTGGCACGGACCTCATGGATGAAACGAAAGGTCGGGTATTGCCCGGCCTTTTTTGTATTTCAGCTTTTTAATAGGGACCTGAACGATGACACCTGACAAGACAGGCGACGCCGGCAGCCAGCCGAAGCGGACGCGTTCGGAATCCAAGGCTGAAATAACCAAACGCATTTCGCAGGAAATCCAGCAGACCGAGGACCAGGTCCGCATTGCAAAGACGGAGAGGCTGAGGGCCGCGCGCCTCGCGATGCAAAAGAAACAACCGGTTTCGTCACCATCAAAGGGCCGAGCGCGAAAGCCGGTGGCCGCAAAAAGATCCAAGGCCTGACGCGGAAGACGGAAGCAAGATGCGCCCCAATACACCAGACAATGTCACTGAAACAATGACCCTTGCGCCTGTAGATGCCGCAGCCAAGACGGAAGGTCAGTCCTGGACCAAGGCCCTGGCGCGCTACAGGCAACCGCGGCCTCTCCGCAGCGTCCTTGAAATCGTGGCAACGGTCGTTCCGTTCGTTCTTCTGTGGGCATCCGCCGTGCTCGCCATTCAGCAGGACCTCTGGTGGGGGATCGTCCTGACGATCCCCGCGGCCGGTTTCCTGGTCCGCCTTTTCATTCTCCAGCACGATTGCGGCCACGGGACACTGTTCGCCAACAGCCGTCTCAACAACTGGATCGGCCGTTTGATCGGTGTCTTCACGCTGACACCCTATGACTACTGGCGCCGGACGCACGCCGTTCATCACGCGTCGGCGGGCAACCTGGACCGGCGGGGCATAGGTGACATCGACACGCTCACCGTGCGTGAATACCGGGACCAGTCCCGCTGGCAGCGCCTGCGCTACCGCCTGTACCGGCATCCCCTGGTGATGTTCGGACTTGGTCCCGTCTGGCTCTTTGTCTGCCAGTACCGCCTCCCGCTGGGCCTGATGCGCGCGGGCGTCCAGCCCTGGGCCTCGACGCTTGCCACCAATGTCGGCATCATTCTGCCGATCGCCGTCATGATCTGGCTGGTCGGCCTCGGCCCGTTCCTGATCGTGCAGATCCCGATCACGCTGATGGCGGCGTCGGCCGGTGTCTGGCTTTTCTATGTCCAGCACCAGTTCGAGGAAACCCACTGGTCCGGCGACGACGAGTGGAATTTCCAGCATGCCGCCCTTCACGGCAGTTCGCATTACGACCTGCCCCGCCCGCTCCGCTGGCTCACCGGCAATATCGGCATTCACCACGTGCATCACCTGGCCGCCAAGATCCCGTTCTACCGCCTGCCGGAAGTGCTGAAGGATTATCCCGAGCTGAAAAACATGAGCCGGATCACGCTCCTGGAAAGCCTGAAATGCGTCAAGCTGGTTCTCTGGGACGAACACACACGCCGTCTCATTTCCTTCCGGGAAGAACGGGCTACGCGGTAACGGAGACGGCAGGCGCGTCGCCGGATTGCCACCGGCGCCCAAGAAACTGCTTCCGGTCCTGACGGGGCCAACCGGGCTCCGACCGCCGCGTTGCGTCAGACCGGGTTCGTGCCCCGGAGAAACGGCAGCAGGTGCCTCAGCCGTTCAATCCGAAGGTTTTCTCGATAAGCGACTTGTTCGCGTCGGTTGACGGGCCACCGACGGCTTCCAGCCGATCCTGGGTGACCATACGCTCGTGCGCTTCCTTGTCACCGCGAATGCGGTACTGAGGCAATCCGTCCTTCGAAGGCAACCGACCGGTGATATGAAACGTGTCGCTCGACAGGTTGTTTCTGCCGAAGCCGTCACGCAAATAAACCGCCTGGCCGATTTCGAAGTGATGTGCCGGTGTCGTACCGGAATGACCCTGTCCGCGGCCGTAGCCACTTTTGCTGTTCATGATAACGGGAGTCCTTTCATTTTCAGATGAGTTGGGTTTGCTTGAATTTTTCTGCATCGCTGCTTTCGGAGAGGCCCCGTCCAGGGAAGGCGCTTTCTCGGATCGATTCGCCGAAAATGCGGATGCAGTGATTGATCGGTTGACGCGGTGCCTTGACAGCTCTTTGTTTCGAAAACCGTTGTTTTCCCTGACAACGCACACTAGGAAACGGGAGACTGCCCACATGGCTCCTCCCAAAATATTTCTGCGCAGCAAAGAAAGAATAGAACTAAAACATACTCCGCAATTCAAATAATTTCAATTGAAAACGTGAATATTTTTCATTGAACTGTTTTTTGTTTCACAAATAAACGAAAATCATTTCAAGGAATTATTTAGGCGCGCATGTGTTCCGAACCGGGCCAAAGTCGCGGCCGGACAAGACCGCAAGCGATGTGCGGTCGGAAAATCCGTCATGTACCGCGATTTTGCCCATCTGGCGAACTGCCTACACCGCGCCACGTACAAACCGGCTTCCATGTCTGGAACCTGGAAATGGCAAAGGGCGGGAAGAGGGCAATATGTTTCCGTTCCTTGCCACGCGGCCACATCCGCTACAACGTGGTCTCGGCGGCCATGTTGTGACGGCGGCGTACCTGATAACGGCCTTGGTGAAACCGCAATCCAGGTAACCTTGCACATGACCGCAGTGCATGCTGCAGACTTGATGCGCGGATCGGACATTTGAGCTTATCGAGAGATAGCTGACAGTTCATTCCGATCAGATGGTTTACACATTTCGCATTTGGGGGATCCCTGAATGCCTTGGAAAGAGTGTAGGCCTATGGATGAACGACTTCGTTTTGTTGCGCGGCTGCTTGAAGGCGAGAAGATGGCGCCGCTGTGCCGGGAGTTCGGTATATCACGGGTTACGGGCTACAAGATTTTTGAACGGTACAAGGAATGTGGCCTGGACGGCCTCAATGACCGAAGCCGGCGTCCCTATCGTCAGGCCAACAAGCTTCCCTTCCAGATCGAACGCTGCATCCTGTGTCTCAAGCGAGAGCATCCAACCTGGGGCGCGCCGAAGATCCGCGACAAGCTGGTCCGGCAATACCCGATGGTCAAGGCTCCGGCGATCAGCACGGTCCATGCGGTGCTGGACCGTCACGGTCTGGTCCAGCACCGCAAACGCCGTCGCTACAAGGCCCGCGGAACCGAGCTTCATGACGCACAGGACGTGAACGGGCTCTGGTGCGCCGACTACAAGGGCGAGTTCAAGCTCGGCAACCGGCAGTACTGCTATCCGCTGACGATCACTGACTACAGATCGCGCTATTTGCTGGCCTGCGAAGGCTTGACCTGCACCAAATCCGACTTTGCCTTCTCTGTTTTTGAACGCGTCTTCAAGGAGTTCGGCCTTCCTGCCGCCATTCGCACGGACAACGGCTTGCCGTTCGCATCGCCAAACGGGCTCTACAACTTGTCAAAGCTGTCGGTGTGGTGGCTGCGTCTGGGGATCGGCATCGAGCGTATCAAGCCAGGCCACCCGCAGCAAAACGGCCGGCACGAACGCATGCATCTGACCTTGAAGAAGGAGGCCACCCGACCGCCAGGCATGAACAGCCTTCAGCAGCAGGCCAAGTTCGATGCCTTCATGAAGGAATTCAACGAGGAACGACCTCATGAAGCGCTCAGAATGAAGACACCGGCGGAAGTCTACACAGCCTCATCAAGGCAATATCAGGGCCTGCCGGACCTGGACTACCCTTTCCATGACAGGGACGCCCTGGTCACCGCATGCGGACGGATCTGCCTGCATCGCAAGAAGATCAACGTCTCGACCGTTCTGGCCGGTCAGAAACTCGGGATGTTGATTTTCACCGAGAACTGACCCGGTATTTCCACCGAGAATTGACCCGCCTTATGTGTATGGAACGGCAGTTACGCCGTGGTCAAGATTTTGGTTTCCCCCTACGTTGTCGGCCTGATTTGCGGTGCTGTTTTTGAAGCGGAAGCTTTCGTTTCCGGTTTCAAGGATATGGCAGTGGTGCGTGAGCCGGTCGAGCAGCGCGGTGGTCATCGAGAACCTGCATGGTCGTGGGATCAAACTCCATGACGGGCGCTAGAGGCCTCTCCCCCAACTTCCAACCCGTCTCGGAAAACCCCTCCAAACTCTCACTCTAAGGGGGCGTTGCGGGGTCTCCCCGCTGGAAGGGGCCGGCCGAGACTACAGGCGCGGCCGCGGGGGAAGACTTTCCCCTCCTGGGATGCGGATCGCGATCCGCATAGTTCCAATTGGCGGGCCGTTCACTTCCAATCAGCGGAAAAGTCGGTACCCGACGCCAGTGCCGGTCCTGCTCGTGAATCTTGCTGACAACACAAATGTGCCTGTTTTTTGCCGAAGCTCCCGTCCGCCATACCATGTCGCAGCCGAATTCTATCTGCTCGCACCGAAGTTCAGTCACGAACAACACACTGACTGAAACTCAAGATTCCGTCCCATATTTGTCGTCGAAATCTTCAAAGGATTCAGCCACAATCGTCTCGATCTGAGGAACCTCATCGTCTCGGAGTTTTTCAAACTCGCCGGTGCGGCGGCGTTTGCTGAGTGAGCCACCGTTCTGACGGATGTGCATGACGAGATCCTGCGCCATGCGGTCGGGCATTTCGACCAGGTTCATGATGGCATTCAAAGCCTGATCGCGGCATTTGAGGTAGTCGATCTCGCGCGGCAGATCGGTTTCGACAGTTCGATGCACGCAGCTAAAGAGGAACTCCGCCTCTTCGGTGCAGTCGAAATAGCGATAGAGGTCCGCCGTGTCGTTTGTGACTTCGACATTGCGATTGGGCAGCACGCGCCAGTCGATGCAATCCATCAAGGCGCCGGAGTGCCGCTTCAGGGTCGTGGCATAGTCGTCGATGCGGTCCAGCATGACGGCCGAGACGGGAAACACCATGCCGGGCGGGGTGTATTTTCGCTCCGCGAGCACGTGGTGGATGAGACAGCGGTGCAAACGTCCGTTGCCGTCAGCCAGCGGGTGCACATAGACAAAGCCGAATGCGATCGCAGCGGCCTGCAGAACTGGATCGAGGTCTGAGGTCCGCAGCCTGTTGTTGCATTCATTGAGACCAGTCATGATGTCAGGAATATCCTGGGGAAGGGCTCCGATGAACTCGGGCAGTGGGTCATGGTTGTGATCCCGCTCCCCCAGAAACACACCCTCGCTGCGGTATCCGATCTCGGTGAACCGGTCGTCGCCGATCAGGATGCGATGCAAGCGATAGATCTCTTCTCTGTTGAGTGGACGCTTGCCGGCCTCCAGAACAGCGCGTCCCCAGCGCTCGAGCCGATTGGCAGGCGCGCGTTCCCCTTCGATCTCGAAGCTCGCGCGGCTGTCTGCAAGCAGCAGAAAGCTTGCAGCCCGGGAAACAATCTGGGCGCCCGTTCGCCCTATCGTCTCCTGCGCCTTGTGCGATAGGTCGAGGGCCAGAAATGCTTCCAGCTTTTCTGTGCGCCTTATGATCGGACAGAACGCGCCCGTGCCAAGCAGATTGTTGCGCACCCGATGGCGCAGGGACAGAGACGCAGGACCAGTGAAATAAGCTACGGGATCGAGTGCCTCGACGGCCGTAACCGTAGGGGCATCGTCGATATCGAGCCGCTTGCCGGTAAGAGTTTCGTAAAAGAACCATACCCGGCGTGTCACCGCGCCGGTCGGTGTCCGCTGGATGAAGTCTATGAGATCCTGTTCCGGCAGCGCATCAAGGATGCGTTTGAGCACCAGAAGATCGATCGGCTCATTGCGCAGGGCAAAACCGAGATGCCCATCCAGGGTATCCTCCGGCCGATACCGTTTGTCATAGACGTCCCAGATACCCTCCTGCCGTCGATTGCCGCGCACGTGCCGTTCGGAAATGCAGGCGCGATTCCTCACCGGCGCCTTCACATCGAGCGTATGGACGAGAGCGGCCCAACCCGCGAGCCGTGTGTCCTCCGGAATAGGCTCGTTCTGAAAATAGGCGAGTTTCCCGATGTCCAGCTTCATGTCGGTTTCCTTTCACGACGGTCGAAAGGCGATCATACATGGCCCATCTGTCGAAAGAGACTTACAGTCCTGGAATTGAAAATCAATCACCAATGTCGAAAATGCTTCACACCGGACACTGACGTCGAAAAACAAATCGGGCGTGTGTTCAGTCGTTAACCGGGAGGGAGACGATACCGTTAAAGGAGCTCGTGTGTGAAGAACTCGTCGCACCGGTAGGGGGACAAGCCGACGCAGGAGGTGGCAGGGAGCTGGGCGTTTCGGCTTAAGAACTGCTCGGTAAAGCCGGGTTCGAAAACCAAATCTCTCATATCTTGAGCGACCGCGATGGAAAATAGATACGGTTCGTGATTGGAGGGGGTGAAAGGCATCAAGATTGACTGCGTACAACCTGGCGACATTCTCTTTAACAGCGCGCCCGGGAAAGATCTGCAAGACGATCCATACTGCAACCGATGGTGCGGTGTTGCAGCCAATGATCTGCATGCAGCACAACTCCTTCATCGGCTCGACTTCGGACGAGGTGCAAGCAAACTCTCTTCAGCATGCACGGTTTGAAGGTTAGCGCTGCGCCTCACAAAGGTTGACCGGTATTGCCAACTTGTTGCTCACGCTTGGGCTTGGTAGATCGTTTTGATGTTTGAACGTCTTGATTTCCCGCGCCTTAAGTGCTTCCGTTTTCCCCTGTCGATCATATCCTATGCGGTTTGGGCGTATCACCGGTTTGCTCTGAGCTCGGCAGACGTTGAGGACCTTCTGGCTGAACGCGGTGTTGTTGTCAGCCGGGAAACGATCCGCAAATGGGTGAAGCGGTTTGCCGGCACTTCGCGCGCTGCATTCGCCGGGACCGGCCAAAGCCAAACAGCAAATGGCATCTGGATGAGGCCGTAATCATCATTGGCGGTATGAAATACTGGCTCTGGTGGGCGATTGACGGCGATGGAGACGTACTCGACATCCTGGTTCAATCCCGCCGGAATGCCAAGGCAGCCAGGCGTTTCTTTGGCGCGCTGGTGACGCAATTCGGGGAGCCCAGGGTCGTGGTGACTGACAAGCTGCGCAGCTACACCAAGCCCGTCCAGGCCCTTGCACCAGATGCCGATCATCGCGCTCACAAGGGACTGAACAACAGGATTGAGATTTCCCATCGTCCGACACGCAAGCGGGAGAAGATCTTTGGCCGGTTCAAATCGGCCCGGCATGCTCAACGGTTTCTGTCCGCCCACGATCAGATAAACACGATCTTCCGGCCGCGCCGATACAAACTGTCCGTTGCCTCATACCGGCATGCAAGGGCAGATGCGTTCAGCCTATGGCAGGACTACACCGGCGAGATGAACACCTGAAATCCGTCCAATAACAGACACCTTGCTGACTAAACAAAACAAGTTGGCAATACCGGCCGAAGGCATCTGCCCTTGCATGCTGGTATGAGGCGACACGGGAATGGCCGGTTATAGACATACGACGGCGTTTCCACACTCCAACCAATGCTGTGAAACTTGGTGAAGTTCGTCTTCGAAGCGACTTATTGAAGAATCTTGGCAGACGGATCAATAGCCGTCAGCCAATCGGCCAGCAGTTTTTCGCGCTTCATCCTATCCAGGTAGGCGATCAGGCCGGGCCCAACCTTTATGGGGGCCATCGCCTCCGGATTGCCGAAGGCGATGACTTTGTCCAATGGCTTGCCTATATCGACCGATACCGGCAGGAAAGGCGACGAGGCAGCCAGTTCCGACTGGCCCTCCGGCGATAATAGGTAGCTGACGAAATCGATACCGCCTGCCTTGTTGGGCGCCTCCTTTCGGACAAAGGCGGTTCGTGTCGAAACGAAGGTATAGTCGTCGAGCGTATAGACCCCGACGGTGCTGGTCTTGCGCGCGCTGGCAAGCGCATATGGTCCGATCACGTTATAGGCATAAACGAGATCGCCTGAAGCGACCGCATCAAATATCCTGGATGTGCAGCAAAAGGTCCTCAGGCCCGCGCGGCCGAATGTCTCCACCAGCCGCCAGAATTCGTACCCGCGCTGAAGGTCCTGCGTCGCAAACATATAGCCGACGCCAGATTGCCCGATGTCATAGGATCCGATCCGGCCCGCGAAAAAATCCGGATTGTCGCGAATGGAACTTGCAAGATCTGAACGGTTTCTCGGTAATGCCCGTCCGTCAAAGGCGGCTTTGTTGTAGATGACTGCAACAGGTTCGAAGGTGAAGCCATAAAGTTCGTTGCGCCATCGGGCCCATGCGGGCAGTGCGTCTTCTCCGTCAAGGCGGAAAGGGAGAGCTCGTCCCTGATTGACCAAGGCCACTTGCAGGTCGGTCGCCGAACTGATCACGACATCGGCGTCTCCGGCCTCATCGGCCGCCACGATCTCAAAGAGGTCCCTGGTGTCAAACTCCCGGTAAAGGATTTTCTGCCCGGGATGAATCCGCTCGAAGCTGTCGATGAGTGGCTGGAAAGCGCTGATATCCGTTGCGCTGTAGACCGTTATGTCGCCCGCCTGAGAAGGTCCCGCGCTGAGAGCAAAGACAAGTGTGCTCATCACAAACAAGCATCGCCTGACAATCCAGGCGTTGCCGAACCAACGCTGCGACGCCGTGATGTCACTCCCCATTGTCATGGTTGGCTCCCTGATCGATCGGAAGGATGAGCGCAGCCCGCAGACCTCCGAAGGGGCTTTCGCTAAGTTCTAGCACGCCGCCATGGACCTTCGCCACCGCGTCTGCGATGGCAAGCCCGAGGCCGGATCCGTGATGGTTTCCAAGCGTGTAGAACCGCTCGACGACCTTGCCTCTGCTTTCCTCCGGTATGCCGGGGCCGTCGTCGTTGACGCAAAGTGCAACCACCGGTTTTCCCTGAAATGACGCATCTCGCAGTTCCAAGCATATATGTGCATTCGGACGGGAATAGGTCACTGCGTTGTCGACCAAGTTGCGCAGTGCCTCGCGCAAGGAAATCCGGTCTCCTGTGATTTTGCGTCCAATGCGGCATCCGGAGAACTCGAACTCGAAGTCGATACCTTCGTTCTTGTCCGGCCGGACCACTTCCTCAAGGATGGACGTAGCAAGCGAAACCAGATCGATCGTCTCGTTTGGACGCACGTCCGCGCGGTGGACGATCATTGCATGCGAGAGGAGCTGGTTGGTTAAATGGATAGTCCGGGCAGTCTGGCTGGAAGCCTTCTCAAGACCCTGGCGAACAGCGTGGGGGTCGCTACGGTTCAGTGTGCGTTCCAACTGTCCACTGACAGCGGTCAGAGACGTACGGACCTGGTGCGCCACATCGGCGATAAATGTCTGCGCATTATCGCGACTGGTGTCGAGGCGACGCATAAAACCGTTGATCGCGGAGATCAATCCTGCAATTTCCCGCGGCGGTTCCGAAGACAGGGGCTCCAGATCAGTCGGCGCACGTCGCGAAATATCTTCCTCTATACCGGCCAGCGGCCGCATGGCAAGATTGATGCCTAGGCGCACGAAGATCATCCCGGCCACCGCCAGAACGCCGAGCCCGATCATGCCTTTGCTGAAGAGGTCGTTGTGAATGAAATTGCGTGCCTGTTTGGTGTGCCCAACCTGAACGTTAACCTGAACCGGACCGGCGGGCCCGACGAGCTCCTTCGCTTGGACGACGAAGCGGAAGGCTGCGCCTGAAAACTCCTCGTCAAAGAACTGATGAAACTCCTTGGGTTCAAAGTTTTCGGGAAGCGGCAGACCGTCCTCGCCGGTGATCGTGTTGCCTGCTACATCGAAGATCCGGTAGAAAACCCGGTCATCGGCCGCAAGGGCGAGGATTTCCAGCGCACTCGGCGGGAAATCGACAATTATCCCTTTTTCGGTAGCCTTGATCCGCTCGAGGATCGCGATGACGGAACCGTCCAGCAGCAGGTCATAGGTGCGATTGGCTGTGTCGCGCGCATAGTTCCACATGCCGATCGCGATCACACAGAGAATAAAGAAAAAGCCGACCAGCATCGCCGCGGAAAGCCTGCGGCGCAGCGAATAGGGCCCACGATCCTCAGTCTTCCTTAGCATTCGCAATGTACCCGAGGCCGCGAATAGTGCGGATGACCAATGGCGAGCCTTCCAGCTTCCGCCGAAGCCGTGTGACTGCCTGTTCTATGGCATTCAAACTTGGCGCTTCTTCGAAAGAATAAATCTTGTCGGCGACCTGTTCCTTGGGCAGGACGCGGCCGAGATTGCCGATGAACGCCTCCAGAAGCTGTACCTCGCGGTGCCGGAGTTCCAGATCCCGACCGTCAATCGAGGCGCGCTTGGCTCCGCGATCAAAGCTAAAACTGCCGCACTGGAAAAGATTATGCGCTTCACCCGAACGGCGCCGGAGCAGCGCCCGGCACCGTGCCGACAGCTCACGGAAGTCGCAGGGCTTGACCATGTAGTCGTCAGCACCGCTGTCGAGACCCGTGATTCTCTCGTCGATTTCCGATCTGGCGGTGAGTACGAGGACCGGTGTCTTGTCGTCGCGCCGTCGCATGGCGCGAAGCACATCGAAACCGTCTCTGTTCGGAAGGTTGATATCGAGGATGACGATATCGAACCGGGCGTGGGCCAGCAGGCCGTCCGCCAGCCTGCCGTCATGCTCGCAATCAATCGCGTGTCCTTCTTGCCGGAACCGTTCGACAAGCAAGTCCGCCAGCTCGATGTTGTCCTCGACCAGAAGAATTCTCATCCTCGAGAATTAGATCAATAAACGGTCTTTGGAAATGAATTCTGCCCAGAAAACATGCAGATCGACCCTAATGTCAGTCTGGTGTCAGCTTCGGGTCAGGATCCGGTCAGTTTCGGGTCAGATGGAGGTCAGCCGCCCGCAATAAGGTCCTTCCTGCAGCCGGCAACGGACACGGAGGAAATGCCTTGCCCGACAAGACCGGAAGCATTCTTGGGAGGACGAAATGTACAACTATCTGAAAGCCGCTGTTGCGGCTGCGTCTGTTTTTTGCTCGATTGCCGGACCGGCAACCGCGGCCGGTATCGAGAAACCCGAATGTGTCGCGCCGGCAAAACCGGGTGGCGGCTTTGATCTGACCTGCCGGGTCGCACAGTCGGGTTTGAAGGACCAGATTGCCGAACCCATGCAGGTGAGCTTCATGCCGGGTGGCATCGGCGCGGTCGCCATTAACGTCTTCAACACGATCCGTACCGACGATCCCGGCGCGATCGTTGCCTTTTCCTCCGGCTCTCTCCTGAACATGGCAACCGGCAAATACGGTGAATGGGGCGCCAACGATGTCCGCTTTCTGGCGACGGCCGGCGCCGATTTCGGTGCGGTCATCGTCAAGTCGGACAGCCCCTTCCAGAGCCTTGACGACATCATGGCCAAGGCTCAGGCCGAACCTGGTTCGATCATCTTCGGCGCGGGTGGTTCGGTCGGATCGCAGGACTGGATGAAGGCAGCACTGCTGCTCAAGTCCCGCGACCTCGATCCGAAACAGATGCGCTACGTTGCGATGGACGGCGGCGGCGAGGCCATCGCCGGGCTGCTGGGCGGCTTTATCGAAGTCTATCTCGGTGATGTCGGCGAGATGGTCTCCCATCTCGACAGCGGTGACATGCGTATCCTCGCCGTGCTGTCGCCAGAGCGCCTGCCGGAACCCTTCGCGCAGTTTCCGACCGCGATCGAGCTCGGCTACGACGCCGAATGGACGATCATGCGCGGATATTACATGGGCAAGAACGTTTCCGACGAAGCGTACAATACCTGGGTCAATGCATTCAACGCCGCCTATAAGACCGAGGAATTCGCGACCATCCAGAAGGAAAAGGGCTTGTTGCCGCTGAACATTGCCGGCGAAGAGCTTGATGCCGACGTGAAGGCCAGGGTCGAGAAGATGCGGGCCATTGCGATCGACGCGGGCCTTATCGAGTAGCGCCACCTCACCGCAGCCTTTGTTCAACATTCTGGCCCGGCATCTGCCGGGCTGGTTTTCCTTGGGAGGTATTCATGGCCGACCGGATATTCGCGGGCCTGCTCCTGCTCGCCGCCATCGGTTATACCGCTATCGCCTTTACGGTGATCAGAGCGCCTTTTCAGTATGATCCACTTGGACCGGAAACATGGCCGCGCCTCATCGGTGTGCTTGCCGTAACCTGCAGCGCCTATATCCTGGTCCGGCCGGACGTCACCAGTCTGGGCATCTCGAAGAAAACAGCTTTGCGCATTGCAAGCCTGATCATTCTTCTGTCGGCTTACGCCGCGCTCTACCGGCCTTTCGGCTTCATTCCCTCGACCTGGCTGTTCTGCGCAGCCCTCTGTCTTCAGCTTGGCGGCCGGCTCATCGCAGCGGTTGTCTTCGGCGCGATCGCAGGTGTCGCGGGTTACTTTCTCTGCACGGATCTCCTGGAACTCAATCTTCCGGCGGGCATCCTGTCTGCAATCTTGTGAGACTCTCATGGATACGGTCATCAACGGTCTGACCCAGGGCTTCGGTGTTGCGCTGCAGCCTTTCAATATATTCCTAGTTCTGACGGGCTGTTTCGCGGGTACGCTGATCGGCGCTCTTCCGGGCATCGGCCCCATCAATGGGGTCGCCATCCTGCTGCCGATTGCCTACGGGCTCGGCTTTCCGCCGGAATCCGCCCTCATAGTTCTTGCAGGTGTTTATTACGGTGCCGAGTACGGCGGCCGCATCTCGTCTATCCTTTTGAATGTCCCCGGCGATGCTGGCGCGGTAATGACAACGCTGGACGGCAATCCGATGGCGCGCAAGGGGGAAGCGGGACGCGCCCTGTCCCTTTCCGCGGTCTCCTCCTTTTTCGGGGGAACCTTTGCTGTGGTGCTGATGAGCCTGTTCGGGCCGATGCTGGCAGCCTATGCCGTGACATTTTCGCCTTCCGACTACGTGGCGCTGATGGTCTTTGCTTTCGTCACACTGGCTTCTCTGGTGGGCAAGAACCCGGTCAAGACCCTCCTCGGCGCGCTGATCGGGCTGATGCTCGCCTCTGTTGGCATTGATGCAAATACCGGCGTTCCACGCTTCACGTTCGGTATTCCGGACGTCCTTGGAGGCATCGACTTTCTGGTCGTGGTGATCGGTCTGTTTGGCATGGCGGAACTCATCCATCTTGTCGAACAGCAGTCCGCCGGTACGCTGAAGGCTCTCAAGATCGACCGGAGCTTCGTCACTCTGAAGGACTTGATGAAGGTGCGCTGGACCATCCTGCGTGGCGCAATCATCGGCTTTTTCATCGGCATTCTTCCTGGCACTGGTGCTTCCGTCGCTTCGGCAGTCGCCTATGGCACCGAAAAGCGTGTGGCAAAAGACAGCGAAGCATTTGGCACCGGGGACACTCGCGGCCTCGCGGCACCAGAAGCGGCAAACAACGCGGCTGCCGGCGGCGCCATGGTGCCAATGCTGACCCTCGGCATTCCGGGATCAGGCACGACGGCAATCCTGCTCGGAGCGCTGCTGCTCTTCAACGTCACTCCTGGACCGATGATGTTTACCCAGCAGCCGGAAATCGCCTGGGGGCTAATCGCCTCCATGTATATCGGCAATATTGCATTGTTGGTGATCAACCTGCCGCTGGTCGGGCTCTTCGCGCGCATGCTGACGATCCCGCAGCAATATATGACGCCGATGATCGCGGTGCTGGCGTTCATCGGAGTCTATTCCGTCGTCTCCAATCCGCACGACCTCTACATGGTCATCATTCTCGGAATATTCGGCTGGTTTTTGAGGAAGCTGGGATTCTCGCTCGCCCCTGTCATCCTGGGATTCGTGCTGGGTGGGTTGTTCGAGGACAATCTGCGTCGTGCGTTGTCAATTTCCGCGGGTGACTGGTGGATCCTGTTCTCCTCTGCTGACAGCATCGTCCTTTATGCTGTCACCGTCCTCGTTGTTGCCGCTCCGCTTGTTTTGCGCCGATTTAAGATTGCTGGACGCTCGGGTCCGATGGATACCACGTCAGCCGGCAAGCCTCGCAAAGGCTCCTCATGATGACCTGAGGAGCGGAAGCCGATTGTGCTGCATGAATGCAATTGAACAGAAGGCGTGCGGTGTTTCCCCGAGGGAGGCACACTGGGCTGAAAGAGACCTGAATTTGGCGGCATGAAAACAAACCCGGACATACCTTAAATCAGCCGCTGACCTGTCCTGCAAACTGGGGCCACTTCAGTTGGGTTTTGGCCGGTCCCGGCGAATGCAACGCACAAAATGCCGGCCAAACCGGTTCGCCCATTGGCGGATCGTTTCCCGGCTGACACCAATACCCCGCTCCACAAGGAGATCTTCAACGTCTGTCGTATGCAGCGCAAAGGGGAGATAGGCCCAAACCGCATAAGAGATGATCGACTTGGGAAAGCGAAAGCCCTTGAGGCGAGGAAATCCGAGCTCTGAAACATCACGGTGATCTACCAAGCCAAAACCCGATCAACATGTTGGCGATGCCTTCCGTGCACCTGCGGATTAGCGCGGCAAATTGATTGAATTAGCGACTTCCATGAGCCTCGGAGCAATTTCAGTGTGAACGCGTTCAAGCGACCATTTCAGGGACGAAACAGAACACTGCACCGTTCCGGCCACTTTGCCGACGCGGTTGAATACCGGTGCGGCGATGCCGATTTCATTGATGATGTTCTGGCTTATCGTAATCCCGTATCCCAGCTGCCTGGCCTCCTCCACTTCCCGGGCGAGCACGGTCCGGTCCGTGATCGTGCGCGGCGTGATCTGATCAATGGGCCAGGTTTCAAGCGCCGTCCGACGCTCTTCTTCACTCAAATGAGCCAGCATGATGCGGCCTGAAGAAGAACTCAGCGCCTGAACCTTGTTGCCGATCAGCATGGCCGAGAAACTGGTGAGTTGGGTCGGGATTCGGATGACATAGATGATGTCGGTGCCGTCCGGCCTTGCCGCGTTGACACGCTCGCCGATATCACGGCTGAAATCGATCAGCTTGGGCATCGCGAGTTGGACAAAGGGATCGGACCACAGATAGGCGGCCGCGAGCTCCAGGAACTTAAGTGACGGCCGGAAGCGCCGGCTTTCCGGATCCTTTTCCAGATAGCCGGTCTTGTGAAGCGTGTTGGTGAAGCGCTGCGCGGCGCTTTTGTCCAGTCCCACAATTTCCGACAGCTCGGTCAGGCCCAGTTCGGTCCGGTGCGCATTGAAGGCGCCCATGATCCTCAGCCCCTTTTCAAACGAACTGACGAACAGCGTGTCCTGCTTTTTCCTAGTTTTTTCCGCCACTTCTTTAGCCATGCCCAATCAGTAACCTACACGCGCTTGACAATACCAGCGCACAAAATAAAGTACATGAGTATAAAATAAGAAGTATCATATAATAATACAAGAAAAATCAACCAGAGGGTCGGCTACAGGCCGGTTTTGAACAGATGAAACCAATCATAGCGACAGGTGTTATCGCGCTCACCGCCGCGCTCTGCAGCGGCCAGGCGTTTGCGGGCAAATCGGACGACACGCTTCACACGGCCTTTTCGAAGGAACTGGAATCGGTCGACTTCTACTTCAACTCGGCACGTGAAGGCGTCATGTTCTCCCGCCAGGTCTGGGACGGCCTTGTCTACCGCGACCAGCAAACGGGTGAATATGTCGGCAACCTCGCCTCCTCCTGGGAGTGGATCGACGACACCACCCTGGAGTTCAGGCTGCGCGAGGGCATCACCTTCCACAATGGAGAGGAATTCGACGCCGATGACGTGGTTTATACGATCAACTACGTCGTCAATCCCGACAGTCACGTCGTCGTGCCCGGCAATGTCAACTGGATGAAAAGTGCCGAGAAAATCGACAAGTACACGGTCCGCATCCTCACGGACGGCCCTTTCCCGGCGGCACTCGAATATCTCTCCGGTCTCGTGGCCATTTATCCGAACGAATACTATGCCGAGGTCGGTCCGTCCGGCATGGCGCTCAAGCCGGTCGGAACAGGTCCCTACATGGTGGAAAGCGTTGAGCCCGGCACGCATTTCGTCCTGAAGAAATTCGACGGCTACCACGACAGCCCCAAGGGCAAGGCGTCCATCGGCACAATCGACATCCGCACCATTCCGGACGTGAACACCCAGCTGGCCGAGCTCTTCTCCGGCGGGATCGACCTCATCTGGAACGTTCCGGCCGACCAGGCCGAACAGATCGCCGCGATGAACCAGTTCACGGTCGCGAACGAAAGCACCATGCGCATCGGCTACGTCACCATGGATGCAGCGGCCCGCGGCGGCGAAAGCCCGTTCCAGAAAAAGGAAGTCCGCCAGGCCGTCGGCCATGCCATCGACCGGCAGGCGATCGTCGACAACCTGCTCAAGGGAAGTTCCAAGGTCGTCAACTCCGCATGCTACCCGAGCCAGTTCGGCTGCGAACAGGATGTAACGGTCTACGACTACGACCCCGCGAAGGCCAAGGAGCTGCTTGCCGCCGCAGGTTATCCGGATGGTTTCGAAGTGGAATTCTACGCCTACCGCAACCGGCCCTACGCAGAGGCCATGATGGCGTATCTGGCAGAAGTCGGCATCAAGGCAAACCTGAACTACCTGAAGTACTCCGCCCTGCGCGATCTGCAGAAAAAAGGCGGCGCAGGCTTCGGCTTCCTGACCTGGGGATCGAACTCTATCAACGACGTCTCGGCCATCACCAGCCAGTTCTTCAAGTTCGGTGGCCAGGATTTTGCACGCGACGAGGAAGTCAAGACCTGGCTCGACACGGGCGATAAGTCGGTGGACGACGAGGTTCGCAAGGAAAACTACTCAAAGGCGCTCAAGAAGATCGCGGATGAAGCCTACTGGATTCCGCTCTTCTCTTATAACTCCAACTACGTCTTCTCGAAGGACGTCGAGTTTACGCCGACGCCGGATGAAATCGTTCGTTTCTTCACGATGTCCTGGAAATAAGACGGGTTACGCCGTCCCGGTCCCGCTGATATCAGCGGGATCCTCCTCCCCTTTTCCGGAGTTATTCAATCCATGCTTGCCTTCGCTCTCAAGCGGTTCGGCCTGGCTATTCTGGTGACACTCACCGTTTCGGTCATCAGCTTTTCGCTTCTTCACCTTTCAGGCGATCCAGCAACGGCCATCGCCGGAGAAGGAGCAAGTGAAGCCGACATTGCCGCGATCACGGAGCTCTACGGTTTCGACCGCCCGCTCGTTGAACAATATTCCGACTGGTTGTGGAAAGCCGTGCATGGCGACTTCGGTCAAAGCTATTATTTCAGGCTGCCCGTCGCGGACCTGATCGCCGACAGGCTTTCCGTCACCATGACGCTTGGCCTGTGCGCCATCTCCTTCGCGCTTCTGACGGCCGTCCCCCTTGGTGTCGCGGCCGCAGTGCGCCCGAATTCCCTGATCGACCGCACCGCACTTTTCCTGTCCGTCGCCGGGCAGGCCATGCCCAGCTTCTGGTTCGGCCTGATCCTGATCGTCCTCTTCTCGATCAAGTTCCGCCTGTTGCCGCCGTCCGGATCGGAAACATGGCGGCATTTCATCATGCCGACGGTCGTGCTCGGATACTACGCAATGCCGGCCATCATGAGACTGACGCGCGCCGGAATGCTGGAAGTGCTGAATGCCGACTACATCCGCACGGCAAGAGCCAAGGGCGCCGGTGCCGGACGGATCCTCTTCAAGCATGCGCTTCGTAACGCCATCGTGCCGGTTGTGTCGCTTTCCGCCGTGCAGATGGGCTTCATGCTCGGCGGGTCCATTGTCGTGGAAGCGATTTTCGCCCTGCACGGGGCCGGTTACCTTGCCTGGGAGTCAATCAGCCGGCACGACCTACCGACCGTTCAGGCGCTGATCCTGATCTTCTCCTGCTTCTACATCCTTTTCACCCTCCTGTCGGACCTTGCGAACGCCTGGCTCGACCCGCGCATCAGGGTAGGCTGACATGGCAAGTGCACCCTCGCAGACCACAGAAAACATCGTCCCCGTCACGCCGGGCAGCCAGCTGCGCCGCCGCGTCTTCGGCCACTACGGCCTGTTGTTCGGCATGACGATCCTGGCGCTTGTCGTGGCGGTGGCCCTCTTCGCCCCGTTCCTGACCGACCAGAGCCCCTATGCACAGGATCTCTTCGCCCGGATGAAGCCTCCCTTCTGGATGGCCGGCAGCGATCCCGCCCATTTGCTGGGAACGGACCAGCTTGGTCGCGATTACCTCGCCAGGCTTCTCTACGGCGCCCGCATCTCATTGCTGATCGGGATCGTCGCCGCCTTGATTTCCGGCCTCATCGGCACGGCACTTGGAGTCGCGGCAGGCTATTTCGGCGGCAAGGTCGACCTCGTGGTGACGTTCCTCATCAACGTGCGCCTTGCCATGCCCGTGGTACTCGTCGCCCTGGCGATCGTCGCACTCTTCGGTGGCTCGCTTCAGATCGTCATCCTGGTGCTCGGCCTGCTGCTGTGGGACCGCTTCGCGGTGGTGATGCGCTCCTCGGTCATGCAGATCCGCGGGCTTGAATATGTCAACGCGGCCAAGGCGATCGGCTGTTCGACGACCCGGATCCTGTTGTCCGAAATCATGCCGAACGTCGCCAACAACCTGATTGTAGTCATGACCCTGGAAATGGCCCACGCCATTCTGCTGGAAGCGGCCCTGTCGTTCCTCGGCCTCGGCGTTCAGCCGCCCACCCCGTCCTGGGGCCTGATGATTTCAGAAGGCAAGGAAATGATGCTGTTCCAGCCGTGGCTGATCACGATTCCGGGCATTGCCCTGTTCCTGCTCGTGCTTGCGATCAATCTCCTAGGCGACGGATTGCGCGATGTCACCGCACCGGAGGCCAAGGGATGAGCGAGACAATCCTCAACGTCAAGGACCTGACAGTCGACATTTCGCTGAGCTCCGGAACGCTGCACGCCGTGCGCGGCATCGATTTTGACCTGAAACGCGGCGAAACGCTCTGCATCGTCGGCGAGTCCGGGTCCGGCAAGTCACTGACCTCGCTCGCCGTCATGGGCCTTCTCGGCGAGAAACTGAAGGTCGGCGCCTCGAAACTTGAGTTCGAGGGCAGGGACCTCAGGTCAATGACGCCCAAGCAGATGCAGACGCTCCGCGGCGACCGCATGGCCATGATCTTCCAGGAGCCCATGACCTCGCTCAATCCCGCCTACACCATCGGCGACCAGCTCGGCGAAGCTCTGCGCCTTCACCGCAAGGTGTCGAAGGCGGAGGCTATGGCCCGGGCGGTCGAGCTCCTCGGCAAGGTCGGGATCACCGCCGCCGAAAGCCGACTGAGACAATATCCGCATCAGCTTTCCGGCGGCCTTCGCCAGCGGGTGATGATTGCGATGGCACTGATGTGCGAACCGGATCTGATCATCGCCGACGAGCCGACGACAGCGCTCGACGTGACGATCCAGGCCCAGATCCTGCGCCTGCTCGCGGATCTGAAACGGGAGATGAACCTGGCTCTGATCCTCGTCACACATGATCTGGGCGTCGTCGCCCGCATCGCCGACAAGGTCGCGGTCATGTACGCGGGCGAGATCGTGGAAAGCGGTACGGCGCAGGAAATCTTCGATGCGCCTTCCCATCCCTATACGCGCGGGCTGCTTGACTGCATTCCGGTGCCCGGCAAGACCAAGCCGGGCGAACCGCTCGGCTCCATTCCAGGCATCGTTCCGTCTCTGATCGGCGACGTTTCCGGCTGTGCCTTCCGCAGCCGCTGCAGCCTGGCAGGCGAAGCCTGCGCTGGAGCGGTTCCGGAGCGCAGCGCCGGCGGCGGACACAGGTACCGCTGTGTTGAAGAGCCGCTGGTCAGCGAGGTGGCATGATGTCAGGCACGAACGGACACGAACCGGTGCTGGAACTTACTGGCATCACCAAGACCTATCAGGTCAAGCAGGGCATGTTTTCCAAACCGAAGCCGCTCAAGGCGCTCGGTGGTGTTTCCCTGCGCCTCCACAAGAAGGACGTCCTGGGGCTGGTCGGAGAATCCGGCTGCGGGAAATCGACCCTGGCGAAGATCCTCCTCGGGCTTGAAAACCCGACGACCGGCGAAGTCCTTGTCGACGGCAAACAGATCGGCCCGGCCGACCGCCAGCTTCTTGCCCGCCGCATCCAGCCGATTTTCCAGGATCCCTACTCCTCGCTCAACCCGAGAAAGTCTATCGAGGAGATCGTGTCGCTGCCGCTCGTCGTTCACAAGATCGGCGACAGCGCCTCGCGCCAGAAGGCGGTGACGAAGATGCTCGATCTCGTCGGTCTGCCGGAACGATCCCGGCGCGGCTATCCCGGACAGCTCTCGGGTGGTCAGCGCCAGCGTGTCGCCATCGCACGTGCTCTGGTGATCAATCCTGAAATCGTCATCTGCGACGAGCCGACGTCTGCGCTCGACGTGTCGATCCAGTCGCAGATCCTGAACCTGCTTGCAGACCTGCGCGAGGAACTCGGGCTCACCTATCTCTTCATCAGCCACAATCTGGCGGTGGTGGAACACCTGGCGACGCGGGTCGCGGTCATGTATTTGGGACGGATCGTCGAGGAATCTCCGGCAAGCGATCTTTTCGCCGGCCCGAAGCATCCCTATTCGCAGGCGCTCCTGGACTCGGTGCTGACACCCGATCCCTCCCTCTCCGTTCCCGACATTCATCTGGGCGCGCAATATCCCAATCCGATTTCCCCTCCATCAGGCTGCCACTTCCACCCCCGCTGCGCGGTCGCAAAGGATATTTGCTCGCGCGAAGCACCGCCGCATCTGACTTCCGGCGCGTCCCACGTGGATTGCCACCTCTTCCGCGACAGCACGGACGGGCTTAGGCTCCAGCCAAAAGAACTGGTGGAGCCATGAGCAATTTTTCAACGACCCAGACCGTACGCAAGACGGTCGTGCCGACCCGCGGCGGCATCGTTGCCTCTCAGCACAGGAAAGCGGCGGAGGCAGGAGCTGCCGTCCTGGAAGCGGGCGGCGACGCGATAGATGCGGCCGTTGCCACGTCTTTTGCAGTCGGCGTGGTCGAGCCGTGGATGAGCGGCCCGGCCGGCGGCGGATGCATGATGATCTGGCGCGAGGCGGAACAGAAGGCCCATACGCTGTTCTTCGGCATGCGCTCGCCGAAGGCCCTTGATCCGGCGGACTATCCGCTCGACGGTTCCGGCCGGTCCTCGGATCTCTTTCCCTGGCTCTCCGTCAAGGACGACCGCAACGTCCAGGGCGCAACATCGATCGCGGTCCCCGGAACCGTTGCAGGCATGGAACTGGCGCATCAGCTTTTCGGGCGCAAAAGCTGGAAGGATCTCCTGGCGCCTGCCGTAGCGTTGGCGAAGGAAGGCCTGCTGGTCGACTGGTACGCCTCGCTCATCATTGCCTCCAGCACCCGCGCGCTGGCGCAGGATCCCGATGCGGCGCGGATGTTTCTGGAAGACGGGCAATGGCCGACGATTGCCGGATGGACGGCGCTGGTGGAAAACCGGCTCGATCAGAGCCGCCTTGCCGAAACACTGCAACAGCTGGCGGACGAAGGTGCCCGGGATTTCTATGAGGGCGCGATCGCCCGCGCCATGGTGTCTGACGTTCAGGCCAAGGGCGGCTCGCTCGGCCTGGAGGATCTTGCGGCCTACAGGGCCGAGCTGCGGGACGCCATCACGGTCCCCTACCGGGGCGGGCATGTTCATGCATCGAAAGGCCTGACTGCCGGACCGAACCTCGCCGAATGCCTGGCCATGATGGAAGAAGGTTTTGAACCGGGGGCAACTCCGGACGGTAAAAGCTACAGCTCGATGGTCGAGGCACTCGGCATCACTTACCGGAACCGCCTGAAGACCATGGGCGATCAGGATGCCCCGCATGCGCCGTCCTGCACCACTCATTTTTCCGTCGTCGACCGGGACGGCAACATGGTTGCCGTCACACAGACGCTGCTTTCGATCTTCGGTTCGCGGGTGATCTCGCCCTCGACGGGGCTCCTGATGAACAACGGCATCATGTGGTTCGACCCGGAACCGGGCAAGCCCAACTCGCTGGCACCCGACAAGGGCTGCCTGATGAACGTCTGTCCGACACTGGGCGAGAAGGACGGCAGGCGGTTTGCCATCGGGGCTTCCGGAGGACGGAAGATCCTGCCGGCGGTGCTCAACCTCTCCTCATTCATGATGGATTTCGGAATGGATCTGCAAGGAGCCTTTCATCAGCCGCGGGTCGACAACTCGGGTGGAGACACGACTGTCGCCGACGAGGACCTCGAACCTGAAATCCTTGCCTCGCTCCGGGACATCCAGCCCGTGGTGACGGCCAAGCGCACGGTCTACCCCTATGCCTTCGCCTGCCCGGCGGGCGTTATGCGGGAAAACGGAATGAACACCGGCTGCACGGAAATCATGTCCCCCTGGGGCGATGCCGTGGCCGAAAAGGAAATGAAGAATTGAAATGACGTCCCGCTCTTCTGCACTGAACGACATCGAGGCCTATGCGGATCAGGGAGGCTTCCTTGAAGAGCTTGCCGGATTGGTTGCCTTTCCCACCGAAAGCCAGGAACCCGGCAACCGGCCGGAACTGGAGCGGTATCTCGACGAGGCAGCAATTCCCATGCTCTCGCAAATGGGGTTCAGCTGCCGGGTGCTGGAAAACCCTGCCGACGCCGACTATCCGTTTCTTTTTGCCGAGCGGATAGAGAATCCCGGCTTCGAGACCGTCCTCATCTATGGCCACGGCGATGTGATCCGCGCCCAGGCGGATCAGTGGCGGCAGGGCCTGGCGCCCTTCAAAGTGGTGGTCGAAGGCGACAAGGCCTATGGTCGGGGCACGGCGGACAACAAGGGCCAGCACCTCATCAACCTTGCTGCGCTCAGAGCCGTGATCGCGGCACGCGGGTCGCTCGGTTTCAACGCCAAGATCATTCTGGAGATGGCCGAGGAATGCGGCTCACCCGGGCTCGATGCGCTTTTTTCCGCTCACAAAGATCTGCTGAAATCCGACGTCCTCATCGCGTCCGACGGCCCGCGTCTTCACCCTGAAAAGCCAACCCTCTTCATGGGCTCGCGCGGAGCGGTGAATTTCGATCTTCGGGTCGAATACCGCGAGGGCGCACATCACTCGGGCAACTGGGGCGGGCTCCTGAAGGACCCGGCCATCGTTCTTGCCCATGCGATTGCCACCATCGCCGACCGGCGCGGTCAGATCAAGGTGCCGGAATGGCGCCCGGACAGCCTGACGCCGGAGATCCGCAAAGCGCTTGAAGAGTGCCCTGTCGGCGGCTTCGAAGGCCCGGCGATCGATACCGACTGGGGCGAGGAAAGCCTCACGCCTTCCGAACGGGTTTTCGGCTGGAACTCCTTTGCCATCCTTGCCCAGAAGAGCGGCGTTCCGGAAGCGCCGGTCAACGCCATTTCTGGATGGGCCGGTGCCCATTGCCAGTTGCGCTATGTCGTCGGCACGGACCCGGACGACATTCTTCCCGCGCTTCGCCGACATCTCGACCGCGAAGGCTTCGAGGACGTTCAGATCATACCGGCGGAACGTGGCACATTTCATGCCACCCGTCTCGACCCCACCCATCCCTGGGTGAGCCGCGTTGCGGCATCCGTCGCCGAGACGACCGGCAAGAAGCCCGTTCTGCTGCCCAATCTCGCGGGATCCATTCCGAACGAGAGTTTTTCCGAAACGCTCGGCCTACCCACGGTCTGGCTGCCGCACTCCTACCCGGGCTGTTCACAACATGCGCCGGACGAACACCTGCTCCTGTCTTCCAGCCGCGAAGCCTTACGCATGATGACGGGACTGTTCTGGGATATCGGCGCACAGAAAGCCGCTTGAGACAGTCCGCCATTCGAACAGGAGATCCACGATGACCGATGTTCTGGTTCTCGGCGCCGGCATGGTCGGTGTCTCCACCGCGCTGGCGCTGCAGGAAGCCGGACGGGATGTCGTTCTGATCGACAGGCGGGGGGCCGGCGAGGAAACGAGCTACGGCAACGCGGGCGTCATCCAGGCGGAAGCTGTCGAACCTTATCCCCTGCCCCTGTCTCTGAAAACGCTCCTTAGTATCGCGGCAAAACGCGGCAACGACGTCAACTACCACCTGAGTGCCCTGCCCTCGCTGTTGCGCCCGATCTGGCTTTATTTTCAGTCTTCGCTGCCCGCGCGGCACAAGCAGATTTCAAAAACCTATGCCGGGCTGATCAAGCGGGCGACGGCGGATCACGCGCCCCTGATAACTGAAGCCGGCGCGGACAACATCATCCGCAAGACGGGCCTCCGCTTCGTCTACAGGTCCGAGGCTCCTTTAGAGGCCTCGGTGCGGGACTCTGAGCGTATCGCGCGTGAATACGGCATCGAGGTCTCGGTCGAATCCTCAGCTGAACTCGCGGCCTCCGAACCGCACCTGCGACCGGGCCTTGCGGGGGCTATCCACTGGCCCCAGTCCTGGAGCTGCGCGGATCCGGGAGGCCTGACCAAGGCCTATGCCGACCTCTTCCTGTCGCGCGGCGGCTGCATGGTCACAGCCGATGCCGCGAGCCTTTATGCCCAGAACGGCGGCTGGACGGTCGAAGGACCCGAAGGTCCGATCTCGGCAAGGGAGGCGGTCGTCGCCCTCGGTCCCTGGTCGCCGCTTCTCCTGAAACGCTTCGGCTACGATATTCCCCTCTTGCGCAAGCGCGGGTATCACCGCCATTTCACCGGCGGCGGCACGCTGAACGCCCCCATGCTCGACGCGGCAAGCGCAACTGTCCTCTCCCCGATGCTGACCGGGCTGCGTGTGCTGAGCGGCGCCGAACTGTCGCGGTTCGATGCTCCCCCCACTCCGTGCCAGCTGTCACGTGGAACAAGAGCAGCATCACAGATCATCGATCTCGGCAAACCGGTCGAAGCCGAGCCCTGGGTCGGCAACAGGCCCTGCATGCCCGACATGCTGCCTCTGGCAGGCAAGGCCCCGAGACACGAAGGACTGTGGTTTCATTTCGGACACGGCCACCAGGGCTTCACACTTGGTCCCACGACCGCCGCCCTTCTTGCCGAGGAAATGACAACGGGCCGGGCACCGGTGCCTGAACTCTCGCCTTCCAACAGGACTTTGCTTTCATGACGTCAGACCCCGCCGATCTCACAGCTATCGAAGCCGGAAGGCTTATCGCTGCCCGCAAGCTCTCGCCCGTGGAACTGACCGAGGCCTGCATTGCACGGACAGAGGCCATCAACCCGGCGATCAACGCAGTCGTGGCAAGCGACTTTGACGCAATGCGCGTGCAAGCGCGTGAGGCGGAAACAGCGCTCTCGAAGGATGAACCGCTGGGTCCGCTGCACGGTCTTCCATTCGGCGTCAAGGACATGATAGGCGTGGAAGGCCTGCCAACCACCTTCGGATCGGAACTCTTCAGGGACAACATCGCGGTCAAGGACGATGCTATTGTTGCCGTAATGCGGAAGGCGGGCGCGATCATACTCGGCAAGACCAATTGCCCGGAATTTTCCGCCGGAGCCAACACGGTCAATACAGTCTATGGTCCGACGGGCAATCCACATGACCCGGCGAAAAGCGCAGCAGGTTCTTCCGGAGGTTCGGCGGCGGCGCTCGCGGTGGGCATGGCGCCGCTCTGCACCGGGTCGGATACCGGCGGGAGCCTGCGCAACCCGGCAGCCTTTTGCGGCGTCGTCGGCTTTCGCCCCTCTCCGGGTGTCGTTCCCGGCGACACGCGCGGCATGGCCCTGATGCACCTGTCGACCTCCGGTCCGATGGCGCGCACGGTCGCCGATACCGCGCTGATGCTCTCGGTCATGGCACGGCCCGACCGTCTCGATCCCTTCACGGCCGTCATGAACGGAAAGACGTTCTGGAACCCGGAGGATTTCAAGACCCTGCCGCGCAAGAACCTTGCGTCGCTGAAGATCGGCTTCACGGAAGACTTCGGCTTTGCGCTGACGGAGCAGATTGTCCGCCGCGCCTTCCGGAAGCGCATGGAAGCCCTCAGCCCACTTTTTGCAAGCGCAGAGGAAACCTGCCCTGACTGCACAGACGCCGACCGGATCTTCGCCGTGCTTCGGGCCGTGATGATGCTGGGGAACCACCACGCCAACACCCTGAAATACCCCGGCCGCTACGGGCCGAACATCATGGCGAATGTCGAAGAAGGCCTTTCCTATTCCGCGCTGGACGTTGCCGACGCGATGACCAGGCAAGGAGCCTATTACAGGAACTGGCAGGGCTTTTTCGAGGACACCGACTATGTTCTCTCACCAGCGGTAACGATCAGTCCGCGCGACTGGCACGAGCTCTACCCGGCGGAAATCGACGGGAAGGCCACGGAAAGCTATTACCAGTGGCTGGCGCTCGCCTACGCATCGACCATAGCCGGGCATCCCTCCATCACCATCCCGATGGGCCGCGACGACCTCGGGATGCCCTTCGGCCTGCAGATCATCGGCAAACGCAACGACGATCTCGGCGTTCTGGCCGTTGCCGCCGAAATCGAAGCCGTCTTTGCCGGAGACGACACTTTCGCGGTGCCAAAACCTGACTTGATGGCACTCAGAAACGCAATGCCAATCCTGAAAATGGTCTAATACTCAAAGCAGTGTGGTCGGCATTGCCAACTTATGCTGGTTGGTCTGCAGGGTGTTTCATTAACCGGATGTCAGGCGCTCATCTCTGCAGTGTAGTCAGCCCCTAGTGGAACGAGACGTTCTGGGGAGAGCCATCAGCGGAACGCGCAGCTTATTTTGTCGGGATCTCCCGTGTAAAACAACGGCTCTTGCTGACCACGTGCCGGTACCGTGAACGCCCGAAGAGCCCCACACGCTGGACCGCCGAGCGCCATGAACATGAACATGAACATGAACATGAAGAATTTCTTGGCTACGCACCATGATCGGGATCAAGACGTAGGCTACGGCAACAGGCAAATGGTCCCCATCAAATTAGAAAATTCACGCCTATGGACCTGTCACTGTTGATTTTCACCGAGAACTGACGCGGTATTTCCACCGAGAATTGACCCGCCTTATGTGTATGGAACGGCAGTTACGCCGTGGTCAAGATTTTGGTTTCCCCCTGGAGTGCTACCCAACGTGCCCCCAGGAAGGGCTAGAGTTTTCCGGACCAAATCAGGAACACGGGCTGGCTGCGTGTTCTGATTTCATGAGATCCACCGGCACTTTGTTGCCGATGGCACCGTGAGGTCTGTGTTCATTGTAGTCCTTGCGCCAATCCTCCAACTTTTCGGTCGCATCCGCAAGGCTCAGGAACCAGTGTGCATTCAGGCACTCCGCCCTGAATCGGCCGTTGAAGGCCTCAATGACCGAAGCCGGCGTCCCTATCGTCAGGCCAACAAGCTTCCCTTCCAGATCGAACGCTGCATCCTGTGTCTCAAGCGAGAGCATCCAACCTGGGGCGCGCCGAAGATCCGCGACAAGCTGGTCCGGCAATACCCGATGGTCAAGGCTCCGGCGATCAGCACGGTCCATGCGGTGCTGGACCGTCACGGTCTGGTCCAGCACCGCAAACGCCGTCGCTACAAGGCCCGTGGAACCGAGATTCATGACGCACAGGACGTGAACGGGCTCTGGTGCGCCGACTACAAGGGAGAGTTCAAGCTGGGCAACCGGCAGTACTGCTATCCGCTGACGATCACTGACTACAGATCGCGCTATTTGCTGGCCTGCGAAGGCTTGACCTGCACCAAATCCGACTTTGCCTTCTCTGTTTTTGAACGCGTCTTCAAGGAGTTCGGCCTTCCTGCCGCCATTCGCACCGACAACGGCCTCCCCTTCGCCAGCCCGAATGCGCTGTTCGGATTGAGCAAGCTGTCGGTGTGGTGGCTGCGTCTTGGCATCGGCATCGAGCGCATCAAGCCAGGCCATCCCCAGCAGAACGGCCGCCACGAGCGCATGCATCTGACGCTGAAAAGCGAAACGGCAAAGCCTGCTGCCTTCAACTTCCTCCAGCAGCAGGAAAAGTTCGACCGCTTCATGGCTGTTTACAACAATGAACGGCCCCATCAGGGCCTCGCAGGAGCCTATCCCGGTGAACTCTATACACCTTCGTCCCGCGTCTACGAACCGCCGCCTGAACCGGAATACCCTTTCCATGACCGCACTGTGCGCGTGACACGATGCGGACGTATCTGTATCGGAAAACGCAAGATCAATCTCAGCCAGGTCTTCGCCGGCCAAATCCTGGGACTACGAGAAGTCGACCAAGATATATGGCTCGTCTCGTTCCTCGATTATGATCTGGGATATTTCGACAACAATGAGAACCGCGTCGAACCGGCAAAAAACCCATTCACTCCGGAGAAAGTGTAAACTCTCTCTCCGGTATCAAATGTAAACCATGTGACAAGAATGGACCTTTGGAGAAATGGCGCACCGGGGAGGATTCGAACCCCCGACCCCCAGATTCGTAGTCTGGTGCTCTATCCAGCTGAGCTACCGGTGCATTCAGGGCGAAGATCTGGTCATCGGGCCAAGGCCTGGAGGATGACAGTCTTGCTCGGTTCGGGGCGTCTCGTGTGCCCCGGACAGGGCGCTTACCTACTGCGGTCCGGCAGGGAATGCAAGGACCTTTTTGAACTTTTTTCGAACGATCCGCCACGCGGTCCCGAAACATGCCGAATTCCCGGAAACTTTGCGGTGAAGAAGCGCGCGGGAGGCGGAGGGCCTGCGTGTCAGGACGTCCTGTCGGGCACCTCGAAACAGAAGCAGGTTCCCTGCGTGCCCTCTTCCAGGCGGATGGTTCCGCCGTGGGCCTTCAGCAATTCGGCAACGATGGCGAGGCCAAGCCCGATGCCGCCGTGCTTGGAGCCCGAGTGAAAGGCCTTGAAGAGAGCCTTCCTGATGTTTTCGGGAATGCCAGGTCCGGTGTCGGCGACGCGCACGCGGACGCAAGGACCGTCCCGCTCCGCGTCCAGCGTGATCCGGCGCACCAGCGTCTCGTCCTTCTCCGCTTCCAGCGCCTGCAGCGCATTGCGCACCAGATTGAGCAGAACCCGGAAGATCTGTTCCGGATCGGCGTCGATCTCGATGTCTTCCGGCACCCTGTTTTCGAACCGGACGCTGTCATGGTCGGCGAGGCCCAGGACGTCGGCAACGTCGTCACCGACGCGGTGAAGGGCCAGCAGACGGCGCTGGGGGGCCCGTTCCTGCGCCTTGCCGTAGGACATGACCGCCTGGGTGTAGCCGACCGCCCGGTCGAGCGTTGCCAGGATCTTCGGTGCCAGCCGGCTGACGGTCGGGTCCGGCACATGTTCCAGCCGCTCAAGGAACAGCTGGGCGGAGGCCAGCAGGTTGCGCAGGTCGTGATTGATCTTGGAAACGGCCAGCCCGAGATCGGCCAGGCGCTGCTTCTGGTGCAACGCCCGGGACAGGGCTTCCTCCATGGTGGCGAGGCGGATCTCCGCGTCGCCGAGCTCGTCGCGCCGGCCGGAGACCAGCATGATCCGCGAGGCATCCTCCGGGCTTTCCGCGAACCGCTCCATCGACCGTGTCAGGCGGCGCAAGGGACGGATGAACAGCGCCCGCAGGGTGATGTAGACCAGGCTCGCCGTGATGATCGAGATCACCAGGGACAGCGCCAGAATGCGTCCGGAAAAGGCCAGCATGTCCTGCTGCAGAAGGGCGACCGGCAGAACCACGTCGACCCGTTCGGTATGCCCCATCTGGCCCGCGCCGATCACGCGCATCGCACCGCCGCCGCGATAGGTCAGGATCTCGAAACTTCCCAGGATTGACGACCACGGCGAAACCTTGGCCATGTCGATCACGAAATCGACCTCCGCAGGCACGTCGCTCATGGCGATCAGGCTGCGCTGCGAGCCCTGGTCCAGCGCGATCGCCAGCGCGCCGGTGGTGCTGAGCAGCTCTTCCTGAAGGCGCGGGGCAATGGTGTTGGTCTCGGCCAGCACGGACGCCGCGACGCCCGCGGTCGTCAGCCTGTCCATCAGCCAGGTGTTGCGGAAATTGGCAATCGACGGCACATAGATGAAAACTTCGGCGAGCATCACAAACAGGACCGTCAGCAGAAGCAGCTTGCCGGACAAGCCGCCGAATCTGTAGTGACCGAATCTGCCGCCGGGTCCGGGCGGTTCGTTTGCGGCTTCCTGCGGGACTGCCGATCCTTGCGGCGCGCCCTCATGTTTCATGTCATGTCTTCCCAAAATCCTTGCGCACTTTCGAAGAAAGCGGCGGGCCTGTGCGGCAATCGATTATCCAAACTTGCGCAAGATGGCGATTACACGGCGCACCCAAACATTTTTGGGCGCTTCCGCATAGTAAGAAATTGCCGCGCGGCGCACCAGCTCCCCCAATGTGGGATAGGGCGCAATGAAACCTGCAAGGTCTTTCATGGTCATGTTCCTGGAAAGTGCCAGGGAAAGCAGGTTGAGCACCTCCCCGGCCTGCTCTCCGACGATATCCGCACCGAGCAGCCTGCCGCCCCGCCCGGCGATCAGCTTGAGCCTGCCCGTGGTCAGGCCTTCCGCCCGGGCCCGGTCGTTGCCGGCATAGTCGGTGGTCAGCACCTTGACCTTGCCGCCGTGGCGTGCGCGCGCCTCCGCCTCCGTGAGCCCGACATGACCGAGTTCGGGCGCGGTATAGGTCACCCAGGGCACGATGCTGTCGTTCATTCCAATGGGCAGGCGGAACAGGATCGAGCGGATCACCAGGCCGGCCTGGTAGCCGGCGACATGGGTGAATTGCAAACCGCCCGCCACATCGCCAATGGCGTAGATCTTCCGATTCGACGTCCGAAGGCCGTTGTCGACCGTGATTCCTTTGCGGTCGTGAGCAACGCCGGCGGCCTCGAGACCCAAATCGGCAACATTCGGCGCGCGGCCCGCCGCAACCAGCAAATGGGTTGCCTCGGTCCTGACCGTGGTGCCGTCACCGGTACGGGCGGTGACGGTCACGCCCTCACCGGTGCGCTCAACCTTTTCGACGGCGGTCTCCTCCAGGATCTCGACGCCTTCGGCCCTGAGCTTTTCAAGGACCATGGCGGACAGCTCCGGATCGTCCTTTGCGAGCGCCTTCCGGGCCTCGAACACGGTGACCTTCGCCCCGAGACGGCGATGGGCCTGGGCCATTTCCAACCCGATCGGGCCGCCGCCGATGATCGCCAGATGCTCCGGCAGGGCGCGCAGGTCGAAAAGGGATTCGTTGGTAAGGTAAGAGACCTGGTCGAGGCCGGGGATCGGCGGCACCAGCGCCGAGGAGCCCGTGGCGATGACAAACCGCCTCGCGCGGATTTCGGTGTCGCCCGCCATCACGCTGTCCGGACCCGTGAACCGGGCCGGGCTGCGCAGGACGGTCACGCCGAGCCCTTCGAAGCGCTCCTGCGAATCGTGCGGCTCGATGGCCGCGATCACCCGGCGGACATGGTCGTTGGCACCGGCAAAATCGACTTTGGGCTGCCCTGCGCGGACACCGTAGTCGGTGGCCTTGCGGATGCTGGCCGCGGCCTTGGCGGCGGCGAGCAATGCCTTGGAGGGAACGCAGCCGTAGTTCAGGCAGTCTCCGCCCATCAGGCCCTTTTCGATCAGCACAACGTCAACCCCGAAGGCGGCGGCCGCCGCGGCGACGGACAGGCCCGCCGAACCGGCGCCGATCACGCAAATATCCGGGGTCAGCAGCTTGGCCATGAGGAGCTCCAGTCAGAAATCGGTAGGGAATCAGGACTTGCGGGCACGCAGTTTTTTCAGCACGACGGGAATGAGGCTGACAATGCCGAGCGCGAAAAACGCCACCAGCAGCTGGGGCGTGACCAGCGCCGAGACATCGACATGGCAGCTCCCGGCAGCCGCGCAACCGGGGCTGGCGGCCTCCTGGGCGGCGATGACGCTGTCGAGCCCGGATCCGATGAAGGTGAAGGCGAACGTGCCCGGAACGATGCCGACAAAGGTGGCCAGTGCGTAGGACGGCAGCGGCATCTTGAAAATGGCCGGCGCGATGTTCACCAGCCAGAACGGAAAGACCGGGGTCAGGCGCAAGAACAGAAGATAGTGAAAGGCGTCCTCGCGAAACCCTGCCGCAAGCCTTGAGAGAAACGGGCCCGCACGGTGGGTCAGGAGCTCCCCGAAGGAGGAGCGGGCCACCAGGAAAACGGCACAGGCGCCGAGGGTCGCACCGAAGATCGTGGCGAAGCCGCCGATCACCCAGCCAAACAGGAAGCCGCCCGCGATGGTCAGCAGCGATGCCCCCGGAAAGGACAGTGCGACCGCGACCGCGTAGACCAGGAAATAGACGCCGATCGACAGCAACAGGTTCTGTTCGACAAATCCGGCCAGATCCTGGCGCTGCATGATCAGGTTGGACAGGGTCAGTTCCCTGTGCAGTCCCTGCGAAAACGCCAGCACCATCAGTGCCGCCAGAACAGCCAGCGGAAGCCATTTGCGAATGGCCGCGTACCTGGAGCGCGGCTGCACCTTGCCGTCAGCGGCGTCCCTGTCTTCCGGCATCATCGTCTTGGCCTCTTCACCCAGCATCGGCGTTTCCATCAGCTCCCAAAGTGCGTCGGTTCTGCGCCCGCATCTCCTTGTGATAGCCAGATGTACCTTAAACCTTGTAAAAAGAACCGTGCTTCACTGATAAGTGACGCTTGAGGGTTTGCGGTTCACCTGCGCGTGATCGGAAGGAAAACGCAGAATCTTGGTCCCATAAAGTTGACTTGGCGCAGCATGGCGCTTATAAGCGCGCCGATCGGGACACGCATTCGGACCCAAGGCTGAAGGAGCCGCGCTCTTTGAAGCGCTTCGAGTGCTTCCTCCAAAGAATTTGAAAAATGAACAAGGGCCGCGTTTAAGCCGCGCGGGGAAGAACAATGAAGCGTACGTATCAACCGAGCCGTCTTGTCCGCAAGCGCCGCCACGGCTTCCGCGCACGTATGGCCACCAAGAATGGCCGTCAGGTGCTTGCTCGCCGCCGTGCAAAGGGCCGCAAGAGCCTCAGCGCCTGATCGGCGACCAGCCCGCAGTGCGCCGGGTTGGCGGCGTCTGCCAACACCAATCCGCCGCCATGGACACTTTGAAAAAGCGCTCCGAATTCCTGGCGGTCGCCAAAGGCGGCCGGCTGGGCCGGCGCGCTTTTGTCGTTCAGGGACTGAAACGCGACAGCGGCGACGCGTCGCGGGTTGGCTACACGGTTACCAAGAAGACCGGCAATTCGGTCATGCGCAGCCGCATCAAGCGGCGGCTGCGATCGGCTGTGGCCGCGCTTCCACCGGACGATATCCCGGCTCAGGCCGATTTTGTCCTGGTCGCACGCGACAGTGCACTCACTCTTCCCTTTCAAAAGCTTGTTGAAGACCTTAAGTCTGGCCTACACCAGGTGCTGGATCCGCGTACGCCGCGCGGGCGGGGGAAACCGCGCCGGCCGGCCCGGCAGGCTGAAACGACACAGCGCAGGAAACAGGGGTAACTCCAGTTGATTTCTGAAAACCGCAACACGATTCTCGCAATCGTTCTGTCCCTGATTGTTCTGCTCGGCTGGCAGTATTTTGTTGCCAGTCCCCAGCTGGAACGCCAGCAGGCCGAACTTCTTGCCCAGCAGGAGGCCGCGCAAAAGGCCGCCGGCGACAGTGCCAACCCGGACGCGCCAAAGCCGAGCACCGCGCAGGGAAGCGATGCCGCAGCGCCCGTTGCCGGGCAGCAGGGGTCCTTTGCCACCCGCGAGCAGGCACTCGCCGCAAGCGCCCGTGTCACCATCGATACGCCCAGCCTCGAAGGCTCGGTCAATCTGAAAGGCGGTCGGCTCGACGACCTGCGCCTGAAGAATTATCACGAGACCGTCGACAAGAGCAGCCCGACCATCGTGCTGTTTTCGCCCTCGGGCAGCCCGAAGCCGTACTACACCGATTACGGCTGGGTCGCCGATCCGGGTTCCGACATCGCGCTTCCGGCACCGGACACCGTCTGGTCCATCGAAGGCGAAGCAACACTGACACAGGACACACCGCTGACCCTGACCTGGGACAACGGCGCGGGCCTGACCTTCAAGCGCACCTACTCGGTGGACGAGAACTACATGTTCACCGTGGCGCAATCGGTCGAGAACACGGGCTCCGATGACGTCACGCTATATCCCTATGGCCTGATCGCCCGCAACGGCACGCCGGAAACCAGCAGCATCTACATTCTCCATGAAGGTCTGCTCGGCGTGTTTGGCGAGGAAGGCCTGCAGGAAATCGACTATTCGGATCTGGAAGAGGAAGGCACCATCCGTCCGGCCCAGGTCGACCAGGGTTGGCTCGGTATCACCGACAAGTACTGGGCCGCGACCCTGATCCCGACACCGGGCGAGGAATTCCAGCCGAGTTTCAGCCATTCCACCACTTCCGGAAACTTCCAGGCGGATTATCTCGGCAATGCGGTCAATGTTGCCGCCGGGTCGACCGGCGAGACAAGTTCGTATCTGTTTGCCGGCGCCAAGGAAACCAAGCTGCTGGATGGCTACGAGGAAGCGCTCGGTATCCAGCGTTTCGAGCTGCTGATCGACTGGGGCTGGTTCTATTTCCTGACCAAGCCGATGTTCTTCACGATCGACTATTTCTTCCACCTCATTGGCAATTTCGGCGTCGCGATCCTGGTCGTGACGGTGATCGTCAAGCTGATCTTCTTCCCGCTCGCCAACAAGTCCTACGTCTCCATGAGCAAGATGAAGCTCGTGCAGCCCCAGATGACGGAGATCCGCGAGAAATACGGCGACGACAAGCAGAAGCAGCAACAGGCGCTGATGGAACTCTACAAGAAGGAGAAGATCAACCCGCTGGCCGGCTGTCTGCCGATCCTGATCCAGATCCCGGTGTTCTTCTCGCTCTACAAGGTGCTGTACGTCACCATCGAAATGCGCCACGCGCCGTTCTTCGGCTGGATCCAGGACCTGTCTGCTCCGGATCCGACGACCCTGTTCAACCTGTTCGGCCTGATCCCCTGGGACCCGCCGCAGATGCTGATGCTGGGCGTGTGGCCCCTGATCATGGGGATCACCATGTTCATCCAGATGAAGATGAACCCCGCTCCGCCCGACCCGACCCAGCAGATGATCTTCACCTGGATGCCCGTCGTGTTCACCTTCATGCTGGCCTCCTTCCCGGCCGGTCTGGTGATCTACTGGGCCTGGAACAACACCCTTTCGGTGACCCAGCAATATGTCATCATGCGCCGCCAGGGTGCCAAGGTGGAGCTCTGGGACAACCTGGGAGCCCTGTTCAAGCGCAAGAAACCGGCGCCCGAAGACAAGAGCTGACGCGGCAACCGCGCTCAATGACAAAGGCCCCGCCGGATGGCGGGGCCTTTTGTTTGTCACATGAACTGCGTGGGATGCCCCACATTCGGCCGCCCGGCCAGCAGGTGCTCGTCTTCGCGAAAACACAGGGCATGGGAATCACCCAGGAGGAATGTCGACAGCTCCTCCATGATCCGTGCACGCCCTCCCGGCTCGTGAAAGCGGATGTTTCGCAAGCCCCGGACATAGGCTGCAAAAGTCGGATCCGGCATCTCGTTGACAGGCGGTCTGAAGCCAACGCCCAGGGGTGTCAGTCTGACCTGGTAGCCGAACCGCGCCAGGCCGATCAGTTCACGGGCCAGAACACGCGGAATGTTCCACCTGGCATCCCAGAACATGTTCTTGTTGAACCTGAAGAACCTGTTCCAGACCATCGGCCAGTAGGCGTCATCTTGAGTCGGATTCGGAGTCCGTTTGCGCAACTGGTCCTGAATGGAAAACTGGCATTCCCTGAGGATCCCGAGTTCATGGGGTTCGAAGGCGAGCATGAATTCATGCCGGGCGGTTGCGGAACCGATGATCAGCGCGTCGTTGAGGATCGGTGTCCAGCGCTGTTCGCTGAGAATGCTGCCGAAACCCTGCGCCGGGATGACCCGGTCGTCCGGATTGACGGCGGCCTGCGCACGCGGCAGCCCGGCTTCCGCCGCGCGGAACCGGTCGGCATGACCGACCCCCTCCACTGTCTCGGCGTCCTGTATGCCGTTGGCCGCGGTCACGCCGAAATGCAGGATATACTCGCGGGACTTGCGTATGCCCGTCCCCCCGAGCAGAACATATCTCAGCTCGTTCCGGGCCGTCGCCCGGTAAAGGAGATAAGCCGCGCGGATATAATGGTGCATGTAGTATTCTTGTTTCCAGGAAGTGCCCTTCCATTGTCCGACCCAGGCATTGTCCTGGCGGTAGATCGTCAACAGTGCGTCTATTTCCCTCTTGAATTCACGCCATTCAAGCATTGCCGTCACTCCACCTTGAATATCGACAGAAGACCTGTCCCACGCACCTAACGTAGGGACACCTGCGCCTTCACACCTGTGACGGCAGGCACAGCGAAAGACCGGGACAGGTCTTTTCGGGCCCCTTGACGCGGCGCCGCCGGCCGTGCTTCATTCCGGCTCCGCTGCCCCCCCCTGATGGGGGCCGATACCCACTTTGAAGGAGTGCCTGGACCAATGATCCGATAAGCCGAGACCTGTTCCGCAAGGCGAAGCCGCTCACCGGCAGGTCAACCGCGTGCCAACGCGTTTTCCGTCTTCCCTTGTTTTCCGGCTTTAAGGAGGTCCCATGCACGGCCCCTCACCCGACGCACTTCATCCCTTCAACGGCGAACCGCACACGGTTTTCCTGAAAAACGTCGTCACCCGTCCGACCATCGAGATCGGCGACTACACCTATTACAACGACGAAGCCCACGCCGCGGATTTCGAGAACCGCAATGTGCGCTATCACTTCGACTTTGTCGGCGACCGGCTGACAATCGGCCGGTTCTGTGCCCTGGCGCAAGGCACCACCTTCATCATGAGCGGCGCCAACCACGCCATGACCGGGTTCTCCACCTATCCGTTCAACATCTTTCAGGACGGCTGGGAACAGGGCTTCGACCCGGCGACGATCTTCGATCACCTGAAGGGCGACACGCTGGTGGAAAACGATGTCTGGTTCGGCACCAACGCCACTGTCATGCCGGGCGTGACCATCTGTTCGGGGGCCATTATCGGCGCGCATGCGGTCGTCGCCTCGGATGTGCCGCCCTACGCGGTGGTGGTCGGCAATCCGGGACGCGTGGTCAAACTGCGTTTTCCGGAGCGGATCATCGAACGCCTCCTGGAGATTGCCTGGTGGGACTGGCCGGTGGAGCGGATCGCCCGACACCTCGATGCCATCCGGGGCGCGGACCTCGCCGCGCTGGAAGCGGCGGCCGCGCAAGACATCCCGCTCGACGCCGCGGGCAAGGCGGGGTAGAAGGCGCGCATGAGTGAAGATCAAACCTATACCCAGGAAGACCTCGAAGCCGGGCGGCTGTTGTTCGCCCGGCCGTGGGACTTCCTGACCAGCGTCACCGACATGGCCAACCTGCCGGAGGCGGCCGGTACCGAGATCGCCTTTGCCGGCCGGTCCAATGTCGGCAAGTCCAGCCTGATCAACGCGCTGACCGGGCGCAAGGGACTGGCGCGAACCTCGTCCACACCCGGCCGCACGCAGATGCTGAATTTCTTCGTGGCACCGGAGACGCCTCTGACCATCGTCGACATGCCCGGCTACGGCTATGCGCAAGCGCCGAAGGAACTGGTCGAGGCATGGACGAAGCTGGTGTTTTCCTACCTGCGCGGACGGCCCAACCTGCGCCGGGTGATCCTCCTGATCGACAGCCGGCACGGCATCAAGAAAAACGACCTGGAAGCGATGGAGCTGCTCGACAAGGCGGCCGTCGTCTACCAGGTGGTGCTGACCAAGGCCGACAAGATCAAGCCGCCCGCTCTCACGCGGCTGATCGCGGACACGCAGGCCCTGTTGGCCAAGCGCGTGGCGGCGCATCCGATCGTTCTGGCCACCTCCTCGGAAAAGAACCGGGGCGTGGACGAACTCAAGGCGGAGCTCTGCCTCCTGGCCAGCCAGTGACCGGACCCCACTGCCGATTGTGAAGGCCCGGCAAACCGGCTATAGCAGGGGTCCTTTCGCGTAACGAATGCAATCAGTTCGAGTTTTGACCAGTCCATGACCACACCCGAAACGTCCAGCCGCGCCGAAATCATCGCTCATGCCCTGCCCTACATGCAGCGCTATGACAACAAGACCGTCGTCGTAAAATATGGCGGCCATGCCATGGGCGATCCGGAACTGGGCCAGGCCTTTGCGCGCGACATCACGTTGCTGCGCCAGTCCGGTGTCAACCCGGTGGTCGTTCACGGTGGCGGCCCCCAGATCGGCAAGATGCTGGAGCGACTCAACATTGTCAGCGAGTTCAAGGGCGGCCTCAGGGTCACCGACAGGGCAACCGTCGAGGTTGTCGAGATGGTTCTGGCCGGCTCGATCAACAAGGAAATCGTCCAGCTGATCAACGCAGAGGGCGGCCGCGCGGTCGGACTATGCGGCAAGGACGGCAACCTTGTGACGGCCCGCAAGCTGCAACGCACCGTGGTCGACCCGGACAGCAATATCGAGAGCGTTGTCGATCTGGGTTTCGTCGGCGAGCCGGCAAAGGTCAACCCGACGGTGCTCAGCCTGGTTCTGAAGGAAGACATCATCCCGGTGATCGCTCCGGTCGCACCCGGCGACGACGGCGAGACCTACAACATCAACGCGGACACCGCGGCCGGTGCCATCGCGGGCGCGCTCAATGCGACGCGCCTGCTGTTCCTCACCGATGTGCCCGGCGTACTCGACAAGGACGGCAAGCTGATCAAGCAGCTCACCGTCGCCAAGGCGCGTGAACTGATTGCGGACGGCACGATTTCCGGTGGCATGATCCCGAAGGTGGAGACCTGCATCGAGGCGCTGGACCGCGGCGTCGAAGGCGTCGTCATTCTCAATGGCAAGGTGTCGCACGCGGTTCTGCTTGAGCTGTTCACCGATGGTGGCGCGGGGACCTTGATACGCCCGTGACCGGAAACCCTTCCCTGCCCCGCGAAGGGGCCCATGCCCACAAGCGTGACCTGCGCCTGTTCAAGGGCGTTGAAGCCTGGGTGTTCGACCTCGACAACACGCTTTACCCGCATGAAGCCGACCTGTTCTCCCAGATCAACGAACAGATCGCGCGCTACGTGCAGAAGCTTCTCGACCTCGGCCATGACGAGGCGATGAGCCATCAGAAGGAACTCTATCACGAATACGGCACGACGCTGCGCGGCCTGATGACCCGCCACAAGATCGATCCGGACGACTATCTGCAATTCGTGCATGACATCGACTATTCGGTGCTCGATCCCAATCCGGAACTGGGAAGGGCCATTGCCGCGCTGCCTGGCAAGAAGTTTATCTTCACCAATGGCGACCGGCCGCACGCGGAACGCACGGCGACCGCGCTCGGAATCTCCGACCATTTCGAGGATATCTTCGACATCGTGTCGGCGGATCTCGTGCCCAAGCCGAACCGGGAAACCTATGACAAGTTTGTCGGCCGGACCGGCATCAGCCCGGCCCGCGCCGCCATGTTCGAGGACCTTGCCAAGAACCTGCGCGTCCCCCATGCGCTCGGCATGTGCACCACATTGATCATTCCGGCCGGGTCCCGCCACGTCTTCGAGGAAAGCTGGGATCTGGAGGGCGAGCCCTATCCGCATGTCGACTTCGTGACCGAGGATCTGACCGGGTTTCTGAAAGCCGTGCTCGGGGCGATCAGCTAACAACGGGACCACGTGACCGGCCTTTGAGACGGACCTTCAGTCCGCCTCAGGTCGAGGTTCCAGGCTGTCGTGGCAAAAGCCAGCCAATCGTTCGGCGTCATCCTGAGGAAGCGCGCAGCGCTGTCTCGAAGGATCAGGCCCGAACTGCGGCAACAGAAGCACCGATCCGGCCGCACGGCTCCTCGTTCGAGACAGGTTGGCCCGGCGCTGGAACTCCGCTAGATTGAGCAAAACTCAACAAGCGGACTTCTGATCCATGGCGTCCCTGCGCGCGCTTCACGCTTTTTCCCTGCTTGCCCGCCACGGCCGGGCAGCGCTGGCCGCCGAGAAGCTCGGCGTCTCGCCCTCCGCGCTGTCGCATCTCATGCGCAAGCTGGAAAGCGAGCTGGGTGCAACCCTGGTCAACCGCGACGGGCGCGGCCTGACACTGACCGAGGAAGGCCAGCGCCTGGCCCTCAGTCTCGGTGATGCCTTCGACCGGATCGAGGAAGCCGTCGACAGTTTCAGGCGGCGCGGGCGCACGGAGCTCAGGATCAGCACGGTGTCGACCTTCGCCACCCGCTGGCTGATCCCGCGCCTGCCGGATTTCCAGGCCAGCCAGCAGGATGTCGAACTGCTGCTGTCGGCGTCCACCCGCATGGTGGACCTTGACCGCGAGAACTACGACTGCGCCATTCGCCTCGGCACCGGCAACTGGCCAAGCGTGGAAAGTCACCTGCTCTGGAAAGAGCATCTCGCGGTGGCTGTCGCACCCGCCCTGCTCAAGGACAAGGATCCGAATGCACCGGGAACCCTGAGGGGCCTGCGCCTGCTGCACAGCGCCTCGCGGCGCGGGGACTGGGTCCGCTGGCTCGAAGATGCCGGTCTGGATCACCCCGACACCAAGTCCGGAACCGTGCTGCAGAGCCGGGACCTGGCGATCCAGGCGGCCATTGCCGGCATGGGTGCGATCGTCATCGACCGACGCTTCGTTTCCCAGGAGCTGGAGGCAGGGCATCTGATCATGCCGGACTGGAAAGTGGTCGAACTCGACACCGGGTACTGGTTTGTGCGCTCGCCGGTGCGAACGCTCACGCGCCCTGTTGCCGCCTTCCGCGACTGGCTCCAGACCGCGGCTTGATACCAACCTCAATAGACAGGAACCGATCGGACCGTGTTTTGGGGCTGTTCGGCAAGGAGCAGGTTGCAGGGCGATATGGTTTGTCGTTCAAAACCTGCGACGCAGCTGAACAGTCCCAAAACACGGCCTACGGTGGCCTGCTCCGGCTTGCCGGACAGCGTTGCGCTGCTTGAACGGCCAACCAGGCCGTCCTGCGCAACGCGCCTTGCCGGCCAAACCGGATCAGAACCATCAGATGGGTTTCTATCTTTTGAGGTTGGTATTCGCCTTCCCCTTTTGTTTGCCTTGTTTTTCCTCAGCAATCGGCAATAGTTGTGACGTTGCCGGCCAAGCGCTGTATTGTGCGGCACGCAGCAGGTTATCGGTGGGCTTTCGGGGGAAAGTAATATGCGCAAGGGGCTTTTCGGCGCCGTTTTTCTGATGTTTTCGTTGATTTATTGTCTTGCGGCCACAGGCAGCGCTTCGGCGGACACCTTGCTCTGGCGCTTCGAGAGCAAACATCCAAATGTCGTCAGTGTGAAACTCTATTCGGACTCGCGCCGCGGGCATGTCTGGCCGAACAGCAGCGAGGTCTATGTGCTTGACGACTATTCGGTGAAGACCATCAACATTTCCTGCCGGCGCGGTGAAAAGATCTGCTACGGCGCATGGGTCCGCAATCGTTCAAATCTCTATTGGGGCGTCGGCTACGAAAACCGCAACCGGTGCTCAAGCTGCTGCTACACCTGCAATGGCGGCCAGACCAAGGTGATCGTGCTCAATCCCTGACCGGACCGGTGCATTACCAGGCTGACGGCGGGCTTCCGCCATCAGCCGGACACCGCTTCAGGCCGTCGCGGTCCTGTCCCGGCGAACCCGCTCGGGTTCACCCGACTTTGCACCGGTGATCACCTTCAGCATCGGTCCGATCTCGGGATGCTGAAACACGAAGCCGGCCGACAGCAGCTTTTGGGGCATGACGCGCTGGCCACCGAGCATCGTTTCCCGGCCCATGTCGCCAAGCACCCTCGACAGCACCCCTTCCGGGAACCGCAAGACCGCCGGACGGTGCAGCGCTCCGGCGAGCGCCCGGGTAAAGTCCGCATTGCGCACCGGGTTCGGCGCAGTCGCGTTGACCGGACCTTCCAGGCTGGCGTCGGTCATGGTCCGCACGATGACGCGGATCAGATCGTCGCGTTCGATCCAGGACATCCATTGCCGGCCGGACCCCATCACGCCGCCAACGCCGAATTCGAACGGTGTCAGGAGCCTCGCCAGCATGCCGCCCTCGACGCCGAGCACCAGGCCGATGCGCAGGCAGACCACGCGCAGCTTCTCCTTTGCGACACTGCCGGCTGCCCGCTCCCACCGGTCACAGACATCGTGGACAAAAGCCGGGCTCGGGGCTGCCTCTTCCGTCAGCTTCTCGTCGCCGCGCAGTCCGTACCAGCCAACGGCCGAGCCGTTGATCAGGCAGCGGGGTTTGCGCTCCAGCCGCGTCACCAGGGCGTGTACAGCGTTGGTCATGTCGACGCGGCTGGCGAGGATGCGCGCCCGCTTTTTCGGCGTCCACAGGCCGTTCGCCACCGGGTCTCCCGCCAGGTTCACGATCGCATCGACCCGGTCCTGCCCGTGGACCTGATCCAGTCTCGTGATCACCCGGACCGGGTGTGTCAGGTCATCGGCCCTGCGCGCGTCACGGGTCAGAACCGTCACCTGATGGCCGGCCGTGACAAGCGCCTCGACCAGCCTCCGGCCGACGAAACCGGTGCCGCCGGTGACCAGGATATGCTGGCGTGGCGGCAGGTCCGCGACCAATGCGGCGGGATCGCCCCGGGAGAGCCGGTCGCTGCGCGCCGCGGCCAGCAGGTCGCGGGCGCTGAACACACCGACACCAAGCGAAGAGACCGTTGCCAGGACGCTCAACCAGCCGTAACTGACAGGCACCAAGGCGCTTGGCAGAAGGGCCCACGCCCAGAGCGTCGGGGCGAACAGGGCCAGGATGGCACCATAATTGAGCGCCAGCAGAGTGTGGTTGATACGCTCGGTCCAGGGCAGTTTGCGTGTCAGATCCTCCTCGACGAAATCCCACAGGGTGATCAGCACCTCGGCTGCCAGGATCACGGCCAGAACGACCGCGAAGACGCCATGGGTCTCCAGCCAGCCGAAGCAGAGGAAGATCAGGGCGTAGAAGAAGTTGCGCACGCCGTGCAAGCGCAGTTCCGTTTTCTGGGAGGCGCGCCAGGCCAGGCGCTCGCTGCCTTCGTGATGTACCAGCATATCGAAGGCGCCCATGACGATCTGCAGGGAGATCAGGCTCCAGAGAAGAGGATTATCCATTATACGTGTCCTCGCTGTCGTGAAAGATCGCGTCCTGGTGAACCAGTTCGCCCAGGACGCGGCTCTTGAGGGAAAGGGAAAACAGAAAGCGCGCGCTGCCGAGGTCGCGATGGGTGATGGTCAGCGCGCCGGGCCGCAGCCAGCGCGGCAGCCGCAGCCGCCAATTCAAAAGCTGAAGAAAATAATGGTCGCTCGTGAAGGTGAGACCATCGCGCCCGGCGTTGACCCTCAAGGCAATGCCGACACCCGCGCCGATATATTCCTCGATGCCGGTCGGACCGGAAAATCTCTTGGAGCTATGGATGACCTGGGGAAACCCGGCCGCGCGGCCGTATTGGCGCAGCCAGAACTGGCCGTCACCGGCGATGTCCTCGGTCACCGAGACAACGGCCGGCTGGTGCAGGCAGGTCCTGTCATAGGGCAAGGGCGCGCCGATTGTCCGCGCAAGCTGGGCAAGCAGCCAGCCGGCCGGGTTCAAGCGCATGTCGGTGACACGGCCCTGGTAAACCACGCTCGCGCCGCCCTTCAGGCGTTTGCCGAACCGGCGCTTCACCGCCCCGGGCAACGAAGACCAGGCCGCCTCTCCCAGGAGGTCGCGAAAACGGCGGTCCCCCGAAGCCGCCTTGGGCGGGGCAATGCAGTCGCTCAGCATTCTTGCACCCTTTCCTGTTCTATCGGTTATTTCTGTATAAAGAGAAATGACCGTTCAAAAAAACACGGACAGGCCCGACACCGGAATGGCAGCGGGTGTCAGTCCGTTTTCTTGCCGCCGATCTTGAGGAGCGCGATGACCTTGTCGCCCATCTTGACCAGGGTGGCGAGTTTCGATTTCGGTACGCTGAACATCTGGTTCCACCAACGGTCCGCCGTTGCCAGGAAGTCCTGCATCTCCCGCATCCGCGCGAGCGTGACCGGATGCAGGCTCTTCTCCGCTTCCGCCTGGCCGACGCACATGTCAATCGCCCGGATTGCCGGATCGATCTCGCGTTCCTTGCGGCCCTTTGCGATCAGCAACGCCATTTCCCAGACGTCGGTTTCCGCAACAAAATGTTCCCGCCTGTCGCCCGCCACCGGCACTCTCTGGATGAGGCGCCAGCCAACCAGTTCCTTCAGGGAATTGGAGACGTTCGAGCGGGCAATTCCCAACTCTTCCGAAATCTGCTCCGCGTTGAGGGGATCTGGGCTGAGGTAGAGCAGCGCATGGATCTGCGCCACAGAACGGTTGACGCCCCACTGGCCGCCCATGTCCCCCCAATAGAGGATGAACTGCTCCTTCGCGGAAGGATCGTTCTTGTCGGTAATTTCTGTCATGACAGAAATATCGAACATATCCGAACAGGAGTCAAGCAGCTGCAACAGGCCGCGATCCACCATGCAGCCGATCGGATCGGGTTCTCCCGGGGGCATCGGGAAGAACAGGGTGAATTTGCCGGCAACGTCGTTATACCAACCGCACTTAATAGGAACCCATCTGACCGCGTTTGGAGGCCTGTTCCGGCCCGCCGGACGGCGTTGCGCCGCTTGAACGGCCAACCAGGTCGTCCTGCGCAACGCGCCTTGCCGGCAAACCGGAACAACGACATCAGATCGGTTCCTATTAGGTCGTAGACTCATAAACGCGCAGCCACAGCCGCATTGAGGCGAGTTGGACCATGGCGAGGAAGTTCTCGGCCAGCTTATCGTAGCGGGTAGCGACCCGGCGGAAGTGCTTCAACTTAGAGAAGAAGCGCTCGATCAGGTTCCGCTCGCGGTAGAGCCATGTGCTGAAGTAGGGTTTCGACCTCCGGTTGGCCTTGGGAGGGATGTTGGCGAACGCGCCCTTTTCGCGGAGAGCCGCCCGGATACGGTCGGCATCGTATGCCTTGTCCGCGAGCACGATTGTTCCGCTACCAACATGGTCAAGTAGATCGTAAGCGGCTTGCCCATCATGGCTTTGTCCAGCGTTAAGGCTCAGCCGGATTGGGAGGCCTTGCGCGTCGACAACCGCGTGGATTTTGGTCGTGAGGCCGCCTCGGGAACGACCGAGACAATGATCTCGATCCCCCTTTTTTGCCGTCGCGGCCTGCTGGTGGGCGCGAACGGAGGTGCTATCGATCATCTGGATGTCGCCTTCATGCGCGGCTGTGATGGCATCCATCATCCGGTCCCAGACGCCAACCTTTCGCCATCGAACGAAGCGGTTGTAGCAGGTGGTGCGCGGACCGTAACGCTCCGGCAAGTCGCGCCATGGCGTTCCGGAACGCAGTACCCAGAAGATGCCGTTTAGAACGCGTCGATCATCGACGCGCGGCACGCCTCGGGGCTTGTTGGGCAGGAGTGGCTCAATCACGCGCCATTCGAAGTCGGTCAGGTCATATCGGCTCATTGTGAGCTTGAATCAGAAATCGGAGCGATACGAAAGGGGCCACTTGCGGTGGGGAGTTGCAGTCCGGCGCCTTCCGCTACAGAATGAGCGGCATGTTCAATTACTATCTGATCTCGCCAGGTGAGCGGCCACAATCCGTCTCTGTCGCACACCACCTCTGGGGTAACGACTGCGACTTCGATTCAGATGGAAATGATGATGAAGCCCCCGTCGGTGGCTGGACGGAACTGACCGTTGCACTCCGCCCGGAATGTGAAGAGCGCGTCGATGTCGATCCTATCGACGGCAACGAGCCGCTTGTGCTCGCAATCCGTTCAGAATCGGCCGATCTCGCGAAGAAAGCCGCTCTGTTTCTCCAGGTACATTCCGGCGGAGAACTCAGCGAACAGGCACCTCGCTAAAGCCATATCGCCCCATAATTTTTATGGGTTCACAGCCTAATTGCGGTTGGTATTACCTGTCTTGGGAAAGCGCGCAAGCCGCTCTACGCTGTCGAACTGCCGTTCAACGCCGGAGACCCCACATGCACGCCTATCTTCCGTTCGACCTCGATGACATTGTTCCCGAACGCGAAACACCAGCGCCGGAAAAGGTCATTTCGGGAGACCCTCAATTCACGACCTGGCTTGTCGAAGCCCGGGACAGCGACACGCTGTTCACCGGCGTGTGGGAGGCGACGCCCGGTTCCTGGCGCATTTCCTATGACGAATGGGAGTTCTGCTCGATCCTGTCCGGCAGATCCCGCCTGACCGGCAAGGACGGTGCAACACGTGAGGTCGGACCGGGGGACAGTTTCGTCCTGCAACCGGGCTTTGCCGGGGTCTGGGAAGTCCTGGAAACGACCAGGAAACTCTTCGTCATCCGCCTGCCGGCCTGATCCGGCTGACGCGCCCGCACCGCCGCAAGGCGTTTCAGGACGCCTTGCGCCACGTTTCCGCGCGCACGAATTCAATCAACCTGTCGGATGACATCGGGGCAGCGAAGGCGTAGCCCTGGAGCGCGTCGCAGCCCAGATCGCCCAGGATCCTTGCATGCTCCATCGTCTCGACACCTTCGGCGACAACCTTGATGCCGAGGGACTGGCCGATTTCGATGATCGAGGCGACCAGCCTGCGCTGGCCTTCCGAATGGGTGATCGGCAGGATCAGTTGCCGATCGATCTTCAACCGCGAGGGGCGCAGGTGAATGAGGCTGACGATCGATGCGTAGCCGGTTCCGAAATCATCAATCTCGATGTCAATTCCGACCTCCCGCAGACGTTCGAAATTGGCGGTGATGAGGTCGTTCTTTTCGTCGAGGAAGATGGATTCCAGGAGTTCGAACGACAGCGTGCCCGGCTCAAAGGACAGGCCATCGAGGCTCTCCATCAGGTTCGCGTCGTTGAGCCGGCCGGCCGACACGTTGACCGACATCTTGGGGATCTCGATCCCGGCGGCCTTCCAGCGCGTGGATTGCCACAGGGTCTGCTCCAGGATGACACGGTCGATCAGCGGCACGACGTTGAGATCGTCCGCGGTCCTCAGGAAAACGTCCGGGGTCAGGATGCCCTCGACGGGATGATTCCACCTGGCAAGCGCTTCCACCCCGGTGATCTGCAGGGTTCGGGCATCGAACTGGGGCTGGAAGTACGGCAGGAATTCCTGGCGTTCCAGGCCACAGAGAATGTCGTCGGCAACCTTCTTGTTGCGGACGATTTCCGATTTCAGCGTGTCGGAGAAGAATTCGAACCGGTTGCGGCCGTTGCTCTTGGCCCGGTAAAGCGCGATGTCGGCGTCGATCAGCAGATGCCGTCCGTAATCGCTGACCGTGGTGTCGGCCATGGCAATGCCGATACTCACGCCGATCCGGCATTGATGGTTCTCGAAGGGAACCGGCTGACGCATCTGCTTGATGATCCTGCCTGCCAGGGCCGCAAGCGCCTCCTCGTTCGTGGGTTCGGTAATGGCGATGACGAATTCGTCCCCGCCGATGCGGGCGACGAAGTCGGTGCTGCGGGCCTTTTTCTTGAGGACCGACGCCGCGTGCGTCAGCATGCTGTCGCCGGCCGCGTGACCGAGCGTGTCGTTGATGTGCTTGAACCGGTCCAGGTCGATGTGCAGCAATGCGGTGGGCTTGCGTACCGATTGTTCGTCAAGGAGATGCTGATCCAGAAAACGCCGGTTCGGCAATCCGGTGAGACTGTCGTGCAGCGAATGATGCTCCATGAGCGCACGCGCGTCTTCCAGGTCACGGTTCCTGTCCTCGGCGTTCTGCTTTGCCTTCAACAGCCGCGTCTTGAGCTGGATGTCGCGGGAGACATCCCAGTTGACGCCGAGTATGTAGCGCTGGTCACGATTGTTGGTATGAACCGCACCAATGGCCCTGATCCAGCGCGTCGATCCGTCCCTCAGGATCACACGGAAGTCGGAATGATACATGCCACCGGCAGAGATCGCGTCCCAGTATTCCTTTTCCGCGGCCTCGCGATCATCCGGATGCAGGCACTCGGACCAGATGGTGTAGTCCGACGTATCGCGGCCGTCCTCGATGTCGTAGAGCTCGCGCATGCGCCCGTCCCAGGTCAATTCGCCGGTTTCCAGATTGAGTTCCCAGATGCCGATCTTCGACGTGTCGAGTGCAAGCTTCAGGCGTTTCGAAAGACCTTCCATCTGGTTCTGGCGGCGCTTGAGTTCGCGCATGTGGCCGCGGCGCTGGTCGTAAAGCTGGCCCGCGACGAAAATCGGCAGAATGACCAGAAGACCGCCGATCACGATGAGCGAGCGGACCTGCCAGGTGTTTTCGGGCATGTCGGACCAGCCGCCTTTCGGGATCGCCGCGATCTGCCAGCGCCCGGACGGCAAGACGATTTCCGAAAGGACGGGACTTTCGTCCAGGACCTGCCCGTCACCGAAAAAGACGCTCTTGTCCGACACGTCTGCGTCGCGTCCCGAAATCGCTATTTCGATCGGCAGGTCCGGATCGGTCAGGCCGCTGTCGGCGTAAAGGCGCTCGGCATCGACAACGGCGGCCACCAGGCCCCACAGGCTCCGGGTGCCGTCGTCATTCTCGGTAAAGACTGGAAATCGCCCGATGAAGCCGATACCGCCCTGCAACAGGTTGACGGGTCCGGCCAGGATCATCTCGCCGGACTCCACCGCCCGCATCGCCGCTGCGCGTTGCTGCTCGTTTTTCCGGTAATCGAGCCCGATGGCTTTTTCGTTGCCTTCCATCGGATACATCAGGCTGACAACAAGATCCGGCGCTCCGGCAACATTTCGGAGCTGGGAGTGCTTTCCGATCAGGGAACGGGAAATGCGGCCAAACTGGTCCTGGCTGATGTCCGGCTGGGTGGCGATCAGGGCCACCAGTCCCCGGACAAGCTGCAGGTTGCTGTTGATGTTGCCTTCAAGCCTCGCCCGGACCAGGCCAAGCTGTTCGCCCACATCCGCGCGGGCGCGCTGCATGTGGACCGACCGGTTCTGCACTTCCGCGAAAATTCCGGCAACAATCGTCACGGAGAATGCGATTGCGACCGCGGCAAGACCTATCAGGCTTGGCCGCGACAGAATGAGGCTGGCGTCCAATCGTGAAAAAAAAGACTTCGGCATCGCACCTTCGTAAGTTGAGCACTCTCCAACTTCGCTCGATTATGACGACCGAGTCTTGGATCTTGTTTCAGAATATCATTAAAAACGAAACAAATGCCTAAAGGTCACTTTGCCTTCCTGGGCGTCATGCCGGCCACGTGCCCCCTCACCTGAGCAACACGACCCCCACCACCGCTGCCACGATCAGGATGCAGCCGAAGATTTCCGACCTGACGATCACCTCCTTGAACACGAGCCAGGAGGCCAGGAAGGTGAACACCAGTTCGACCTGGGCGAGCGCACGCACGTAAGCCACGTTTTGCAGGGTCATCGCCGTGAACCAGCCGATGGAGCCGGCCACGCCGGACGCGCCGACCCAGACGGCAGCCCGCCAGGCCGTCAGGCTGGCACGCAGCTGGTCCGGTTCGCGCGCCGCCATCCAAACGGCCATGACAATGGTCTGAAACAGGGTCGCAAAAACCAGGGCGTAGGCCGCCTGCATCGGTACGCCCGTCCCTTCCAGAGACAGGGACGCGGTCCGGTAGGCAACGGCGGAAGCACCGAAGAAGGCGGCCGACGCCAGCCCGATCAGGGCGGGACGGCCGACCAGGCTGCTGCGGATGGCGGCGGCTGTGAGAGGCACCCGCGCCAGTGAAATCACGATCACGCCGGTAATGCCGATCAGGATGCACACGCCGGCGGTCAGGGTGATCTGCTCGCCCAGAACCAGAAAGCCGAACAGGGCTGCCTGGATCGGTTCTGTCTTGGAATAGGCGGTTCCGACCGCAAAGTTGCGGTAGGAAAACAGGTGAATCAGCAGGAAGGTCGCCAGGATCTGCGCCAGACCGCCCAGCGCACCCGCCACCAGCAATGTCAGTGTCGGTCTCGGCAAGGCATAGCCGAAGACCAGATGCAGCACCGCCAGATAGGCAATGGCGAAAGGAACACCGTAACCGAAGCGGACAAAGGTCGCCCCCGTGGTGCCCAGCTGGCCCTTCAGGTGTTTCTGCATGGCCGTGCGCAAGTTCTGGCAGAACGCCGCGCCTATGGTGATCGGGATCCAGAGCTCCACTGCACTTCTTTCCATTTTGTTGATTTGGCCTCATGATTCCAGATCAACGATCAACTTAAAACTGCCAAAATCACATCCGACTATTTATTTTTTCTCATCTTTTTAAACGAGCAGCCGCCGCGATGCCCCCGCGTGGAGGGCAAGGCGGTGACGGCTATGCGACACCCCCCGGGCCTGACACGCTTGACAGCGCAGCATCGGGGGGCTTAGGTCCGCGCCAGAAAAGTCAACGCTCGGAGACCACCTGCCAGATGACCCAAGATCTCGCTTCCCTGTCCAAGATCATCGATGCGGCTTTCGAAGACCGTGCCGCCATCGACACCAGCACCACCGGTGAAGTCCGGGATGCGGTCGAGGAAACCCTGAACCTTCTGGACCGGGGCGAGCTGCGCGTTGCCGAAAAGACCGGCGGCGACTGGACGGTCAACCAGTGGGCCAAGAAAGCCGTGCTGCTGTCCTTCCGTCTCAACCCGATGGACGTCATCAAGGGCGGCCCGGGAGATGCCACCTGGTGGGACAAGGTTCCCTCGAAGTTCGAAGGCTGGCGCGGCATGGATTTCGAACGGGCGGGCTTCCGCGCCGTTCCCAATTGCACCGTTCGCCGCTCCGCCTTCATCGGCAAGGGTGTCGTGCTGATGCCGTCCTTCGTCAACCTGGGCGCCTATGTCGATGAAGGCACGATGGTCGACACATGGGCGACCGTCGGCTCCTGCGCGCAGATCGGCAAGAATGTGCACCTGTCCGGCGGCGTGGGCATCGGCGGCGTCCTGGAGCCTCTGCAGGCGGGGCCCGTGATCATCGAGGACAATTGTTTCATCGGCGCCCGTTCCGAGGTGGTCGAGGGCTGTATCGTGCGCGAGGGCTCCGTGCTCGGCATGGGCGTCTTCATCGGCCAGTCGACCCGGATCGTCAATCGCATGACCGGCGAGATCAGCTACGGCGAAGTGCCGCCCTATTCCGTGGTCGTCGCCGGATCCATGCCGACTTCGAGCAAGATGGGCAACGGCGAACCGGCCCCGAACCTCTATTGCGCGGTGATCGTGAAGACCGTCGACGAAAAGACCCGGTCCAAGACCGGCATCAACGAATTGCTGCGTGACTGAGTTTTCAGCCCGCACCTGACGAAAGCTTTTTGGACCCGCCCTTACGAGGGCGGGTTTTTCATGTCCCCCACATCAGGCCGACAAGCTGGGAAATCACGAGGGTCAGAAGCACGTCGAGGACGACAACGCCGATCGACAGACCGATGGGGGCCTGCAGCGCGATCCGGGCGACGAGAAAACGGTACCAGATCACGACCAGCAGGCATGTGAGCGACAACAGCACCGCAATGCCCGCACTGATGACACCGAGCAGGAACAGAAGATAGGTAATGAGATACGGCACCGATGCCAGCAGGCTGGTCCAGTTGCGCACGACAATGAACGGGACATAGCGGTTCGAGATGCCGATGGGTACCGCCACGACCGCGAGCAGCAATGGCAGCGCCAGCCAGTCGATTCCCAGTCCGACCGTCTGGGCAAACCAGAAGGCGTCGTTGGGAAAGGCATCCGGGTGGTACAGGTTCTCGGAGAAATAGAATCTTTTCTCGGCAAGACCGCTGACCAGGAACGCGGGCACCAGCAAAAAGATGACCTGGAAAGACCGCCAGAACCCCTGGATCGACTGATCGAAAAACGCCATGCCCTCCGGCCGGTTGCGCAAAAGCAGCCAGGAGCCGTCCAGTGCCGCGCGGATTTCGCCCATGTTGATCAAATTCGACCTGCTCCCGAAAAATAGCTGCCCAGGAAGCTTTTGTAGACCGCCGCGAGCCGATCGAGATCGGCGGTTGCAACACATTCGTCGACCTTGTGCATGGTCTGCCCGACAAGGCCGAATTCCACTACCGGACAATAGTTCTTAATAAAACGTGCATCGGACGTGCCGCCACCGGTGGACAGCTCCGGGGTGCGGCCGGTTACGGCTGCAACCGCATCGGAGAGCGCGCTGATGAGAGCCTCGTCCTTCGTCAGGAAGGATTCACTTGCATCGCGCTTGAAGTCCAGACCCAATTCAAGATTTCCGATATCGACACTTTCCAGCGTCTGCCTGATCCTGGCCTTCAGGCTGTCAAGCGTCCACTCGTCGTTGTAGCGGATGTTGAAACGCGCCTCGGTCCGCGCGGGGATGACGTTGAACGCCGGGTTGCCGGTATCGACGGTAACGATCTCCAGATTGGACGGCTGAAAACGGTCGTTGCCGTCGTCCAGCTTCAGGGCGTCAAGCGCCGCCAGGAGCCGGAGGAGACCGGGTACTGGATTGTCGGCCAGATGCGGATAGGCAACGTGTCCCTGCACTCCCCGGACGCTGACGATGCCGGACAGCGAGCCGCGCCGGCCCACCTTGATGGCGTCCCCAAGCATTTCCGGATTGGTTGGTTCGCCGACAATGCAGGCGTCGAATACCTGGCCTTGCTCCCTGGCCCAGTCGAGCAGCTTGACCGTGCCGTTGACGGCGGGACCTTCCTCGTCACCGGTGATCAGGAAGGAGATCGTTCCACCGAAATCCGGTCCGTTTTCCTGAACGAAATCGAGTGCCGCGGCCGCAAAGGCGGCAATCCCGCCCTTCATGTCGACGGCGCCGCGTCCATAGAGCATGCCGTCGGCAATCACACCGTCAAAAGGGCCGTGGCTCCAGTCGCCCTCCGCGCCGGCGGGCACGACATCCGTGTGCCCGGCAAAGACGAAATGAGGCGCACCGCTGCCGATACTGGCAAAGAGGTTCTCGACGTCGGGTGTGTCCGTGTCCCGGAACGTGACACGGCTGACCTTGAAACCGGCGCCGTCCAGCAAGGTTTCCAGAGCCTGGAGCGCGCCGCCCTCGGCCGGAGTGACCGACGGACAGCGGATCAGGTCCTGTGCGATGGATACGGCGGAAGCGGGCATGGAGAAGTCTCTTGTCTTGATTGGATTCTCGGCGGCAGGGCTTGCTCAGCGCTTGCGCCAGTAACTGTTCGGCACCGGCCCGTGCCGGTTGGCTTCGGCCTTGCTCGGAACGATACCCAGGAAGATGAGCATGATCAGATTGAAGACAGGCACGAAAATCAGCAGCGCCAGAAAACCGCTTTGGCCGATGTCCTGCAAGCGCTTGATCACCAGGGCCAGTTCGAACCATTGCAGCACGAAGAACAGAACCGGGAACAGCGGATTGGTCCCGAGATATTCGCCGGCCATCAGGGATTCGGGAGTCGGTGTCTCGACGGAGGACAACCACCAGATCCGGATCGCGATGCCAAAGACGATCCAGATCAGTATGAAGCACAGCCAATAGGGTTCGCGGCTGATGCGGCCGATCGGGCTTAACAGGGCCCACAGGGGGCCCGGGGAAATATTCGCGCTTGGAGGAGAGGTGCTCATAAATCCCGCTCGGTTTGATGGATCCTGCATGGAGGTAGACGCATAAGCGGAATGGATCAAGCTCTGACATGCACTAGTCATGGACAGGTTTGACGATGAGCCCGGATGCAGCAGTTTCCGCAATGGCCCCGCGACGCGGCGGGACCGGGTAATTTTAGTGGAAATTGCACGGTCAGCGTGTCTAACTTGGTTTCGAAGGTTCAACGAAGACGAGGGGGCTCGCCGATGACCGGTGCCTGGAAAACAAGACTAGCTGCCTGTGCGCTCACCCTTTTTCTCGTCCATGCGCTGTCGTTTCCCCTGACCGCCCTCGCCCAGGAAACCGCGTCGAAACTTCCGCCGGAATTGCAGCCCGACGCCATGGAAAAGCTGGTCTCAGATCTCGACCCGGGACAGGTCAAAGCCCTCACCGACCTGATGACGCTGCTGCAGCAGGGCGCCGCCGCAAAAGACGGTTCCGGCGTGCCGGCGGCGGAGGAACCCGGGCTGCTGGAGCGGGCGCAGGCGGGTCTGAGCCGATTCGGCGACATGATCGGCGGGAACTTTCTGGCACTCCCAACCCTTTTCACGGGTCTTTTTGCCAGCCTTGGCGCTCTCTTTTCCGGAAGTGTGGCAGGCCCCATCCATGTTCTGGCCGGCGCCGTGGCCCTGATCCTCGCGGCCGGTTTCGCGGCGGAATTCGCGGTGAACCGGCTGTTCGCCAAAAGGCGCGAGTCCATCCAGGCACGCAAGCCGGACAGCCTGTTTGAAACGGTCAAGCTGGTGTCCAACCGTGCGGCCATGGACCTTGGTGGCCTGGTGGTGTTCGCCATCGTCGCCTTCGCCGTTGGCCGTATCGCCATTTTCGATCCGGGGACACGGACCTTCGCCTTCCAGGCAGTCTACTGGATCGTGTTCCTGCCGCGGCTCGTCGCCGCGCTGCTCCGGTTCGCACTTGCTCCGCATCGGCGCGAGCTGCGCCTCGTCACGGCGGACGACACAACGGCCAGGTCGCTCTATCACAGCTTCACCTCGCTGTTCGCCTTTGTCGGCGTGGTGTTTTTCCTGCGCAACATCATGATCGAGGCCGGCGAGAGTGCCATCGCGGAAACCTACCGCTTTTTCATCGGCTTTGCCGTCAATGCCTGGATCGTTGCCGTGATCTGGAAGGCGCGCCACGGACTGACCAGCATCATCCTGGGTGACGACGAGGAACCGACCTCCGGCCTCGAACGCATGGCCAGGTTCTGGCCCTATTTTTCCATGGCCTTCATCGTGTTCAACTGGCTGCTGGTGCAGGTCACCACAAGCATGGGCATCGAGGCACTGACGGCGGGCCGGTCGCTGGGCGTGATCGCGCTGGTGGTGTTCGCGCCGTTTCTCGACACCATGGTGCGCGGCATCGTCTCGCATATCGTGCCTCCGATGCAGGGCGAAGGGCCGGTTGCCGAAGCCGCACACATGCAGACACGGCACAGCTATGTCCGCATTGCCCGTGTCACCCTGCTCGCCTTCCTGATCCTGGCTGTCGGACGGATCTACGGCCTGAACCTCCTTGCCATCGGCGGCGATGACGGCTCGTCTGTTGCGAGGCACACGGTCGTCTTCCTCCTGATCCTGGCCGCCGGCTATCTTGCCTGGGAGATCGTCAACCTGTGGGTGGCCCATCAACTGGCCAAGGATTCCCCGCCGACGGCATCGCAGGATGATGACGCGGAGATGGGCGGCGCCGGCAAGTCGCGCCTGGCGACGATCCTGCCGCTGATCCGGGTGGTGGCGCAGATCACCATCCTTGTACTGACCGCGCTCCTCGCCCTCAGTCAGCTCGGCGTCAACATCACGCCGCTCCTCGCCGGTGCCGGTGTCGTCGGCCTGGCGGTCGGCTTCGGGGCGCAAACGCTGGTGCGTGACGTCGTTTCCGGGGTCTTCTTCCTGATGGACGATGCCTTCCGGCTCGGTGAATTCATCGATGCTGGCGGCACGATGGGCACCATCGAGAAAATCTCGATCCGCTCGCTGCAGCTGCGCGGCACGCGCGGTGCCGTGCATATCGTTCCCTATGGCGAGATCCCGAAACTCACCAACCTCAGCCGCGACTGGGTGATCATGAAGCTCCAGTTCACGGTGCCTTTCGACACGGATGTCGAAAAGGTCCGCAAGCTGTTCAAGAAGATCGGCCAGGAAATCATGGAGATGGACGAGTTCAAGGACGACATCCTGGCGCCGTTCAAGGGCCAGGGCGTCACCGGCGTCGACGATGTCGGCATCCTGGTGCGCGGCAAGTTCACCACCAAGCCAGGCAAGCAGTTCGGCGTGCGCAAGGAAATCTACAAGCGCGTCCAGCAGGCCTTCGACGAGAACGGCATCCAGTTCGCCCGCAAGGAAGTCCGCGTCAACATTCCCGAGAGCGCCAATCTGGACGACAAGCAGAAGGAAGCCGTCACGGCAGCCGCCGCTGCCGCCACCGCCTCGGGGACCTAGCCCGCCGCGGAGTGAAAACCATCCGCGCTTTCGCGGGGATGGCATCCAGGGAAAGACTGCCCTGCCACATAAGCCCTTCTCCCGATTGAGCCCGGCTGCCTTCCATGCCTAAGATTGCCTGTCTGCGGGAGGCAGACGGGCTTTTGGGAGGAAGCTGCGGAATGAGTGACAACACATCGCCCCCTCAGGGCACCGGGGCTCCGGCCAATGGCGGGCTGAAGCCCATGCCCAAGGTCAACAAGATCACCGCCAACGACATCATCGATGCGCTGGCCGCAGGTCTCGCCGATTTCCGGAGGGCACCGATTTACGGCCTCGTCATCGGAGCGGTCTTTGCCGCGGGCGGGTTGTTCGTGATCCTGAGCGCAGCGGCGCTCAAGATGAGCTACCTGTCCTACCCGGCCGCAGCCGGGTTCGTCCTGCTCGGGCCGTTTGCCGCCGTCGGCCTCTACGAGGTCAGCCGGCGTCTTGCCAGCGGCGAGGAGCTTTCCTGGTCGACCATCCTCGGCACCATGTGGGCCCAGAAAGGCCGCGAGCTTTCCTGGATGGCCTTCGTGGTCCTGTTCATCCAGATCATGTGGATGTATCAGGTCCGCCTGCTGCTCGCCCTGTTCCTCGGCTTCCGTTCGTTCGCCTCGTTCGACGAATTCCTGACCGAGGTGGTGTCGACACCGGAAGGGCTGATGTTCCTGGCCGTCGGCCACGTGGTCGGCGCGATCCTGTCGCTGATCCTGTTCTCGCTGACCGTGATCTCCTTCCCGCTGCTGCTGGAAGAAGACCGGGACTTCATCACCGCCATGATCACCAGCGTGCGCGCGGTCGTCACCTCGCCGGTGCCGATGATCGGCTGGGCGATTGTCGTCACCGCCATCCTGATCGTCTCGATGGCACCTGCCTTCCTCGGCCTGATCGTCACCCTGCCGATCCTCGGCCACACGACGTGGCATCTCTACAAGAAATGCGTGGTGATCCCGGAGGAAGGCTCAAGCTGACTGGCATCAGTCAGCTGCAACCTGTTTGCCAACGCGCATGCCCCCTCAACTATCGTCTGAATGACTTCGGAACCAATTCGTGTTTAGTTTCAAAAATGCGCAATATTGCAACAACGTCTGCGGTTGTGTTTCCCCAGCGTTGCGAGGTTTAAAGTTCCGGCAAAGCCATGCTTCGTTCGAGACAAAAAGAAAGTGGCAAAAAACGGAAGAGGTTTGCCCAGGAGTTCCTGTTCAACATCAAAAACAGAGCGCTTTTTCTCAAGCTTATAACGCTTTACACCAAGGTGAACAAAAGCTGGAAAATCGCTGTTTCGGACAATGATCGTTTCTTCCAAGTCATGGACCAACAGGGGAACCGGCTGGACATCATTCACAAGAACAGGCTGCCCTTTTACAAGACCGGTATCGCTCCTCGGGTGTTCGGTCTGCTCAACGATTACATGATCGATCCTGATGAACTTCAGGAAAACGATGTCGTCCTGGATTGCGGTGCCAATGTCGGAGAGATCGGCGTAGGTTTGCGCCTGGCCGGCAAAAACGTTTGCTACCTGGCTTTCGAGCCGGGCGAAGAAGAACACGCGGCCTGTGCGGTCAACAATCCGGATAAAGCCTGCGAAAAAAAGGCGCTCTGGAACGAAACCACCGTTCTGCAATTCTTCGAAAAGTCCGACAGCGCGGATTCCTCTCTGATCGAATTCGGCGACTACAACTCCGTCACAAGGGTTGCGACGACAACTGTCGACGAATATTGCGCAGCCAACGGCATCGACCGGATCAAGTATCTGAAGATCGAAGCCGAGGGCGCGGAACCGGAAGCGCTTGAAGGAGCGGTAAACACGCTCGCGCAAACGCATTTCGTGACCGTCGATTGCGGTTACGAACGGGGTTTCGACAAGGAAAGCACCCTGCCGAAGGTCTGCAATCTGTTGATCGGCAACGGTTTCGAACTCATCGAGGTGCGCAAGGGGCGGTTGATCGCGCTGTTTGAGAACAAGCGCAATTGAGTCAGACCGCAGGGCTTGCCCGCGCTACATTTCGCCGTCATCCTCTACCGCCATCGCCGCCTTGCGCGCCTGCCAGTCCTTCTTGAGCTCGATGTCCAGTTCCGCCGACCGGTAATCGACGCGGGTGAGGTAAAGCCCGTCGGCGGGCGCGACCGGGCCGCAGGCCTTGCGGTCGCGCGCGGCCAGAGCTTTCGTGATGTCGCCCTCGCCCCACTTGCCCTCGCCGACCAGCCTGAGTGTACCGACCATGGAGCGGACCTGGTTGTGCAGGAAGGAGCGCGAGGAACATTCGGCGATGACGAATTCGCCGTCCCGGTAGACCCGGAATTCCTCGAGGGTCTTCTCCGGGCTTTTGGCCTGGCAGCGGGTGTGGCGGAAGGTGGTGAAGTCGTGATGGCCGACAAATTCCTGGGCAGCCGCGTGCATGGCATCGGCGTCGAGATCCGTCTTCACATGCCAGGCGAGGCCGCGTTGATGGGTCAGCGGCGGCAGGCGGTTCTGGATGCGGTAACGATAGGAGCGGCGGATCGCGGAAAAGCGGGCGTCGAAGCCCTCGTGCATTTCTTCCGCGTCGAGGATCACCACCGGGTCCGGCTGGCAGTGGAAATTCATCGCGCCCATGACGGTGTTCGCAGGCCAGGATTTTGAAAGATCGATGTGGCAGACCTGGCCCGTGGCATGCACGCCCGTGTCGGTCCGTCCCGCGCCGCCGATGGTGATTTCCTCGCCGGAAAAAGCCTTGACCGCGCGTTCGATCACGGCCTGGACCGACGGGCCGTTGGCCTGCCGCTGCCAGCCGCAGAAGGGCCGGCCGTCATATTCCACCGTCAGCTTGTAGCGCGGCATTATTCGAAGTCTTCAAATGGGGTGGCAAAAGCGACCTCGATCGGCAGGTCGCGGACGCAGGCGTCGTTCAGCGCGAGCGCCATGAAGGCCGCGCCCGCATAAGGTCCCTGCACCTTTTTCGCCAGCTCGGCGTCAAAACCGAAGCGCGGGTAATAGGCCGGCGGCCCGAGCACCAGCACAAGATCCTCGCCATGTTCCTGCAGTTTTTCCAGCGAGTTGCGGATCAGCGTCGTGCCAATGCCCTTGTGCTGCATCTCCGGCCAGACGGAGACGGGGGCCAGGCAGGCGATCTGCATGGCCTGTCCGGGGCCGATCGCCGCCGGCGTGACACGGCTGTAGGCGACATGGCCGACGATCCGGCCGTTCTCGTCCACCGCGACCTGTTCCAGAACCAGTGCGCCGCAATGGCGCAATGTGTGAACCAGCTTTGCTTCCCGGTCGGAGGAGAAGGCGGCGGTCACAAGATCCCTGACGGTGGTTTCGTCGGCAGGCGCAAAGTCACGGACGGTCAGGTTCGGTATGGCGGTTACGGACATGAAATTCTCCAGTCGCTCCAGACTAATTCAGAACCGTGCCGTCAGAAAGCGACGCGCCGCGCAGGAAGTCCGCGCCGCTCATCGGCTTCTTGCCGGCCCGCTGCACTTCCACGAGGCGCACGGCACCTTCGCCGCAGGCAACGACCGGCGCTTCGCCCGTGGCAATGACCGTGCCGGGCGTGCCCGTTCCTTCGGCCAGCGCGCTGCGCAGGATCTTGACCCGTTCCGCCTTGCCGCCAAGCGGCATCTCGCACCAGGCGCCCGGAAACGGCGACAGGCCGCGAATGTGATTGTGAACTTCGGCAGCCGGTTTCGACCAATCGATGCGGGTTTCCTGTTTGGAGAGTTTCGCCGCATAGGTGACGCCGTCTTCGCCCTGGGCCTGCTCGCCGAGCGCGCCGCGCGACAGGGCTGCCAGGGCGCGCACCATCAGGTCGGCCCCCAGCGGGGCCAACTGGTCGTGCAATTCGCCGGCGGTCATGTTCACGCCGATGGCGAGCGTTTCGGACATGCAGACCGGGCCGGTGTCGAGTCCCTCTTCCATCCGCATCACCTGGACGGCGGTTTCCGTGTCGCCGGCCATGATCGCCCGGTTGATCGGCGCCGCACCGCGCCAGCGCGGCAGCATCGAGGCATGCAGGTTGAGGCAGCCATATTCCGGCGCCTCCAGGATCGCTTTCGGCAGCAACAGACCGTAGGCGACGACGACGGCCACGTCCGCTTCGAGCGCCGCGAAGGCGGCCTGCTCGTCCTCGCCCTTCAGGCTTTTGGGCGTGAACACGGGAATGCCGAAGGATTCGGCCGCCTCGTGCACCGGTGATTTCTTCACGTCCATGCCGCGCCCAGCCGGCCGCGGCGGCTGGCAATAGCAGGCAACCACGTCGTGGCCCTGGCCGACGATTTCCATCAGGGTCGGCACCGAAAAATCCGGGGTGCCCATGAAGACGACACGAAGAGACATGAGGCTCCTTAAGGGTTCAAGGAAGTTGGCCCCTTATTGCGTCTCGGGCGGCGGCTTGCAAGGGGACGAATGCGGTTGTTTGGCCAAAGTCGCGTCAACAAACTCAAACGTCATCCTGAGGAGGACCGTCAGGTCCGTCTCGAAGGAGGAGCTGCCTGCACCAGAACAAGTGGCCCATCCTTCGAGACAGCGCTGACGCGCTCCCTCAGGATGACGGTGTCGGGTGAAATAGCGCGTCAGGCCAGTCCTGGCATCAGCACCTTGAGGCTGCCGGTCATCATTTCCATGGCGATCGCCGCCAGGATCATGCCCATCAGGCGGCTCATGACGCTGTTGGCGGTCTCTCCGATAAAGCGGGACAGGAACGGCGCGGCGAAGAAGGTGCCGATCAGGACCGCGATCGCCGCCGCAACACCGGCGACATAGGCGATTTCCTGTTCCACGCCGGTGACCTGGCCCCGGAAGATGATCATCGTGGAAATCGACCCGGGACCGAGCAGGATCGGCACGGTCAGCGGGTAGATCGCCGGATTGTCCTGCGATTGCATGTTGTCCTGTTCGGAGGCATGGCCATGATGGGCTTCGGTCTTCTGGCCGCGGATCAGGTCCAGCGCGATCAGAAGGATCAGGAACCCGCCCGCCAGGCGGAACGCGTCCAGGGAGATCCCGAAGATCTTCAGGACGACATCACCGGTCAGGCCGATGAAGACAGCGCCGATGCTGAGGCTGATCAGCAGCGTGAAGGCGACCTTGCGCTCGAAACCGGGGCCCTTGTCCGCCGTCAGCGACAGGAACACGGGCAGGTTGGCGATCGGGCTCATGATCGCAAAGAGCGCGGCGAAGATTTTCAGGAACAAGGCCTGATCCATGGTGTCCGCCCCCTTTTTGAACCGATCAGGCGCCGGGTCAGAGTTTTCCGGCCAGCTTGGCCTGCTTGGTGAATTTCTTGACCACCCGGTCGCGCTTCAGCTTCGACAGGTAATCAATGAACAGCTTGCCGTTGAGATGGTCAAGCTCGTGCTGGACACAGGTCGCCAGAAGACCCTCGGCCTTGATCTCCTGCTCGGCACCTTCCCGGTTCAGGAATTTCACCGCCACTTCCGCCGGGCGCTCGACATCCTCGAAATAATCGGGGATCGACAGGCAGCCCTCCTGGTAGACGGACACGTCCTCGCTCGACCAGACGATTTCCGGGTTGATGAACACCATCGGTTCCTTGGGCGCATCCTCCTTGGCGACATCCAGCACGAAGATGCGCTTCAGGATGCCGATCTGGCTGGCGGCCAATCCGATGCCGGGCGCGTCATACATGGTTTCCAGCATGTCGTCGGCCAGGGCGCGGATGTCGTCGTTGACGGCCTCGATCGGCGCGCAGGTCTCGCGCAGGACCGGGTCGGGAATGGTGATGATCGAACGTTTTGTCATGCGTCTCACATAGGCAATCGCGCGGCGGCGGTCAACGCGGAATTCTCCCGTTCCAGGCGGCTTTTCAACGTGCTTCTGACTGTGGCCGCATGGGCGTGCGCACCGAATCGTTCTATGTTTGTTTCATGAACGAGATCCTGTTTGAGTTTGGCGGCCGCCCCGTGACGGTTCTGGAAACGGCCATTGCCGGCGGCCTGTTCCTGCTGGCGCTGATTGTCTGGCTGGTCCTGAAGACCATGCGCGAGATTCGCCTGCGCAGCGAAGCCGACACTGCGTCGGCGGAACGCATCCACGAACTGGAAAGCCACCTGTCGCAGCTTCTGAAGAGCCAGGGCGAGATGACCGGGCGCATGCAGACCATGGCCGAGGTGTTCGGCTCGCGCCAGTCGGACATGATGCGCGCCGTCAACGAGCGCCTCGACGGCATGGGCCACAAGCTGAACTCCTCCATGGCGGATACCAGCAAACGCACCCAGGACGGGCTCCGGCACCTGCATGAGCGTCTCGCCGTCATCGACCGGGCGCAGCGCACGATCACCGATCTCTCCGGCCAGGTCGGCCAGTTACAGGCGATCCTCTCCAACAAGCAGACCCGCGGCGCCTTCGGCCAGGGGCGCATGGAAGCGATCATCCAGGACCAGATGGCGCCGAGCACCTATTCCTTCCAGGCGACGCTGTCCAACAACAGCCGCCCGGACTGCCTGATCCACATGCCCAACGGCGCGCCGTCGCTGGCGATCGATGCCAAGTTCCCGCTGGAAGCCTACAATCTCCTGCGCAACGCGGAGAGCGACGACCAGCTGAAATACGCCCAGGCCCAGTTCCGCCGCGACTTCACCAAGCACATCCAGGATATCGGCGAGAAATATCTCCTGCCCGGCGAGACCCAGGACACCGCCTTCCTGTTCGTGCCGTCGGAAAGCATCTTCGCGGAGCTGAACGAGAATTTCGAGGACCTGGTGCAGAAGTCCCACCGCGCCCGCGTGGTGATCGTGTCACCGTCGCTGCTGATGCTGTCGATCCAGGTGATCCAGTCGGTGCTGCGGGATGCCAAGATGCGCGAGCAGGCCCACCTGATCCAGGCCGAGGTCGGTCACCTGATCAGCGATGTCAGCCGCCTGAACGACCGGGTCGGCAAGCTGCAGTCGCATTTCACCCAGGCCAACAAGGACATCGACCAGATCCTGATCTCGACCGACAAGATCTCCAGGCGCAGCCGCAAGATCGAGGATCTGGAACTCGGCGACGTGCAGGGATCGGTCGAGGACGGCGGCGGCGAACCGCAGCTGGCGCTGACGCCAAAGGGCTGATCGCTCTATCTGCCGTGTTTGCTATTCAATACAGCGTCATCCTGAGGAGGTCCGCAAGGACCGTCTCGGGATGACGCTTCAAGTGTGGCAATCCCGATAAAGCTGGGTGCTTTATGTCAACCGCCGGGCCTTCGTGACCGCGCCCCACTCCGTCGCCGCGATCCGGTCGATCGCCTGGTCCAGCGGCTCATAGGCAACCGTCATGGTGTGACCGTTGGCATGCAACAGCATGTTCGGGCCGGTGACAATGCCGACGTGACCTTTCCAAAAGACGAGGTCGCCGCGCGCAAAGGACGCTGGATCATCGTGAGGGATCTCCTCGCCAGCTTCGGCTTCCTGCATGTCGCTGTCGCGCGGAATATCGATGCCGCCGGCCTGGGCGGCAAGCTGAATGAGCGCCGAGCAATCAAGGCCAAGACTGGTGCGTCCGCCCCACAGATAGGGCGTGCCCAGGAACTCCTCGGCCACAGCCACCCAGTCCTCGACACGATGCTCGACCGGCACCAGATGCTTTGCCACCACGGCCGAGCCATCGCTCAAGAGGGCGTAGGTCAGGCCGCGCGTTTCGGCTTCTCCGGTCACCGTTACCTGGGCCCCCATGGAGAGCAGGCCGAGCGGCGGGAATTTCAGATCCGGACCCGGGTAGCGGTAGGTCCGAAGCGCCCGCACCCGATGCGTGGCGGCCTTGATGGACCCGAGACCGTCGGAGGACAGCCAGCCGACATAGCCGTCGGTGTCGAGCTGCCCCCAGGCCCAGCCTTCCGGCGTCTGTTCATAGACGGTCACCCATTCACCGCAGAGCGCTTCCGTGTCGATCGACCGGTCCGGGCGCGGTTCGGGGCGGATTGCCAGCCGGTCGGCAGTCACCTGGAAGACTTCGCCCTCGACGAAACGGGCGGCGTCCGCGTGGCCCTCGTAGTCGCTTGCAGCCAGGTCGGCACGCACAGGATGGCGGCGGCGGTCAAATGTCTGGGTCATTCAAAAACAGATCCGGAACCGAGATTGGTCAGCGAGGCAACTCCATGGCCTTTTCGACCACGAGATCCCCAAGCTGCTCCAGGTAAAGCGCACCTTCAACCGTGCGCGTGATGATCACGTTGCGCTTGTCGGCCTCGTCACGCTTGCGCGACAGCAGGCGCATGCCGCCGAGCGTGTCCAGTGCCCGCGTGATCGCGGGCTTGGTGACGTTCAGCTTGGCCGCAAGTCCGCGCACCGTATGGGGCGGCGGTTCCAGGTAGACCGTCATGAGGATGCTCAACTGGCGCGCGGACAGGTCCTGTTCGCTGTCGCGAACCAGCGCCAGATTGACCTCATGCATCAGTTTCAGCGCCTGCGAGGCGCGCAGTTCGACAGCCATGAATCAGCGGTTTCCCATCCAGTACCATGGTCATCGAACCACAAAAACGTTTCGGAGCCGTTATTGTGCGCCCGCGTAGCGGTCCGAGATCAGGTCGAACAGGCAGCGGATGCCCTGGGCCTCGCCGCCCATCGGCTTTCCGGGCTTTTCCATCGGCGTCCAGCCGAAAATGTCGAAATGCACCCAGCTCTCCGCCTTGTCGACAAAGCGGGACAGGAACAGGGCCGCGGTGACCGACCCGGCAAATCCGGCGCCTGCCGTGTTGATATGGTTGATGTCGGCGACCTTGCTGTCGAGATATTTCATGTAGGGCTGCCAGAGCGGCAGGCGCCAAAGCGGGTCCGCCGCCGCTTCGGCCATGACCGCAATATCCTCGGCCAGCCCCTCGTCATCGGTGTAATAGGGCGGCAGATCGGGACCGAGCGCCACCCTTGCCGCCCCGGTGAGCGTCGCCATGTCGATCAGCAGCTCGGGGCTTTCCTCGTCGGCCAGCGCCAGCGCGTCGGCAAGGACCAGCCGGCCCTCGGCATCGGTGTTGCCGATCTCGACGCTGAGCCCCTTGCGGCTCGCAAGAATGTCGCCGGGGCGGAAGGCATCGCCGGAGACCGCGTTTTCAACACATGGAATGATCACGCGCAGGCGCACCGGCAGCTTTGCCGCCATGATCATTGAGGCCAGGCCGAGAACGTTGGCTGCCCCGCCCATGTCCTTTTTCATCAGGGTCATGGACGAGCCCGGCTTCAGGTTGAGGCCGCCGGTGTCAAAGATGACACCCTTGCCGACCAGCGTGATCTTCGGTGCGTCTTCCGCCCCCCAGCAGAAATCGGCCAGGCGCGGCGCGCGCGAGCTGGCGCGGCCGACTGCGTGGACCATCGGGAAATTCTGTTCCAGCAGATCCTCGCCGATGACGATCCGGCCGGTGCCGCCATGGTGCTTGAACAGGGTCGAAGCCGCCTGGGAGAGTTCTCCCGGACCAAGGTCGTTGGCCGGGGTGTTGATGAGGTCCCGGGCCAGTTTCACACCGTCGAGGATGATCGCCAGCCGGTCCAGATCGACATCATCCGCCAGCGCCAGCCGCCGGGTCTTGCCGCCGTTCTTGCGGTAGCGGTCGAACACGTAGGACGACAGCGCGAAGCCGAGCGCGGCCTGTTCCGGGTCGGGGAAGCCGTCGGCAAGGTGATAGTCGCCCGCCGGCAGCGCGGCGACGAGGCCTCCCAGGGCCAGCGGATGCGGCAGGCCTGTCTCCTCGACGCCGAAGAGCACCGCCGCGCCGCTGCCCTTTGCCGCCGGCACGACAAGAAACGTCGTCGCCTTGCCGGTGAAGTCGTTGAGGGTGCTCCAGTCCCGTGCGGCCCCGCCGAGCCCGTCCAGAACACCGGGCAGGGTCGTTTCGGTGACGGCAATCACGGGTGTCGGGTTGGAAACATCGCTTGTTCGGACGAGGCAGTCGCGCACGGGGGAACTCCGTTGGAAAGGGATCGGTTTCAAACAGGTAAGCCGACACGGGCGGCAGCGCAACAGCGCGCTGCATAAGCGGACCGGTTCTCGCAAATCGCAAGCCGGCTTAACCAAGCATTAGGGTTAATTATCTATTTCTCTAGGGGAAACCAGAGCGAGTCCCGACGGCAGAACGCCCTCGCCCTGACAGGCTGCGGACAACAAGGATGTTGAAAATGCAAGCGCCCAGAGCCCGAACCGCTTTCCGTCGCGCCAGACTTGCCTCGACGCTGATGGCCATGACGGCGCTTGTCCTTGTCGCAGGCTGCGCCTCGAACAGGTCGAACACCGGAACCCACTCACCGTCTACCGGCTACACCACGCCCGGATCGTCCCAGGCCATCGCGCAGGTCTCCAGGTGGTCCAAGGCCTATGAGCAGAACCGCAAGGACCGCACCGCGATCCTGTCCTACGGCAATGCCCTGACCCAGAACGGCCAGATGCCGCAGGCCATGGCCGTTCTGCGTGCCGGTGTGATCGCCCATCCGCAGGACCGGGAAATCGCCTCGGCCTATGGCAAGGTCCTGGCCATGAACGGCCGCTTCGACGAGGCGCTCAACGTGCTGCAGCGCGCACAGCGGCCCGACACGCCGGACTGGAAGCTGATGTCCGCGGAAGCCGCCATCTACGACCAGAACGGCAATCATGCGAGGGCGCGCAGCCTCTACAAGCAGGCGCTCAAGATTGCCCCCAACGATCCGAGCCTGCTGAACAACCTGGGCCTGTCCTATCTGCTCTCCAACGAGTTGCCCGACGCCGAATACACCCTGCGCAAGGCGGCCAGCCTGCCGGGCGCGGACAGCCGCGTGCGCCAGAACCTGGCGCTTGTGCTCGGCATCCAGGGCAAATACGACGAAGCCATCCAGGTGGCCCAGGCGGAACTCGACCCGCAGCAGGCCAAGGCCAATATCGACTACCTGCGCGCCATGATCGAAAAACGCCGCGGGTAATCGCCGTTTTCCGAAAAAGAGACGTTGCCGCGATGGTGCGACGTGCTCACCGGTGTGGGCGGGCGTGCAGGCATGTTGGCTGTTGCTCCTTGTGAATGTCCGCGCCGGGAGATGCGCCGATCTTCAGGTTTTGTTGTGCGGTGCGCGCAGATAGCCAAGCTTTTTGCGGTTTGAATTTGGTCTGGAAAGGGAGCCGGGAGGAAACAGCCGGCTTCTGCGCTTCGCGACTGGGCTTAGCTGACATTCGCCAGCCTTGGACACGCTGTCGATTCCGGCCCAAACCGGTCATTCATCTTCTGATATACCGCCGCGGTGCAGCCCGCCAAAGCCGTCATTCGTTGCATCTGCGAAGACGATTGTCCGCCAGATGCCGGCAATGCGGACTTTACTGCCGTTTGACGATCACCTGACGCGTTTCGCGAAAAACCTAGCAAACACAGCTTTTCGTGAAACGCAGCGAAACATCCATAGATCGCGGCAGTGGTTCGCCTTTCTCCTTGCCTCAGATTAAAGGCCGACCGCTTTAAAGAACTGCTGATACAACAGAAAGAATGCCAAGATCACAAGGATTGCTCCAAGTGTTTTGTTCAGCAATGCTCGGCGCTTGGGGGTTCCAAAAAACCCTTCCACTTGGCTGCCAAACACCGCCCAACTACCGATACCGAAGAAACATATGATGCAATAGAGGCAAACGAAAAAGTAGAGTGCAAGGCGGCTTTGGTCGAGCTCGAACAGGCCAACAGCTGCAACGCATGCGCCCCAAGCTTTGGGATTAAGCCATTGTAGCGCAGCACCTTGCCAGAAGTTTGGCTTTGACTGTACTGCCGAGTCCAGATTGCCGTTGGAGGTCAGCAATCTGTATCCAAAATATACTATCAGACCGGCGCCGAAAATAGTTAACGCATCAATAACATATCCAAAACGCGTGGCTATTGCCGATAGCCCAAGCCCGATCAGTAATAGCAACAGGGTAAATCCGATGGTCGCGCCCAATACGAAGCCAAGGGCGCTGCGCGCACCGTGGTTCAACCCGGTCGACAATGTGATGAGGTTAACAGGGCCAGGCGAAATTGACATCGTCAGCGCAAATAGCGTCATGGCAGCAGTTTGTTCCATTTGGCTTTCTCCTATTCAAAGGGAGATAACCAAACGGGTGACATCAAACAAGTTGAAGTATTTAATCTAATAGTTAAACTGGATTGCATAATGATAGAGCACTTGAAATCCATTGCGGTGTTTGCCGAAGTCGTGCATTCGGGTCAGTTCCGTGTAGCGGCTGATCGCTTGAAGATAACCCCCTCCGCCGTCAGCTACCATATCCGTACACTGGAAGAAGCTGTCGGAACGCCTCTGTTATACCGGTCTACTCGGCGGTTCACGCTGACCGCGAGCGGAGAAAAGCTCTTTAAGTCCGCCGAGCTCATGTTGAACGCCGCTCAAGCGGGATTTTCCAGCGCGCAGCCTTCGCGGGCAGGATTATCAGGTCATTTGAAAGTCACCCTAACTACGGCGCTATCTCATTCCTTTATCTCCAGGCGGATCACAGGATTTGTTTTGGATCACCCCAATGTCGATCTGCATCTGCATTTTGATAATCGGGAAACTGATCTTGTTGCTGAAGGAATTGATATCGCTATCCGAATTGGAAAGCTTCGCGATTCCAGTCTGCTATGCAAGCTAATATGGGACATGCCGCGGATTCTGGTTGCGAGCCCCGAATTTGTTCAAAGACACGGCCCGTTTGAAGGACCTGAGGATCTGCGTGGTGTTACGTGGATCAGATTTGCCAGCATGGAAAACCAGCGAACACTTTACGCACCAAACGGAACGAAAATCCAGATCGAGCAAGCTGGAAACCTCACCGTAAACAGCATCGAAGCCATGGTCGATCTGACCATTTACGGAGCGGGCCTGTCTTCCCCACCGACACATTTTGTCGAGAGCAAACTTACATCGGGTGAACTGGTTGCTTGTCTGACGGATCATCGAATACCCGATTTGCCGGTCTACGCAATTTGGCATCGAACAACTGTCCCCAACCTCGTGGTAAGGGAGTTCATCGACCGCCTTGCGGGTACAAGTGCTGACGGAAAGACGCACGAGTAAGCGTAGGCTGCGGTGTCTCAGCAACCGGCATTTTGGGCTCGGAGCAGACTTGCGGCGGCGCAGGATGCCGATCCTGATCTTGGTGCGTGCCTGGTGGACACAAACGGCCCGGAGCCGCCGTTCGCAAGGCGTTGACGAAATGCCCGCTTCGCGCCTCCAATCCTGTCGACTTTGAGGTGACCTACCAGTTCAATTTGCCATCGCAGATCTCGCCTCTCTCCGGAGGCTGGCATTAAGCCACACTATCGTTTGACTTCCCATTCCTTAAAGTCGGTTTCCTGCTCGTTGAAGAACCCTGCTGGCAAAGGATAAGCTGCTTCCGGATTTGGCAGAAAACGGAACTGCGCCCGTTCGCCCTGGCCCGCTAGATCATAAAATCCCAGAAGGGCGACGCCGGTGAACTCCGGGTATTCCTTGGTCAGCCAAACATCTTTCAAATAGCGATCATGATCGGCGGGGTCGCCCAGAATGTCGTCGTCGTGGATAAAAGTGATGAACGGAAAACCCGGCGCTGACTGTTTGCGGCTGCGACGGCGGTTCTTTTCGAAGATCTTGCGGTAGCTCGGCGGGGGACCATGGATGGCGATCGCCCGACCGCCGCGCATGAATGTAAAGCCAGGCAAGCGCACGCCCGTATGGACATCCTCTAGCCAGCCCCCCATCGTCACAGTCAGGAAATCATCTTCTCCACCAATGATCGGCGGTTGCCGGATGACCCTGACGTTGAACTCGCCCTCGACCGTGACGTCCGTCTCGTCGCCTTTCATACCGGCTGCAAAAATCAGGGTCGCGAAGTTCTTGTCGGGAATCAGCTGCCGCACCTTCTCCGCCGAGTTCTCGTGCAGCAGGTAAAAATTCAATTGGTCACAAGTCGGAAGTTTTTCGTAAATCAGATCTGCCAACTCCTGCTTAGGATCGAGGTCGAAATATTTGTCGGTCATGATGCATTTGCATTCGACGTAAACCGCTTCTCCTTCAGTCGTGGTGCATTTTAGGTCAGGCTTCGACGGTTGACCCTCAATCTCTGGCTCAAACTCGATCTCCTGGTCCTGCTTCGCAAGCCACAGAGCCGTCTTTGCGGTGAAGAGATGATTGTCGAATGACTCCTTGCTGTACCCGAGAATGTGTCGTTTAAACCCGGCAAATCCCTCAACAGGCTCCAAGATGCCGGCTACATTCAGCATCCGATCGATGTCGGATGTTTTGATATCGTGAGGGAAAAAGCGCGGATAGTTGAGCCCGAATATTCGGGCGAGTGTGAGAGTCACCTTCTTGATTTCGTCCAAGCTCAGGCTGCGGTCGTCCAGATACTCCTGGGTCGTATTTAAGGTGAAATTGACCTGCTTTCCTTCTGGCTCGTCGCTCACAGCAAGCTCCCCTAACGCACTTTCCGAGTCTCTGGCCACCGACAAGAAAGTTTTACCGCGCGGTGCACTACACGCGATTGAATGGTATTATTCACATTAGTCGTCATCGCGTCTTAGGACATATTGCGCGCGACCCCGATAGGTTAGCCGCGGCAACCATTCGCTTCGACGACTATCGCGCCTCAATGACCCACAGCGGACAGTCCCCTCTCGGCCCAAAGTTGCCGTTGGCCGTGGTCTCAATCAAAGGCGGCTTCGCGCGCCCATACCGGTCGTTCAAACTTTAAATGAATTCACCTGAAACTTGCCGCTCAAAAACATCCAAAGTCTTTCCAATAGTTATCAAGACTCGTCCTCAATTCGATGTACCCCGTGCGGGGCACACAAGTCGGCAAGGACTTCGTGAATTCGGGCGATGATTTCCGCCCTCGGCGACACGATACGCTCGACGATACCGATCTGCCGCGTCACTTGCGGTTTACCGAAGGGCAGTTTCACGAGCTTCTGGTCATCCGGCTCCTGAAGAGCGACATGCGGCACAACGGATATTCCCATACCTTGCCGGACGCAGGTCACGATCGAGCCGATGGTGTCTATTTCGGCAACGTCGCTGGTTGCGATCCCCATCCGGGAGATCTCGGTGTCGATAAGATTGGCAAGGGGCACGGCACTCCGGAACCGGATGAACGGATAGCCGGCGAGCAAGTCAGCCGGATCACTTGCTTTCGTGCCGTGGGGCGCGATCAGCCAGAGCGGCTCGCGAAGAAAGGGGCTCCAGCGCAGAACCGGCGGAATGCCGACATGTTCCGCCACCACCGCCGCATCCAGTCGGCCGGATGCCACATCCGCAATCAGGGTCGAGGACAAGGAAACTCTGAGATTGGTTTTAAGGTCCGGATATTTTTGGCGCATCTGAACGATTGCCTTGGGCAGAAGATTGAGGGCACTTGAACGCACCGATCCCAGCATCAGCGTACCGGCCAGCCTGTCTCCGCGCAGGCTTGCCCTTGTATCTTCTTCCAGTCGCAGCATTTCCTGTGCCATTTCAAGAACCTGCAGTCCCCCGGACGTCAGCTTTGGCGGTCGGGAAGACCGCTCGAACAGGTTGATGTTCAGCTCCTGCTCCAGCGCCTGGATCTGCTGACTGACCGCGGACGGCGTCAGGTTCACAATCTCCGCCGCCTTGGCGAAAGTACCATGGGTCGCAATCGCGACCAGCGTCTTGAGTTGGCGGGTGTCCATCACTTTATCCAGTTTTTCTTAATCTAATAACCAGATTAATTCGCTTTTGTTAAGTCAAGCTTTCCCTTACCTAGTGTGCCGGAGGAATTCAGCCGTGCTAGCTGGGAGGCGGACACGGTCATCTATCCAAAATCGAAGCACCATCACTTTCCGCCCGCGGAGAGTCCAATGAGACGCACGCATGAGCAAGACAATCCTTGTGACCGGACCGGATCTCGACCCCAGTGCAGCCGCACTGGTGAAGGAACATGGCTATGACACAGTCCATACGCCCGCCTATGCAGACAGCGCCGTCATCTCGCGGTTCCTGATCGAAACCGGGGCGGAAGGGGTGGTCTCCCGCATGGGCAGGCTCGATGCCGAAGTCATGGAAAAGGCGCCGAAACTTCGTGTCATTTCAAAGCATGGTGTCGGCGTCGACAATATCGACCTCCATGCGGCGGCGAGCCGCGGCATTCCGGTGCTGGTCGCAACCGGAGCGAATGCCGTTTCCGTCGCCGAACATGCCATCGCTCTCATGCTGGCAACCGTGAAACGGATCCTGCCGCTTGACGCGGGCCTTCGCGCGGGCCGCTGGGACAAGGCAGGGTTCCTGGGACGCGAGCTATCGGGCGCCCGCCTCGGGTTGCTCGGTATGGGGTCCATCGCCCGGGCAACGGGCCGTATCGCCAGGGGGCTCGGTCTTGAGCTGCTTGGACATGATCCCTTTGCCGACAAGTCCGTTTTCGAGGCGCTTGGCGCAAAACACTGCGCCAGCCTGGAGGAATTGCTGGAAAACGTGGATGTTCTCAGCCTTCACTGTCCTCTGACCGACCAGACCAGGCAGATTGTGAGCGCGAACGCAATCGCGCGCATGCCAAAAGGCAGTTACGTGATCAATACCGCACGCGGCGGCCTGATCGACGAAGACGCATTGCTGGCCGCAATACAATCCGGACATCTTGCAGGTGCGGGACTTGATACCTTTGCCGTGGAACCGCCGCGTGAGAACCATCCGTTCTTCACCGATCCGCGGATTGTCCTGACCCCTCACATCGGCGGCGTCACCCGCGAGGCCGGCGCGCGCGTCGGTGTGGAAGCGGTTCGCGGCATCTTCCAGGTGCTCGAAGGCCGGCAGGTGGCCAGCGAGCGCATCGCCAACCGCGCGCTCCTGGCCGAGGCCGGAGCCGTTTACGCCAGAGCAGGAGAATGAACATGTCCGTGGGCTTTCGTGTCTGCACCCGAAAACAGGCCGCTTCCGCGGAGCTCGTTGCGGAGTTCGCAAGGCTTCCCGTGGCCAATGTTTCCGACAGCATGGCGCGCCTTTGCGCGGCCGGACCGAGATTGCGGCCGATGCATGCATCCGGCGGCCTGGCCGGGGTTGCGCTGACCGTCCGGAGCAGACCGGGTGACAACCTGATGCTGCACAAGGCGATCGACATGGCCGAGCCGGGCGACGTGATCGTCGTCGATGCCGGCGGAGATCTGACCAATGCGCTCATGGGGGAGCTGATGCTCGCCTATGCCGTCAAGCGCGGTGTTGCGGGGTTCGTGTTGAACGGCGCGATCCGGGATGTCGACGCCTTCGTCAGGACCAACCTTCCGACCTTCGCCGCCGGTGTCACCCACCGCGGCCCCTACAAGGACGGCCCCGGCGAGATCAATGTCGCGATCAGCCTGGACGGAATGGTGATCGAGCCCGGCGACATTGTCATCGGCGATGCCGATGGCGTTCTGTCGGTTCCGCTTGGCGGCGCTGAAGACATTCTCCGAAAAACCCTTGCGAAACAGGATGCCGAGACACGCCAGATGACGGCGATCGAGGAAGGCACGAATGACCGCAGTTGGGTTGATGCAGCCCTCAAGGAACGTGGCTGCGAATTTCCATAACTCTGAACCGTCTCAACATAGGGAGGAGACATTATGTTTGATTACCTGAAGACTTCCGCACTTGCCGGTGCCATGATCATGGCTGCGGGCGCGGCCATGGCCGAATACCCTGAAAAGCCCATCGAGGTGATTGTCGGGTATTCCGCGGGTGGCGGCACGGACGTGATGGCACGTACCACGGCACCCTTCATCGAGAAATACCTGGGCGACGGCGCCAGCATCGTGGTCAAGAACATGCCCGGTGCAAGTGGCCAGATCGGCGTCACGGAAGCGGCAAATGCCGACCCGGACGGCTATACGCTCGGAACGTTCAACCTGCCAGGCATGATGGCCCGCACCATCGACCGCGAAGCGGATTATGATGCCGACAGCTTCACCTATCTGGCGAATGTCGTGAATGATCCCAACGTGATCGTCACGTCGAAGAGCAGCGGCCTCGACACGCTCGACAAGCTGATCGAAGAAGCCAAGGCCAATCCGGGTGCCATCACGGTCGGCATGTCGAGCCTGGGCGGCGACGACCATTTTGCCCTGATCAAGCTTCAGGGCCTGACCGAGACCGAATTCACGATCGTACCGTTCAAGGGCTCCGCCCCGGCACGAACCGCTCTCATGGGTGGTCATGTCGCCATGGGCATCCTGAACATTTCGGAAGTGGCGGAATTCCAGGAAGAGCTGAATGTTCTCGGTGTCGCCACGCTGGAGCGGTCGGACTTTGCTCCGGACCTGCCGACCTTCAAGGAGCAGGGCCTCGACCTGGTGAACGGCTCCATGCGCGGGTTCATCGCCCCGGCCGGCCTTCCGGAAGACGTGCAGGCCAAGCTGCTGGCCGCTTTCGAACAGCTTTCCCAGGACCCGGAGTTTCTCAAGGCCATGAAGGAGACCGCCAATCCGGTCGAAGTCGTGACCGGGGACGACTTCAAGGCGCTGACCAAGGACCTTCACGCCCTGGCGCAGCAGGTCTGGGACACGACCCCCTGGAACTGATACGTATCGCGCGGGGCAGGCTCCCCGCGCGATTCCCTTCTCTCAGATGAAGCCAATGCAATGTCTGACCATCACACTCCGCGCCTTCTCCGGCCCGAAACACTGACCGCTCTCGGGATCATCGTGGCCGCTGCGGCGTTTCTCGCCCCGACCACCACGCTGCGGCCGATATCCGCGCTGCTTCCGGCCGTGATGCTGGGCGGGCTCATCGTTCTTTCGGTTCTTCTTCTCATTGCCGACCAGCGCAAGGCGTCGGCAGGTGAAGACGCCGTGTCCATGACCAGGTCGCCGAAGCGTGTCATCGGGGCCTTCGGTCTGATCCTCGGTTATGCACTGGCCACCGATCTGCTCGGTTTCTATCCGAGTACAGCCGCAAGCATCCCGCTTGTTGCCTGGCTCTTCGGCTATCGCAACCCGCTCGGTCTTGCCGTCGCTACCGTGATCGTTGTCGGAACCATCTGGCTGATCTTCGATTTCGGAATGTCCCAGGACTTTCCGACCGGCCTCCTCTGGAAGGAGTGACCCAGATGTATTCCGATCTGCTCAATGCTCTTCCCGAGGTTGTCGGGCTCACCAATTTCGCTGCCGTCGTGATCGGCGTGATCGCCGGCATCGTCGTCGGCGCCATGCCGGGCCTCAGCGCCACGATGGCCATCTCCGTCCTCGTGCCCTTCACCTTCGGGCTGGAGCCCCTGGTCGCCCTCGGGCTGATGGCGGGTATCTATAACGGAGCCATGTATGGCGGCGCCATTCCGGCGGTGCTGCTGCGTATCCCCGGCACGCCGGCTGCCGTCGCCACGACCTTTGACGGCTATCCGATGGCGCAGAAGGGGGAAGGTGGCTTTGCCCTTCAGGTGGCTGTGGTCTCGTCGGCGATCGGTGGCATTGCCAGCGCGTTTGCACTCATGCTGCTTGCTCCGCCACTTTCGAAGGTCACGCTGCTGTTTGGCCCGTCCGAAGTGTTCTGGGTGGCCGTGTTCGGTCTCGCCAGCATCATCTTCCTGTTGGGGGGCAACCCGGTCAAGGGGCTGATCAGCGCCTGTTTCGGCGTCTTTGTCTCGGTCGTCGGATCCGATCCGATCTACGGCAGCGACCGTTTCACCTTCGGCCAGCTGGAACTGCTCGACGGCATCAATATCGTCATCCTGCTGGTTGGCCTCTATGCCCTGCCGCCCGTGATCGATCTCCTGGAAACGCCGCTCAAGACGGACGGTGTCAACAGCTCGAAGCTTGGCACGGAGCCGATCTGGCGGACCCTGCCGCGCATGTTCCGTTTCTGGAAGACCTGGATCCGTTCGTCGATCATCGGGATCTGGATCGGCATCCTGCCGGGCGCTGGTGGCTCGATGGCAGCTTTCATGTCCTACAACGAAGCGCGCCGGGCATCCAAGACCCCAGACACCTGGGGCAACGGCGAACCAGAAGGCGTTGCCGCCTCGGAGACCGCCAACAATGCCGATACGGCTTCCGCCCTCATACCGGCACTCACGCTCGGCATTCCAGGCACGGCCGTAGCCGCCGTCATGCTCGGTGGTCTGCTTGTGCACGGCCTTCAGCCGGGGCCGATGCTTTTCCGTGACAATCCGGACGTCGTATTCGGTTTCATGTGGCAGTTTCTGTTCGGCGCGATCCTATTGATCCTGCTCGGCGGCTCGCTCGCGACCAACAGCTTCGCACGCCTTTTGAACCTGCCACGGCCTCTTCTGGGATCGGTCATCATCGTCTTGATGCTGATCGGGGTCTATTCGATCCACGGGCGCATGTTCGATGTCTACCTGATGCTCGGTTTCGGAGCGATCGGCTGGGTCATGGACAAGCTCAAGTTTCCGCTTCCGCCGGTTGTGCTCGGCCTGATCCTTGGCGGCTTCGCCGAAGAAAACCTGAGGCTTGCCCTGCGCATCGGGCGCGGCGACTGGCTGGTGCTTTTCTCCAACACGACCAGCCTGATCCTGGTCGCGCTAACGGTCGCGGTGATTGTCGGTCCGTTGATCAAGCGACGGTTTGTCAACAAACGCGCCCAGGAGACCGCCGGTTAGTTTAAGCGACATACGAGGCGTTTCAGGCAGGAGCAAACAAAACTCAGATGGGCTCCAATGCAAATACGCAGGGAGCCCATCAAAACTCAAAACAAGCCTATTCCCAATTCTCCATTGGCATCCGAGTAGTCATATTTGGAATGCGAAAGGCTGTGATCCGATTTTCAAGTCAGGACACTTGGTGCAATGACCACGGCTGGAGGAACATTAGGCAATCTTCGCTCGTCGATACGGCCCGTTGGCGCCAAGCTGTCCACTATGCGCACATGAATTCTTTGTTATTTACCTGCTATCGGTTACCTGGACTGCAAATATTCAGAAATATCGGGCCTTTAGCAATGGTAGAAACGATCATGAATTCCATGAATTGCGAGATTAGTGCCGATGCCCGCTGCTTGGAAAATGTTGCTCAAACCCGCCAGTCTTTTCTCGGCTCCCTCTCAGTCATTCGTTTGAACCGCAGCGAAATCCCGCTTTCCGCCCTTCTAAGTCATTCGACCGGCGTGCCGCGAACGGCAACTTTGCAGATCAGGTCGGAAGCGTACGAACGACCGAAACCGGGACGCGAAGCGGGCGCATCGCCACTCGCCAACACTCCTCCCCCGAAGCGCCAAACGCCGGGCTGTAAGCCCGGCGTCCAGCGTCATGCGGACCGGGTTGCTACGAGCCGTCACGGTCCACCGGGCTTTTCGAACACCTGCATGATCGCCGGGCTCGTGACGATGAAGACCAGGACAGGCAGGAAGAAGACGATCATCGGCATGGTCCGTTTCGGCAGCAACCGGGCAGAACGCCTGCAAATGAATCAAGCGCGCGGCCAGTGAGAGCCGGCCCCGGACCTGTTTCTACCCCATAAAGGATGCATTGAGCGGGTCGGTGGGCGCGCGGTATGATGGCCGGATGGAAGCGATCCGCATTCTCCTGGCCGATGACCACCCGATCGTGCGGGAGGGATATCTTCGTCTGCTCGAACGGCAGCCGGCCCTCTCGGTGGTTGCCGAGGCTAGCGATGGAGAGGCGGCCCTGGCGGCTTTTGTCGCCCATGCACCCGACATCGTCCTGATGGATCTGTCCATGCCCGGAACCGGTGGACTGGCAGCGGTCGAGGCCATTCTGGCACGGGCTCCCCATGCACGGATCATTGTCGTGTCGATGCATCAGGGCGCCATCTTTGCGCAAAAAGCCATGGCCGCGGGCGCAATGGGATTCGTTTCCAAAAGCAGTCCGCCCGAAGAGCTCGTGAGCGCGATCGCGAAAGTCATGTCCGGACGCCGCGCCTTGTCGGCCGATGTGGCGCAGGAAGTCGCTCAAACGTCGCTCGGGAATGGCGATATCGCTTCATTGACAAGGCGCGAACTGGAAATTTTGCAGCATCTGGTACGCGGAATGAGCGGGAGAGCGATTGCAAAGAGCCTGGGTCTCTCGGCCAAGACGATACAAAACAACCTGTCTCTGGTCCGGACCAAGCTGGACGCTACCGGCGACGCCGATCTGGTGCTCAAGGCACAGCGCGCCGGCCTGACGCAGTCAGACTGATGCGCGGGCTCCTGCCTCAGCTGGTGCTGCGCGTGCTCGCCGCGGGACTGGTGACGGTTCTCCTGGGGGCCGCATGGGTCCTGTGGGCGACGGCGGATGCCGCCCGGGGGGACGCGCGCGAAACCGCCGAGCGTGTCGCACAGGCAATCGCGGCACGCCCCGACTTCATGGGCCTCGCCTTTGGCGGTGTCGCCCCGGTGCCGGCCTTTCTCGACTGGCAGGGCTTTCCCCGATGGACGCTGATCGCACCTGGAATTTGTGTTGAGTTCGGTGCTGAGGGTCGCCCCGATCACCGTCGCTGCGGCTCGTATGTCGCCGCCAAGACGGCACCGCCGCAGTGGTTCCGGCAGCTCGCGGACCATATCGGTCTCGTACCCGCACCTGTCTCGCAGCCGGTGCGGACGCGTTACGCAAGTAATGCCCGGGTCACCGCCTATGCCGATCCGAAGGTCATCGTCGCGCGGGCCTGGGACCGGACCGGAGACCTGATGCGGCTGGCCCTCGGCATGGCAATCGGCGGTGCGCTGTTGACCGGCCTTCTGGTTGCCCGCCTGCTGTCCCCGTTTCGAACCATCCTGCAGGGGATCGAAAGGCTGCAAAGCGGCGATTTTTCGACGCCTCAACCCAGCCAGCACGTCACCGAATTCGACCGGTTGAGCCTTGCGATCAATGAGACCGCGAACACGTTGCGGGAGGCCCGCGATACCCAGACCGATCTGACCCGTCGCCTGTTCACGGTTCAGGAAGGCGAACGCCGTGCACTTGCGCGCGAACTTCACGACGAGTTCGGCCAATGCCTGACCGCAACCCGAGCCCTGGCTACGGCCGTGGCGCAGTCGGGTGAAACCACCGCCCAGGACGGGTCCCGGATTGCCGAGATCTCCGGCCAGATGATGCAGAGCCTGCGCAGCGAACTCTCCCGGCTGCGGCCGCCCGACCTCGACGAACTCGGCCTCGAGGCCGCGCTTCAGCGCCTGGTCGCCGGTTGGCGCGGCCGTTTGCCGAATGTGCGGTTCAGGCTCGAGTTTTCCGGCGATCTCGATGCGATATCCGACGACCTCGCACTCAGTCTTTATCGTATCGCGCAGGAGTGCCTGACAAATGCGATCCGGCACGGCTCTCCGACGACCGTGACCATCCGCCTGGAGGCGGCAAGGGAAATACACCTGACGGTATGTGATGACGGCAGTGCGCGGGAAGATATTCCTGCCAGCGACGGCTACGGTTTGCTCGGCATCCGCGAGCGGGTCAATGCGCTTGGAGGAAGCTTCACGCTGAAGCCGGCCGGGAACGGCATGCGCGCCAGCGTGCAACTTTCGTCCTGAACCGGGAAATCTTCCCGGTCCCGCCGGGAAGACGTCTCTGGCGAACCCGCGCCGCTTCGCCCATCCTCTTTCAAGAGGAGGAAATGCATGGACGATATCAGTCATCCGATCGTGCGTCTGGAGGCCGACGTTTCCACCGGGCTGATCGGGCATCAGGACATGGTCGAGCGCTTGCTGATCGCGCTGCTGGCCGGCGGTCACGTGCTGATCGAAGGTCCACCCGGCGTTGCCAAGACCCGCGCCGTCAAATTGCTGGCAGCCCATTTTCCGGGCAGTCACGGCCGTATCCAGTGCACGCCGGACCTGCTGCCCGCCGACCTGACCGGCACCCAGGTCTATCATCCGGAAACCGGCAGCTTCGAGTTCAATCCGGGGCCCCTTTTCCACGCGCTGGTGCTGGTCGACGAAATCAACCGCGCCCCTCCGAAGGTCCAGTCCGCCCTGCTCGAGGCCATGGCCGAGCGGCAGGTCACCACATCGGGGGCAACGCGCGCCCTTCCCGATCCCTTCATGGTCGTCGCCACCCAAAACCCGATCGAGCATGAAGGAACATTTCCCCTGCCCGAGGCGCAGATGGATCGCTTTCTCCTGCATCTCGCCCTCGGCCTGCCGGAAGCAGAGCAGGAACGCGCGATCCTCGACCTGGTGGAGGCTGAGGGCATCGCTCCTCCAGCCCCCCAGGCCAAGGCGATGTCTGCCGAGGAGCTTCACGCTGCGCAGAAAGAAGTCGCCCGGGTGCACCTCGCGCCGGCCTTGAAAGATTTCATCGTGCGGCTGGTGATGGCATCGCGGTCCGGCGGAGCCGTCGCCGAATGGGTCGAACACCCGGTATCGCCGCGCGGTACGCTGGCGCTGGCGGCATCGGTTCGGGCGCGCGCCTGGCTGAAGGGCCGCGACTACGGCCTTCCGGAGGACGCGCAACTGTTGGCGCCGGATGTGCTTGCCCATCGACTGATCCCCAGCTGGTCCGCCGTCAGCGAAGGCCGCACCGGCCGCAGTCTTGTTGCCGACGTGTTGCGCCTGGTCGAACCATGGTGAGCAGTGCATTGGACCATCCGGGCATCCGGCTTTCCGCGAAGGAGCTGCTGGCGTTGCGCGAAACCCCGACCCCGCCTAACCGGCACCGCCCGGCGACCCGCAGGCCCGGCTCGGTTCCGGCCAGGTTGCCCGGGGCCGGTATGGACCTTCGGGAAGTCCGTGCCTTCGTGGAGGGAGACGATACCCGGCGGATCGATCCGGCCGCTACGGCACGCACGGGAATACCGCATGTCCGCAGCTTCCACGAAGACAGGGACGATACGGTGCTGCTTGTTGCCGATTTCAGGCCGGCGATGCTGTGGGGAACCGGAAGCGCGCTGCGCTCGGTCCGCGCGGCCCGGTGTTTGGCCGGGCACGGCTGGAACGCTGCGGCACGAGGCGCTTCGGTCGCGGGGATAACGATCACGGCCTCCGGCGTTTCGGTCCTCCCGGCGCGCACGGGGGTTCGGCAAATGAGTGCAATCGCACAGATGTTTGCCCACGAGCATGACAAGGCGCTGGACCGGCCTGGCGCCTCACCGTCCCTGACCGCCGCACTGGTACGAGCCGCGCAACTGGCGCCCGTCGGTGCGCAGGTCTGGCTTGCAACCGATCCTCAGGGAATTGCACCGGAGGACGAGCCCGCGCTCCGCCGCTTGGCACGCCGCAGACGGGTGACGCTGCTTTGCCCGCTTGATCCGGTCGAGATCGCTCCGCCCTCCGTGGCCCTGCCGATCCGCTCCGGTTCCTCCAACCGATTGGCGCGGCTGCATCCGTTCGATCCGGCACCGCTCACCTCTCGGATGCGGGCATTGAATGTCATGCTTGAGGTGTCCACCGATGACGCAAGCTGAACTGATCGCCGCCTTGCCGGAAGGACGTCTGCCGCCGGACCTGATGACGCTTGGCCCTGCGGATCTATTGGCATTGTTCGGCGCGGGACTGGTGATTTCAGCCCTTCTGGCGTCCTTGGCAGCCCCCTTTCTGACGCGCCGTCCCTCACGCAGGACCCTGATCAAGGCCGCTCGCGACCTGCCACCTGAGGAACGCCTGCTCGCAATTGCCCGCATTCTCGGTCACCTGCCGGAGGAACTGCGCCCGGCCGCCTATGGCAGCAAGCCCCCGCCGCCCGATGAAACCATCGAGCGGATTGCCCTGAAGGCCGGGAAAGTGAAACGATGAACTTCGCCTTTCCCTTCGTGCTGGCGCTTTTGCCGCTCCCCTTCCTGGTCCGCCGTTTCTTGCCCAGGCCCGGCGCCATTGATACCGCCCTGCAGGTTCCTGCCAGCCTTTTCTCCGCTGCCACACCGGCTGCCGGTCAGGGCGGCCGCACCGGCAAGGCCTTGCTGATCCTGGCATGGATCGCCCTGGTCGTGGCGCTTGCGGGTCCGCGCGTTTCGGAGACGACCGACGTCCTGCCCTTCTCCGGGCGCGAGATCATCCTGGCCCTCGACCTCTCCGGCAGCATGGTCAAGGAGGACTTTTTCCTGGACGGGAAACCGCTGTCCAGGCTCGATGCGGTCAAGCGTGTCGCCTCGGCCTTCGTCGCCGCACGCAGGGGCGACCGCATCGGTCTTGTGGTCTTTGGCGAACGCCCCTATGTCGCACAGCCGCTGACCTTCGACGTCGCCTCCGTCGCCAGGTCCATCGAAACGGTGCAGATCGGCATCTCGGGCCGGGCGACAGCCATCGCGGACGGGCTCGGACTGGCGGTCAAGCGGCTGAATGAAAGCAGGGCTGCCACCAGGATCGTCCTGCTGCTGTCAGACGGTGTCGACACCTCGGGCAAGGTGAACGCGGTCGATGTCGCGCGGCTGGCGGCACATCACGACATTCGGGTGCATACCATCGCACTTGGTCCGAGGGACCTGGAAACCCGGCCCCGGTCCCGGGACGCGGTGGACGCGGCCGCCCTGAAATCCATCGCCGAGATCGGCGGCGGCACCAGCTTCCGTGTCCGTAGCATGGCCGATCTTGAAGCCATGGCCGCAACATTGAACCGGCTGGAGCCAAGCCCCATGAGCCGCCCGCCCCTGCGCTATTGGCGGCCGCTCTGGATCTGGCCCGGCGCGACCGCCTTCGCCCTGCTCTTTCTGCTGGCGCTGAGGAGGCAGACGTGAGTGACCTTGAACTGCTGCGTCCCTGGTGGCTTGCAGCCTTGCCGCTGCTGGCCGCGCTTGCCCTGTGGGCCTGGCGTCGCGGGCCGGATGCAGGCGGCTGGCAAAAGGTCATGCCGGCCCGAATGCTTGTGGCAATGCGGAAGCTGGGACACCTGCACAGCGAAACCGGCAAGGCAGGGCTATCCTGCCTGACAGCGGCCGGTCTGCTGGCGCTCGGTCTTTCCGGGCCGGCAGTGCCGCGGGCGGATGCTCCCATTCTCGCCGGAAGCGGCGCAATTCTGATTGCCATCGACATGTCGCCATCCGTCGCCACAAGCCCGGCGCTGACCGATGCGCAAGCCGCTGCCGCCCAGGTCCTGCGCGCCGCGAACGGGCGAGCGGTCGGTCTTGTCCTCTATTCCGGTGATGCCTATGACGTCGCCGCCCCCACTGCGGACGCCGCGACGCTGGAAACCCAGATTGCGGTACTCGGACCCGACACGATGCCGCAAAAGGGCAGCCGTCCCGCCGCCGCACTTGCGCTTGCCCGGCAAATGCTGTCGAAGATCCCCGATGCCGATCTGGTGCTGATCTCCGACGGCGGCGGGATCGACGCGGCGGCGATTGCCGAAGCCGAACGCCTGACCGGCGACGGTATCGGTCTTCTGGTTCTGACGCTTCCAGGCTCCGGCGGACAGGCCGATCCCGGAGCGTTTTCGGAACTTGCAAGTGTTTCAGAAACGGCACCGGCCCGCACGCCCGAGCCGGTCCTTCGCCTGATTTCGGCAGCGGGCGCGTTCCATGGCGATGGGACAATGACCGCTCTCCGCTATCGCGATCTCGGTCCGTTTGTCGCCGCCCTGGCACTTGTCCCCTTGCTCGGCCTGTTCCGGAGGGACGGATGAGACGCATCCCGATTGTCCTTCTCGCCGGCTTAGCCCTTGTCCTTTTTGCGGGTCCGGATGCATGGGGCCGGTTAATGCTCCGGACCGGGGTGCCGGGCGGTGCGGCCCTGTTGAACAATCCGGCGGTCCAGGGCCTGGCACTCTACCGTTCCGGCAACTATGAAGCCGCCGATGCGGCATTCGCGGAGGCCGGGCGCGGCCAGACCTTCAACCGTGCCCTGACGCTCGCGGCGACCGGCAAACATGCCCTGTCGGTCGCGTATTTCGATGCCGTCCTGTTCGCCAATCCGGCCGATGCCGAGGCCCGGACACTGCGTGACATGGTCGACAAGATGGTTGCGAAGACACGTGGCGACAGCGTCGCACCGGGGCGGCTGGCCGGCCATGGCGGCAATTCGTACCATCCTGAAAAGAGCCCTTGGGGATTGCCCGGCACACCCGATCCCGAATGGCAACGCAAAATCACCGCACGCGGCTATGTCGCCTCGGCCTCCTGGCTCGATACCCTCATCGACGATCCGGGAGAATTTCTGCGCCTGCGCCTTGCCAGGGAATACGAGCGCCGGGCAGAGCTGGGTCTGATCAGGCCAAGTGAGGGCGATCCATGGTGATCCGCCTAGCCCTGTTTCTGGTCCTGATGTGCAGCGCCGCCCACGGCGAAAACCTGCGCCTGGTCGTGCCGGATATTCATCCCGTCGTCGGGGAAATGATCCCCTTGACCATTCGCGGCGAATACACGGGGAGAATTGCTCTGGAAACGCTGACATTCCCCGATTCCGGCGCCTATGATTGGGTCCAGCTTACTCGCGACCAATGGCGCAACGAACGTGTTGAAGGCCGGGCGGTGAAGGTGTTTGAGCGCCGTATCGCGCTGTTTCCCCGTCATGCCGGGCCGGTCACAATCGGGCCGCTGACGCATAGCCTTACCGTTGTCTCTTCCGATGGCGGACGCGAGGTGCTGGACGTTCAGGCGGCGCCGCTCACCATCGACATAGCGCCCTTCCCGGCAAAAGGGCTGCCGCTTGCTGCAAGGTCCCTGATAGTCGAGGACGAACTGTCAACAGCGCCGGGCAAGCTGCTCGACGGAGAGACCCTCATTCGCCGGGTCACGCTTCGAGCGGAAGGTACCTTGCCGCATCTCCTGCCGCCAAGGCCCGTTATTCGGCAGCCGTGGCTGATCAGCTTCACAGCCCCGGAAATCCGCAAGGCGAAGCCGACCCCGCAAGGCCCCGAAACCACGATTGTCTGGGAATGGCACCTTAGGCCAAAGACCGGAGAACCGGGCGTTCTGCCCCCGTTTGAAATTTCCTGGTTCGACACCGGAACGCGTGGGATGCGCAAGGCCGAAATCCCGGCAATTCCCTTCGGCTACGCCAGTTTTTCGACCAACGTGGCCGGCACAAATCGATCTTCCCCATCACAGAATTCCGCCGCGCTCGGCGTGCTCGGAGCGGGACTTCTGACCGGTCTTCTGTCTGTTTTTGCCACGGCCTCCCGGCGCCGCGGCACAGCGGTCTTGCAGGTCTTAAAACGTTGCTCCCCAATCAACCCGACCCGGCGCAAATTGAAGGCCGCGGCTAAGCAGCATGACCTGATGGTGCTCCGATCCGCGGTGGAGCGCTACCTTGCAAGACGGCGCGAACTCGGTTTGCCGGATGAGGAAGGCGCAACGGCCCGGTTGGACCAGGCCATTTATGATGCGCCCTCTGCATCGCAAACCTTCTATCCTCAGACCTTCGTTCGGGCTCTTTTGCGCCGGAGACCAACCGGACCGGCGAAAGGCAAAAACGCCAGGCTGTAAGCCCGGCGTTTTTTACGTCATTCAAGCCGTGTTGCAGCGAACCGTCACGGTCCTCCGAACTTCTCGAACACCTGCATGATCGCCGGGCTCATGATGATGAAAAACAGCACCGGCAGGAAGAAGATGATCATCGGCACGGTCAGTTTCGGCGGCAGGGAGGCGGCCTTCTGCTCGGCGAGCTGCATGCGCATTTCGCGGGTGTCGTCGGCCATCGTCCGGATGGCGGAGCCGACCGGCGTGCCGTAGCGCTCGGCCTGGATCAGCGCCATCATAACGTTCTTGACGCCGTCGACCCCGGTCCGCTTGGCCAGGTTCTCATAGGCCAGCCGCCGCTCGCTCAGGTAGGACAGCTCGGCGGTGGTCAGCGACAGTTCCTCCGCCAGCTCGACCGACTGCACGCCGATTTCCTCGGCAACCCGCTGGAAGGCCCCCTCGATGGACATGCCGGATTCGACACAGATCAGCATGAGATCGAGCGCATCCGGCCAGGCCCGCTGGATGATCAGCTTGCGCTTGTCGATCTTGTTCTTCAGGTAGATGTTCGGCAGGAAGGCGCCGAAGCCGGACAGGGCGATGCAGAAGCTGATCTTCGACAGGGCCGGTATGCTCGACGACAGGATCAGGAAGGCATAGGCGACCGTGAACACGAAGATGACACCCGGCAGGGCGATACGCGCCGTCAGGAAGTAGTAGAGAGGCGCAGAGCCGCGATAGCCGGCCATGCGCAGGCGTTCGACCGTCATGTCGTCCGACAGCATTTCCTTCAGGTTGAGCCGGTCGACGAAGCTCTTCATCTGCGCCTTGGGCTGATTGCGCAGGGACGCCCTGGCGTCCGTCTGGTTCTCCTGCAGCCGCGCCCGCTCCTTGGCGCGCAGCTTGTCGCGTTCCAGCGCGACCGACTTCATGCGCGTCTTCAGCGTGTCCCGGCTCAGCAGCGGCATCACAAGCGAAAAGATCGTGCCGGTGACCGCGATCATGGCCAGGACGGCTGCCAGGAACTGGCTCGATGCGATGCTTTCAAGATCCATGACCAGCTCCTCCTAGAAGTCGAAGTTGATCATCTGGCGCATCACCATGATGCCGATGAACATCCAGAACAGGCAGCCGGCGATGATGATGTTGCCGGTCGTCGTGGTGAACAGCGTCATGATGTAGTCCGGCGCGATGAAGAACATGATGCCGCCGACGCCAAAGGGCATGGCGCCGATGATGGCCGCGGACGACTTGGCTTCCGCGCTGAGCGCCTTGATCTTGCGTTTCATGGCCTTGCGGCCGCGCAGCACCCGCGACAGGTTGCCGAGCGCCTCGGCCAGACCGCCACCGGCCTTTTGCTGGATCGCGACCACGATGGCAAAGAAGTTGGCTTCGGCGACGGGAACCCTGTCGGGCAGCCTCGCCACCGCCTCGCCCAGCGAGATGCCCATGACCTGCGTTTCGGTGATCTTGCGGAATTCGGTCGCGACCGGCTCGCGGGCCTCGCGGGCGACCACCTTGATGCAGTCGCCAAGCGGAAGACCCGCCTTCACGCCGCGGACGATGATATCGACACCGTTGGGCAGCTCGTCGAGAAAGGCGTTGAACCTGCGCTTGCGCTTGTTTCCGACATACCAGCGCGGAAAGCCGAAGGATCCGGCGAAGGTAAAGGCCAGCGCGATCATGAGGTTGCCGCCGAGAATCAGTCCGAGAACGAAGAAAATCAGGCCGCTGATAATGCTGAAAATGACGAAATGCTTCATTTCCCATTCAAGGCCGGCCTGCTCCATCCTGACCTTGAGCGAGACCTTCTGCTGCTTGTGCTGCTTGGCGCGCTGGCGCTCCTCGAATTCCTTGAGCTGGTCCTGGATGGATCTCTTGCGCCGGTCAACATCCCGCATCGCCTTGCGCTGCTTTTCGCTTTGCGGCCGCGCGGCGACGGCCTGCATGCGCTGGTCGCGCCGTTTCGTGCCCGACAAGGCCGGCTGGAACAGGCTGTAGATGATGCCGCCGACGGCCAGCATCACCAGGACGGCAACGGCCAGACCGGTGATTTGGGGCGTGAGAAACTCTTCTAATCCGGACATGAGACCTCAATCCGCTCCTTACTCGGGCATTTCGGCGGCATCCAGTGCCTGTGCCAGACGCGCTTCCTCGCCGAAATAACGGGCACGCTCCCAGAATTTCGGACGGCCGATGCCGGTGGACCGGTGCCGGCCGATGATGTTGCCGTTCGGGTCTTCGCCAACGATGTCGTACAGGAAAACATCCTGCGTGGTGATGATGTCACCCTCCATCCCCATCACCTCGGTGACATGGGTGATCCGGCGTGAACCGTCGCGCAGGCGGGCCGCCTGGACCACGACGTCGATCGACGACACGATCATCTCGCGCAGGGTTCTCGACGGCAGCGAGAAGCCTCCCATGGTGATCATCGATTCAAGACGGGACAGGGCTTCGCGCGGCGAGTTGGCGTGAAGCGTGCCCATCGACCCGTCGTGGCCGGTGTTCATGGCCTGCAGAAGGTCGAAGGCTTCCGGTCCGCGCACCTCGCCCACGATGATGCGTTCCGGACGCATGCGCAGGCAGTTCTTGACCAGGTCGCGCATGGTGATCTCGCCCTCGCCCTCAAGGTTCGGCGGCCGCGTCTCCAGCCGCACCACGTGGGGCTGCTGCAACTGCAGCTCGGCGGAGTCCTCGCAGGTGATGATGCGCTCGGTGTTTTCGATATAGGCGGTCAGACAGTTGAGCAGCGTCGTCTTGCCGGAACCGGTACCGCCGGAAATCAGCACGTTACAGCGCGAGCGGCCAATGATCTGCAGGATCGTCGCGCCTTCCGGCGTGATCGAGCCGAACTTGGTCAGCTGGTCCAGGGTCAGCTTGTCGCGCTTGAATTTACGAATGGTCAGGGCCGGCCCGTCGATGGCCAGCGGGGGTGCGATCACGTTGACACGCGAGCCATCCGGAAGACGGGCGTCACAGATCGGGCTTGAATCGTCGACGCGGCGGCCGACCTGGCTCACGATGCGCTGACAGATGTTCATCAGCTGCGCATTGTCACGGAAGGTCACGCCGGTCTGCTCGACCTTGCCCGAGGTCTCGATATAGACCGTGTGTGCGCCATTGACCATGATGTCGGCGATGTCGTCGCGGGCCAGCAGCGGTTCCAGCGGCCCGTATCCGAGGACGTCGTTGCAGATGTCTTCCAGCAGGTCTTCCTGCTCGGAAATGGACATGACGACATTTTTCAGGGCGATGATGTCATTGACGACATCGCGGATTTCGTCGCGTGCGTCCTCGGCATCCAGGCGGGCAAGCTGCGACAGGTCGATCGCCTCGACCAGGGCGTTGAAGATCTGCGCCTTGGTTTCGTAATACTCACTGCCCCTCTTGCGCGGAGAAGGTGCGCTCTGCTGCGGTTCCGGAGCCGGCGGCGGCGCCGTTACCGGTTGTGCAGGTTCGGTCTGGATCTTCTGCGGTTCAGGTTGTTCCAGCTCGGCCGGCTGCGCCGGCTCAGGCACGTCCTGCAGCCCGGGAACGCTCCCCGGCCGGATGGTCTGGTGACCAGACGATGAACTGCCACGTCTTCCAAACATAACGAACTATCTGCTCCGCTGTCGGACCGGTCAGCCGGCCTTCCGCTTGAATTTCGACAACAACCCGCCGAGACCCGGCCGGGACTGCCTGGTCGGCTGCGCCTTGCCACTGACGGACTGGGCCAGATCGTCGAACATGCGCGCGATGGCGTGCTTGTTGTCGACTTCCCCGATCATCTGGCCGTTGTTGGCCGCGGTGCCGAAGAGCTGCGGCTCGAACGGAATTGCCGCCTGGACGGACAGGCCAAGGGCGCTGGCGAATTCGTCGGGCTTGATTTCCGGGCGCTTCGGCACGTTCACCTTGTTCATGATCAGGTGTGGTGGCCGGTCGTTCGGTCGCAGTTGCTTGAGCATGTCGATCGTGTTCTTGGCATTGCGCAGGTTGGCCAGGTCCGGCTCCGCGACCAGGACGATCTCGTCCGCGCTCAGAAGCGTCTGCTTGACCCAGCTGTTCCATGCATGCGGCACGTCCAGAACGACGTGGGGAACACTGGCGCGCATGGTCTCGACCAGGAGCTCGAACGCCTTCTCGCCCTGGTCGTATGTGCGTTCCAGCGTTGCCGGGGCCGCCAGCAGGCTGAGATGTTCGTTGCACTTGGACAGGATGCGGTCGAGATAGGTCTCGTCCAGCCGCTCCGGAGCGGAGATTGCCTCGAAGACGCCCTGCAACGGATCCTGGTTGAAGTCGAGACCAGCCGTTCCGAACGGCAGATCCAGATCCGAGACCACGACTTCGCACTGGAAGCCGCGTGCCAGAGCCCAGGCGCCGTTATGGGCAACGGTGGAGGCACCGCAGCCGCCCTTGACACCGAAGAACGCGGTGGTGCGCCCAAGCGGCTCGGCTTCCGGATCGGCATAAAGTTCGCTGATTGCCCCGATCAGCTGGAACACGCTGACAGGCGTGATCAGGTATTCGCTGACCCCTCGGGATATCAGGTCCCGGTAAAGGGTGACGTCGTTCACGTCGCCGATGACAATCACCTTCGTCCCGGCATCGCAATACTCGGCAAGATGGTCGAGGCTTGAGACCAGGTCCTCGCGATTGCCGGAGGTTTCGACAACGATCAGGTTCGGGGTCGGCGCCTGCTCGAAGGTTTCGATGGCCGCCGGTATGCCGCCCATGTCGAGCTTGAGATGCGCCTTTGTCATCCGCCGGTCTTCCATCGCGGCTTCCGCGGCCCGCATGGTGGCATCGGTCAGGCAGAAGCCGTGGATCGTGATGCGCGGTATCGAACCGATGTGGATCCCTTCCTCGCTGCCGGAGTAGGAATCATGCGAGGGCTCGGAAATGGGATCCATGTAGCCGGACATGTTTTTCAGGTCTGGATTGGCACTCATGTTTTCACCTAGTCTTCCGAGATCTCTGCGCCGACGCCTTCTACGTAATCAGACGCCGATACTTCGCCCTTCCGGTATGCCTCGAAAACGACCGCGCGGCGGTTCTGGTCCGCCGGCGTGACCGCGCGGGGCGTCAGGAGGTCGGAGGGATTGGCGACGATCGCCGCCAGGTTCGCCTGCGTGGCACAGCCATAGTTTTCATAGTCGGCGTTTCGGTTCGGACTGCCGCCGATGTTCTTCGGCCAGTCGCCGCACTCGCCGGCTGTCGCCTGCATCCGGGGATAGGACAGCCTGATGGGGGCGTCTGCCGAGGCATCGTCGACACCATAGGTACGGGTGCTGATCCGGGACCCGTACACCCCGCCCTGTTTCAGGGCCTGGCGGATCTGCGGCGTTACCGAATGCACCGCGGCTTCATTGGCGCCGCCCGAAGGTACCAGGATCTCCACGGCACCGTTGCCATGCTCCCTAGAATCGACACCGAAGGATGAAATCGTGCCGACAATCGGCCCACTCAGCCGTCGCGTGTTACGACCGATCGGCAGGTCGAGGGTTTCCGGCGCCTCGGTGACGACAATCGGGTGCCGCAAGCGGTAGTCGTGGGACGCAAGCAGCGTCGTCTGCTGTTGGGTCTGGTTTTGGCACCCGAGCACCGCCATGCAACCAACAACCACAAGCGCGGATCTGGAGGCGGCTCCCAACCGGACTTTTCTGTTCCTAATCATCCGTCCGTCCTCACTTGTAGATGAAACCGACCTGGCCGTGATAGGTCCCTTCAGCAGTCCCGCTGGGGCTGAAGATCTTGTTCAGGCGGTTCAGGAAAATCGTTTCGGCATCCGTGGGTGCCATCATGTTCTTGTCCGGGCGTTGGAGCTTGCTCGCAGCGACCGGCTGGACCACGTAGGGCGTCACGAAAACCACCAGCTCGGACTGTTTGCGGAGGAAATCGCGGCTCTTGAAGAGGCTGCCCAGGATCGGAATCTGCATCAGACCGGGAATACCCTCGATGGCCTGCTGGTAGGATTCCTTGAGCAGGCCGGCCATGACCAGTGTGCCTCCCGAGGGAAGTTCCATGGTTGATTCCGCGCGCCGCACCTTCAGTGCGGAAATCGTGATGTTGGAGAACGAGACAGCGCCGTCGTTGCTGAGCTCGCTGACCTCGGTTTTCACACGAAGGCTGATCCGACCGCCGGACAGGACAACCGGCGTGAAGTCGAGACCGACACCGAATTTCTTGAACTCGACGGTGACCTCACCGTCATCCTGCGAGATCGGAATCGGGAACTCGCCACCGGCCAGGAAACTCGCGTTCTCGCCCGAGATCGCCGTGAGTGTCGGCTCTGCAAGCGTTCTGATCACACCGTCACGCTGGAGCGCTTCAATCTGGGCAGTGATGCTGGTCGCTCCGCTGGCGAACTGCGTGCCGCCGACAGCCTGGTTGACCACGTTCGGGTTGACCGTGAAGTTGGGCAGATTCTGCAGGAACGGTGTGAAATTGCCGGTACCGATCGAACCGGAAAACTGGACGCCGAGTTGCTTGATGATCGAGCGCTCGACCTCCGCCACCGTCACCTTGAGATGAACCTGATCCTTGCCTTCGACGGCGATGAGGTTCACCACCTTCGAGGCGGATTCCGATCCCTCGAACTTGGCCGCGATGTCAGCGGCCTGCTGCGCTTCCAAAGTGCTCTTGGCCGAGCCGCTCAGGACAACGCTTCCATTAATCGATTCCGCATGGATCCGCGTTCCGGGAATGAGCTTGCGTATGATCCGCGTCAGGTCGGACGTGTCTTTCTCCACCCGCAGGTCGAAGCTCGCCAGCTCACGGCCGCTGCGGCTGAACAGAACCAGGCGGGACTGGCCGGCAGTGTTGCCGATGACAAAGATCCGGCGCGGTGTCCGGAGAACCGCATCGGCGATTTCCGGGTTGGAAACCAGAACGTCGGCGGCTTCCTCGGCGAGGTTGATCACGACCGAACGACCGACACCGACATTCAGGATGCGCCCGCTCGCGCGTTCGCCGGCCGCCACGTGGACCTGGCTCGGGAAATTGCCCTCGGCCATCACTGCGGGAGCGGTCAGACCGGTCAACGCCCCCGACAACAGGGCCGCGGCCGCGATCTTTCGAAGGTAGTGTTTCATTGCGTCCCTCATGCTGGACGTTCTCTTGTCACGCAGTGTCATTGCGTACCTGCCCCGCTGGTCACGCCGTATTTCACATAACTCACGCCTCGGCGGCGGCTGTCTTCCGCCACCGCGTCATCCGCCGAATCCTGTGCGCTGCGCAGGGCCAGAGAAATCGTTCCGATCTGTTGCGACTGGGCGACGATTTCCGACTGGGAGAGCGTCAGCTCCAGCGTCGCCGTACGCTTCGGATTCAGGTTCTTCTGTTCTTGCTCGCCAGCCGTGGTCGTGTCGATTGCCAGGACCCGGATGTTTTCAAGGATCGTTTCGCTGATGGCGCCCGTGTCGGATTTTCGAGTCAGGATGAGATCGACCTTGTCGCCCGGCAGGATGAATCCTCCTGCGGTCGTCTCCGCCTCCACACCAACGGCAATGGCCCGCTTGCCCTTTGGCAGGATGGCCGACATGAAGCCCTTGTCGGTATTGATCAGCCTTTCCGGGCGGATCGGTTCGCCGGCGAATATGGGTGCCCGGGCGATTCGGCCCGCATATTCCTCTTCGGCGGCAGGATTGACTTGCTTGGTGACCGCCCCGAAGGGAATCGCGTCTTCGGGCCAGTCGGCCCAGGCCATGTCATCCAGGACCAGCTTGCCGCCAAGCCCGATATCCTTTTTGGCAACCAGAACCTGGGCTTTGCTCTGTGCGGTCACGGGCTCCTGCACTGCCACCGTTTCAGGCTTGCCCCCGGACATCATCACCATTCTGAAAGCGATGATTCCTGCCGCCACCGCGATTGCCAGTACGAAAATTCGTGCGAATTTCATGACCTAAACCCAATATTCCTGTGCACGTCGGCACCATTCACATCCTAGAATGAGGGGCAATTGGTCAAAACATGGTTAACCAGATGTAGATGTTTTCAGTTAATTTCCGTTAACTTTACTGAATGCTTTCCTAAACATGCCGCAATTTGCAAAGAGTAGCGTTCAACGTGGACAAAGAACGTTGCGACATGCCAAGCCTTATACCGGTTCGACACTGGACGGTTTACAGGTGGAGACCCCCCAGCCTGGTGAGGCAGGCGGTGTCGACTGCGGCAAACACGCCTGCGGAGAAACCGTCTCGCCAGCGCACGAAACCGCCTCGCTCACATGCCCGGATAGATCGATGGAGGGGTCTAGGAGGCCTGACCGAGAAGCTTGAACCACTGTGTCGCCGGATAGATCTGCAGACCGGCAACCGCGATCGCGATACCGTAGGGAATGCCGCTCTTGCTGTCGTGCAGGCGCGCGAACCAGTCCTGGCGGGCAAGCGTTCCGGGAACGACAACCATCTGGCGCATCGACAACAAGGCCAGTGTCAGCCCTGCGCCATAGAGCGTGACGAGCAGCGTGAATTGAATCAGTTCGGGGGTAAACCCTATCCAGAGCGCGATGGCGCTGATGAACTTCACGTCGCCGCCTCCCATCCAGCCGGCCGCGAAAAACCCGAAACACACCAGAAAGACCGGTAGCAATCCGAGGAGGTGAACACCCCAGCCGGCCAGCGGCAAACCCGTTCCCAGTGCAACGACCGCGAATCCGGCCATCAGCAGGAGAGAGACCCTGTTCTGGATCGTCATGGTCAGGAGGTCAGACGCCCCGCCAAACGCGACGAGCATCGGAAAGATCACAAGGATAGCGGCCTCGAGCATCGGACTTTCACTCTATGAACTGACTGTGCGTCCCACGATACCGGCCGAGAGTTAACGTTTCGCAGCCACGATGGGCTCAAACGAAAAAAACGGGCAGTGGTCTGCCCGTTTCTTCTTCAGGCCATGTTGACCTGACAAATCGTTCGTCGCGTGACTTAGCCGCCGACGGCAGCGGAATCCAGCGAGCTCTGGATTGCGGTGAACACGCCGGTAAGGGACGTACCGGTCAGCTGCAGGGCGCCGATGATCACGATGGACAGCAGGCCAGCGATCAGGCCGTATTCGATTGCAGTTGCGCCGGATTCGTCTTTCACGAAACGGTTGATAAGAGATTTCATGTGTTTGCTCCAAGTACCACTGAATTGACAGCTTCAAAGTTCGACGGATCTTCTTGCGTCCGTTCGAACATGAGCTCACCCTAGGACAGAGAGCTTTCCAAGCAGTTAAATTTACCACTCGCCTTGCAGATGATCCTGACAAATATAACTATAGTTAACAATAGGTATAGATAAAATTCAGTTAATACATTTTGTAAACTTTAATATAAACTCGGATTTCAAAGTATTATCGCATTTTCTGAGGTGATGCTACTAATTTCTCGCCCCCGGAAACAGAATTATCTTTCAGATTTTATTAATATTCTCACCAACAAGCAATGTTTTTACTCAATATGGCATGTTAGGCTGTTCGCGAAGGTGCATGTGTTCCAGTGCTGTCCAGTCGAATACAGCCTTCGCCGGGAAAGTGCGGCCAATAAGTAAAGCGCACCGGTTTACACTTCTTGGGAAGCGTCGTTAGCAGATCGTTCACCACGTTTGCTGCATGCTGTCGCAGGAACAAATATATATGGAGTACCCATGAGCATGTTTAAGAACATACTGAAATGGACGGGCGTGCTTGTGTTTGCGTTTCAGGCGGGCGCTGCCGTTGCCCAGGACGGGCCCGTCATGGTGACCGTCGACCGCGCCAAGGTCTTCCGCATCGATGACGGCGCCGCCGCCGTGATCGTCGGCAACCCGTTCATCGCGGATGTGGCCATGTTCGACGAAAACACCGTCGTGATCACCGGAAAGAGCTACGGCACCACGAACCTCGTCATTCTGGACAGCGACAACAAGCCGATCGTCGACGAGGTGATTACCGTTCGGGCATCCGATGACGACGTGGTTTCGGTTTACCGGAAGTCGGCAAGGGCCACCCTTTCCTGCAACCCGATGTGCGAGCCGACACTTCGCCTGGGCGATTCCACCGGCGCCTTCAAGGAAGCGGCTGACCAGGCCACGTCCCGCAACTCCCTGTCGATCGAGGCTGCCGGCGGCGGCAAATAGGACAACAGGTCTTTTCGGAGCGAATTCAGAATGTACCGGAGTATTCGGCGTTTCCTGTCCGTGAAGGGACGAAACGGACACTGTCTGGCTGAAGACCGCCGCGGCGTGACCGCGATCGAGTTCTCCATGGTGGCGCTGCCCTTCTTCACGCTGGCGTTCGGTATCATCGAGATCGGTCTCGCCCATTTCGCGAACAGGATGGTCGACAATGCGGTGGTCGAGGCTTCGAGGCTGATCCGTACGGGGCAGGCCGAATCCACCAATCTTTCGGCCGCCGGCTTCAAGACCCAGATCTGCGGCTTCATGCCGAGTTTCATGTGCGACGAGGACCGGATTTACGTTGAAATCCAGTCCATACCCGATTTCTCCGACGCCTCCTCCGTCGACAGTATGTATGACGATGAAGGAGAACTCAGGGATGACATGAGTTACGACATCGGGACCGCCAGCGAGATTGTCGTCGTCAACGTGATCTACAAGTGGCCAATGGCTTCGGCCGTGCTCCAATTCGACAACGGCGATCACGGCACCGACCGCCACTTGACCTCAACAATGGTGTTTCGCAATGAACCCTGGGAATAAGTCCGGCATCACTTCGCTGCTGGCGCGTGTCATGCTACCGCGGTCCGTGCGCAGGGTTGTGCGGGACAGGCGTGGTGTTGCCGCCACCGAATTCGCCCTGATCCTGCCGTTCATGTTCATCATCCTGATCGGCATGGCGGAAATCACCGGCGCCATGAACAACGACCGCAAGGTCAGCCGTATTTCCAACTCGATCACCGATCTGGTCGCCCAGGCACAGACGGTCACACCTGCCGAACTCACGGCGGTCATGGACCTGGGAGAGGTCATCCTGGCGCCTGATCCCGCAGACGATCTTTATATCATCATCGCGAGCGTGACCTTTGACGAGGACGGCGACCCCGAGGTCGACTGGAGCTACGATTCCGACGGCGGCGCTCCCTGGACTCCGGGCGCCGCCCCGCCGATCACGCTGCCCGACACGATCGGGACGCCCAACTCCTCTATCGTGGTCGGCCAGTCGACGCTTGAATATACTCCACCGTTTTCCGGGCTCTTCACCAGCTATTTCTCCCGGAATTCCATGCTCGAGCTGAGCGACACCTATTATCTGCGTCCCCGGTTGACGGATACGGTCGAATGCCCCGCCTGCTGAGGGCGTGAAGCCTTCCCCGCCTCAGCCCGGGCTTGTCAGCCACGCTCCGAACGATACTCTTAGTCCCGTATTTTTACCGTCGCATTCCAAAGGTAATCTGCCTTAGAATGCTGCGCCGCAATATGCTTTTCAAAATGGGATTACCGGCCGATGGCGACGAACAGGACTTACGACCAGATCAAGGTGGGCGACAGCGCGGAGATCGTCCGGGAGTGTTCCTCCAACGACCTTCTGGTCTTTGCCCATGCATCCGGCAACCACAATCCGATCCACCTGCCGGACACGGACTGGACCGGTGACGGCCACATCGACAAGCCGGTGGCCCCGGCCATGTGGGTGGGCGGACTGGCTTCCGCGGTGCTCGGCAACATTCTTCCCGGGCCCGGAACGGTCTACAAGGCGCAGTCCTTCCGGTTCCTCGGCGCCGCCGCCGTCGGAGACAAGCTCCATGTCAGGGTAACCGCCACCGAAAAGAAACCCGACAACATCATCCTGTTCGACATGAGCGTGACCCGCGCGGACGGCGTCCGGCTGGTTGAAGGCGTGGCCGAAGTCAAGGCCCCCACCGAGACCATTGAATTCGATTCCAGCAACATTCCCGCGCTGCTCGTCCAGCGCCACCGGCACTTCAACCGGATGATCGAGCTGGCCAAGACGCTGCCCGCCCTGCCGACCGCCGTGGCCGCGCCAGACGACCCGAACTCCCTGGAGGGCGCGCTGATGGCTGCCCGCGAAGGTTTGATCGACCCGGTGCTGATCGGTGCGAGGGAGCGAATCGAAGCCGCCGCCAGGGAGCTGAATGAAGACATCGGCGCCTATGAACTGATCGACATCGAGGACGAACTGGAGGCAGCCGGCCGGGCGGTCGCGATGGTCCACGAAGGCCGGGCGAAGGCGGTCATGAAGGGCCATCTCCACACGGACCACCTGCTGCATCATGTGGTCAAGCGCGACGGCGGCCTCAGGACCAAACGACGGATCAGCCACGTCTTCGTCATGGACATTCCGGGCCGCAAGACACCTGTTCTGATTTCCGACGCGGCGATCAACATCTCGCCGGACCTCAACACCAAGGTCGATATCACCCAGAATGCCATCGACGCCGCCCGGTCTCTTGGTCTGGAAACACCCCGGGTCGGCGTCTTGTCAGCAATCGAGACGGTCAACCCGGCCATTCCTTCAAGCCTCGACGCCGCGATCCTTTCCAAGATGGCGGAACGCGGCCAGATCACCGGCGCGGTCGTCGACGGGCCGCTGGCAATGGACAATGCCATTGACGTGCAGGCAGCCCGCACAAAGGGCATCACGTCGCTGGTGGCCGGTCATGCCGAGGTGCTGATCGTCCCCAACCTGGAATCCGGCAACATGCTGGCCAAGGAACTGACCTTCATCGCGCATGCGGAGGCCGCAGGTCTTGTCCTCGGCGCCAAGGTACCGGTCATGCTGACCAGCCGCGCCGACGACGGCCGCGCGCGGCTGGCCTCCTGCGCGCTGGCGCTGCTTTACATGCACTGGCAATCCAAGGGGGCTCCGGCCGGCATCTTCGATCGCGAGGAAGACTGACCATGGAACGGGTGATCCTGGTCCTGAATTCAGGCTCCTCCTCGATCAAGTTCACGCTTTACACCGGAACCCGCGATCTGCTGAAAGGCCAGATCTCGGGACTGGGAGCAACGCCGCACATCAGGCTCACATCAAGGGCCTCCGGCACCGAGATCGACCGGCCGCTGACCGGGGCCGAAGGCAAGACACACGGGACGGCGCTGGCGGCCCTGCTGCCGGTCCTGGAAAGCGAGCTGGGCGGGCGCAGCGTGGACGCGGTCGGCCACCGCGTCGTCCATGGCGGGGTAACCCACGCCGCTCCGCTCAGGATTACCGCTGACGTGATGACGGAACTGCGCGCGCTGGAGCCGCTGGCACCCCTGCATCAGCCCCATAACCTGGCCGGTATCGAGGCGGCCCGCGCGGCCTTTCCACGGGCCCAGCAGACAGCCTGCTTCGATACCGCCTTTCACCGCAACCATCCCTGGGTGAACGATACCTTCGCGCTGCCACGTCCGCTCTATGACGAGGGCGTGCGCCGTTACGGATTTCATGGCCTGTCCTACGAATATATCTGCCGCTACCTGAAGGAAACGCGGCCGGAGACCTTTTCAGGACGGGTGATCGTCGCCCATCTGGGCAACGGCGCCTCCATGTGCGCGATCCGGGACGGCCAGAGCATCGGCTCCACGATGGGGTTCACCGCCCTGGACGGCCTGCCGATGGGGACCCGATGCGGCCAGCTGGATCCGGGTGTGGTGCTGTACCTCCTGACCACCAAGGGCCTGTCCGCGGACGAGGTCTCCGACCTGCTCTACAAGAATTCCGGCCTGAAGGGCCTGTCCGGCATCAGCCAGGACATGCGCACCCTGACGGAAAGCGACGATCCGCGCGCAGCGGAAGCGATCGACTATTTCGTGTTTCGAATCCGGCGGGAAATCGGCGCAATGGCGGCCGTGCTCGGCGGCCTGGACACTGTGGTGTTCACCGGTGGCATCGGAGAAAACGCGGCGCCGATCCGCGAGAAGATCTGTGCCGGACAGGACTGGCTGGGGCTCTCGATCGACCCGGCCCGCAACCTCGATCACCGGGAGGACATTTCCGCCGAAGCGTCAAGTGTCAGGGTCCTGGTCATTCCGACAAACGAGGAGGAAACGATCAGGCGTCACACGGAGGCCCTGCTGGACGATGTGACCGCACCCGCGTGAAACGGTCGTGTCATTGCCCGGCAGGATCCAGAAGTGCAGCGAACTCGTCCTCGTATGTGCGCAGGACCGGCCGATAATCGGCATGCACCACCGGCTCGAAGCCACCGGGCAGGTCCGGTTCGATCGCCAGATACGCGTCGGGGGCTTCCCGGCGCAGGTCCATCAGTCCCGCCCTCAAACGCCGCTTCAGCGGGTCCGGCAGGTCCTTGCGCAAGGTGTGCGCGGAATAGGGGATCGGCGGCGATCGCCAGACGATCTCGAGGTCATCGAGCCCCCGCGCCCCGGACACATAGAAGTCGTTGAGCGTGCCTGCCGTGTAGCCGTTCTTGGCTTCCCCCGCGAGCGTCGACCAGGCAAGGGAGGCGTTCACACGCCCGTCCAGTACGGCGCGCAAGCCTTCGACCGGATCCTCGACCTCCACCAGTGTGCTGAAATGGGACCTTGCATTGATCCCGTCCGCGGCCAGGTTGGCCAGGGGCACACGGTAACCGGCCACGGCGTGGGTGCCGCCAACCGCCAGGCGCGTGCCTTTCAGATCTGCAAGCGTCTGCTTTTCTTCCCCTCGCCTGGCCACCAGTATGGCATAGAACCGTGCCGGGAAGTCATCCGGTCCCGCGGTCACCATCGGCTCGACGCAGGTACACAGCTGGTGCACGGCCGCATAGGCCGAGGGCGACAGCCTGGCATAATCGATCCGTCCATCGGCAAGAGCCTCGACCGCGTCGCCCATGGTGTCCAGCAGGAACAGATCGACCGGCAGGTCGGCGATTTCCTCCAAAGCAAGCCGGAACGGTTCCACCCGGTCACGGGTACCTTCATCGGCGGCGACAACCACACCGAGACGCAGCCTTTCCGGCGACGCGGCGTTGTCCTGCGCAATTGCGCGGGATAACCCTGCCGCCATGAGAATCGTCAGCGCGGTCAGGGCCCATATCTTCACGAGCGCCACAATACCGACATAACCTTCTGATGATACTCGCAAAATAACTTCCTGCCCTTTGGCTGCCTTTTCAAATAACCGGACCGCCCGCATGCGCAAGCCTATCACGACCGTGGTCTTCGATATAGGAAATGTCCTGATCGATTGGAATCCCGAGTATCTCTTTGCCCGACTGATCCCTGAAGAAACAGCACGAAAAACATTTCTGGAAACCGTGTGTACGGCTGAATGGAACCTGCAGCAGGATCTCGGCCGTCCCTGGCCGGAGGCTGTCGCGATGCTGCAGGCGCAACATCCCGACAAGTCCGAGCTGATCGAGGCCTATTACACACGCTGGCACGACATGGTTCCGGGCGAGATTCCGGAGACACCCGACCTGCTTGCCACCCTCAAGGAGGCCGGCATACCGCTCTACGCCATCACCAATTTCTCAGGCGAGAAATTCGGCGAAGCCCAAGCCCGGTTTCCGTTTCTCAAGACCAGCTTTCTGGATATTGTCGTTTCGGGGGATGAACAGCTGGCCAAGCCCGACCCCCGGATCTACGAGATCCTGTTTGAACGCAACGGTCTTGATCCGGCCACCTGCCTGTTCATCGATGACAGCGAACAGAATGTCGCCACCGCAGGGCGTCTCGGCATGACGGCACATCACTTCAGGGATGCCGAAGGCCTGAGGCGGCAACTCGCCGAGCTGGGCCTGCCCGCCTGAACCGGACCGGAGGCAGGCGCCTGCCATGGGCCCGCCACGGACCTATCCGCGCCGTTAGCCTTCAAAGCCTTCCAGGACGTTGACGCAATTCGTGCCAAGCGCGTCGACCGCATAGCCACCTTCCATCAGGAAGATGGTTGGAACACCGACCTTCTTCAGTCTCTGGCCGAGACGCAGGAAGTCCTCGCTCTTGAACCGGAAGCCGGAAATCGGATCGTTCTCGTAGCAATCCAGGCCGAGGGAGACGATCATCGCCTCGGGCTTGTAGACCAGAAGCCAGCGGCAGGCTTCCTCGAGTGCCAGCGAATAGCTTTCCCAGTCGGTGCCCAGCGGCAGCGGCCAGTTGCGGGTGAACCCGGTCCCGGCATGTTCTCCCGTTTCGTCCGAATAGCCGAGGAAGTAGGGATATTCATCCTTCGGGTCGGCATGAAGGGACAGGAACAGGACATCCGGCCGGTCGTAAAACAGGGCCTGGGTGCCGTTGCCGTGGTGGTAGTCGACATCCAGAATGGCGACGCGGTGCAGGCCGTAGTCCCGCAGGTACTGCGCGGCGACCGCGGCGTTGTTGAAGAAGCAGTAGCCGCCGAAAAAATCGAACCCGGCGTGGTGACCTGGCGGACGGCACAGGGAAAAGACCGAGGGCGCGCCGTCGAGGACCATCTTGGCCGCGGTCAGCGCGGTATCGGCCGATGCCCGCGCGGCCCTGTAGGTATGCTCGCCCAGCGGTGTCCCGGCGTCCATCGAATAGCGGCCCAGCAGTCCGTCTATGTGATTGACCTGGACATCCTGGCGCAGGCTCCTGATTGGCCAGACGAAAGGAAAGGCTTCCCCGGTGCGGCCCGCCGCCGTCCACAGATCCCAGAACCCTTCCAGAAACGACACATAGTCCGGCGAATGAACACGTTGCAGAGGCCTTGCCGGGAAGTCCTGCGGAGCAACGACGTCGCCGACACCCCTGTCGCGGATGGTCTTGAGCACGATTTCGGCCCGGCTCGGGATCTCGACGGCGGGCTTCAGCTCACCGTCGGAAATTTCCTGAGCCGGCGCATGCGCGAGCTGGATGTCTGAAAAAACAGTCTTCACAAGCTGCCCCCGGTCCCCTTGTCGTCACACAGCCAACCCATGCCATTCGTGCCCAATGTACCCCAAATCAGGAAAAACGGAATTCCGTTACGTGACTATAAGTCTCTGAGGGCCGTAACAAAACACTCGTGAAACCGTCCTGATTGACACTGTCCGGCCAGCGCTGCGCCTCAAGGCAAAGCCCGGCATGCGCTCCATAGTGCCTGCCGTCCAGACCGGGGACGGGGACATTCACCCCCGCGGCATCGTAGAGCTGCAGCCCGGGTTCCGTGGTCCAGACCTCCATGCGCCGGTCTCCGGCGGCATCTTCAAGAGCGGCGGCGAATTGCACCTGGTCTCGCGGCGCGTCGCCGAGGCAGAAATTGTGATCGTAGATCACGTCCTCCTCGCCGGGCTTGCGCCTGAGCTTGCGGCCTTCCTGGAAATCATATGGCGTCCAGGCGACCTTGCGGATTTCGCCCGTCGGGATCAGGTCCCCGTCCACGGGCAGATACGCGCCGGCGGCAATTTCCAGCGTGTGGTCCAGAATGGACGCGCTGCCGTCAAGATTGAAATAGCTGTGCTGTGTCAGGTTGACCGGTGTGGTCCGGTCCGTGGTCGCCGTCATTTTCAGCCGCAGGGCGCCTGTCCCGGTCAGGGTATAGCGCAGCAGGCTTTCCACGCGCCCGGGATAGCCCATGTCGCCGTCCTCGGACACGAGTTTCAGGAGGACGCTGGCCTTGTCGCTTTGCTCAATGCTCCAGACACGCCGGGAAAAGCCTTCCGAGCCGCCATGCAGGTGGTGCCGGCCGTTTTCATTGAGATCGAGCTGGTAGTCCTGCCCTTCGATGGTCATCCGGCCACCCGCGATCCTGTTGGCGCAGCGCCCCGCCACGACGCCGAAATAGGGCGAATGGTCCAGGTAGCTCTGCAGGTCGTCAAACCCCAGAACAACGGACTGGCCATTCACCTTGAGGTCGCGAATGATGGCGCCCAGGGTCAGGACGGATGCTTCCAGGCTCCCTTTTCTTAAGGTGATTTCCTGAATGGCCGTGCCATCGGCCAAGACACCAAAATCCTTGATCATCAATTTCTCCGGGTGGGCACCATGCCGTGCCAGGGCAGGATATGTCGGGCGGCAGACCCATCCGCCGCCCGCAAGGGCTTCAACTGCGGGTCACAGGGTCTGGTTATAGTCGCCCACTTCCGGGTTTTCACGCAAAACCCCGTCGACCGCCTTGAACATGTCGTGCAACCGCTGTTCCGAAACCGGGCTTTCCACGACGACGACCAGTTCCGGCTTGTTCGACGAGGCCCGCACCAGGCCCCAGGTGCCGTCTTCGCTGACAACGCGGACACCATTGACCGTAATGAGGTCGGTGATCGCCTGGCCGGCGACCGTCTCGCCGTTTGCCTTCATCTCCTGGAAGCGGGCGACCACCCGGTCGACAACGTCGTACTTGATCTCGTCGGCGCATTTGGGCGCCATGGTCGGCGAGCCCCAGGTCTTGGGCAGGTCCCGGCGCAGATCGGCCATGGTCTTGTCCGGGTTGCGGTCCATCATGTCCAGGATCGCGATCGCGGAGACAAGGCCGTCGTCATAACCGCGGCCGATCGGTTTGTTGAAGAAATAGTGGCCGGACTTCTCGAAGCCGACAATGGCATCGAGGTCGGTCACCCGGCGCTTGATATAGGAGTGGCCGGTCTTGAAGTAATCGGTCTTTGCCCCGTTGGCCTTGAGCACCGGATCGGTGTTGAAGAGGCCGGTCGACTTCACGTCGACGACAAACTGGCTGCCGGGATGCAGCGCGGAGATGTCCCGCGCCAGCATGACGCCGACCTTGTCGGCGAAGATCTCCTCGCCCTCATTGTCGACGACACCGCAACGGTCGCCGTCGCCGTCGAAGCCGAGACCGACATCCGCGCCCACTTCCAGGACCTTGTCCCGCAGCGCATGCAGCATCTTCATGTCTTCGGGGTTCGGGTTGTAGCGCGGGAAGGTGTGGTCGAGTTCCGCGTCGAGCGGGACGACGTCGGCGCCGAGCGCCTCCAGAATCTTCGGCGCGAAGGCTCCGGCCGTGCCGTTGCCGCAGGCCGCGACCACCTTGATCGGCCGCTTCAGCTTCGGCCGGTCGGTCAGGTCCTTGAAATAGACGTCCGCGAACCCGTCGACGAAGCGATAGCTGCCTCCTCCTTTCAGGTCGAAGGCGGCCTCAAGAACGATCTCCTTCAGCCGGCCCATCTCGTCCGGGCCGAAGGTCAATGGCCGGTCGATGCCCATCTTGACGCCGGTCCAGCCGTTATCATTGTGGGAGGCGGTGATCATCGCGACGGCGGGAACGTCCAGGGCGAACTGGGCGAAATAGGCCATGGGCGACAGGGCGAGGCCAATGTCGTGCACGTTGACGCCGGCGGCCATCAATCCGTTGACCACGGCCATCTTGATGGTCGAGGAATAGCCGCGGAAATCGTGGCCGACGACAATGTCGGGGCGCACGCCGCGTTCATGGATCAGCGTGCCGATGCCCATGCCGAGCGCCTGCATGCCCATCAGGTTGATTTCCTTCTCGAACAGCCAGCGGGCATCGTATTCCCGGAAGCCTGTCGGCTTGACCATGGGCAAGGTTTCGTACTCAAGCGTATTGGGCGTCAAACTCGGAAGGGGTTTGGGAAACATCAATGCCTCTCAATGCCGAAGGAATAAGGATTTCGGGTCGAACCGCGGAGACGGAAGGCCGGATCACTGAACCAGTACTAGTGTGCCGCCCGACATGTCAAACCGTTGCAGCCGGTTGAGAACGGACATGCCGAGAAGCGGCTCGCCCAGGCTCTGATCTTTCAACACAAGGGCGTCGATGTTTCGCAGGCGGATGTTGCCGAGGCGGAGGCTGTCGATGACGGCTCTTGCGCCGTGGACCGTGCCGTTGGCCGTTCGGATGGAGTATTTGAAGTCGGAAGGAGTCGTGAAGATGCCGATGTCTTCGGCCACGGATTCCGGAAGAACCGTGGTCGTGGCACCGGTGTCGACCAGCATGTCGATCGCGCGCCCGTTCAGATAGGCGTCCGCAACGAAGTGCCCCTGCCTGTTCCGCGAAATCCGGTAAAGCCGTTCCCCACCCTCGGGTTCCTCCGCCTCCGGGCCTCCGGCCGGCGCACCAAGACGTTTCTCCACCAGCGCGGGGACCAGCGGCGCGACGGCCAGGCAGAGCAGAAAGATGATGGCAAACCGTAACATGCCGACCCTTGGGGTTGCGGGGACGGTTCGGGATAGCACGGTTTCGTTAGCAACCTTTAAAACCGGTCGGTACAACCTTCAGGTAATCTGGTCGGCCAGGCGGACAATGTCGCTTCTGAGAGGCGCGCTGGATTGGGCCCCGGTTACGGTACAGGCCAGCGCACCGGCGGCCACACCTTCCTTCAATGCCCGTTCAAAGGACGTATCCCGGTCAAGGGCGGCAGCAACCGCGCCGCAGAAGGCATCTCCGGCACCGGTTGTGTCTACCGCGACAATCTCGGGAGAGCCGAACCGGTACCTCGCCTTCCCGCTGCGCGCGAGCACGCCGTCGGCACCAAGGGTGACGATGACGGAGCGCTGAGGCGTCACGAACCGATCGACAAAGGTTTCCGGATCGCCGGCGATGCCGAGACGGCCCGCGATCATTGCCGCTTCACTGGTGTTGACCACGACGGTGCCGGTCATATCGAGACAGGCCTGAAGGTCGCCTTCCGGAACAGGTGCCGGGTTCCAGAACACGGACGCACCGGCCTCTCTTGCAAGCAATGCCGCGCTGGCGACCTGCTGCAGCGGCAATTCTCCCTGCACCATCAGCGTATCGCCGGGTGCGAAACAGCCGTCCAGCCAGGCCGCCTCGACCCGCTGGTTGGTGCCGCTGGCGACAATGATCTGGTTTTCCCCCGACGGATCGATCCCGATGAAGGCCAGCCCCGTCGAGCCGTTCACGGCACGGACACCTGAGAGGTCGACACCGGCTTCGCGCAGGGACTGCAGTGCCAACTCGGCGAAACTGTCCTGGCCGACCGCGCCGATCATCCTGACATCGGCTCCCGCGCGCCGCGCCGCCAGTGCCTGGTTGGCCCCCTTTCCGCCGGGAAAGGTCTGGTGGTCGCGGCCGCTGACGGTTTCTCCCGCGGTCGGCAGACGCGGCAATGCGACAACCAGATCCAGATTGATGGAACCGAAAACCGTGATCATGGCGCCTCCCTTTTTCGGAAAGGTTAGACCGAATTTTCCGACAAGTCGCCACATGAAATCCGGCGATACCCTGCCACACCCCTGAACCTATTCCCGAGCAAGCGCGCATGCGCTGTCCCGAAGGATCAGCCACTTGCTCTCGAGTTTGCCGCCCATCCTTCGAGTCGGACCTGACGGTCCTCCTCAGGCTGACGAAGAGTGTTGTTGTTGCAAACGGGATTACCTGCCTGAAAGCTGGCTCAATGAGAAAGCCCGCCAGGTGGCGGGCTTCAGGCAGTTCAGATCACTTGGTGCCGTACATGCGGTCGCCGGCATCGCCGAGACCGGGAACGATATAACCCTTTTCGTTGAGCTTCTCATCGATGGAGGCGGTGTAGATCGGCACGTCCGGGTGTGCCTCGTTGAACTTGGCTACCCCTTCCGGTGCCGCAAGCAGGCACAGGAAACGGAGGTTGTTGGCACCGCAATCCTTGAGCTTCTGGACCGCCGCGATCGCCGAATTGGCGGTTGCCAGCATCGGATCGACAACGATCACCAGACGCTCGTTCAGGTCTTCCGGGGCCTTGAAGTAGTATTCCACCGGCTGCAGCGTTTCCGGATCGCGGTAAAGACCCACATGTGCAACGCGTGCCGAGGGCACCAGATCCAGCATGCCTTCCAGAAGGCCGTTGCCGGCACGCAGCACGGACGCGAACACCAGCTTCTTGCCCGCCAGCGTCGGGGCCTGCATTTCGGCAAGCGGCGTCTCGATGGTCTGGCGGACGAGCGGCAGGTCCCGGGTGACCTCGTAGCAGAGCAGCGTGGAGATTTCCCGCAGGAGGCGCCGGAACCCCTGGGTGGAGGTCCCCTTGTCGCGCATGATGCTCAGTTTGTGCTGGACCAGCGGGTGGCTGATGACATTGGCTCCGGACATATCTGCCTCTCTTGGATTATGGGCCCACGGGCGCGGACCGGTTTCAGAATTCCATCGTTCAGGAGCTATGCCCCGAACGGCAACCAAAAAACAGCCCCCGGATTGAGGATTTTACCCAGATTTCGAATGTTTTCCGGTGCCTGTTCCAGAAGGCGGATACCGGCCCGGCTGGTACCGCCCTCCAGGATGCATGTGAAGGGCACCTGGTCCAGCGTCATGCCAAGGCCGCTCGCCAATCGTTCTGCCAGCCTGTCGGTCAGCGCGAGCGTGAGCGCCCGGATCTCGATCATGCGGTCCCGAACGGCTTCGGGCGAGAGAGTGTCGCCATTCTCGCGGATCGTCAGCACACCGCTGTGAACGAACAGGGCGGCATGCGCCAGGTCAGCGGGCGCGGTCAGCCTGTCGAGGCCGGCAACCTCGAACCCGGCCCAGGCAAACGGCTCGACGAGGGAATAGACCATCTGCTGCGCGGCAAGGTGAAACGGAATGATGGCGTGGATGTCGTTGCCGGGCAGGGCGGAATGCACGAAGCTGTCGCCGAGCCAGATGTCTCCCGACGTGGCCCCGCCTTCCCAGACGGGAGCTAGGGCTTCCAGGATCCGGTCCAGCAGCTGGCCCGCGTCGATGGCCGCATCGCTTTGCCTGGCCAGCTTCACCGCCAACAGGCCGGGGCGCGTCGTCTCGCCTTCGCCGAAAAGATCCGGCCGCAGCGCAAGCGCTTCGCCGAGGCGTTTCAGATGCCGCTGCATGGCTTTCAGGTAATCCGCATCGTCGACGTCGTCCCATTGCAGCCCGGCGGCGAGTTCGACCAGATCCATCCGGACCAGGGCCTCGGCATCGACCCGGTAGGGATCGGTCATCTGCGAGGAGAACGATCCGGACGCGAACATGTGGAAGGCCGCCAGCGCCGACGCCTGCGTCCCGGTGACAACGGTTTCGGTCATCCGGTCCTCGTAGCTCCAACCGACGGGATGCATCGTCGTCATGGCGATGCCGACAATGGCCAGATCCGCCGCAGCCGCCAGCATTTCCTCTGCGGTTTCGAAGCCCCGAGCGCTCGCCATAGCCTGCCAGCGGTCGATGCCGCCGGCCTCGAAACCGCGCCACACACCGTAAGGCGGTATCTGGAAGTCCGGGTAGTTCTCCTTCGTCGTCTCCAGCACCGTGGCAACCGCCGTGTCAAGCCTGTCCAGATCCACACCCGCATGATCCAGCCTGCCCTCGGCGGCGAGCCCCAGCATCATGTGCGCCTTGCGCCGGATTTCATCGGGTTGAAACAGGGCCAGAGCCGGATTGATGTCGTTCATGTTTGAAGTCTGCTGCCTTGAATATTCGGGGTGTATCAGTGCGCAGCTTAACCTTGTCAAACCGGTTCGTCATTGGCCATGATCGGCCCGAATTGAATCGTCCCGTCTCCCTCCCCCGGAATGACCATGTCTGCCGTTGTCTCCATTGCCGCTCTCCTCATCGGTTCGGGCCTGCTGCTCCTCGCCGGTGGTCTGCATGGCCTGCTTCTGCCGTTGGCCGGACTGGCGCAAGGTTTTTCCGATGCCTCCCTCGGCCTGCTCGGCGCCGGCTGGGCGCTCGGCTACATGGGCGGCTGTCTCGGCGTGCCGCTGATCGTGAAACGGGTCGGCCATGTACGCACCTTCGGCGCGCTGGCCTCGCTTGCCGGTATCACCGTTCTCCTGAACCTCCTGTTCATGGATGCCATTGCCTGGATCTTCCTCCGAGCCCTGACCGGCTTCTGTTTTTCCGGGGCGGCAATGATCGTGGAGAGCTGGCTCAACGAACGCTCGACAACTGAGACCCGCGGGCGCATCTTCGGCATCTACACGATGATCAACCTGGGAGCGACCACCTGCGGCCAGATGCTGCTGACCCTTGGCGACCCGAGCGGCTTCTTCTTCTTCGTGCTCGGCTCGATCATCTATTCCATGTCACTGCTGCCGACGGCACTCTCGACCGCCGCCTCACCGCAGCCGCTGACCCAGGCAAGACTTAATCCAAAGGCCTTGTGGAAGAACTCCCCCATAGCGGTCGTCGCCGTGTTCATGGTCGGCATTTCCAACGGCACCTTCGGCTCGCTCGGCGCCGTCTATGGCCGCCGCATCGGACTGGAAGTGCCGGACATCGCCATCATGATGAGCCTGGCACTGCTGGCCGGCGCGCTGGTGCAGGTCCCGGTGGGTCTCCTGTCGGACCGGCTTGACCGGCGCCTGGTGCTGATCGGTCTTGCCGTCTCGGCCATGTCGCTCGGCTCGAGCCTGTCGGTCTTCGGCGGCGTCGACACCACGATCACCATTTTGCTGATCGCAGCGTTCGGCGGTGTGGTCTACTCCATGTATCCGGTGATCGTCGCCCATGCGAGCGACCATGCCGAACCGGGCGATTTCCTGAGCATCAGCGGCGGTTTGCTGCTGATTTTCGGAACCGGCACCATGCTCGGTCCGCTGCTGGCCTCCGGCCTGATGACCTTCACCTATCCCGGCGCCCTGTTCCAGGTGACCGCCGCCGCGCATCTGACCATGCTCGGCTTCGCCATCTGGCGCATGAACAAGCGCGCCGCGGTCAAGGCGGAAGACAAGACCGACTTCGTCCCGGTCGTCTCCACCGCGCAGATCACGACGCCGGAAACCGTCGTCCTCGACCCGCGCTCGGAAGTCGACGAGACCGGCGGAGATATTTGAGGAAGCCTCTGTTCATTCGGAAAGAGCCTGCAAGTACCGTGTCATCCTGAGGAGCCGTGCCAGCGGCGTCTCGAAGGAGCGGCCACAAATCCAGAACAAGTGGCCGATCCTTCGAGACGGACCTTGCGGCCCTCCTCAAGATGACGCTCTTTTTGCTTTGAGAGGCGGTGCCCTATCCCTCAGGCCCCTGCTTCGCGCTGTCCAGCCTCACCAGCAGCCGGTTGCGGGTGGCATCGTCGCAGAAGGCGGCCTCGATGGCGGTGCGGGTGACGGCCATCTGGTCGTCGAAACTCCAGTCGAAAGTCTCGGCCACCGAAGAATATTCCTTGCCGAGCGTCGTGCCGAAGAAGGGCGGGTCGTCGGAGTTGAGCGTGATCTTCACGCCCTCCTTGCGCAGCATGTTGACCGGGTGGAAGCGCAGATGGGTATAGACGCCGAGGGCGATGTTCGACCCCGGGCAGACTTCCAGAACGATCTCCTCGTCGGCGAGCCGCTTGACCAGATCCTTGTCCTCGATGGCGCGCACGCCGTGGCCGAGCCGCTTGACCCGCAGGAACTCCAGCGCGGCGACAACGCTGTCCGGCCCGCCGAACTCGCCGGCATGGGCGGTGGTGCCCAGACCGGCTTCCGCGGCCATGCGGAAGGCCTTGGCGAAATTGGCCGGGTGGCCGGAGCGTTCGTCCCCGGCGAGACCGAAACCGGTCACCAGCGGGTGCGGACTGCCGATGACTTCCTTGACCACCCGCTCCACCGACGCCGAGCCGAAATGGCGCACGCCGATGGCGATCATGCGGCCTTCGATGGCGGTGCCGGCCTTGGCACGCTCGATGCCGGCCGCCAGCCCCTCGACATAGGACGCGTAGGACAGGCCGGCCGCCTGGGCGTGATCGGGCGAGATGAAGATTTCCCCGTAGATCGCCCCTTCGGCCGCCAGCATGCGGAAATAGGTTTCCGCGAGAAGCGCATAGTCTCCAGGTGTCTTGAACACCGCGCTGGCAACGTCATAGGCCTTCAGGAAGCTGGTGAAATCGTGCCAGACATATTTGCCGTTGCCATCCAGGACGCCGGAGACGTCGAGACCGTGACTGGCCGCCAGGCGGCTCACCAGCGTCGGCGGCGCGGCGCCCTCTATGTGGCAATGGAGTTCTGCCTTCGGGACCTGAATGGCATCGCTCATGTCGGGCGGATCCTCGGTTGTCGATTCGGTTCGCTGTTCGGTTCTCAGGCGGCAGGTTACAGGAAACTGGTGCCGTTGGGACCGACCGCGATGCCAAGATGGTCGGCAACGCTCTCACCAATATCGGCATAGGTCTTGCGCCCCCCGACACCGCGCCCCGCGATACCGGGGCCGGTCGCGATCACCGGCACATGTTCACGGGTGTGATCGGTGCCTTTCCAGGTCGGATCGCAGCCGTGATCCGCCGTCAGGATGAGCAGGTCGCCGTCGCGCATCCTCCCGATCATTTCCGGCAGGCGCCGGTCGAAATGCTCCAGCGCGGCGGCATAGCCCGGAACGTCGCGGCGGTGCCCGTAAAGGCTGTCGAAATCGATGAAATTGGCAAAGATCAGGTCGCCGTCTTCCGCCTGGTCCATGGCTTCCAGGGTCTTGTCGAACAACTGGTCGTTTCCGGCCCCTTTCAGCACCTTGGCGACGCCCTGGTGCGCGAAGATGTCGGAGATCTTGCCGATGCCATAGACCGTGCGGCCGGCCTCGGTCAGCCGGTCCAGCAGGGTCGGTTCCGGCGGCAGAACGGAATAGTCGCGCCGGTTGGCGGTGCGCTCGAAGGTCTCGGCGGTCTCGCCGACAAAGGGGCGCGCGATGACACGGCCGATATTGTAGGGATCGGCAAGGCCGCGGGTGATCTCGCACAGCTCATAGAGCTTCTCGAGGCCGAAATGCTCTTCATGCGCCGCGATCTGGATGACCGAGTCCGCCGAGGTGTAGAAGATCGGCTGGCCGGTCCGCACATGTTCCTCGCCGAGTTCGGCGATGATCACCGTTCCGGAGGCATGCTTGTTGCCGAGAATGCCGGTCAGACCCGCCTTTTCGCTGATCCTGGCGATCAGCTCTTCCGGGAAGGTCGGAACGGTTTCCGGAAAATAGCCCCAGTCGAAGCGGACCGGCACGCCGGTGATCTCCCAGTGGCCGGACGGCGTGTCCTTGCCGTTGGAGACCTCGGCCGCATAGCCCCAGAGGCCCCCCGGCTCACCAGTGAAATCGAGACCCGGCACGTCCTTGCCCGTCGACAGCCTGCCGGCGGCACCAAGGCCGAGCCGGTCCATGTTGGGAACGCTCAAGGGGCCGCTGCGCAGCCCTTCCCTGTCGCCGTCCCCGGCCGCACAGCGCTCGGCGATGTGGCCAAGCGTGTCGGACCCGGCGTCGCCGAAATCGGCCGCATCCGCGGCGCCGCCAATGCCGAAACTGTCCAATACGCACAGAATTGCGCGAGACATGGGCATCTCCTCATGTGTCATTGCCGGTTCCGCCCGAACCGGAGGGGCACCGGGTTCATTCATGCCCGGCGTTTGTTCTTGTGTTACGGCGCGATCCGGTCGACCACGCTCGGCCGGTCCTGAACGTCCGCGGCCGCGCCCACGGTGTAGGCCTTGCGCACGGCAATCGCTGCGTCCTCGGCATCGGCTTCGGTCCTGGCGTGAACAATGGCCAGCGGCGCGTCCGCGTCCACCGAATTGCCGACACCGGCAAGGTCAGTGAAGCCGACGGACGGGTCGATCACATCCGCGGCCGTCCGGCGGCCACCGCCGAGAGCCACCACGGCGACACCGACCGCGCGGGCGTCGATCCCGGTCACGACACCGTCTTGCTCGGCATAGACCGGTGCCTCGACGGGTGCCTTGGAAAGGTAGAGCTCGCTCTTGTCCATGAAGTCGGCAGGACCACCAAGGGCATGGACCATCTGCGCGAATTTTTCCGCCGCCTTGCCGCTCTGGAATGCCTCGCGCATCATGTCCATGCCGGCATCCGCGGTCGGTGCAAGGCCGCCGGAGGCAAGCAACTCCCCGCCCTGGGCAACCGTAACGTCCCAGAGCCGGTTGTCGATGGCCGTTCCTTTCAGGAAATCGACCGCGTTCTGCATCTCGACCGCATTGCCGGCCGCGGACGCCAGCGGTTCGTTCATGTCCGTCAGCAGGGCCGTGGTTTTCAGCCCGGCCCCGTTGGCAACCAGGACGAGGCTTTCGGCAAGGGCGCGGGCGTCGTCCAGCGTGCCCATGAAGGCGCCGGTTCCCCATTTGACATCGAGCACAAGACCCTGGAGACCGGCCGCCAGCTTCTTCGACAGGATCGAGGCGGTGATGAGGTCGATGCTCTCGACCGTGCCGGTCACATCGCGAATGGCGTAGAAACGCTTGTCGGCCGGTGCGAGATTGCCGGTCTGGCCGATGACGGCGCAGCCGATCTCCCGAACCACCTTCTTGAACAGGATATTGTCCGGCTGGGTCTGGTAACCCGGAATGCTGTCGAACTTGTCGAGCGTTCCGCCCGTGTGGCCAAGGCCGCGGCCTGAAATCATCGGCACGGCCGCTCCGCACGCGGCCAGGGCCGGTGCCAGCATCAGGGATACATTGTCACCGACGCCGCCGGTCGAGTGCTTGTCGAGGATCGGCGCGTCGATGCCGGACCAGTCCAGGACGTCGCCACTGTCGCGCATGGCCAGTGTCAGGGCGACCCGTTCATTGACTGTCAGGCCCTTGAAGAAAACCGCCATGGCCAGCGCTGCGACCTGACCCTCGGTAACCGAGCCGTCGGCAAGGCCCTTGACGAAGAAAGCGATTTCCTCCGCGTCGAGAATTCCCCCGTCGCGTTTCTTTCTGATGATTTCCTGCGGCAGCATTTGTTGTCCTTCTTGAAGCCGTCTCAGTAACCGTGATGGGAATGGTCCACGATTTCCTGACCTTCAATCGTGGCGATCAGCGAATCCAGCAGGCCGCTCGCACCGAAGCGGAACGTGTGCGCCGACACCCAGTTCTGCCCCATGATCTTGTCGGCAAGCGCAAGATAGGCGGCGGCGTCCTCGACGGTCTTGATGCCTCCGGCCGGCTTGAAACCGATGACCCGTTCGCCGTTCTCGCGCCGGGCCTCCTCGATCGCGGTCAGCATGATCTCGGCTGCCTCGAGCGTTGCATTGACGGGAACCTTGCCGGTCGAGGTCTTGATGAAATCGGCTCCCGCTGAAATCGCAATGTTGGAGGCCGCATGGATCAGCAGCGGGTCCTTGATCTCGCCGGTTTCCAGGATGACCTTCAGGATGCCCGGTTCCGGAATGGCTGCCTTGACGCGTATGATCTGTTCCTCGGCGAAGCCTTTTCGTCCGTCCCGGAAGGCCTTGTAGGGCATCACCAGATCGATCTCGTCCGCACCGTCGGCAAGGGCCTGTTTCGTTTCGGCGACCACCGCCTCCGTGTCCTCGCCGCCGGCCGGAAAGTTGACCACGGTGGCCACCTTGACACCGGTGCCGGTCAGCTCCTTCGCCGCCTGGGCGACAAAGCGCGGCCAGACACACACCGCCGCGACAGCCCCATGGTCGGTCACCGTGCGGCCGGTCAGACGGGTGATGTCCTCGGCGGTGCAGTCGTCGTTCAGATTGGTCAGGTCGACCAGCCCGAGGGCACGTATCGCAATCTCGATCATGTCGGTCATTCGCCGATCTCCTTCACAAATGCCCGCACCAGCTCCTTCATGCGTTCCATGCCCTGGAGAGCCACGGATTTGGTTTCGTCGTGACTGAGCGCGTGGGTCTGCATGCCGGCACCATAGTTGGTGATGATCGACATGGCCGCCACCCTGAGGCCAAGAAACCTGGCCATGATCACTTCCGGAACCGTCGACATGCCGACCGCGTCGGCGCCGAGCAGCTTGGCCATGCGGATTTCGGCCGGGGTCTCGAAGGACGGACCGGAAAACCACATGTAGACGCCTTCCGCGAGCGGGTCACCGGTTTCCCCGGCGACCTTCTTCATGGCAGCCCGCAGATCCGGATCATAGGCCGCGCTCATGTCGAGGAACCGCTTTTCGTCCTCCTCGCCGATCAGGGGATTCTTGCCGGACCAGTTGATATGATCCGAGATCAGCATCGGCGAGCCCGGAGCCACTTCCTCGCGCAGCGAACCGGCGGCATTGGTGGCCAGAAGGATCTCGCAGCCGAGTTCCTTCAGCGTTTCGACAGGCGTGCGCATGACGGCCGGATCACCGCTTTCGTAGTAATGCGCGCGCCCCGACAGGATCACGACCGGAACGCCCGACAGCGTACCGGCAACCAGTTCGCTCGAATGGGAAGTGACCGTGGAGACCGGAAACTCGGTCAGGTGCGAATAGGGAATGCGGACCGCGTCCTCGACTTCCTCGGCAAGCGCGCCGAGGCCCGACCCGAGGATCATGCCGATCTTGTACGAGCCCTGACGGGCTGCACGGACGATTTCAGCGCATTCACGGCCGTAACCACTCATCGAGGGTCAGTCCTTCTTGTGTTCGAGTTCAAAGGCGGCAGGCAGCAGCTCGTCCATGGAAAAGCTGCGCTTGATGCCGTTCAGGTCCGCGACATGGACGATCAGGTCCTCCGTGCCGAATTCCTTGAGCCGCTGGCGGCAGACACCGCAGGGCGTGCACAGGGCCGCATCGCCAACCACGACCGCCTCGGCAATCTGCCGGTAGCCGGCGGCGATCATGGCGCTGACCGCTCCGCCCTCCGCGCAGACGCTGACCGGGTAGGACGCGTTTTCCACGTTGCAGCCGGTGAAGACCGTGCCGTCCGGCGCGCGCAGGGCCGCGCCGACCAGAAAGTTGGAATATGGCGCATAAGCCCGTTCCCGGACAGTGCGCGCCGCCTCGAAGAGGGTGTCCAGATCGCTCATGAGCGCTCCTTGAGGTAAGGCACGCCAGCCGCTTTCGGCGGGATCGCCTTGCCGATGAACCCGGCCAGCAGGATCACGGTGAGAACATAGGGCAGTGCCTGGAACACCTGAAGCGGCAATTCGCCGATGACGGGAAACGCGACACCCTGCATGCGGGTACCGGTGGCATCGAGGAAACCGAACAACAGGCAGGCGAACATGGCATTGACCGGCCGCCACTTGGCGAAGATCAGCGCCGCCAGCGCCATGAAGCCCTGTCCGGCGGTCATGTTGACGCCAAATCCCGAACCGGCGGCAATGGACAGATACGATCCGGCAAAACCGCACAAGGCACCGCAGGCAATGACGGCGCGGTAACGCAGCCAGGTGACCGATATCCCGGCCGTGTCGACGGCGGCCGGATTTTCACCGACCGCGCGCAGGCGCAGGCCGAACCGGCTGCGGAAAAGCACCCACCAGGTCAGGGGCACCGCCAGGAAGGCGGCGTAGACCAGCAGATTGTGACCGGACAGAAGCTCGCTGTAGAGCGGTCCGATGACCGGCACGTCGCGCAGCTGTTCCGCGAACGGCCAGACGATTTCCCGGAACCGGCCGCCTTCCGGCAGAGACGGCGTGCGGCCGCCCTGCCGGAACCAGGTCTGGCCAAGAAGCGCCGTCAGGCCCGCGGCCAGGAAGTTGATCGCCACGCCGGAGACGATCTGGTTGCCCCGGTTGGAGATCGAGGCAAAGCCGTGCAGGAGACCGAGCGCCACGGAAACCCCGATGCCGGCCAGCAGACCCAGCCACGCGTTCGCCGTCAGGTAGGCCACGGCGCCGGCACCGAAGGCCGCACCGAGCATCTTGCCTTCCAGTCCGATGTCGACGACCCCGGAGCGCTCCGAATAGAGCCCGGCAAGGCAGGCAAACAGCAGCGGCGTGGACACCCGGACCGTTGAATCGAGAATGAGGATGATGCTTTCAAACATGATCATGCCTCCTTCGCGGCAAGGGCCCGGGAGGGCGTGAACAACCGGACGATGGTCGGCCGGAACATGTGCTCAAGCGCGCCGGCGAACAGGATCACCAGGCCCTGGATCACGATGATCATGTCCCGCGTAATGTTCGGCATTTCGAAGGACAGCTCGGCACCGCCCTGATAGAGCATGCCGAACAGGATCGACGCCAGGATGATGCCCACCGGATGGGCCCGGCCCATCAGAGCGACGGCGATGCCGACGAAGCCGTAACCGGTGACGAAGTCGATCAGGAGACGGTGCTGGGACCCCATGATCTCGTTGATCGCCATCATGCCGGCAAGCCCGCCGGAAATCAGCATCGTGATCACGATCGTGCGCACCGGCGAGATCCCCGCATAGACCGCCGCCGTCGCATTGGCGCCGAAGGAACGGATCTCGTAGCCGAGTTTCGTGCGCCAGATCAGCAGCCAGACCAGCGCGCAGGCCGCCAGCGCCACGAACAGCGACAGGTTGACCGGCGCATATCCGAAGCCGAGCGAGGGGAACAGATCGTTGAGGAACGGCAGCCGGCCGCCGTCCTCGAAGGTGCGCGTCTCCGGCTGCATGGAGCCGGGTTTCTTCATCACATTCGCGAGCAGATACACCATCAGCGAGAACGAAATGTAGTTGAACATGATGGTGGTGATCACCACGTGGCTGCCGCGCTTGGCCTGCAGCCAGGCCGGGATGAAGGCCCAGGCCGCACCGGCGATGGCGGACCCGACAATCGCGAATGGCAGCGTCACGTACCAGGGCACGTACCGGTCGAGCGCCAGGCAGGCAAAGGCGACGCCGAGACCGCCGACATAGGCCTGGCCCTCGCCGCCGATGTTGAACAGCCCGGCATGGAAGGCGACGGCGACGGCAAGGCCGGTGAAGATGAAGTTGGTGGCATAAAACAGCGTGAAGCCGAAGCCCTCGGCATAGCCGACCGACCCCCAGATCAGGATCCTGACCGCGTCCAGCGGGTTCTCGCCGATCAGGACGACCACCAGACCGGACACCAGGAAGGCGGCGACAAGGTTCACGAACGGGATCAGACCGAAATCGACCCAGCGCGGAAGCTGACCGGCACTCATGAGGCCACTCCCTCAACGGTATTGCTGTCTTCAACGCCCGCCATCAGCAGGCCGAGTTCGCCTTCTTCCGCGTTGGCGCCGCGTTCGCCGACGATCCTGCCGTCGAACATCACCAGCACGCGGTCGGACAGGGCCCGGATTTCATCCAGCTCGACGGAGACCAGCAGGATGCCCTTGCCCTGGTCGCGCAATTCGACGATGCGGCGGTGAATGAATTCGATGGCGCCGATATCGACGCCGCGGGTGGGCTGACCGACCAGCAGGACTTCCGGGTCGCGCTCGATCTCGCGCGCCAGCACGATCTTCTGCTGGTTGCCGCCGGAGAAATTGGCGGTCTTCAGCATCGGACTGGGCGGGCGGATGTCGTATTTCTCGATCTCTGCGACAGCGTTCTTCTTGATGGCCGCCAGGTCCATCAGCCAGCCCCTGGAATAGGCCGGATCGCGATGGTAGCCGAGAATGGAGTTCTCATATTCGGCAAAGCTGTTGATCAGGCCCATGCGGTGCCGGTCCTCCGGCACATGGCCCATGTTCTTGGCGCGCATGTCGGCGGCATCGAGCATGCTGGTGCCCAGATCGATGGTCTCGCCGTTGATCCTGAGCGTGCCTTTCGTCGCCCGGCGAATACCGGACAGTGTTTCCAGGAGCTCGGACTGTCCATTGCCGGAGACGCCGGCAATGCCGACAATCTCACCGGCCCGCACATCGAAGGAGACATCCTTGACCACCTGGACGCCCCGGCTGTCGGTGACGGTCAGGTTGTCCACTTCCATCACCGGAGCCTTGGGTTCAGCCGGTTTCTTGTCAACGCGCAGGAGAACGCTGCGACCGACCATCAGCTCCGCAAGTTCTTCCATGGACGTCTTCGCGGTCTCCCGCGTCGCCACCATCTCGCCGCGGCGCATCACCGAGACCGTGTCGGTCGCCTTCATGATTTCGCGCAGCTTGTGGGTGATCAGGAGAACCGTCTTGCCCTCGTTCTTGAGCACGGTCAGGATCTTGAACAGGTGGTCGGCTTCCGAGGGTGTCAGCACACCGGTGGGTTCGTCCAGGATGAGCACCTCGGCGCTGCGGTAGAGCGCCTTCAGGATTTCCACCCTTTGCTGCAGGCCGACAGGCAGATCCTGGATCAGGGCATCCGGATCGACGCGCAGTTCGTATTCCTCTTCCAGGCGCTTCAATTCCGTGCGGGCGCGGGCGAGGCCGCCGGACAGCATCTGGCTGTCCTCGGCACCCAGAACGACATTTTCAAGCACCGAAAAATTGTCGACCAGCATGAAGTGCTGGTGGACCATGCCGATGCCCAGGCCGATGGCCGCCTTGGAATCGGGGATCGACACCTTGTTGCCGTTGACGAGGATGTCCCCCTCATCGGCCTGGTAAAAGCCGTAGAGAATCGACATCAGGGTCGACTTGCCCGCGCCGTTTTCGCCGATGATCCCGTGAATGGAGCCTTTCTTCACCACAAGGTCGATGTCCCTGTTGGCGTGGACCGCTCCGAAGCGCTTGTTGATGTCGCGCAGTTCAATTGCCGGCGTGTCGCTCATGCGCTCCCCCAGGCCTGACCGTTCTTGCTTGTCATTATTATTGCCCCTTGGTCGATGTCGTGTCCTCGGCCGGTCCGCCTAATAGGGACACGCACCTTCGGTCACGACATCATGAACCTTGATGCTCCCGTCGGAGATCCCGGCGACTGCGGCGTCGGCCGCCGCCTTCATCTCCGCGGTGACGAGGTCCTTGTTGTTGTCGTCCAGAACCCAGTCCATGCCGCCTTCGGCGAGGCCAAGCACCTGGATGCCCGGTTCGAAACGGTCCTCCGCGGCCGATTTGAAACTGTCATAGACCGCATTGTCGACACGCTTGCGGATGGAGGTCAGCACCTGGCCCGGATGCAGGCCGTTCTGGTTGCTGTCCGTGCCCATGCCGAGCACGCCGGCGTCGGCCGCTGCCTGAAGCACGCCGATGCCGGTGCCTCCGGCGGCCTGGATGACCACGTCCGCGCCGCGCCGGATCTGTCCTCTCGCCAGTTCCCCGCCGCGCACGGGATTGGCGAAGGCTGCCGGCGTGTCGCCGGTCATGTTGAAGAGCACCTCGATGTCCGGATTGGCCGCAAGCGCTCCCTGCTTGTAGCCGCACAGGAACCGGTGAATGATCGGAATGTCCATGCCCCCGACGAAACCGACCGTTCCGGTCTTGGAGGCCATGGCCGCCAGCAGTCCCCCGATATAGGCGCCTTCCTGTTCCTTGAAGACGTAGGAGCGCACATTGGGCTGGTCGACGACCATGTCGACGATCGCAAAATCCGTCTCCGGAAAGTCGGCGGCGGCCTGACCGAGAGCGTTGGCCTGGTTGAAGCCGATGGCCACGACCGGCGCGTTGCCGCGTGACGCGAAGTTGCGCAGGGCCTGCAGGCTCTGGGCATCCCGCTCCAGGGTGAATTCGCCGACCTTGCCGCCGGTCTCTTCCTGAAACCGCATCACGCCCTTGTAGGCGCTCTCGTTGAACGAGCCGTCGAACTTGCCGCCGACGGAATAGACAATGGCCGGATCCGCCAAAGCGGCTCCGGTGCCGAGCGCCGTCGCAAAAACGGCCACAGACAGCAATGACTTGAAGCGGATCATGACGTGCCCCGCGGTATGACTGGCGAAAAATTCATGGAAAGACCTCCGCGCACCCGGCGCGGAGGTCCTCAACGTTGCTTAGTTCGGGCAGGATTCGTCGCTCATGTAGTCATGAACCACGATTTCGCCGGAGATGATCTTCTGGGTCGCTTCTTCGACCTTGGCCTTCATCTCGTCACTGACCAGTTCGGCATTGTTGTCGTCGAGCGCCCAGTCAACGCCGCCTTCCTTCAGGCCGAGAACCTCGAAGCCGGAGGACCAGGTGTCGTTCTCTGCATCTTCGAACGCCGAATAGACGGCAATGTCGACTCGCTTCAGCATGGAGCTCAGCACGGATCCCGGATGCAGGCCGTTCTGGTTGCTGTCCACGCCGATGCCGAGCTTGCCGGCGTCGGCCGCTGCCTGCAGAACACCGATGCCGGTGCCGCCGGCCGCGTGATAGACCACGTCCGCGCCACGGTCGAACTGGGACTTGGCCAGTTCGCCGCCCTTGACCGGATCGTTCCAGGCCGCGCCGGTGGTGCCGGTCATGTTCTCGAAGACCTCGGCGTCGGCGTTGGTGGCCATGACGCCCTGCTTGTAACCGCAGGCAAACTTGCGGATCAGCGGAATGTCCATGCCGCCGACAAAACCGACCTTGCCGGTCTCGGACGCCATCGCGGCCAGCATGCCGACGATGTAGGAGCCTTCGTGTTCCTTGAACAGGATCGAGCGCACGTTCGGCAGGTCGACGACCATGTCGACAATGGCGAACTGGGTGTCCGGGAATTCCTTGGCGACCTTCTCGACGGCGTTGGCCTGCGAAAAGCCGATCGCCACGATCGGGTTCATGCCGCGCTTGGCGAAGTTGCGCAGGGCCTGTTCGCGCTGGCTGTCGTTCTGGATTTCGAAGTCGCGGTATTCGATGCCGGTGTCTTCCTTGAACTTCTCGGCGCCGGTGTAAGCGGCTTCGTTGAACGACTTGTCGAAACGGCCACCGAGATCGTAGAGCACGGCCGGCTTGGTGTCCGCTGCTGCCGCACCTGCGACCGAGAAAGCCAGTCCGGCGAGCGCCGTGCCAATGGTTAGAAACTTTTTCACTTGATGTCCTCCGACATGCGGGGCCTGCCTTGCCGACCGGCCCGTTTCCCCTCGTGACGCAGCCGCATCATGCGGACTGTGCCAGCTTCAATCCGACCCGTGCGCTCAAAGCCCTCGCGAGGGTCTCATCCGTCACAAGATCGGTAATGACACCGGTGCGCAGGGCCGCAAGCGTGGCATCCACCTTGCTCTCCCCGCCCACCAGCGCAATCACGCGGCGCCCGCGCACTTCATCGAAATGCAGTCCGACGGCGCAATCGCCGAGCGGATCGGGTGCCAGACTACCTTCCAGCGTCAGGAACCGGCCCATCAAATCACAGACGGCGCCGCCCGACAGCAACTCTTCCTGTTCCTTTTTCGAAATCATGCCCCGCTGGACCAGGTGCCCCTCGTTTTCAACCGAACCGATACCGATCAGGAAGGCTTCCGACTGCCGCGCGCGCGCCATCAGGTCCTGGACGCTGCGCTGGGTCAGGAACATCGCTTTCTCTTCCTGATTTTCGGCGAAATAGGGCACGGGCAGGTAGTAGCCAATCCCGCCGGTGCGCTCCTGCATCTTCTGGACGATGTCGTAAGGGTTGGCGGCGAGCGTTCTGGTCAGCGAGCCGCAGATCGACATGATTTCCAGATCCGGGCGCGAAATTTTCGGCAGGGACTCGACTGCCGCCGTCAGCGTGCGGCCCATGCCGACACCCAGCCTCGAGACCCCGGACCCGGCCAGCAGCCCGGACAGGAACTGCGAGGCGGACACCGCCACGGCACGAAGCGTACTGTCGTCGTCACCGCCGCCAAGGTCGGGCGCGATGATGCAGTTGGTGAGTTCGAAATGGTGCGTGAGTTCCTTTTCCAGCTCCAGGCACTCCCTGGGCCGTCCATCGATCTGGAACTTCACATAGCCGGATTTCTGGGCATGGGCGATCAGACGGTGTACCTTTGCCGGCGAGACGCCAAGCTGGGAGGCGATTTCACCCTGCGTGCGGCCGCCCACAAAGGACAGCCATGCTGCTCGGATGGCCATGTAGGATGTCCAGTCGTCGTCGCGCGCGTGCATATTGCGTCGCTGCCTTCCCCTCTGCCGGCGGGTCGGTTCATCCTGACACCGGCATCGTTTTGCCCTCTTGCGGAGCTTCCTCATTCCGGTGCGACAGTCACGCGCCGAAAAATTATTCACCAAGTGAGAATTTCTTCAGATCATGACCAGCCTTGCCGTCGCCGTCAACTAAAAAAACTGCCGATTTTCTGTCCATTTGCTGCATTTCAAGGCGGCAGGCCGACCGAGCCACCCCTTCCGGGTGGCGGCAAATTTTGCCTGGTGATGCCGTCAAATTGACCAGGGCCGGAAAAATCTGCCCACAAAACCGGCAAATGATTCCCACCTCCCCGCGGATTGCGACACGTCAATTTGCCGCACTCATTGCGCCTTTTCCACAGGGAAAAAACCTGTCGGCGCGCAGCCGCTTCAACCGGAACGGGTCAAAAAACCCGCGATCCGGCCGACATATCAAGAAAACTTGAAACGTGTTGATGGAACCAATTTCCACGCAAAAACAAAGACTTTACGTGCACGTAAGGATGAGCTGACTCTACGGCAGGACTCCGATGTCTGGCAATTTTCCCATGGCGACACCATCTGTGGATATAACACGCACTCCGTGCACTTTCCTTTTGCCGGGCGAGGAAATTTACGCTACGTTTGGCACGTAGCTTGCTAAGTAAATTTTCGAGCTGAAGCAAGCCCTTCAGTCATTCCTAAGTAGGAATCACGAGAAACGAAAAGATAAGGAATTAAGAAACAAAATAAACAGGGGAGACGTGGCAACGGGGTCGAATGACTCGAATAAGGAGAAACCCATGCGTCTCGACATAACAAAGAAACACTGTGCATCGACAATAACGACAATACTGTCGTTTTTCTGTGCGGCCTTCCTACTCGCCGCTCCTTCCGCCGCCCGGGACTACCGGCCGGTCGTGAACGCTACCGCGCAATTCACCTATGATCCGTCTGCTGAAGTGGACGTTGAACTTGTGCTGGCGGTCGATATCTCCCAATCCATGGACACGGAAGAACAGGAAGTGCAGCGCGCCGGCTATGTGGCCGCCCTGACCTCCCGGGAATTCCTGGATGCCATAGAAGTCGGCCCGATCGGCCGCGTCGCCGTCACCTACATGGAATGGGGCGGGGTCGATGAGCACTTTGTCGTCGCGGACTGGACGGTGATCCAGGATGCGGCTTCGGCAGCGCACTTCGCTTCCAAGATCGCCGAGGCACCTCTGCGTCAGGTGCAGCGCACCTCGATTGCCTCGGCACTCGAGAAATCCGTTCAGATGGTCCAGAACAACCAGTATATGGGCCTGCGCCAGGTGATCGACATTTCCGGCGACGGTCCGAACAACCAGGGCGGCTCCGTGACCGACATGCGGGACCGCATGATCGCAGCCGGCGTGACCATCAACGGCCTTCCCCTGATGATGAAGTCGAACAAGAACACCTGGCAGGCCATGCTCAACCTCGACCACTATTACGAGGACTGCGTCATCGGCGGCCCCGGTTCCTTCGCCATCCCCGTCCGGTCGCAGGAAGGCTTCGCCGACGCGATCCGCATGAAGCTTGTGATGGAAATAGCCGGCCTGCATCTGCCGGAGCCCGATCCCTATCTCCAGCACGTCGCGGGGCGCGAACCGATCCGCTGCAACCTGTTCGACTAAGCGCCACGTCTCTTTCTCCTTCTCCTGCCGCGCTCCTCGCCGGAGCGCGGCTTTTTCTTTGCCTAGAGCATTTTCCGATCAATTAGGGTCATTTGACCGAGACGGTTTGGCGCGCTGGCCAGGCGGGTCACGCGCGGTGGTGTTTCCCACCACAAGGGTGGGCCAACAACGCCGGTGCGCCAAACCGTCCGGCCCATTTTCAATTGTTTCTCATACGCATCCGGGCTGTTGCGGGTGAGAGTATCCGGCCCATCGGCAGCGTTGCGCCGCTTGCCCGATGCACCGAATCGCGCTTCGCGGCGCGCCTTGCCGACTGAACCGGATACACTCATCAAATGATCCTGATTGATCGGAAAACGCTCTGGTCCCCGTGCGCCGATTATGGACAGGTTCTCGCTGCGTCTTTTGCATCTTCCTTTGCCTAAAGCGCTTTGAGCGGCTAATACCATCCCCTGTTGCAGTTGCCGAAGAGGATCGCCGATGCCCGAAACGCCCACGCTTGCGCTTGTGGCTCACGATGCCAAGAAGGACGTCATGGTGGATTTCGCCCGGCGTCACAGGGACAAGCTTGCGGATTTCAACCTGGTGGGTACGGGCACGACCGGTGGACGCATCCTCGAGGCCTGCCCCGAGCTCAAGCTGACCCGTTTGAAAAGCGGACCGCTCGGCGGCGACCAGCAGATCGGCGCGATGATCTGCGAAGGCAAGTTGCAGGGTTTGATCTTCTTCGTCGATCCGCTGTCGCCGATGCCCCATGATGTCGACGTCAAGGCCCTGATGCGGCTGGCCCTCGTCTACGACATGCCGATGGCGCTCAATCCGACAACGGCGGATATTCTGTTGCGGTCAGCCCGCCTCAAGGGCCTCAAGACCACGTCCGAGACACCTGAAGTGGGCGCTCTGACCTCATGAGTTTTCCGAAACGTTCCAAATCCTTTGCCTATCCCGTCCTGGTTGCCGATATCGGCGGCACCAACGCCCGTTTCGCGCTGGTGGACAATGCCGACGCCCCCACACGCATGTGCGGAAAAACAGCGACCGCGGGCCATTCCGACATTTCCTCCGCCGTCCGCGAAGTGGTCCTGACCAGCCAGGACCCGAAACCACGCACGGCCATCATCGCCGTTGCCGGCCCGGTCACCGGCGACCGGATCCCGCTGACCAACGCGGCATGGGTGATCGAACCACTCAAGATGATCGCCGATCTCGGCCTGGACGAGGTTATCGTGCTCAATGATTTCGAGGCCCAGGCCCTGGCCTTGCCAGGCTATCGCGGCGAAGACATCGAACAGGCCGGCTCGGGCGCGGTGCGCGGCGAGAGCGCCAAATTCGTGCTTGGCCCCGGAACCGGTCTCGGCGCTGCGGCGATGATTTATGCCTCCGACACCTGGATCCCGGTCCCCGGCGAAGGCGGTCATGTCGAGCTCGGACCGGTCACTCCGGAGGATATCGCGCTTTGGCCGCATATCGAGCGGGTCGGCGGACGGCTCGGCGCCGAGCAGATCCTGAGCGGCAGCGGCCTGCCCCGCCTTGCCCGCGGTGTTGCTTCCTTCATGAACACCGAACGCCGGTTCGAAACCGCCGCCAGCATCACCATGGCCGCCGAGGACAATGATCCGGTGGCGGTAAAAACCCTGCAGGTCTTCGCCCGGGGCCTTGGCCGCGTGGCCGGCGATTTCGCGCTCACCGTTCTGGCGCGCGGCGGCGTCTATCTCACCGGAGGCGTGACACCCCGGATTACACGCTTCCTGACCGATGGCGGTTTCCGGGAAGCCTTCGAAGCCAAGGCCCCGCACGAGGCGTTGATGGCCAAGATCCCGACCTTCATTGTCCGCCATCCGGACCCGGCTCTGGAAGGCCTCGCCTCCTTTGCACGCACACCGGATGCCTTTGCCGTCGACATGCAGGGCCGCCAGTGGACAACAAACCCGGCCTGAGCCTGCCATGACCCGTGTCCCGACCTTCGGAAGCGCACTGCCGATCGACGGTGTCCTGCCGGAGCTTCTGACGGCGCTTGAGACCGGACCCAACGCCGTGCTGGTGGCAGAGCCCGGCGCGGGCAAGACCACGCGCGTGCCGCTGGCGCTCCTGAACGCCGAGTGGCGCGGTGACGGCAGGATCCTGGTCCTTGAGCCCCGACGGCTCGCGGCTCGGGCCGCAGCAAGGCGCATGGCCGGCGAACTTGGCGAGAAGCCCGGCGAGACCGTCGGCTACCGGGTGCGCATGGAGACCAGGGTCAGCGCGAAAACCCGGATCGAGGTGATCACCGAGGGGGTGTTCACGAGACTGATCCTGGACGATCCGGAGCTCACCGGCGTCGCGGCGATCCTGTTCGACGAATTCCACGAACGGTCCCTCGATGGCGACCTTGGCCTGGCCCTGGCGCTCGATGTGCAATCGGCCTTGCGGGACGATCTCAGGCTGCTGCCGATGTCGGCGACCCTGGACGCCGCCGGGATCTCGAAGCTGCTGGGCGATGCGCCCGTCATCGAGAGCAAGGGACGCAGCTTTCCCGTCGGGACGCGCTATCTTGGCCGGTCGCCCCAGGAACGCATCGAACCTCAGATTGTCCGGGCCGTCAGACAGGCCGTTGCCGAGGAAACCGGCTCGGTGCTCGTCTTCCTGCCGGGCCAGGGCGAAATCCGGCGAACCGCCGAGATGCTGGACGGCAAGCTGCCCGCAAACTGCCAGATCGCCCCGCTCTATGGCGGGCTCGACGCAAAGGCCCAGGACGCTGCCATCCGGCCTGCGGCAGAAGGACAACGAAAGATCGTCCTGGCGAGCGCGATTGCCCAGACCTCGCTGACCATCGAGGGCGTGCGCGTGGTCATCGACAGCGGTCTGGCGCGCGTGCCGAAATACGAGCCGCAGACAGGGCTGACCCGGCTGGAAACCGCTCGGGTGTCGCGCGCCTCCGCCGACCAGCGCCGCGGCCGCGCGGGCCGGACAGAGCCCGGCGTCTGCTACCGGCTCTGGGACGAGGCCCAGACCGCAGCCCTGCCCCGGGCCGAGGCCCCGGAAATCCTGGAAGCGGACCTGAGCGGCCTTGTGCTGGATCTTGCCGCCTGGGGCACGTTCGATCCGGCCGACTTGACATTCGCGGATCCACCGCCCCGTCCCGCCTGGTCAGAGGCGAAAAGCCTGCTTCAGGATCTGCACGCCATCGACGGTGGCGGCCGCCTGACCGACGACGGCAAGGCCCTTGCGAAATTGCCGCTGCACCCGCGCCTCGCGCATATGGTGATCGAGGGAGCCGCCCGTGGTCTCGGCCGCACCGCAGCCCTGATCGCGCTGATCCTGTCCGAACCGGGTCTTGGCGGCCGCGATCCGGACCTGCGCGCCCGGCTCCGTTTCCTTCGCAACGACAAGAGCCAGCGGGCGAAAGACGGACGGATGCTGGCCGAACGCTGGTTGAAACAGGCGGGAGGATCAGGCCGGGACCTCGACATCGAAAGCGCCGGACTGCTGCTGGCGCTTGCCTATCCGGACCGGGTCGCCCAGCAGCGCGGCCAGACCGGCCGGTTTCGGCTCGCCAACGGAAGGGGCGCGGAACTGGCCCCCGAACACGGCCTGGCACGCGAACCGTTCCTGACCATCGCCGACATCCAGGGCAAGGCCGCCAGCGGCCGCGTCCAGCTGTGTGCGCCGATCACGATGGACGAGATCGAGGATCTCTTTGCCGCCGACATTGTCGAGCAGGACGAGGTTCAACTGACCGGTGACGGCGCGCTGAAGGCCCGGCGGGTCCGGCGCTACAAGGCGGTCGAGCTGAAGTCCGTCCAGATAAAGTCAGCGGATCCGGAGGCGGTCGAGCGGGCTTTGATCGCGGAAGTCCGGCGCCGCGGCGTTTCACGGCTGGACTGGAGCAAGGACCAGCAGCGGCTCAGGAAACGCGTCGCTTATGCGCGCGAGAACGGCGCCGGGGACCTGCCGGATCTCTCCGACGCCGCACTGACCGACACTCTCGAAAACTGGCTGCAGCCGTTTCTGGCGGGCTGCACCAGTCTTGCGACGATCGACGCCGCCCTGCTCGGCAACGCGCTTGCCGCCCTCCTGCCCTATGATGCCGCCGCGCGTCTGGATGTCCTGGCCCCGTCCCATTTCACGGCGCCGACGGGCAGCAAGGTGCCGATCGACTATGGTGCCGCCGCCGGCCCGACCCTGTCGATCCGCGTGCAGGAACTGTTCGGTCTGACCGATCATCCGAGCGTCTGCGACGGCAAACTTCCGCTGATCCTGGAGCTCCTGTCCCCGGCGCAGCGGCCGATCCAGATTACCAAAGATCTGCCCGGCTTCTGGGCCGGGTCGTGGTCGGACGTGAAGGCCGACATGAAGGGCCGCTATCCGAAACATCCCTGGCCGGACGATCCGACATCGGCCGAGGCGACGCGACGGGCGAAGCCGCGGGGGACGTGATTTAGTTCGGATTGACGGGAGTTCGTGGCCGATCCTTCGAGACGGCGCTGGCGCGCCTCCTCAGGATAACGTTGTTGGGTGTTGCACCGGGACGCAGAGACGGCGCTGATACGGGCTTCAGGATGAGGTCGTTGTTTGAAGCGCCAACGAGGCCGCGCCACACATTCAGCGTCATCCTGAGGAGGGCCGAAGGCCCGTCTCGAAGGATCGGCTGTTTGCCGCAGAAAAGTCCGCCTCCCCCTTTGAGAGGAGGAGACCAGACCTCATGCGACGCAACTCCTCAGCCCTGGAAACTTGGCTTCAGAGACTGCGGACACGTTTGCCCCTCAATCGTCGGACGCGGCCACCAGGCTGGCGTTGCCGCCGGCCGCGGCCGTGTTGATCGAGACGACCTGCTCCAGCGCGAACCGGGTCAGGTAGGACGGGCCGCCGGCCTTCGGGCCGGTGCCGGAGAGGCCGGAGCCGCCGAAGGGCTGGGTGCCGACCACCGCGCCGATGGTGTTGCGGTTGACATAGACGTTGCCGACCGAAAGCCGGTCGACGACCTTCTTCACCGTCGCGTCGATGCGGCTGTGCACCCCGAGGGTCAGGCCGTAGCCGGTGCCGGCAATCTGGTCGAGCACCTTGTCGAGATCCCTTGCCTTGTACCGCACCACATGCAGCACCGGACCGAACACCTCGCGGGTCAGGGCCTCGGCCTTGTCCAGCTCGATGATATGCGGCGCGACCCAGGAGCCGTTGGCGAGCTTGCCCTGCGGGGTCTCGCCTGCAAAGCGCAGTTTCTGGCTTTCCTTCATGTCGTCGACATGGGAGAGAATGTTGCCGCGCGCCTCCTCGTCGATCACCGGGCCGATGTCCGTTGACGGCAAACGCGGGTCGCCCAGGCTCAGTTCCCTGGCGGCGCCTTCGAGCATGGTCAGCAGGCTGTCGGCGACATCCTCCTGGACGTAGAGCAGGCGCAGGGCCGAGCAGCGCTGGCCTGCCGAGCGGAAGGCCGACATCATCACGTCGTCGCAGACCTGCTCGGGCAGGGCCGTCGCATCGACGATCATGGCATTGATGCCGCCGGTTTCGGCGATCAGCGGCACGATCGGGCCGCGCTTGGTGGCCAGCGTGCCATTGATCGCCCAGGCGGTTTCGGTGGAACCGGTGAAGGCCACGCCCGCGACGGCCGGATGCGAGGTCAGCGCCGCGCCGACATCACCCTCGCCCGGAAGCAGGTAAAAGGCGTCTTCCGGAACCCCGGCCTGGTACATCAGCCTCGCGGTCTCATAGGCGATCAGCGGGGTCTGTTCCGCCGGTTTGGCGACAACCGCATTGCCTGCCAGCAGCGCGGCACTGATCTGGCCGAGGAAGATCGCCAGCGGGAAGTTCCAGGGCGAGATGCAGACGAAGACACCACGGCCGCGATGGCGATAGCGGTTTTCCTCGCCCGTCGGCCCGGGCATCAGCCGGCCTTCGCCGAACTGCATGCGCGCCTCGGCGGCGTAGTAGCGGCAGAAATCGACCGCCTCGCGGATTTCGGCGATGCCGTCCGTCAGGCATTTGCCCGCTTCCATGGACAGGATCATCATCAGCCGGTCGCGGTTTTCCTCCAGGAGGTCACCGACCTTCTCCAGAGCAGCGGCGCGCTCCTCCACCGGCCGGCGCGACCAGCTCTCGAACCCCTTGCGGGCATTCTCGATCGCCTGGCGCGCGATGTCCTTGTCTGCGAAGCGCACCGTGCCGACTTTCGTGCTGCCGTCCATCGGCGCGAAGACCGGGTTGGCATCACCGGAGGCCTTCAGGCCGGCACCGAGTGGTCCCGCCTCGGTGAACGGCGCAGCGGTTTTTGCCATGCCGGTTGTGAGCCGGTTGCGTTCCGCGGCCCAGCCGAACTCGACACCGTCGGAGTTTTCACGGCTCGCGCCATAAAGGTCGCTCGGCAGCGGGATCGAGCGGTTGACCGCGTGATGGCCGTTGTCGAGCAGTTCGCCTGGCCGCTTGAGCAGCGCGTCCGTCGGAACATTGGCGTCACCGACAATGGTGACGAAGGACGAGTTGGCGCCGTTTTCCAGGAGACGGCGGACCAGATAGGCCAGCAGGTCCTTGTGGCCGCCGACCGGCGCATAGATCCGGCAGGGGAAACCGTCGCGTTCGACGATGGACTTGTAGAGGCTCTCGCCCATGCCGTGGAGGCGCTGGAACTCGTAGCCCTCGGCCTTGCCGCCGGAAAGCTCGATGATCTGGGCCACCGTCAGGGCATTGTGGGTCGCGAATTGCGGGTAGAGCACGTCGCGCGCGGCCAGCATGCGCTTGGCGCAGCACAGATAGGAAAGATCGGTGGCCGCCTTGCGCGTGAAGACCGGGTAGTTCTCCGCGCCGCCTTCCTGGGCGTGCTTGATTTCCGTGTCCCAGTAAGCGCCCTTGACGAGGCGCACCATCAGCTTGCGGTTGGTCCTGCGGGCCGCGTTGACCAGCCAGTCGATCACGTGAACGCCGCGCTTCTGGTAGGCCTGCACCGCCAGGCCGAAGCCGTCCCAGCCTTCGGTGACCGGATCGTTGAGCAGGGCCGCGATGACGTCGAGCGAGATCTCGAGACGATCGGCCTCCTCCGCATCGACGGTGAAATTGAGATTGCGGTCCTTGGCCATCTGCACCAGCTCGCGCAGCCTGGGCAGCAGCTCGTCGCGCACGCGCTCGCCGTTGACGGCCTCGTAGCGCGGATGCAGCGCCGACAGCTTGACGGAAATGCCCGGACGGTCCGGCAGTTTCCTGTCGCCGGCGGACTTGCCGATCGCCTCGATGGCATTGGCATAGGAATGGAAATAGCGCTCCGCGTCCCGCGCGGTGCGCGCGCCCTCGCCGAGCATGTCGTAAGAATAGCGGTAGCCCTTGGCTTCCTGGGTCCTGGCACGCTCCAGGGCCTTCTGGATGGTTTCCCCAAGCACGAACTGGTGGCCAAGCAACTGCATCGCCTTGCGGGTCGCCACCCGCACGGTCGGCATGCCCATGCGCTTGACCAGGCTGGAGAGAACCGATTGCGGCGTGTCGCCCGGATGCAGGAGACGCGAGGTCACGCCGAGCGCCCAGGAAGAGGCGGAGACGAGCCAGGTGTCGGACTTGGGGCCGGACGGGTCGTCGAATTTGGCTGCGGCCAACTTGTCCTCGATCAGCTTGTCGGCGGTCTTGGCATCCGGCACGCGCAGCAGCGCTTCGGCCAGCACCATCATGGCAAGGCCTTCACGCGTGGTCAGGCCGAATTCGCGCATGAAGTCCTCGACACCGCCAAGGCCCACCTGGACGGCGCGCATGTCCTCGATATAGCCGCGGGCGCGCTGGTCGATCAGCTTTTCCACCACCGGGTCGCCCTTGGCCTCTTTCAAAAGGGCTTCGACAAGCGGTCTGTCATCGGGGGCATAAGCCGCACGGAACGGCTCCAGGTCTGTTGTATCGATCTTCGTCATGGCGGCAGCAGTTGCAGTCATGAGGAACCTCCCAAAGGGGCCGCGCGCGGCCGTGTCATCAGATTTCCCTAAAATATCCCATTTTGATGGCCGATTTTCCCTGTTTTTCAGTCTCATTACCGTGTATTCTCAGGTGAAAAACGAATTCTGAAAGTAAATTCACTATGCTTGATGCGATAGACCGGCGTATTCTGAAGGTTCTCCAGCAGGATGGCCGCATCACCAACACCGATCTCGCCGAACGGATCAGCCTTTCGGCGACCGCAACGGCCGAACGAATGAAGCGTCTGGTGCGCGAAGGTTACATCGAGCACTTCTCCGCCAGCCTCGATCCGAAGAAGGTCGAGCGTGGCCTGCTGGTGTTTGTCGAGATCCGGCTTGAGCGCACATCGCCGGAGATCTTCGATGCCTTCAAGGTCGCGGTGGAGCGTTCCTCCGACATCATGGAATGCCATATGGTCGCCGGCGGGTTCGACTACCTGATGAAAAGCCGGGTCAAGGACATGGAAGCCTATCGCGCGTTTCTCTCCGATGTGGTGCTGGCGCTGCCCGGCGTGCGCGAGACCCATACCTACGCGGTCATGGAGGAAATCAAGGACACGCATATCCTGCCGGTCTAGCGTCATGTGGAAAGACCTCAAAACATGGGCGCAGACCCTGAAGCGGGACACCATCGCCCTCTATCTCGCCGTCCGCGATCCGCGAACACCCTGGTATGCAAAGGCCATCGCGGCTGTCGTCGTGGCCTACGCGCTCTCTCCCATCGATCTCATTCCGGATTTCATTCCCGTCCTTGGCTATCTCGACGACATCCTGCTTGTCCCGATCGGTCTGTGGATTGCCATTTGCCTCGTTCCCGGTGAGGTGCTTGAGGATTGCAGGACACGTGCGCGGCGGCTCGTCGAGCGGCCGACCAGCAGGACAGCCGCTTTCTTTGTCGTGTTCCTTTGGGCCGCAATGGCAGCTCTGGCGGGCTGGATAATTCTGCGGCCGGCTGTGCTATCCCTTCAAACCTGAAGCCCGCCCGCATCGTTTCCGCGAACGCCGTTCACAAAGCCTTGTCTTGACCGTGCAATGCCGCTTGCGCGAGGGAACAGGACCGGCTTCGCCCCGACACCAGAGGACTTTTCGATGACACGACTTTTCGCAGCCACGCTTTGCCTCCTGGGAACGCTGCTCCTGCCCCAGAACGGCATGGCACAGGATCTCGACCCGGCGGAGACGCAGGAGTGGCAGCGCGTGCTCGAGGAGGCCAGGGGCCAGACCCTCTATTTTCATGCCTGGGGCGGCGAGCCACGCATCAATGCCTATATCGGCTGGGCCGCGCGGGAAGTGGAAGGCGATTTCGGCGTCCGTGTCATCCACGTCAAGGTCAGTGACACCGCGACGGTTGTCTCCCAGGTGCTGGCGGAGAAATCCGTCGGCAAGGGGTCGGGCGGCGCGGTCGATCTCATCTGGATCAACGGCGAGAACTTCGCGGCGATGAAAAACCAGGGCCTGCTCGCCGAGGCGGGCTGGGCCGAGACCCTGCCGAACTGGCGCTATGTCGACGTGGAAAACAAGCCCACCGTGACTGTTGATTTCACGGTGCCGACAGATGGCCAGGAGAGCCCCTGGGGCATGGCCAAGCTGGTGTTCATGTATGACAGCGCCCGCCTCGATACGCCTCCGGCTACGCTCGACGGCCTGCTTGCCTATGCGAAGGCCAATCCGGGCCGTTTTGCCTACCCGCAGCCGCCCAATTTCTACGGCACGACCTTCCTCAAGCAGATTCTAGTCGGCACGATCGAGGACAGGGATCTCCTGTCCGAACCGGTAGAGAACGCCGACTTCGACGCGTTGACGAAGCCGCTGTTCGCCTATCTGGACGAACTGCATGGCTCCCTGTGGCGGAAGGGGGCGGCCTTTCCGAAGAACGCTGCCCACATGCGCCAGCTCCTGGCCGACGGCGAGCTGGACATCGCCTTTTCATTCAATCCCGGCGACGCCTCCGGTGCGATTGCCAATGGCGAGCTGCCGCCCAGCGTGCGCACCTTCGTGCTCGACGGCGGCACGATCGGCAACACCCATTTTGTCGCCATTCCCTTCAACAGCTCCAACAAGGCCGCCGCCAAGGTATTCGCTGATTTCCTGCTGACCCCGATAGCCCAGACCCGCAAGCAGGATCCCGAAGTCTGGGGCGACCCGACCGTGCTCAACGTCGCCGCATTGCCGGCCAATGAAAAGGCCTTGTTCGAGGCTCTGGACCTTGGTCCGGCGACGCTTACACCGGAGGAACTCGGTCCGGTGTTGCCCGAACCGCATCCCAGCTGGGTGGCCGCGCTTGAAGAAGCCTGGCTGAAACGCTACGGCGTGGAATGACCGGGCCGGGCAGTTGACCTCCCGCCGGGCCCGATTTCCGGAAATCCCTACCGTTCTTGTCGCGGCCTTGCTGGCGGGGCCGGTTCTGGCCGGGCTAGCCGGCACGGTGCTGCCGGCCTTCGGTTATCTGCCGGTACTTGGGTATGACAGCTTCTCGCTTGCCCCGTTCAAGGACCTGTTCGCGGTCCCCGGGCTGGCGGTGTCCGCAAAGCTCAGCTTCGCCACCGGTCTGTCCGCCTCGCTGCTGTCGCTTGCCATCGTTCTGGTGTTCACCGCCGGCTGGTCCGGAACCGCGACATTCCGGCGCCTGACCCGATTTGTGTCCCCGCTCCTCTCGGTGCCTCACGCCGCGGCGGCCATCGGCCTGGCCTTCCTGATCGCCCCGTCCGGGTTCCTTGTCCGGGCGGTGTCGCCCTGGGCAACGGGCTGGACGCGGCCGCCGGATGTCCTGATACTGAACGACCCGCTTGGCCTGGCGATGACCTTCGGCCTCGTCGCAAAGGAAGTCCCGTTTCTCTTCCTGATGACCCTCGCCGCGCTCAATCGTCCGCATATCCGCGACGCCTACAGGGCCGGCGCCAGCCTCGGCTACGGCCGCATGGCCACCTTCTTCAAGATCGTGCTGCCGCAGATCTATCCGCTGATCCGCCTGCCCATGCTGGCCGTGATCGCCTATGCGACGTCCGTCGTCGATGTTGCGGTCATTCTCGGCCCGACAACGCCGGCGCCGCTCGCTCCCAGGCTGGTCACCTGGATGAGCGATCCGGACCTGTCCAGACGGTTGATGGCCTCGGCCGGAGCGCTGCTGCAACTCGGCCTGACGACAGGCGCCTTGCTGTGCTACCTGGTTCTGGAGCGGCTCGCCCGCTCAGTCCTGCTCCGCGGGCTTTCCAGCGGCCAACGCCGTCGCCGGGACGGACCGGGCCGGATCGCCGGTCTGGTGCTGATGGTTGCCGTGATTGCCGTGATGGTGCTGTCCCTGATGCTGCTCGGGCTCTGGTCCACGACAAGGTCCTGGTGGTTTCCCGCGGTGCTGCCGCAAAGCTGGGACCTCACGCGCCTGGCGGACACGGTCACGATGGGCGCACCGGCACTTTGGGCGACGCTCGCCCTCGCGGCAGCCGCCGCGGGTCTTGCCACGGGACTGACCCTGTGGCTCCTGGAGGCGCGCGACCAGAGTGGCCGGAGGGCCGGAAACAAGCTGAAAGTGCTTGTATTCCTGCCGCTGCTTCTGCCCCAGATCGGTTTCCTGTTCGGGCTGCAGATGCTGTTTCTGCGCATCGGGTTGAGCGGAAGTTTTTCAGCCGTGCTGCTTGCGCATCTCGTGTTCGTGTTTCCCTATGCCGTTCTTTCCCTCAGCGATCCGTGGTCCCGGCTCGACCCGCGCTATGCCAAGGCCGCCGCCGCCATCGGAGCGTCCCGCATGCGCATCTTCTGGCAGATCCGTCTGCCCCTGCTGCTCAGGCCCGTTCTGGTCACCCTTGCGGTCGCGGCAGCCGTTTCCGTCGGCCAGTATCTGCCGACGCTGATGATCGGCGCGGGCCGGATCGTCACCATAACCTCGGAAAGCGTGGCGCTGGCGAGCGGCGGCAATCGGCCGGCGGCGGCACTTTATGCGCTGATGCAGCTTCTGATTCCGCTTGCCGGTTTTGTGTTGGCAGCCCTTGTGCCAGCCGTCCTGCACCGCAACCGTGCCGCCATGCGGCTGGAGAGAAGATGACCGCCTTGTCCACACCCGGCGCCGGGTCCGGCCTTGTTCTTGAAGACGTTGCCCTTAGCCTCGAGGGCAGGCTGCTGCTCAGGATCGACTGCCGGATCGCGGCAGGCTCCGTGCTTACGATTATGGGCGAGAGCGGCAGCGGCAAATCGAGCCTTCTGGATTTCATCGCCGGTTTCCTGCGCCCGGACTTCAAAGCTTCGGGCCGGGTTCTGCTGGACGGCAAGGACTTGACGGGTCTTGCGGCGCAGGACCGGCATATCGGCCTGATGTTTCAGACGCCGCTCCTGTTTCCGCACATGTCGGTGCAGCAAAACCTGATGTTCGCAATCCCGCCCGGCATCCGCAAGCGGTCCCTCAGGCGCGAGATGGCGGAACTGGCGCTTGCCGATGCGGGCCTTGCCGGCTTCGGCGGCCGCGATCCGACGACCCTGTCCGGCGGTCAGCAGACCCGCGTCGCGCTGATGCGAACCCTGCTTGCCGACCCGCAGGCGCTGCTGCTGGACGAACCGTTTTCCAGCCTGGACAAGGCCCGGAGGGCGGACATCCGTGCACAGGTCTTCGAAGCGGCGCGGCAAAAGGGTCTGCCGGTGCTGCTTGTGACCCATGATGAAGACGATGCCGAGGCGGCCGGTGGCGAGGTTCACCGCCTGAACGGCAGCAGCGGAACAGTTTGATGGTCCGTCCCGCCCGGATGCCCCGTGCGCGGTGCCGTTATTCCGCCTGGTCTGCAGACCTTGCCTGTAGCAGGGCGTAATTGTCGATGCCGATCTGTTCGATGAGGCCGAGCTGGGTTTCCAGGAAGTCGATATGGCCTTCCTCGTCGCCAAGCAGCCGTTCGAACAGTGCCATGGTAACGAAGTCTCCGAGCTCCCGGCAGACTTCACGGGCTTCCTTGTAAAGCGCGCGGGCCACGTATTCGGCCGCCAGATCGCCTTCCAGGCATTCCTTCAGCGACTGGCCGATACGCAGGGGATCGAGGGTCTGCAGGTTCGGCAGGCCTTCCAGGAAAATGATCCGGTCCATCAGTTCCTGGGCATGCGCGCGCTCCTCGTCGGCCTCGACGAGTTCCTTGGCGGCCAGCTTGCCATAGCCCCAGTCGTCGAGCAGGCGGGCATGGACCCAGAACTGGTTGACCACCGTCAACTCGTGACGCAGCGACTTGTTCAGATATTCAATGACGCGCGGATCGCCCTTCATAGGTCCTCTCCCTGGTTACCGTCCGGTGGCCCGTTTTCGGGGCATGTCGACCGGTTTCGCATTTCCTGTTTCTTCAGAGCTTTTTTCGTGAATGATGTCAATCACCGCCGGAAAACATCCCCCGCAGCGCGGCCGGCAGCCCAGATGACGGAACACCGCGCCCGGTGTGGGCACCTTGCCGTTCGGGTCCGCGCGCATTTCCTCCGCCGCCTCGCGGAGCTGCTTGTCAGACAGAACGTTACAGGAGCAAATGATCATTGTAGGATCCGGCGCGCGTCCTCATATGCGGACAGAGTGGCATTGACGAATTCCTGCGCAATATCGAAACTTTACCATAAGAGTCAACTTTTTCCGGACCTCCGGGATCAGACAAGGGATCATTATGAACGGCAAGCCTCATACGGATGACCGTCCCACACTCGTGCTGACCGGCGCAAGCCGCGGCATCGGCCATGCGACGGTCAAGCGGTTTTCCGCCGAAGGCTGGCGGGTGATCACCTGCTCCCGGCAGGCGTTCTCCGACAAATGCCCGTGGCCGATGGGACCGGAGGATCATATCCAGGTCGATCTGTCCGATCCGGAAAACCTCGGCTTTGCGACTCAGGAGATCCGCAAGCGGCTGGAGGTGAACGGCTCGAAGCTGAACGCGCTGGTCAACAATGCCGGTATCAGCCCCAAGGGCGCGGAAGGTGCGCGCCTCGACTCACTGACCACGCCCATGCATGAGTGGCGCACGGTCTTCCAGGTGAATTTCTTCGCGCCGATCCTGCTTGGCCGTGGTCTGTTCAAGGAACTGAAAAACGCCGGCGGCTCGGTGGTCAATGTCACCTCGATCGCGGGCATGCGGGTACATCCCTTCGCAGGCACGGCCTACGCAACCTCAAAGGCGGCGCTGGCCTCCCTGACTCGCGAAATGGCCGCCGATTTCGGACCGCACGGCATTCGCGTCAACGCCATTGCCCCGGGTGAAATCGATACCTCGATCCTGTCGCCGGGAACGGAAGACATGATCGAGGACATCCCGCTGCGCCGCCTGGGCCTGCCGGGCGAGGTCGCCGATACGATCTACTATCTGTGTTCGGACAAATCCTCCTATGTCAGCGGAGCCGAGATCCACATCAATGGCGGGCAACACGTCTAGGGTCAGGACCCATCAATTTGATTGAAATGGCGCAACAAACGGCGATGAGCTGCGAGGAAAAGCGTGACAAGCGGGCTTCCTGCCCGGTTGAGCGCTTTAACACAGCAGATCGAAGCCGTTTTTGCGTCCCTCCGGGATAGGGTGAATTTGCCCGGCAACGTCGTTGCAAATCTTTGGAAACCGGACGGTTTCCTGCAGATTCGCGCCTCGTATCCGAACAAATTCATCCCTACCATTGCATTCAAATTGATGGGTCCTGACCCTAGATCAGGCCTACAACCCTGAATAAACGATTCGTTTTATTGCAATAGTTGCGCAAAGTTATCTTTTGTTAACAGTCAAACCGACTCTGAGCTATGTAACACCTGAAGATTATTCCCCCGGTTTACCTAATCTTCATCGCCCCCCGTAATAGTGAAAGTACAAATGCGGCAATTCCGGCTGTGCGGGGACGATATGAAGCGACTATTGAAGGTTCTCACCGACTTGAAATTCGGGTTCAAGGTTGGCGGCGGTTTTTTGGCCGTTCTGCTCTTGACGGCGGTTGTCGGCGGTGCCGGCTTCCTGGCCATCTACAACCTGTCCTCCAGCTTCAACGTGGCGGACCAGGCGTCCAAGGTCGCCGCTCAGGTTCAGGCCACATCGCTGCAGCGTGAGGACTACCTGAACAACCCGTCGGCGGAACTGACCGACGCTGTCCATCAGGAAATCGCCAGCCTGGAGGCGTCCCTGCAGACGCTTGCACAGGGTGTCGCCGGCGACACGCAGTCCGAAGCCCAGGTGGCCGGAGCCATCGACGCCGTTTCGCAATTCAGCGCCACTTTCGACCAGGTTGTCGCCCAGACCACCCAGCAGTCGGAACGGCTCGCAACCTTGCAGCAGAGCACGACAAATCTGGAGGCCATGGCCGTCAGCATTACCGGCGCGGTTCAGACCGAAGAAAAGGTCGTCAGTGCCGAGGCCTCCTCCGCGGACAGACGGCTCGATGACGTCATCCAGCTTCAACAGGGCCTGTTCGCGATCAAGGACAACGTCGTCAAGATCCACATGGCCTATCTGCAGGGCAGCGGCAATCTGCAAGGCGATGCGCTCACTTCCTCCATCGAGATTGCCCGTTCGCTGGTCACAGACACCAAGCAGATGGAGGGGAAACGGATCCAAGGTATCGAATCCACGACCATCAGCCAGCTGGCAACAAATGCAAGCGAGCTGAGCGGCGCGCTGGAAAACCTGACCAAGGATCTGGGCTTTTCCGAAGCTTACGACGCCCGCCTTGCCGTCGGCAACGGCATCAACGGCATGGACGCCGTCACCAAGGAAATCCTGGGCCAGATCGACCCGGTGGTTTCCCAGGCCAAATCCGACGCCCAGACCGCGTCCACGCGGCTTGCAACAATCCGGAACATCGCCACCAATGCGACGAAGCTGAACCAGCTCGCCGTCGCCGCCCGGGCCGAAACACTTTACCTGTTCGGCGGCTTCGGCGCGGATGACACTTCCTATGCCGAGTACCACATTGCCGATCTCCATGCCCTGGAAAGCGACATCGGCAAGGTGGGCTTGGTGCTGCCGGCGGTCGCCCGCTCTGTCGAGGCCATCCCGGAATTCATCGCAACGCTGGACCAGTCCTTCAAGGACATGCTGACAACCCAGACCGACCTGGCGGCAAAGCGGGAGCAGCTCGATGAGCTCACCCGCAAGGTGTCCGCGGACATCGCGGTGATTTCAGACACCCAGTCGAAGGCCGCGAATGCCGCCTCCAGCGCCGCGGAACTGCAGATCGCGACGACCGTTCTGCTGGCAATCCTCGGCGGTATCGGACTGGCCTTCGTGCTCAACCTTGCGATCACCCGGCCGATCCGCACGATCACCGACGTGATGGGCCGGCTGGCCAATGGCGACAATGAAGTCGAGATCCCGGGCCGCGACCGCGGCGACGAAATCGGCGACATGAGCCGCACCGTGCAGGTGTTCCGCGACAATGCCATCGAACGCGCACATCTGCAGGAGCAGAACGCGCAGGAAGAGGCTGCACGCCAGCAGCGCCAGGAACGCATCGACGCGATGATCCAGTCCTTCCGCTCCAAGGCGGAAGAGGCGCTGGGCTCCGTGGAGTCGACCGCCGGCGGCCTCGACGCAACCGCCCAGGCCCTGACCGAGATTGCCCGTGACAGTGCCGGCTACGCGAGCGAGACCCAGGCCTCCTCGAACGAGACCACCAACAACGTCCAGACCGTGGCCAGCGCCGCGGAAGAACTGGCGGCCTCGATCGGCGAGATTTCCCGCCAGGTCGCGCAGACCACCGAGATCGTCGACCGTGCCACGACCGGTACGCGGGTGACCAACGAGAAGGTCGAGGGCCTGGCAGAGGCCGCGACCAAGATCGGCGAAGTGGTGACACTCATCCAGGCGATTGCCGAACAGACCAACCTGCTGGCCCTGAACGCCACCATCGAGGCGGCACGTGCCGGGGAGGCCGGCAAGGGCTTCGCGGTTGTTGCCGCAGAGGTGAAGGAACTGGCCACCCAGACATCCAAGGCGACCGAGGAGATCTCGTCGCAGATCAACGAGATCCAGAACGCCACCAAGGAATCCGTCATTGCCATCGGCGAGATCGCGGAGACCATGACGGAAGTCAACACCTACACCGCCGCCATCGCCTCGGCTGTCGAGCAGCAAGGCTCGGCGACTGCGGAAATCTCGCAGAACGTCCAGAAGGCCGCGGAAGGCACAGGCGCCGTGTCCTCGTCCATGAGCCAGCTGTCCCAGGCCGTCGACCAGACCTCGTCTTCCGCGGACATGGTGCTGTCTGCCTCCGGCGAGTTGACCCAGAAGACCGACGAACTGAAACGCGAGGTCGAGCAATTCCTCAACGAGGTTGCCGCCGCCTGACAGCGCACAAACAGACCGGAAGGGCGGGTGAGCCACGGCTCCCCGCCCTTTTTCTTTGAGGCTGCCCGTGCAAAACGTTGACCTCGGCGGACTTGCCGACTAGAGCGGGTTTGAAATCCTGACGACTGACAACGAGAGATCCCCGTGGCGGACCAGACCAGCGCCTCTTCCTTTGCTCCTTCCGGCCAGCCACCGGTCCAGACATGGCCGGTGATCCTGGAAACGAAAGGCTGGCAGGACTACCGGCTGCTCGACATGGGCGAAGGCCAGAAGCTGGAGCGCTACGGCCGCTTCACGATCGTGCGCCCGGAGCCGCAGGCCATGGGCTCACGCCGGCTGAAGGAGAGTGTCTGGAACCGGGCCGACGCGGTCTTTTCCGGTGACACGGAGGAGGAAGGTCCCGGCCGCTGGAAATTTTCCGGCAATGTGCCGGAAACCTGGCCGATGTCCTACGGGCCGGTGCGCTACAACGGCCGCTTCATGTCGTTCCGCCATGTCGGCGTATTTCCGGAGCAGGCCGCGCATTGGGACTGGGTCAACGGCAAGATCCGCGCCGAGCGCGGACGCAACCCCGACAAGCCGCTGAAGATCCTCAACCTGTTCGGCTATACCGGCCTCGCCTCGCTTCTGCCGGCGACCGAAGGTGCCCAGGTCACGCATGTGGATGCCTCCAAGAAGGCGATCGGCTATGCGCGCGAGAACCAGGCCCTGTCCGGCCTGGAGGACCTGCCGATCCGCTGGATCTGTGAGGACGCCTCCAAGTTCGTCGCACGGGAGGTCAGGCGCGGCAACACCTATGACGGCATCATCCTCGATCCGCCCAAATACGGCCGCGGCCCCAAGGGCGAGGTCTGGGATCTTTACACGAGCCTGCCCGGCATGCTGGCCGATCTTCAGAAACTGCTCGCGGACGATGCGCTGTTCATGATCCTGACCGCCTACGCGATCCGCTCCAGCTTCGTGTCCATCCACGAGCTGATGGCCGAAACCCTGCACAGCCAGGGCGGCCAGCTTGAATCGGGCGAACTGGTGATCCGCGAGGAAAACGGAACACGGGCCCTGTCGACATCGCTGTTCTCACGCTGGAGCAGCCGGTAGGAAATCCAGGCTTCACCTTCCCACTCCTCAGGTTGAGGCTGTGAGGTGGACAGGCCGAAGACAAGCGCGTCGTCCTTTCAATTTTGAGACTTCCCTCTCTTCGTCATCCCATGGCTTGACCCACTGCTGTCCGGTTAAGCAGGAGCCTCGGTGCGCAAACAGGCTTTGCCGCTTGTTCCACTCTCCCCCCTGGAGGGGGAGATGTCTCCGACAGGAGACAGAGGGGGGGCTCAACCTCTCGGCAGACAAGACCTTTTCCGAATTCGAGGAACCGCCGCCCCCCCCCTGTCCGGTTCCCGGACATCTCCCCCTCCAGGGGGGAGAGGGGTGCAAGTGGTAAGGCACTGCGTGTCCCGGACTAGGAGAAGCGTAAATATCGACAATGAATCAATGACCTGTTGTAACTGAGCCGAGTTAAACCGGACAGCAGTGGGCTTGACCATGGGATCCATGCCGTTGCACCTCCAAACCCGCTCGCTCTGCAACCGGCAAGGTTGCGGCATGGATTGCCGGATCAAGTCCGGCAATGACGACAGGAAATGGGAGGCAGGAAACTCACTCCGCCGCGACTGCCGTTTCCAGGTTGTCGTTGCTCCAGCGCGTATCGGACCCGGGCTCTTCCTTTGTCTTGCTTGCAGCCACCGACTTCCTCCGCCGCGCATAGACCAGCGCAAACATGGGCGGGGCGAAATAGAACGAGATCACCGTCGACAAAAGCACGCCTCCGGCAATCGACATGGCAAAGGGCGGCCAGAAACCGCCGCCTCCGAGAATGAGCGGCAGGAAGCCGCCGAATGTCGTCAGCGTGGTCGAGACGATGTGCCGGCCGGAGCGCATCACCACCTCGACCATCGCCGAGCGGTCGCCCGCGGCCGCCGCTTCGTCCTGCTGCATCGCCGTCAGGATGATGATGGCCGCGTTGATCGAAACCCCTATCGAGCCGATGACGCCAATGATCGCGTTGATGCCGAAGGGATACTGGAACACCGCCAGCGCGAGAATGCTCAGTCCCGCCGACAGCATCGCGACCACGAGCGTGACCGCGGACAGGCGGAAGGACTGGAAGGTCAGCACGATGGCGGCGATGGAGAGCGGAATGATCAGACCGAGGGAGCCGATTAGGTTCTTCATGGTGTCACCGCGCGCGTCACTGTCGCCACCGGTCTCGATGCGATAGCCCTCGGGCAGCACATAACCGTTTTCAGTGATCTTCTGCTGGAGCTTCTTCAAGGCCTCTTCCGGCAGGACACCATATTGCACGAAGGCCTGGACGGTGTTGGTGCGTTCGCCGTTGCGCCGGTTGATCTCGCCTTCCGACGGTTCGACGCTGATATCGGCAATGGCCGCCACGGGCACGCCTTCATAGGTTGCCGACCCCGCGGCACCCACGGCGGGCAGCAGGGGCAGACTGGAGATCCGCGCCAGGTCGCCGCGCGTGTCGTTGCCGACGCGCACCCGAACGGGAAGTTCTTCCGTGCCCTCGATCAGGCTGCCGCCGGTGGCACCTTCAAGCACCGCTTCCAGCTGCCGGGCAACGTCGCCAAGACTCAGACCGACCAGACGCGCCTTGTCCTCGTCGACATCGAATCTGAGTTTCGGTGCGCCGCCGTCAAGCGTGGTGCGCACGATCGTGATCTCCTCGACACCGCTGGCGAGCCGGCGCAACACATCTCCCTGCTGGCGCAGGACATCGAGCGAGGGGCCGACCAGGCGCAATTCCACGGGCGCATCCACCGGCGGGCCCTGAACGAGATCCCGGACAAGGATCCGCGCCTCCGGGAACCTGTGGCTCAGCTCCTGCTGCAACCGCGGAACCAGGCTTGCGGTCTCCTCCGGCGAGGCACTTGTCACCAGCGCCTGCGCGAAGGCGGGCGCACGGTCGCGGTTGCCGACAATGTTGTAATAGAAGGCCGGCGCACTTTTGCCGACGACCCAGGCGATCTGCGTGACGCCGTCCTGAGCCTCCAGATACCGGTCGATTTCCAGGGCAACCTCCGAGGTCTCGGCAATGGCCGTGCCGCTGCTGAGTTCGACCTCGATGTGAAACTGGTCACGGTCGACTCCCGGAAAGAACTGCGCCGTCAGTGTCGGCATGCTCAGGAATCCGATCAACGGCAGCACCAGTGCGTAGGCAACCGCGCTCGCCGGATTGCGCATCGCCAGCGTCAGCGACAGGCGGAACGGCACGGTGACGAGGGACGCCGGGCGGAACCGCCGGGCTGCCTTGCCGGCTTTTGCGGCAGGCAGGATCCAGCCGGCCATTGCCGCGGTCAGGGTGACGGCAACCACGAAGGACCAGATCAGCATCACGATCACGGCAATCGCGATGGCGCCGACAAAGTCGCCCGGCGGTCCGGGCAGCAGCACCATGGGCATGAAGGACAGGGCGGTTGTCACCGTTGAGGCCAGCAGAGGTGCAAACAGGCGGCGCACCGCCTTGCCGACCGCGTCCGTGCGCGTCGCGCCTCCGTCGAGCGCCTGGCCGATCTCGTCGGTCATGACGATGCCGGCGTCGACCAGAAGGCCAAGGGCCACGATCATGCCGGTCAGGGACATCTGGTGCAGCGGCAGGCCGATCATGCTCATGGTGGCAAAGGAAGCCAGCGTCACGACAGGCAGCACCATCGCAACGATCAGGGCAGAACGCAGGCCCATCGTCACCAGCAGCACGATCACCACCAGCGTCATGCCGACGGCGATGTTGAAGCCGACATTGGACAGGCGCTCGATCGTGTAGGCGCTCTGGTCGAATATCAGCCGGTGCTCGATGGAATGGGGCATGTCCGCCTCGAAGGCGGCGATGCGGCCCCGCACGCGCTCCATCCAGGCATCGACCTGCAGGCCGTCGGCAATCTTGGCGGCCACAAGGATGGCCGGGCGGCCTCCGGAAAAGGCTATTTCCTCCGCCGGCTGGCGAATGCCCTTGGTCACGGCGGCCACATCACCGACGCGGGTGACAAGGCCCGATGAGTCCGTCGAGACCGGGATCTGCCGGATGCGGTCGAGCGCGGCGATTTCGCCGTCCACCTCGATCAGGAATTCGCGGCCGGGGCTTCTGAGCCGTCCCGCCTGCACCTTTGCGTCGGCCGCCCGGATGGCGGCCGATACCTGATCGACGGAGAGCGACAGCGAGGCCAGCAGCGCCGGATCGATCCGGACCAGGATTTCCTCGTCGACCGCGCCGAAAATCTCGACCTGTTTCGTGCCCGGCACATTGCGCAGGACATCCGACAGGGTCTCGGCATAGCGCAGCAGCACCGCGTCGGAGACGTCGTCGTGCTTCGGCGCCAGCGCGCTGATCGCGGCAAAGGCACCGGCACCGTCGGTATCGAAATCCGGCTCCTCAACGCCTAGCGGAAACTCCCGCACCGCGTCGTCCAGCTTGTCCCGGATTTCCGACCATGTCTGTTCGATCACGTCTTCCGAAAGCGTGTCGAGCAGCTCGATCCGGATGATCGAGATAGAGGCGGCGGAAACGGATTCGATCGTGTCGATCTCTTCCACTTCCCTGAGCTGTTCCTCGATCTTTTCCGTGACCAGTGCCTCGACCCGCGCCGGATCGGCGCCCGGATAGACCGTGGTCACGTTGGCAAAGATGTTGGTGATAGACGGGTCTTCCTGGCGCCCGATGCCGATCAGGGCGGAGGCGCCCGCGGCCAGGATGACCAGGAGCATCAGTGCAGCAAGGCGCGGCTGGCGGAAGAACAGCGTTGCCATGGGTCAGGCCCCGCTCTTCTGAAGACGGACCGTCTGGCCGGCGACGACGCGGTGCACCCCGTCGGCCACGATCCGTGTTGCGCCGGTGATCGTGCCGCGGACAAAAGCCCGGTCCGCATCCATGTGCAGAACTTCGACAGCCTCACGCACTACAAGATGGGTGTTGCTCTCCCCTGCCTCGGCCAGCGTCAGCAGGGTCCAGAGCCCGCGTGGCCCTTCCTTGAGCGAAGCCGCCGGGACCCAGAAGCCTTCCGCGTCGATCCGCTCGCTCAGCGTCAGTTCTGCGAGCTGGCCGAAGCCCGGCAGGGCCGTCCCACCCTTCAGCTCGAAAAGTGCCTCGATGGTGCGCGTGCGTGTCTGGAGGTCCGGCCTGATGCCGGTAAACCGGGCCTCGAAAGCCCGCGACCCGATGCGGATTGTGAAAGTCTCTTCGCGGTCCAGGCGCCCGGCCACGTCCGGAGCCAGTCCGATCCGAACCGTCGGCCGGGCGCTTTCCAGCACCTTGAGGACCGGCTGGCCCGGGGTCGCCGTGGCGCCCTCGTCCAGCAGGCGCGCGCCGACCCGGCCGTCATATGGCGCACGCAGGACCGACTTGTCGAGATTGATGTCGATTGTCTCCATGGCCGCATCGATCTGCGCCAGGCTTGCCTGGAGACGGCTTGCGGCAAGCCGGGCCCGGTCCAGGACTTCCTCGCTGACATGCCCGGCCTGTTGCAGCTTTCGGCGCCGGTTCAGGGTCAGTTCGGCCAGCTCCAGGTCGCTTTCGGCCGCCTTGCGATTGGCGAGCTGGCGCCGCCTTTCCGCTTCGAGCGAGCGAGTATCGAGCCGGGCAATGACATCTCCCCTTTCGACCGTGTCGCCTTCATCGGCCCGGATCTGCCGGATGGTTCCGGTCAGCTCAAAGGCGAGATCCGTCTGCCGGGCAGGCTCCAGACGTCCGGTGAAGCTGCGTGCAACCTCGTAGCCGGGTTGAGGGTCCGGCCGGAAGAACCGGACTTCGGTCAGGGGCGCGGCGTCGATCCGGGGCTTCTCCTCGGCGCGCATCTGGATGGTGGTGACGCCGATCATCACCACCGCTCCGGCAAGAGCCGTGTTGAGGGAAAACGTGGTGAAACCGAGCAAGGTCCGTGCGAGCCGCCGGAGACGACCTGGTCCGCTTGTCCCTTTGCCCTGATCTACCTTTTTGTCCCGCATGGCCACGCCCTCGTCCCTTGTCTGGCAGTGTCAGATCGCTGTACCGGGCAGCGCCCGATGTAAGCAGCTCTAACTATGTTACCGTTGCTAACATATGTTAGAAGAACTAACTTCTTCAAGGTCACAAGGCGAAAAAGAATCGGACCCATCGATGGCCAAGGCCAAAATCCAGAAAAAAAGCGGCTATCACCACGGCGATCTGCGGGACCAGCTGATCGCGGCGGCCAGGGACCTGATCCGGCAGCACGGCCCCGACGGGTTTTCCATGTCCGACGCCTGCCGGCTGGCCGGAGTCAGCACGGCGGCGCCCTACCGCCATTTCAAGTCGAAGGAGGATCTCTTGACAGAGGTCGCCATGGACGGCCTGACCCGGCTCGGCGACGACATGGAGCGTCACGCCGCCGAATACCCGCGCGGCACGATCGAATCCCTGGCCGCCATCGGCCGTACCTACGTGCAGTTCGCCATGCGCGAACAGCACACGTTCCGGCTCATGTTCTCCACCAAGTCCCATGCCGGCCGCATCGAGGAACTGAAGAGCGCCGGCCGATGCGCCTATAGCGTGGTCCTGAAGGAAGTGGCCCGCTATCTCGGGGAAGAGGAGATTACCGAAGAGGTGATCCGGGCCGCCTTCCCGCTATGGACCCACGTTCACGGTCTTTCGTTCCTCGCCATTGACGGAAAGCTCGACGTCACCAACTTTCCGGTCGACATCAACGAGTCGGTCCTGCTGGCCACGGAGCGGCTGCTGCCGCCGCGAAGAGAGCCGCAAGGCTCTTGACCCGGCAAAACCCAGCGCCTAATCCAGCGGGAAGCGAACTCATCATCATCCCGGCTATAGGGTATGGAGCACATAATGCCGCAGCAGCGCATCGGCGCGGTGAAACAGATCACCAGCCACTCCAATCCGATCGTCAAGGAAATCAAGGGGCTGGTCGCCCAGCGCAAGCACCGCACGCAGTCGGGTCTCTTTGTTGCCGAAGGCCTGAAACTGGCGACGGACGCGCTCGAGGCCGGCTGGGGCGTGCGCTACCTTGCCCTTGGTCCGGACGCGCGCGACAACCCGGTCGCGCAGAAGGCGGCGGCGACCGCCAAGGCCCGTGGCGCATTGATCCTGGAAGTCTCGACCGCGGTCATGTCGGCGATGACCCGCAAGGACAACCCGCAGATGGTCGTCGGCGTCTACGAACAGCAGATCCTGGCCGCAAGTGAAATCGATCCAGCGGGAACGAGCCTTTGGGTGGCCCTTGACCGGGTGCGCGATCCGGGCAATCTCGGCACGATCATCCGTACGGTGGATGCGGTCGGCGGAGCGGGCGTGATGCTGGTCGGCGACTGCACCGATCCCTTTGCCGTCGAGGCCGTGCGCGCAACCATGGGCTCGCTGTTTCACGTGCCTCTCGCCAGAATGACCAAGGACGAGTTCAAGTCGCTGGCGGGCAAATGGCCGGGCACCGTCGCGGCAACCCACCTGAAGGGATCGGTCGACTATCGCAAGCCGGATTATGCCGAACCCGTTCTCCTGGTCATGGGCAACGAACAGAAGGGCCTGGAGGACGACATGGCCGCCGCCTGCCCGACCCTGATCCGCATTCCGCAGGTGGGCCAGGCGGACAGCCTGAACCTGGCGGTTGCCACCGGCGTCGCGCTTTATGAAATCCGCCGCAAACATCTGGAGCTCTGACACGTGAGACTGTTCGTATTCGGCGTCGGGTTTTCGTCAAAGGCCTTCATCGGGGAAGCACGGGACCGCTTCGAGTGGATTGGCGGCACCACCCGCTCCCCTGAAAAGGCGCAGGCCCTGAAGGAGACGGGTGTCGAGCCGTTCCTCTTCGACGGCGAGCGCAAGGGCGACGGCATTGCCGACGCGCTGGCCTCCGCGACCCACGTTCTGGTGTCGATAGCGCCGAACGAGGCCGGCGATCCCGTACTCAACCAGCATGCGGAAGATATTGCCGCAGGGCGGCCGGACTGGATCGGATACCTTTCGACCGTTGGCGTCTATGGCAATTACGACGGAGCCTGGGTCGACGAGGACACGCCCTGCAAGCCGGTGTCCAAACGCTCGGTTCAGCGGGTCGCCGCCGAGCAGGCCTGGCTGGATTTTGCCGCCGAGAACGACCTTCCTGTGCAGATCTTCCGCCTGTCCGGCATCTACGGCCCGGGCCGCAACGCGTTTGAAAATTTCAGAAAAGGCACAGCCCGGCGGCTGGTCAAGCCGGGTCAGGTGTTCAACCGCATCCATGTCGCCGACATTGCCGGTGCGCTGGCGGCGGCGATGGCGAAACCCTCGACCCGGATCTTCAACGTTACCGACGACGAACCGGCCCCGCCCCAGGACGTGGTCGCCTGTGCCGCCGAACTGCTCGGCGTGGAGGCCCCGCCGGAAATCCCGTTCGAAACCGCCGACCTCTCGCCTATGGCACGCTCGTTCTATGGCGAGAACAAGCGGGTCTCGAACAGGAGGGTCAAGGAGGAGCTGGGGTACACGTTCCGTTATCCGGACTACAGGGTTGCCCTGAAAGCCTTGCGCGAAACGGAATGAAGCATTTGGTTGAGAACGGCGCGGCCTTGCAGCGCCGTTCTCCTTGCGGGCAAGCCTATTTCGGCTGCGGCACGACCCGCAGGTAAGGCTTCAGCGTCTTCCAGCCCTCCGGGAATTTTTCCTTGGCCTCTTCGTCGGAAACGGCCGGAACAATGATGACGTCCTCGCCGGACACCCAGTTGGCGGGCGTTGCCACCTTGTGGTTGGCCGTCAGCTGCAGGCTGTCGATCACGCGGATGACCTCGTCGAAATTGCGGCCCGTGGAAGCGGGGTATTCGATCTTCAGCTTGATCTTCTTGTCCGGGCCGATCACGAACAGCGACCGCACGGTCAGCGTGTCGCTGGCGTTGGGATGGATCATGCCGTAGGCGGTCGCGACCTTGCGCGCCGGGTCCGCGATCAGCGGGAAGTTGAGCGCAACCCCCTGCGTGTCCTCAATGTCGCCGACCCAGGCGCGGTGATCCTCGATCGGATCGACCGATACGCCGAACACCTTCACTCCGCGGGCGTCGAACTTGTCCTTAAGCTTTGCGGTCATGCCCAGCTCGGTGGTGCAGACCGGCGTGAAGTCCTTGGGGTGCGAAAACAGCACCGCCCAGGAGCCGTCAATGGCGTCGTGAAAACGGAGCGGTCCGTCGGTGGTGTCGACCTCGAAATCCGGCGCCTCGTCACCAATCAGCAATGCAGACATGAATGTTCTCCTTTACGCAATAGATCCGCGCACGGTCTGCGCGGCAGGAACCCGAATAATGGAGCCGCGCAGCTCCTGCGCGGGACGCGGCCACACCCTCCCGGTTTTGATGTAGATTGTCCAGACCACACTTGGCCGCATCCGGGCGGGGGCTTGACGGCTTGGTCCGAAGACACCAGCTTCGGACCAGAGCGAAATGCAATTCGTTACAAGATTCAGAAACTTGATGGGAGGAGCGCATGGACACCTGGCGCGTTTATTTATCCGGCGAAATTCATACCGACTGGCGCGAACGGATCATGGAAGGCGCAAAGGCGCTGGACCTGCCGGTGTCCTTTTCCGCACCCGTGACGGACCATGACGCCAGCGACGATTGCGGCGCGGCCATCCTGGGCGGCGAGGACAAGAAGTTCTGGTACGACCACAAGGGCGCCAAGGTGAACGCGATCCGGACCCGCAGCCAGATCGAGAAAGCCGACATCGTCGTCGTCCGTTTCGGCGACAAGTACAAGCAGTGGAACGCCGCCTTCGACGCCGGCTATGCCTCCGCGCTTGGGAAATCGCTGGTCGTGCTGCACGATCCGTCCCTGACCCACCCGCTCAAGGAAGTTGACGCAGCTGCACTTGCAGTCGCTGAAACCTCGGAGCAAGTGGTCGATATCCTCAATTATGTCATTCACGGACGCCTGAACCGCTGACACAGGTCTTGAAATTAACAAATTCATTACCATACTAAGAGACACTGTGAAAAAGCCCGCGCCACATGGCCGGGCATTCGGGCTCCTACCCTTCAGGATCTGCACCCAGACGTGACGCAGTCCACTTTGACTGCGCACCGCGTGTTTTATTCCGACCGGGGTCCGGCGAGTACTTTAGGTTTATCAAAAACACTGTCATCAAGGCGTTGAAAAAGGCGGCTAGATGTGCCGGTCACATGCCTTGATGCAAAAGAATTGGAAAGAAGACTCCATGTTGCATGGAAACGTAAAATGGTACGACAAGGGCCGAGGTATCGGCACTATCGAACCCCAGGACGGCGAGGACATCCTCGTCGACATCGCGGCCCTGCGCCGGTCGGGCATCGACACCTTGAAGGAAGGCCAGCTCGTGGCTTTCGATCTTGAGTGGCGCCGCGGCCGGATGGTGGCTGAAGACCTGAAAGTCCTGTAAGCTCAGCTGCAGTCTTTCCGGCAACAAGGGCGGTTTGACCGCCCTTTTTTATTGTTCATTTTTCTGGGGGATGCGCATGCAGATTGATGCAAGGCTGCAGGAAGGGATCACCGCGCACCGCGACGGCGACCTCGAGGCCGCACTGGCCGCCTACAAGGACGTTCTCACCGCCGATCCCGATCACGCGGACGGCCTCCATTTTCTGGGTCTGTTGCATTTCGATGCAGGCAAGGCGGACAATGCCGTTGTCCTGATCCGCAAATCACTGGAACAGAACGCACGGAACGCGGCGGCCTACAACAATCTCGGCAACATCCTGAAGCTTTCCGACAAACCGGACGAGGCACTGGAGGCCTATGTGCGCGCGGTCGAAATCGAACCGCGACACGACGAGGCCTGGAGCAACATCAACGTGATGCTGGAAGGCGCCACCAACAATGACGACCTCCTGCCGATCCTTGCCGAAATCGTCCGCCTCGACCCGGACAACCCCAATGCCTGGCACAATTATGGCCTGTCCCTGATGCTGGCAGGCCACAGGACCGAGGCCGCCGATGCGCTGGAACGCTGCCTGGCGTTCGGCGCCGACATCTGGTCAGACCCGATCTGGCACGCGCGGGTGCTGTGCGCCCTTGGCCGTGAGGATCGTGCGATCGAGCATCTGGAACGCCTGCTCGAGGCGGATCCGGACAATGCCATTGCCCGCTACCAGCTGGCCGCCGCGCGCGGCGACGACATGGACCAGGCCCCCGAAGACTACGTCAAGACCCATTTCGACAACTTCTCCGAAAGTTTCGACGAGGTGCTGAAGAACCTCGGCTATTGCGCTCCGGAACTGGTCGCCAAGGAAGTCACGGTGCTTGCGGAGGGGCGACCGGAACCGTTCGCGGATGTGGTCGACCTCGGCTGCGGCACGGGACTGTGCGGCCCCCTGATCCGCATGCATTGCAAGACGCTCACCGGGATCGACCTGTCTCCGGGAATGCTGCAAAAGGCCGCCGGACTGAACGTCTACGATTACCTCGTGGAAGGGGAACTGGTCGAATTTCTGAACTCCAAGCTGCCGACACGGTTCGACCTGGCGGTCTGCGTCGACACGCTCTGTTACATCGGCGACCTGCAACCGTTCATGACAGCGCTTCACGGGGCCCTGAAACCGGGCGGCGTGCAAATTGCCAGCGTCGAACATCTGGCCGACCAATCCGGTCCCGACTACCGGGTCGATCACACCGGGCGCTACGCGCATACGCCGGCCTATCTCAAGGCCTGCGCCGAGGCGGCGGGGCTGACCTATGCCGAAGAGAAACCCGTTGTGCTGCGCCATGAACTCGGCAAGGAAGTTCACGGGCTCGTCTTCCACGTGCGCAAGCCCGGCTAGGTGACGGCACTCCACGCGCAGTCGCACGCGTCAATCTTGCGCCAACGCGTTTCGGCGGTTGTGCCATGGCGGAAAGTTGGTACGTTGTCGCCATCGGGGACATATGTCCATCTGAAGGGATCGTGCATGTCGCAATGCAATGTTTTGTTGGTGTATCCGCGTTTCAACGCCGGGTCTTTCTGGAATTACGGCGCGACCTGCGAACTGGTCGGCGCCAAGTATCCCGCACCGCCGCTCGGTCTGATCACCGTTGCCGCCATGCTGCCCGAAACATGGAATGTCCGGCTGATCGACCGGAACACCGGTGAGCTGACGGAAGAGGACCTTGCCTGGTCGGACATGATCATGACCGGCGGCATGCTGCCTCAGCAGGCCGACTGCATCACGGTGATCCGGCGCGCCCAGGAAAAGGGCATTCCTGTCGCGGTCGGCGGTCCCGATGCCACGTCGTCTCCGGAAGTCTACGAAGCCGCGGATTTCCTGGTTCTCGGCGAGGCCGAAGGCATTCTCGACACCTTTGTGGAAGCCTGGAACAACGGCGAGCGGAAGGGCCGCTTCACGGCGGAGAAATTCAAGGCCGATGTCACCTCCAGCCCGATCCCGCGCTTCGATCTACTGAAATTCGACGATTACGTCCAGGTTGGCGTTCAGTATTCGCGCGGCTGCCCGTTCACATGTGAATTCTGCGACATCATCGAGCTCTACGGCCGTGTGCCGCGCACCAAGACCAACGACCAGATGCTTGCGGAACTCGACCGGCTGTACGAGCTCGGATACCGGGGCCATGTGGATTTCGTCGACGACAACCTGATCGGCAACAAGAGGGCCGTGAAGGGCTTTCTGCCGGAGCTCGCCAAATGGCAGAAGGCGCGCAAATATCCGTTTGAAATGTCCACCGAGGCCTCGCTCAACCTCGCCGATGACGAGGCCCTGCTCAAGATGATGCAGGACTCGGGCTATTTCTCTGTCTTCATCGGCATCGAAAGCCCGGATCCGGAGGTTCTGGTCGCCACCCGGAAGAAGCAGAACACCCGGCGCGACATCGCCAAGAGCGTGCACAAGATCTACGACGCTGGTATTTTTGTGCTGGCCGGGTTCATCGTCGGCTTCGACGAGGAAAGCGACAAGGTCGCCGACGAGATTTCCGCGCTGATCGAGGAGGCCGCCATTCCGGTCGCCATGACCGGGCTGCTCTACGCTCTGCCGAACACCCAGCTGACCCGGCGCCTTGCCAAGGAAGGCCGGCTTCATGCCGATTTCGCAACCGATGACCCGGACACCGAACATGGCGACCAGTGCACCGCGGGCCTGAACTTCTCCACGGTGCGTCCGCGCGAACGGATCCTCGAGGACTTCAAGACGGTCATCGACCGGGTCTATGGCCCGGAGGCGTATTTCGCCCGGGTGCAGAAGGTGGCCTCGATGCTCGACATGAGCGGTGCCAACGGGTCGATCTTCGGCGCCGGTTTCTTTCATGACATCAAGATGTTCGGCCGTCTCATGTTTGCCATGACCTTCCAGGAGACCACCTATCGCCGGCCTTTCTGGAAGACCCTGATCAAGACCGCCTTCACGAATTTCGGCGCGATCAAGCCGGTGATGATGATGCTGGCGCTCTATGTCCATCTCGGCCCGTTCTCGCGCTTTGTCATCGGCCAGATCGACAAGCAGATCGCGGACATCGAAAAAGGCCACTGGCAACCGCCTGCTCTTGTCGCCGCCGAGTAGTTCGGCCAGGAGAACCGGGCCCTCTCACGGCCCGGGTCCATAACGACCTCGGGGGTGTTCTTGCAGTCCGGTCCGTCCAAGCGCAGCGCGCTCGGGTTCATCCTGGTCACGCTGACCCTGAACTCCATGGGAATCGGCCTGATGATGCCGGTGATGCCGTCCCTGCTGACGGAACTGACCGCGCTTCCGGTCAGCGACGCCGCCCGCTGGGGTGGCGCCCTCAGCGTCGTCTATGCGCTGATGCAATTCGTGTTCGGGCCGACACTCGGCAACCTGTCCGACCGCTTCGGACGGCGCCCCGTCTTGCTGGTGTCCATGTTCACCCTGGCCGTCGACTACCTGCTCATGGCCCTGTCGTGGAACCTGGCGGTGCTTTTTGTCGGCCGCACGCTGTCGGGCGTGGCCGGCGCAACCTTCTCGGCGGCCTCGGCCTTTATCGCGGACGTCTCCTCAAAGAAGGACCGGGCCAAGAATTTCGGCCTGATCGGCGCCGGTTTCGGTGTCGGCTTCGTGCTCGGCCCGATGATCGGCGGGTTTCTGGGAGAATTCGGGCCGCGCGCGCCGTTCTATGCCGCCGCCGCCCTGTCATTCGTCAATTTCCTGTTCGGCTGGTTTGTCCTTCCGGAAACCCTCGATCCGGAAAACCGGCGCGATTTCGACTGGAAACGAGCCAACCCACTGGGCGCCTTGAAACAGCTTTCGGCCCTGCCCGCCGTCCGGACACTGCTTCTGGCGGTGTTCCTGTTCGACATCGCGCACTATGTCTATCCGGCCGTCTGGAGCTACTATTCCGAAGAGGTCTTCGGCTGGACACCCGGCGACATCGGCATGTCGCTTGCCTTTGTCGGCATCGGTTTCGCGTTCGTGCAGGGCTTTCTCATCCGGGTGCTTGAACCGAAGCTCGGACCGGGCCGGACGCTTCTCGCCGGGCTTGTCGCCAACCTGATTGCCTTTGCCGGTCTCGCAATCGCGGACAGCGGTTGGATGGCCTATTCCCTGATCTGCTTTGCCTCCCTCGGCGCGCTGGCGACACCGGCCTTTACCGGGCTGATGTCGAACCGTGTGCCCGACAACGCGCAAGGGGAACTACAGGGCATGATTTCCAGCGCTGCCGGTCTTTCCATGGTGGTCAGTCCGTTTGTCATGACCCAGATCTTTGCCGCTTATTCCGGACCGGACGCCGTGGTCTCGTTTCCGGGTGCGCCGTTTGCGCTCGCGGGGCTCCTGATCCTGGCATCGCTTGTCATCGCGCTGCCGTTCATCCGGCGGGAGGCGAAACCTGCCCCGGGCTCCGACAACCAGAAATCGCCAGCGGAGTGACATGACCGGTTCCTCTTCCCGTGATCGCCTGGACGGTCCCCGACTTGCTCCCGCTTCGGGCGGAGCCGCCCGACAACTGGTCGTGATCCTGCACGGCTACGGGGCGGACGGTGCCGACCTGATCGACCTCGGCCGTGCCTGGCAGGGCCAGATGCCCGATGCCGCCTTCATCGCCCCGGACGCGCCGGAATTCCTGCCCTTCGAAGCTTTGGGCGGGCGGCAATGGTTTCCGCTCGTGGACAGGTCTCCGGCCGAATTCCGCATTGGTGCCGAGGCTGCACAACCAGTACTCGACCGGTTCCTGGATGAGGAGCTGGCTGCCCTCGGGCTGGACGAACACGCGCTGGCGCTTGTCGGTTTCAGCCAGGGCGCCATGATGACCTTTCAATGCGGCCTGCGCCGCAGCGTCGCCCCCGCCGCGTTGATCGGCTATTCCGGCCTGCTGCCGGGCGCGGACCGCCTCGCCCGCATCAACACGGAAAGCCCCGTGCTGATCGTCCATGGCAACGAAGACGACGTGGTGCCTGCCTACTATGCGGAAGCGGCCCGCACCGCCCTGTCCGATGCCGGAGTGACCGCGGACCTGCATCTGCTGTCCAACCTCGGCCATTCCATCGACGAGCGCGGCATGGTGCTGGGTGGCCGGTTCCTGGAAAAGGCCTTCAGGTCCGCGGCGGACAGGCCTTCAGGTCAGGGTCTTGGTTAATGGCCTGTTAAGGGTTTTGCAGGAAGCTTGAGAAACGTGCGCCGGTCCAGAAGGACCGGACAAGCCGGGACCCGAGCCATGCAGATCTCCATCGAAACCACCACCCAGAGCACGAGCCTTTACTCGGCCTCGTTTTCAGCCGGCGGTTCGGAAGGCAACAAGGCAGATCCCAAGGGCCACGCCTACGGCCACGAGATCGGCCAGCGCAACGGCCATGACAAGGCGCCCGCCGTCAGTGTTCTGGAAGCGGCCAGCAAGAAGGCCGAGGAAGACGCGGTCGTGATTTCCGCGCTTCAGGAAGCCGTCGAAAAAGGCAAGGGCAAGGACGAAGACGACAAGGATGACAGCCTTGCGACGGTCGAAGACTACCAGAAAACCGCCGGCAAGCTGAAAGCGGCACTCGGCGAAGAGGAAGGCCCGTCGGCAAGCGTCAATTACGAAAGCGCGACCATTTCGACGACCACCATCGAGGCGGAGATCGGCGGCGAAACCCTGTCCGCGCAATTCGTCTCCTTCGAACGCGTGTCTTACGACAGCGAGACCGGCCTCTCGGTCCGCTCCGCCAGCGCATCCTCCATCGAGGGCGAGTTCGGCTACGGCTCCTTCAGCAGCCAGAGCGCCTCCGTCAGCGAGCTTTACGCCGGCACCGGCGAACAGGTGTCCAATTTCCTCGGGCTGACAGCCTGAGCCTGGTCAAACATCAAATTTCACTCCGTCATTGCAGGGCCTGACCCACTGCTGTCCGGTTTAACTCGGCTCAGTTACAACAGGTCATTGATTCATTGTCGATATTTACGCTTCTCCTAGTCCGGGACACTCAGTGCCTTACCACTTGCACCCCTCTCCCCCCTGGAGGGGGAGATGTCCGGGAACCGGACAGAGGGGGGCGCAGCGGTTCCTCGTATTCGGAAAAGGCCTTGTATGCTGAGAGGTTGAGCCCCCCCTCTGTCTCCTTCCGGAGACATCTCCCCCTCCAGGGGGGAGACTGGTACAAGCGGCGAAACCTGTTTGCATACAGAGGCTCCTGCTTAACCGGACAGCAGTGGGTCGAGCCATGGCATGACGAAGTCGGTGTAATTGGCAGGGCGTAACAACGCCCCGCCCCGATTTACCCGCCTCAGGCCTTCTTCAGATACGCCACCAGAATGTCGAGCGCGGCCTGGAGGTCGGTCTTGTGGATCATCTCCGTGACCGTGTGGATATAGCGCGTGCCGACGACGATGCCGACAGCCTTCGCTCCGGCAGCAGCCTGCTGGGCGGCGGCGCCGTCCTGGCCACCGGCGGCCAGCATGGTGCGCTGGAACGGGATCTTGTTCTTTTCCGCGATCGCCTCGATTTCGCTCACCAGCGCGCGGTCGGCAATAAAGCTGGAATCCTTGACATGGAGACCGAAGCCTTCGCCCTGGACCGTGGTGCGGTCCTGTTCGGGAACGCCCGGCGTGTCGCAGGACAGCGTGGTGTCCACCCCGAAGCCGATGTCCGGCTTGATGGCAAAGGCCGCCGTGCGCGCGCCGCGCAGGCCGACTTCCTCCTGGCAGGTGAAGGCGACATGGATCTCGCAGTCATGCTTGGCCTTGCCGAGGCCCTTGATCGCCTCGATGCCGAGCCAGCAGGCAATGCGGTTGTCGAGCGCCTTGGAAACGATCTTGTCGCCGATCTCGATCAGCGGTTCGTCCATGGTGACCATGTCGCCGACCTTGACGACATCCCTGGTCTTTTCGCCGAGGCCCAGATCGACGACAAAGTCCTTCGGCTCCGGAATTTTCTTGCGCTCTTCGGGAGAGGAGATGTGGATCGGCTTGCCGCCCGGGTTCATCACGCCCTTGAAATCGCCCTCGTCGGTGGAGACCAGCACACGGCGGGAGAAGAGGTTGCGCGCGTCGAAACCGCCGACCGGCTGGACATGGGCAAATCCCTTGTCGGTGACATGCGAGACCAGGAAGCCGATCTCGTCCATGTGGCAGAGCAGCATCACCTTCTTCGGGGCAGCCTTCCTGGATGCCTTGCGGCTGTCGCGGCGGCACAGAAGCGAGCCCATCGGGTCGATGGTGACCTCGTCGAACAGGCCCTTGATTTCCGCCTGGATCAGGTCGCGGACACGGTGTTCGTGGCCCGGCACTCCAGGGGTTTCGCAAAGACGGCGAAGCAGATCGATATTCATGGAAAGTCCTGTTGGGAAGTGAAAACGCGCTGATCCTAGAGCCTTTCCCGGACAAATTGAACCATCAGATCGACGTGACCTTGCTACGTCGCATTAACCGAATGCGCGCGAATTCCGAAAAATGGGCGGCTCTGGTTCGTTTTGCCATTGCAGTGACGCATTTGATGACAAACATTTAGAATGGAGTTCAAGAGCGTGTCCTGCCGGAGCGGGAAGACGTTGGCCCTTTCGTTTCGATCATTGCGGGGACACAACATGGCCCAGACAAAACGTTTCATTCTTTCCATTGACGGCGGCGGCGTGCGCGGCCTTATTCCGGTGCGCATCCTTGAGACGCTGGAAAGCCGGCTCAGCCAGCGCGGCGTCGCGGCGCCGTTCCACCAGATCTTCGACCTGATGGCCGGCACCTCCACGGGCGGTCTGATCGCCGCCGGCCTCGGTGCTCCGCGCCCCGGCGGCACCGCCGGCGAAGCCGCCGCGACGATTGCCGAGCTCAGGAGTTTCTACGAGCGGGAAAGCCGCGACATCTTCAAGTCCTCGATCACGGCACGGCTTGCGCGCGCGGTCACCAATCCACTCGGCCTGTTCGACGAAACCTATGACGCCCGCCCGCTTGAAAAACTGCTGAAGGAACGGTTCGGCTGGACCTCAATGGCGAGCGGCCTGACCAAGCTGGTGCTGACGGCCTATGACATCGAGCGCCGCAAGGCGGTCTTCATGACCAACGGGCTGGAAGAAAACGGCGGCCGTCCGGACGACTACTATTTCTGGCAGGCCGTGCGCGCCACGACCGCGGCGCCGTCCTATTTCGAACCCGCCCGGATCGAAAACCTCAGCCGGCACAGCGAGGAGGCCATGGTCGATGGCGGCGTCTTCATGAAGGACCCGGCGATCGCTGCCTATCTGGAAGCCCGCAAGCTCGGCTGGGACGAGGACGAGATCGTCATCCTGTCGCTCGGCACCGGGCGGGCAAAGGAACGCAGCTTCGCCTACCAGGATGCCATCGGCTGGGGTGCGCTCGGCTGGATGCAGCCGTCCAAGGGCGTGCCGATCCTGTCGATCTTCGCCGACGGCCAGTCGCAGACAGCTGCCTACCAGGCGGCGCATCTGTTCGCCGAGTTGCCGAAGGTCAGCTATTACCGTCTCGAGGCGGAGCTGCCGTCCGAAGCCGAGGACATGGACAACGCCCGTCCCGGCAACATCATCGCCCTCAACGGTGCGGCCGACCGGGTGATCCGGGACAACACCGTCTTTCTGGACGAGCTCGCTGATATGTTGACAGACCATGTAAACGCGCCGGAAACGGGTGCAGACCCGGCCGAATTGGTGCATGCTGCCTGAAGACCAGTTGGCCCCGGCAACACTGAACGGCAGCACGGATCGCCCCGGCGGCGGCCAGATCCGACCGGCGCACGAGGTGCCATTGTGACAACAGGCAAGACGAGTGCATGGCGCAAGGCACCGGCAAACCGGACGCAGCCGGCTGCCGTGCTGGCTATCCTGGCCACCTTCCTGTTCACGGCCACGGCGGGCGCCGCTGTGCCCGTTCCCGCCCCCAAGCCGGGCGGCGTGGCGGACGCCGCCTTCACGCCGAGCCTGCGGATCGTCGCGGGGACGCCCATCCCGGCGAAAAAGCGCGCGGTCCCGGAAGGGTACGTCGCCAGCAGGCCCAAGCTCGTGCTGTACAACGACCAGCCGGCCAAGGACTATTTCGGCAACACCGACGGTCCGGCGCCGCTGAAGGCGCGCGCCATAGGATCCTACGCCAAGGGCTGCCTGGCCGGAGGTGCCTCGCTGCCACCGGATGGCCCCACCTGGCAGGCGATACGGCTGTCGCGGAACCGCAACTGGGGCCACCCGGAACTGATCGACTACTTGCAGGATCTTGCCAGGGACGCGCCAAAGGTTGGCTGGAACGGTCTCCTCGTCGGCGATCTCGCACAGCCGCGCGGCGGGCCGATGCTGTCCGGCCATGCCAGCCACCAGATCGGCCTCGACGCCGATATCTGGCTCAGGGAAATGCCGAAGGATCGCCTGAGCCGGGAAGAGCGGGAAGAAATCTCCGCAATCTCGATGCTGATCGGTCCCCTGGACGTCAAGAACGCCGACCGCCGCGTCGACCCGAAAAAATGGACGGACACCCATGCACGGCTGATCCGGCGGGCCGCGTCCGACAAGCGTGTCGCCCGCATCTTCGTCAACCCGACGATCAAGAAGGCCCTTTGCGATTTTGAAAAAAGCCGGGACCGCGCCTGGTTGCGCAAGATCAGGCCGTGGTGGGGGCACCACTACCACTTCCATGTCCGGCTGTCCTGCCCGGCCGGCAGCGCCGGCTGCAAGGACCAGAACCCGCCGCCGCCCGGCGACGGCTGCGGCCAGCACCTGACCTACTGGCTTTCGGACGAGCCCTGGGTGCCGAAGAACCCGCCGAAAAAGGGCGAGAAGCCCAAGGTGGTCAAGAAGCGCCCGATGGCTCTGGCCGCGCTGCCGAAGGACTGCCGCAGCGTTTTGACCGCGAACTGAACCGGAGCGCCCTGTCGAGGGCGCTAGGCCCGGTATCAGGCGCTGGTATCAGGCTCCGGTATCAGGCGCTGGTATCAGGCGCTGGCGGCGGGCCGGGACAATTGTGCTTCCGGCAGGAACATCGCCTTCAGCAAATTGCGGAACAGCAACACCTGCTCGGACAGGACGCGCGGCTTGGCAAGCGCCTTCGACATGACGATGCCGCCTTCCAGAACCGTCGACACCATGTCGGCAAGGGCATCCAGGTCGATTTCCTCCTTCGGCGGATACCGCTCGGCGATTTCGTCCAGCGTCGCGCGGAACCGGGCCCGCCAGGCAAGAACAGCTTTCCGGTTCAGGTCGCGCACCTCCCGGTCGAACAGTCGTTCCTGATAACAATAGGTCGCGATCAGGCAGCCGGGATGGCCGGTCGGCAGATCTTCCACCATGCGCGCAAGCAGCTTCAGGCTGATGAGAAAAGCCTGCAGCGGATCGTCGGCAAGGTCCTTTCCCTGGTCGAAGATCTGATCGAACAGAACCTCTTCCTCTTCGATATATTCCTCCAGGAGCACCCGGGCCAGTTCTCCCTTGTCCTTGAAATGGTAAAAAAAGCCGCTCTTGGTGATTTCCGCCTCGGCGATGAGTTCGTCGATGGAGGTTGCTCCGAACCCCTTTTCCAGGATGGAGTTTCTGGCCGCTGCGATGATCCTCTGCCGGGCGCCGGTCGCCTTGCTCATTCCTCGGTCCCCGATCCTAAGGCCGTTTCGACTGTACCATTGGTACAGTTTTTCCCCTCAAATAGATGCCATTGTCCTGTCAAAAACAACAGTGCCACGGCCAAAGCATTGTGATTCATAACCTATTTTCATTTCTTTTCGACTTGCCCATAGGACTTCTAGATCGAAAGCCGGCCATCCACGACATTCATGGCGAGATTGACGGATCCCCCATCCCCGATCTGAACGAACCATATCGAGCCAAGTTGGATGTCACGAATGAGCACTCTTGTTGAAACACTTCCGCATCAGTCATCGAAACTGTTCCTGACCGATGGCGGCCTGGAAACCAGCCTGATTTTTCTTGAAGGCGAGGATTTGCCGCTTTTTGCCGCCTTTACCCTTCTGAGAACGGCCGCGGGCCGGGCCAAACTGCAGGACTACTTCCGTCCCTATATCGATCTGGCTGTCCGGAGCGGCTCCGGATTTGTGCTGGAAAGCCCGACATGGCGTGCCAATCCCGATTGGGCCGGCCAGCTCGGCTATTCGGCGACCGCCCTTGATGCCGCCAACAGGGAGGCCATCGAGTCGCTTCAGGCCCTGGCGCAGGAATATCGGACCCCGCAGAGCCCGTTTGTGATCAGCGGCTGCATCGGGCCGCGCGGCGACGGCTATGTTGCCGGCGCGGCCATGAGCGTTGAAGAGGCCCGCGCCTACCATGCCCGGCAAATTGCGGTCTTCGCCGAGAGCGGTGCGGACATGGTTTCGGCAATCACCATGACGAATGTTCCCGAAGCAACGGGCGTTGCCCTTGCGGCGCGCGACAGCGGCATTGCCAGCGTCATATCGTTTACGGTCGAGACCGACGGCCGCTTGCCGTCCGGTGACGACCTCGGCGATGCCATCCGGGCCGTGGATGCGGCAACCGGCGGGTCGGTGGCCTATTTCATGATCAATTGCGCGCATCCGACACACTTCGCCGAAGTTCTCGAACAGGGCGGTGAATGGGTCAAGCGCATCTGCGGCATCCGCGCGAACGCCTCGCGGATGAGCCACGAGGAACTGGATGCCGCGGAAGAGCTGGACAGCGGCGACCCGCACGACCTGGCACAGCGTTATGCCGCCATTCTGGACGCCATGCCCTGGGTGCGCGTCGTCGGCGGCTGCTGCGGCACGGACCATCGGCACATTTCCGCGATCTGCTCCTCCTGCTGTGGCCACGAGGCCGCCGCCTGACACCAAGGGAAGCAGGGTCCCTTGCGGGGCCCCGCATCACGCTTAAACAGGACCGGGCTTGCCGGCAAGCCCGGTTTCAGGACACCGGAGCGGGGGCGGACCGCCCCGCGTTCAGCACCAGGGTCATGAATACCAGATCCAGCCAGCGCCCGAATTTCGTGCCGGTCTGGGGCAGGCGTCCCGATATTTCAAAGCCGAGCGATTCATGCAAGGCGATCGAGGCGCCGTTGTCGGCGTCAACGCCGCCGACAAGCACGTGCATGCCGCCGGATTTCGCGATGTCGATGAGCCGCACCATCAGGATGCGCCCGATTCCCTGCCTGTGTCTTTCCGGGTCGACATAGACGGTGTGTTCGGCCGTGAACCGGTAACCTTCCTTTGCCCGGAACGGGCCGTAGCTGGCAAATCCGGCCACCTGGTTCCGCCCATCCACGGCCACGATCACCGGCAGCCCCTTGCTCTTGCGGCCCTCGAACCAGGTCAGCCGGTCATCCAGCGTTTCCTCGGCGTTGGTCCAGGCCGCCGTCGTGGAGCGCACCGCGTGATTGTAAAGCGCCAGTATGGCGGGAACGTCTTCGGCTACGGCATCGCGGATGTGCATGGACCCTCTCCTGGTCGGGCGATCTGTTTCAAAAGTGTCCTCCTTCTTCTCACTTTGAAGCTGATTTGCCACGCCATTTGTCGCCATCCGCCTACGTCAATTGACGGAGACGGCTTCGTCCGCCCGCGCGGCGGCGGCAATTGGAGAAGTCTTGTGCCGCAAAAACCACCGGATTTCAGGTCTCTGGCGCGTCATTCCACTAGGCGAAAGCGAATTGCGATGGTAAAGGGGCGGCCATGACGACGAAGACGCTTTCCAACATCCGAAACTTTTCCATCGTGGCCCATATCGATCACGGCAAGTCGACCCTGGCCGACCGCCTGATCCAGATGACCGGCACGCTGACCGACCGCGAGATGACCGAGCAGGTTCTCGACTCGATGGACATCGAGCGCGAGCGCGGCATCACGATCAAGGCGCAGACGGTGCGACTGATCTACAATGCCAAGGACGGCCAGCAATATACGCTGAACCTGATCGACACGCCGGGCCACGTCGACTTTGCCTATGAAGTGTCCCGCTCGCTGGCGGCCTGCGAAGGCTCGCTGCTTGTGGTCGATGCCTCTCAAGGCGTGGAAGCCCAGACACTCGCCAACGTCTACCAGGCGATCGACAACGATCACGAGATCGTCACGGTGCTCAACAAGATCGACCTGCCGGCCGCCGAACCGGACCGGATCAAGGAGCAGATCGAGGATGTCATCGGCATCGATGCCTCCGAGGCCTGCATGATCTCGGCCAAGACCGGACTCGGTGTCGAGGACGTCCTGGAAGCGATCGTCCACAAGCTGCCGGCGCCGAAAGGCGATCCGGACGACACGCTGAAGGCCATGCTGGTCGACAGCTGGTACGACACCTATCTCGGCGTGATGGTGCTGGTGCGCGTGATCAACGGCTCCCTGAAGAAGGGCCAGAAGATCAAGATGATGGGCACGGGCGCCTCCTACGACATCGATCGCGTCGGCGTCATGACCCCGAAATTCCTGCAGGTGGACGAGCTGAAGGCCGGCGAGATCGGTGTGATCACCGGTTCGATCAAGGAAGTGGCCGACACCCGCGTCGGCGACACCATCACGCTCGAAAAGAAACCCTGCGCCGAGGCGCTGCCGGGCTTCAAGCCTGCCCAACCGGTGGTGTTCTGCGGATTGTTCCCGGTCGATGCCAATGACTTCGACGACCTGCGCGCCGCGATGGGCAAGTTGCGTCTCAACGACGCCAGCTTTTCCTACGAGATGGAGACCTCCGCCGCGCTTGGCTTCGGCTTCCGCTGCGGCTTCCTCGGCCTGCTGCACCTGGAAATCATCCAGGAACGGCTTTACCGCGAATTCGACCTCGACCTGATCGCGACCGCGCCGTCGGTCGTCTACCAGATGTCGCTGACGGATGGATCGGACATCGACCTGCACAATCCGGCGGACATGCCGGATGTGGTCAAGATCAACGAGATCCGCGAACCCTGGATCCGGGCAACGATCATGACGCCGGACGACTATCTGGGCGGCATCCTCAAGCTCTGCCAGGAGCGGCGCGGCATTCAGGTGGACCTCTCTTATGTCGGCTCACGTGCCCTGGTGGCTTATGACCTGCCGCTCAACGAAGTGGTCTTCGACTTCTACGACCGGCTGAAATCTATCTCGAAGGGGTATGCCTCCTTCGACTATCAGCTCTCCGACTACCGGGCGGGCGATCTGGTCAGGATGTCGATCCTGGTGAATGACGAACCGGTGGACGCACTCTCCATGCTGGTGCACCGCAGCCAGGCAGAACGCCGCGGCCGCGCCATGTGCGAGAAGCTGAAAGACCTCATTCCGCGGCACATGTTCAAGATCCCGATCCAGGCCGCCATCGGCGGCCGGGTGATCGCCCGCGAGACCATCTCCGCCCTGCGCAAGGACGTGACCGCCAAGTGTTACGGCGGCGACGCCACCCGCAAACGCAAGCTGCTGGAAAAGCAGAAGGCGGGCAAGAAGAAGATGCGCCAGTTCGGCAAGGTCGAGATCCCCCAGGAAGCCTTCATCCAGGCCCTGAAGATGGATGAGTGAGCCCCGGTCACGCATCGCGTGACCAATCGATCCAGTGGATTGATTGGAGGGGCAAACGCCCGTGAGGGGAAGATGCGCAGCACCGTCGAGCGGGCTGAAACAGTCGGGTTTCGCACAGCACAAGCATTTGGAGTCCAGTCCGCTCTTTGACAATGCTTGGGTTTACCAGGTCCCGGTCCAAGCCTCGCCAAACCGGGATGCCAATTGCGGATGATGTCGGCCTTGCCGACCAAATCCGATCCAGCAAGCTGACACAGATCCGCTCAGCCTCGACCAACAAGGAACCGCCATGAGCCTTGAACAAACCCTTCGTGACCGCGCCGGCAACGTCTGCGAATTCTGCGGTGCCACCGAAGCCCTGCAGCCGCTCGATGTCGGTCCGGACGCGGACGGCACGGCGGACAGGGCGGTCCTCGCCTGCAGCGCCTGCGCGGACCAGATTTCAGGCACCAGCGACCTCGACCCCAAGCACTGGCATTGCCTCAACGAAGCCGCCTGGAGCCAGGTTGCGCCGGTCCAGGTGACTGCCTATCGCCTGCTCACGAGACTGCCGGACGAAAGCTGGGCACGCGACCTTCTGGACATGCTTTACCTGGACGACGACACGCTTGCCTGGGCACAGGCGGGTCTCGACACCGGCGAAGCGGATGTAGACACAGGGGTGGTCCACAAGGACACGCACGGCGCCGTTCTGAGCTCCGGCGACACCGTCACCCTGATCAAGGATCTCAAGGTCAAGGGCGCCGGTTTCACCGCCAAGCGCGGTACCGCCGTCCGCAACATAAGCCTCGTCGCCGACAACCCGGCCCAGATCGAAGGCCGGGTCAACGACCAGCGGATTGTCATCCTGACCGAATTCGTGAAAAAGTCCTGAGCCGGACGGCGTCAGTCCACGGGCACCATCTGCCCGGTCAGTCCGCCCTCGATGCATTTCAGATAGGCAAGGCCGACCCGCTTCGACGACACCTGTTCGAAGCCCGGGAACCAGCTGCCGTATTTCTCCGCCGAGGCTTCCAGCAGACCCGGGCTGACGACATTGACGCGCAGGCCCCGGGGCATGTCGATGGCGGCCGCCTTGACGAAGCCGGCGAGTGCGCCGTTGGCGGTCGCCGAGCCTGAGCCCACGCGGATCGGATCCCGGTCGAGCATGCCACTGGTCAGGGTGAAGGAGCCGTCGTCGCTCACGGCGTTCAATCCGGCCAGCACCAAATTGATCTGGGTAAGCACCTTGTTCTTCAACCCGAACAGGTATTTGTCGCCGGTCATCTCGGCCAAGCGGCCGAATTCGACCTCGCCCGCGGCACAGACAACCGCGTCGACGCGGCCGGTGGCCCGGTACATTTCCGCGATGCTGGGTTCATCTGCGAGGTCGACGCGAATATCACCGGACGTCCGTCCGGCCGTGATCACGTCATGGCGCCCGGACAGCTCCGCGCAGACCGCCCGTCCGATGTCCCCTGCCGCTCCAACAACGATGATCTTCATGACGTCTCTCCTTCAATCCTGTCATAGGCGGCGAGTTTATGGGCGAGCACCTGCTCGCACCGGTCCAGCTCATCGCGCCTTTCCTTCAAACGGTTGGCGTGATTGAGGAGCAGGGTCCTGCGTTCCGATATCGTCCGGTCGCCCTGCCGGTAAAGGCCCGCGAAGCGCTGCATCTCCTTCATCGGCATGCCGGTCTTGCGCAGCCAGTAAAGCAAGGTGAGCCATTCGACATTTTCCGGCGAGAACCGGCGCAGCCCGTCCGGACCGCGATCTATGGCCGGGACGATCCCCGACTTCTCGTAATAGCGAATGGTATCGGCACTCAGGCCGCACAGGGTGGAGACTTCAGATATCCGCATGGGTCCTGCTCTTCGTTTGCGTCTCGCAGGCTAGTTGCCTGGAGCGACTCCAAGTCAAGACCTTCAACCGGTCTCCTGGAACGCTTTCAGAATGGCCGACTTGACCGGTTCCGCCTCCCGGCTGAACAGCGCCATCCGTGTCCGGGGGAGGTCCGGCAGCCTGTACACGTCACCGATATCCCGGCAGCCCTCCGGCATGTTGCGCCGGTCGAGACAGGCGATACCGAGACCGGCACTGACGGCTGCCTGGACCGCGCTGACGCCGGTGCCGGTGAAGACATCCTCGTGGACGATCCCGGCCTCGTTCAGGGCGGCTGTTGCCAGTTTCCTGATCGCACAGCTGCCCGTCAGGGCAACCAGGGGAAACGCAGCGCCGGTCTCCCAGACGAAGTCCCGGGAGGCCGTCCACACGAGCTCTTCCTCGAAGGCGGTCAGGCCGGGGGCCTCGACATCTTCCGAACGCACCATGACCGCGTTGAAGAGACCGGCCTTGTAGTCCTTGAAGAGATCATCCGACTGACCGACCGTCACATGCCACTGGCTGCCGGGCAGCGCATGGCTCAGCGAGGTGATGATCCGCGGCAAGCGGTCCCCGGCGGCATGGTCGCTGATGCCGAGGCGAAACCGTCTTGCGGTGTCCGTCCCGCTCACCCGCGCGGCCACCCGGTCGTGCAGATCAATGAGGCTGCGGGCATCACTCAGGAAGCGCACTCCGAACGGGGTCAGGCGTACGGAGCGCGGCGAGCGGGCGAGCAGCGCATCGCCCAGCCGTTCTTCCAGTTTCTTGATCTTCATGCTCACCGCCGACTGGCTCGCACCCAGCATCTTGCCGGCCTGGGTGAAGCTGCCGGTGTCGGCGACGCGCGCGAAGGCGCGCAGGAGGTCTATCTCGAGGTCGGTCATGCATTCATTTGTAAATCGAATTTTTGAAATATCAAAGATTTGTTTTTCTTATTTATCTACCGGAGCTAATTTGGCGTCGGACCAGCTACCGGGCAGAAAAAATCTCCCTCTCCCATTGGGAGAGGGCTGGGGTGAGGGGGCAAACCTTTTTCGAATAACTCACCGTTTGTCCCCTCACCCGGACCTGTGGTCCGACCTCTCCCACCGGGAGAGGTCATCGGGCTCACGCCCAATTGTCGTTATCAGAGCTGAAAAGGAAACTCCCATGCCGCTGACACAGGTATCCATCCGCAAGGGATCGAAGACGGAAGCGCAGAAGAAGACGCTGTTGAACGAGATTTACGAGGCCATGCGCGAAACTTTCGACGTGCCCGCCGACGACCGTTTCATGACCATCACGGAACACGCTCAGGAAGATTTCGTCTTCGGCCGGCATTACATGAACATCGCCCGGTCCGACGACCTGATCCTGATCTTGCTGACCGTCAGCGACACGCGGACCGTCGAAAGGAAACAGGCACTTTTCAAACGGATCGCAACCGGTCTGGTACGGGAACTGGGCGTGCGCCCGGAGGACATCTTCATCAACCTGGTGGAGACGAAGCTCGAGAACTGGTCCTTCGGCAACGGCATCGCGCAATACGCGGACAAGGTCCCGGCAGTGGCATAAGCAGCGAGCCAGCTCTTCACGCTTTGCACGCCCAACCATCCATTGTACTCTCCTTCCAGTTTGGCGGAGAGTTCGATGGCACCCAAGACACCCGTTTCCATTCCGGTGGATCCCCGGTTGGCAAGACAGGCCGGAGACCTGAAGGTCGACCTGAGCAAGGCAGCCGAAGACGGCCTGTCGCGCGCAGTCAAAGCGGAACGCGAACGACTGTGGCGATTGGAGAATGCGGGTGCCATTGAAGCCGCCAATGCCTTTGTCGACGAAAAAGGTCTCCCTTTTGACCGGCACCGGCAGTTCTGATGGCTCGACTGGACGTTCGGCGCCTGGAAGATTCAACCTACCTGGCGCTGGAGTTGCAGGCCAATCTGCTCGACGGCTTCAATACGCGGATCGTGGCGCCGCTGGTTCCAAAAGACGAGATCGGCAGCCATGTCTCTCGGTTGAATCCTTTGTTCAAGATCGACGGCGAGACGTATGTGATGCTAACCCAGCACATGGCTGCAATTCCGGTTGCCGAACTCGGAGATGTCGTCTGTAACCTCGGGAAATACCGGGACGACATTACCGCCGCGACCGATTTCCTGTTCCAGGGCTTTTGAACACCGGTTCGGACAAACAGAAACGGCGCCGGGCCGAAGCCCAGGCGCCGTTTTCTGGTCCTGGTCTGTCCAACCGGCCAGCCTGTTTGAGGCCGATCAGAAATGTCGGGAACCGGCCTCACAGCCGGTTGGTATCAACGCCGGTTGAGCGGCAGGTCGGCCAGTTCGCGCTGGCTCATGCGGACAACAGCCGGATGGGACAGCGGATCGGCGCGGTCGTAGGACGTTGCCGGGGTTGCACGGAACTGACGGCGCATAAACAGTTTCATCATGAGGTTCAATCTCCTTATTGTTGTTTTTCTCATGGCCAAATTCCTTTTTCTGAATTTAGCTATGCTGCGTATATACGCCCCGCCTCTTCCGAAAAAAATCGACTTCTCTTGGATTTCGCTTTAGAAAATCTAAAATGAAAAACCTTAACCGCATCCATCTGTCCGGCCTGCGCGCGGTGGAAGCCGTCGGCCGGCTCGGCTCCATCAAGGCGGCCGCCGACGAACTGGGCGTGACGGTGGGCGCCGTCAGCCAGCAGGTCCAGAAGACCGAGGCCCAGCTTGGCGTGCAGTTGTTCGAGCGCCGGAACCGGGCGTTGCTGCCGACGGCTCACGTGCTGGCGATGCAGCCGCACCTGACCAGCGCCATGTCATCGCTGTCGACGGCCATCGCCACGACCGAACGCGGCCGAGAGGACGCGCTGACCATTTCGGTTGCCCCTGTCTTTGCCGGCAAGTGGCTGGTCTGGCACCTGAAGAATTTCAGCAAGGCCCATCCGGGCATCCGGGTGCGCGTCGAAGCCACCGTAGATCTGGTCGATCCGGACACCAGCGATGTCGACCTGTGCATCCGGGTCGGCAACGGCCCCTACCCCGGCCTCAACGCGGAAAAGCTGCTCAACCAGCGGATTTTCCCGGTCTGCAGCCCGGCGCTCGCCAGGGAGATCAGGGAACCGAGGGACATCGGCAAGCTGCCGATCATCCGCGATCCGGGCCAGATGTTCACCTGGAAGACCTGGCTCGATCTCTTCGGCCTCGATGAGAGCATTCTGCAGGACGGTCCAACCTTCTCCGACGGTTCCCTGTGCCTCGACGCCGCCATTGCCGGCCAGGGCGTGTTCCTCGCCTGGGAGACCCTCGCCGTCTACGCCGTCAAGTCCGGCCAGGTGATCGCCCCCTTCCCGGAGCGTCCGGCAACCGGTCTCGCCTACTGGCTGATCAGCGGAAAAAACGCGCCCCGGACAAAGGCCAAGCAGGCCTTCGGCGTCTGGCTCAAGGAGGAATTGCAAGCCTCGATCGGACGGCCGAAGGGGGCTGATGTTGTAACGGAGTGAAGAGCATCAGCCGCCACCTGTCCTCTCCAACCCATCAGCGTCATCCTGAGGAGGACCGCAAGGTCCGTCTCGAAGGATCCGCCACCCGGTTGGCGCAAGCGGCCCATCCTTCGAGACAGCGCTTTGCGCTTCCTCAGGATGACGCAGAGGGGGGGAAGGACCGCGTTTTTTCGGGAATGGCTCATCAAGGTAGCCCAGACGCCTTTTCCGCTTGCCATCTTCCCGGCTTTGGGTAGATTGACGCGCATGAGCAACCGCACCGCACTTCTCTGCTGTTCAAACACAGCCAAAGGCGACTGCCGCCTTGGGGCTGATGCCGTGCGCCTCATCGAGCTGCAGGGCCCCGCCTGCGGACGATTTATGCGCTAAGGCGCTCTTGTTTCCGCGCTTTTTTCTTCACCGGGGTGTCACGCAATAATGCGTTCGAGGCCGTGGCCTTCCGAGCCATTATTCGCTAAAAGACCCCGACTTTCTGTTTCGACTTCAAGCGCGCGCCGCGCGCGAACCGGTACCTGAGCACGCATGTCCAATCTCGATACACTTGAAACCGACCTTCTGTCCGCCATCGACGGAGCGGAAACGGAAACCGCTCTTGAAGAGGTCCGCGTCCAGGCCCTGGGCAAGAAGGGCAAGATTTCCGAGCAGATGAAGACGCTCGGAAAGATGACCCCGGAAGAACGCCAGGTCATGGGCCCGGCGCTGAACGGCCTGAAGGCCAAGATCACCGAGGCGATTTCCGCCCGCAAGGACGTTCTCGCCGAAGCCGCGCTGGAAAGCCGCCTTGCCAGCGAAACCGTCGACGTCACCCTGCCGCTGCGCCCCGCGCCGACGGAAACGGGCCGGATCCACCCGGTCAGCCAGGTGATCGACGAGCTGACCGCGATCTTCGCCGACATGGGCTTCTCCATTGCCGAGGGCCCGGATGTCGAAACGGACGAGCTGAACTTCACCGCGCTGAACTTTCCCGAAGGCCATCCGGCGCGCGAGATGCACGACACATTCTTCTTCAACGAGAAGGCAGACGGTGACCGCCTGTTGCTGCGCACGCATACCTCGCCGGTGCAGATCCGCACCATGCGCAATCAGGAGCCGCCGATCCGCGTGATCATCCCGGGCCGGACCTACCGGTGCGACAGCGACCAGACCCACACGCCGATGTTCCACCAGGTCGAAGGCCTCGTCATCGACAAGGAAAGCCATTTCGGCCACCTGAAATGGATCCTGCACGAGTTCTGCAAATCCTTCTTCGAGGTCGACGACATCAAGATGCGGTTCCGACCGAGCTTCTTCCCGTTCACCGAACCGTCCATGGAGGTCGACATCCAGTGCGACCGCTCCGGCGGCGAGGTCAAGATCGGCCAGGGCGAGGACTGGCTTGAAATCCTCGGCTGCGGCATGGTGCATCCGAACGTGATCCGCAACTGCGGCCTTGATCCGGATGTCTACCAGGGCTTTGCCTGGGGCATGGGCATCGACCGTATTGCCATGCTGAAATACGGCATGCCGGATCTCCGGGCCTTCTTCGACGCGGATGTGCGCTGGATCCAGCATTACGGCTTCCGCCCTCTCGACCTGCCGACGCTGTTCGGCGGGTTGTCCAGCTAACCTTCGGAACGGGGGCGAACACTCATGTCTTTGCTGATCCGCATTTCAGTTGTCTTCCTGCTGCTTGTCGCAGCCGCGCTGCCGGCGGCCGCCCAGACCGCAGACAAGGACACACGCGTGGCTTCACCGACCTCCTTCCTGGAGGCCTGCGCGGAAAAAATCGAAAGCCGCGGCCGCTTGCGCTTCTGCGACACCTATTTTCGCGAGAAGCTCGGCACCGAGGCCGATGCCCTGCTGTACCTTCGTGACCGGATCACCCGCCTGCGCGCCGGTCACGAGGCGAGTTCCGCGGAGAAATACCAGAGTTTCCTGCAGGCCATCTATATCGTGGCCTTCCTGACCATCGCGTCGATCGTGCTGATCGCCAGCGACCGGCGCATCGGCGGCACCGCCAAGTGGGCCGGCCTGACCAGCACGGCCGCGCTCCTTGTGATGGTGGTGATCGTCGCCACGGGCTGGCTCGGCAAGTACCGGGCGGAATATGCGGCTCAGGTCGAGCTTGGCATCCTGCGCGACAAGATCGAGACGGAAGCCGCCCAGGCGATCGCAACCAAGCAGCAGATCACGCCGGACATGGTGCGCAGCTGGACCAACGACTTCTCCGATATCGGCCGGCGCTTCGCCCAGAATTACGGCGCCGCCACGGTCCTGCCCGAAGTCGACCGGCTCGGCAACTGAGCCCGCCATTCGCCCGTTTCGCGGCCCATCGCGCGCCGCCAGAAATTTGAAGAGATTGACACATGAAATTCACACTTTCCTGGCTCAAGGAGCATCTTGAGACCGACGCCAGCCTGGACGAGATCGTCGAACGTCTCACCATGATCGGGCTGGAAGTCGAGGAAGTCACCAACAAGGCCGACCGGCTGAAGAGCTTCCGGATCGCCAGGGTCCTGGAGGCCGAGCAGCACCCGAACGCGGACCGGCTGCGCGTGCTGAAAGTCGACACCGGCGAGGGCGATCCGATCCAGATCGTCTGCGGCGCGCCCAACGCCCGCGCCGGCCTTGTCGGCGTGCTCGGCAAGCCCGGCGACTATATCCCGGGTCTCGATGTGACGCTGTCCGTGGGCAAGATCCGCGACGTGGAAAGCTTCGGCATGATGTGCTCGGAGCGCGAGCTGGAACTGTCCGACGAGCATGACGGCATCATCGATCTGCCCGGGGATGCTCCGGTCGGCATGACCTATGCCGCCTGGGCCGGACTGGACGAGCCCGTGATCGAGATCGGCCTGACCCCGAACCGCCCGGATTGCACCGGTGTCTACGGCATTGCCCGGGACCTTGCCGCCGCAGGCCTCGGCAAGTTGAAGGAGCGCAGCCACGAACAGGTTCGCGGCAGCTATCCCTGCCCCGTCGGTGTGACGCTCGACTTCGGCGACACCAAGCCGATGTGCAAGGCCTTCGGCCTGCGTCTGGTCAAGGGCGTGAAGAACGGCCCGTCGCCAAAATGGCTGCAGGACCGCCTGACCGCCATCGGTCTCAGGCCGATCAACATCCTGGTGGACATCACCAACTACATGACGTTCGACCAGGGCCGGCCGCTTCACGTCTTCGACGCGGACAAGGTCCACGGCAATCTGGTGGTCCGCCGCGGCAAGACGGGCGAGAAAATCGACGGCCTCAACGGCAAGTCCTACGACATCGACGACAGCGTCTGCGTGATTTCGGACGACAACGGCGTGGAGAGCCTCGGCGGCATCCTGGGCGGCGAGCCGTCCGGCTGTACCGAGGGCACGGTCAACGTCCTGATCGAGTCCGCGCTCTGGGACGAGGACGACATCGCCGCCACCGGACGCAAGCTCGGCGTCAACACCGATGCCCGCTACCGGTTCGAGCGCGGCGTGGACCCCAATTACATGATGCCGGGGCTGGAACAGGCGACACGCATGGTTCTGGACCTGTGCGGCGGCGAGCCGTCCGAGGCGGTCCAGACCGGCGGCCTTCCCGACAGCAGCAACATCATCACCTTCCCCTATGCGGAAATCAAACGGCTCAGCGGCGTCGATGTGACCCCTGTCGAGGCCAATGTGACGCTGAAATCCCTGGGCTTCTGGATCTCCGGCACCGGTGACACGGTCAAGGTCGCGGCACCGAGCTGGCGTCCGGACATCGAGGGCAAGGCCGATCTGGTGGAAGAGGTCGTGCGCATACTCGGGCTTGACCGCGTGCCGTTCACGCCGTTGCCGCGCACGGGAACAGTGGGCCAGAAGGTGCTGACCACCGGCCAGATCCGCCGCAGCCGGGCGCGAAGGGCATTGGCCGCGCGCGGATTCAACGAGGCCGTGACCTGGTCCTTCATCGCCAAGGACCAGGCCGAACTGTTCGGCGGCGGCGGAGCCGATCTGGCGCTGGCCAACCCGATCTCCAGCGAGATGTCCGACATGCGCCCGAGCCTGCTGCCGGGTCTGCTCGCGGCGGCCCAGCGCAATGCCGACCGCGGCTATGGCGATGTTGCCCTGTTCGAGGTCGGCCAGGTCTTCCGGGACGACACGCCGGAAGGACAGAAGATGGCCGCGGCCGGCGTGCGCCGTGGCACGGCCAAGCTGCAGGGGCCTGGACGCCACTGGTCGGGCGCCTCCGCGAATGTGGACGTTTTCGACGCCAAGGCGGACGCCGAAGCGGCGCTTGCCGCGATCGGTGCGCCGGTCGACAGGCTTCAGGTCACGACCGACGCGCCTTCCACGTTCCATCCGGGCCGTTCCGGCTGCCTCAAGCTTGGGCCGAAGAACACGCTGGCCGTGTTCGGCGAAATTCATCCGCGCACGCTGCAGAAACTCGACATTGAAGGCCCGCTCGCGGCATTCGAGATCTATCTCGACGCCCTGCCGCAGCCGAAGGGCAAGGGGGGACGCTCAAAGGGTGCGCCCAATTCAAGCGACCTGATGCCCGTACGTCGCGATTTCGCTTTCCTGATGGCCAGGGATGTCACCGCGGAAACCCTTCTGAAGGCTGCCCGCGGCGCCGAGAAAAACCTGATCGGCGATGTGACCCTGTTCGACATCTATGAAGGCCAGGGCGTTCCGGAAGGCCAGAAGTCGGTCGCGATCGACGTGCTGCTTCAACCGCGGCAGAAAACGTTGACCGATGAGGAAATCGATGCCGTGGCGCAGAAGATCATCGCCAATGTCGAAAAGGCCACCGGCGGCACCTTGAGGCGCTGAGGCCCTGTGATGCGAACCGGCCGCGCGGAACTCACCGCGCGGCAGACCGGGACGGATCCGTCCAATTTTCCGGAATTTACCGTAGCAGTTCGGAACGCGGCCTAGTTGTTCCGATGCCCTGTTTCCGCGCAAATCAGTACGGAGCACCTCTTGCTGTCGATGGTCGGCACGAATGTCGTGCGCACCGTCTGCCCCGTGAAACACTGCGACCTGTTGGTGACGTAACGGTCGAACTTGTGGGGCCCGGACTTCAGGTTGATCCTGCCGAAGCGGTTGATGAGTTCGTGTGTCTGGGCACAGGTCAGCTTGGTGGTGTCCGGCTGCCGCCGTGTCTGGGCATGCGCGGCAGGGATCAGTGCAAAACACATTAACAAGAAGACAACAGACCTCCCGGCATGACATGCAATTAAAAGTTGCTTCATTGTATCTTTCCCGTTAATTGCAAGTACTGACCGGCCTGCTCAGGCTGACTGATGTATTAATTGGGCATTTTGCCAGAAATAGGCAAACCTTATTTCATAATTGTGAACCGCACTTCATGCACGGAAAGTCTCCCTGATTCCCGTGGAACGAGAATGAAGGTAAACTCTGAATATCCGATAAATTGTCTTTCAGAAAGTAAGCTCTTCCAGTTGCCCTGCGCGAATTAGCGCTCACGTCGGTTCTGGTAGCATCTGTACCCCACGGCACAGTCCGGGTTGTTGCTGGTCGGTGCGAATTTTGCGCGTACCTGCCTGGTCTGCGGCATGCAGTAGCGCGCATCGGCCACGAATCTGTCGAAGGTTGTCGGGCCGGTTGTCATCACAAGGCTGCCGTTCTTCCTGACAAGGTCCTGGGCCTGCTCGCAGGTCATCTTGCGGGTATCGGGACGTGCGGACTGGGCATGAGCCGGCGCTGCCTCCAGACACAACACCGCCAGGCAGACACCTGCCATCCACGGGGAAGCTGGAAGTCCGTCCCGTTTCCTCTGCCTTTGCCGCATCCTTGCGGCTCCCAACCTGCTTGTCCTCAACGCCACCTAGTCGAACCGCCAGCGCTGGAATTCCTGGCAGCGCTGCACGTAGCAGCGATTGGTGTCCCGGGTCGGAATGTAGTCCTTGTAGAGGACCTCCCCGTGCTGACAGAAATTCCGGTTGGCCACGTAACGGTCGAATGTGTACCGGCCCGTGCTGATGACCGCGGCACCGCGCTGGTTGATCAGGGCCTGCACCTGCGCACAGGTCATGGTCGTCGAATTCGGCCGTCCGGACTGGGCTTGGGAAACGCCGGCACCGGCCAGCGTGGTTCCGGTCGCCAGAACGGCAATGGCCAGTTTTGTCAGCAAGGTGTGCATGTGATTGTCCCGAACAGTCCTGTCATTCGATGAGATGGTGCCTGACGGCAGTGTGTCAAGGTTCCGGCCACGGGTCACCGGGCAAGTCGATCAACTTTTCCGGCACGGGGCCGGCACAGCGACAACCGGCTTTCATCGACCCCGGAATCGGTTAGGTTTCCCGACCGGAGCAAAGGACGCCGCGATGACCAGCAAGACCCGTTTTCCGGCCGCATACAACCGGCTCGCAGACCCCTATGCCGCAAGCGAACAGGACCGGCTTGACGCCCTTGCGCAAATCCTTGCGTCGGTACCGCATGTCATGACCATCCTGCACACGTTGCGTGACCTCGCCCTCCCCGATGCCTGGCTGGTCTCGGGCGGGATCTACCAGACTGTCTGGAACATCCTGACGGAGCGCCCGCTCTTCCATGGCATCAAGGATTTCGACATCATCTATTTCGACGGTACAGACCTGTCCTACGACGCGGAGGACGCCGTGATCACCAGGGTCGACACCGCCCTGCCGGACTTCGCCGGTCTGCTGGAAGTCCGCAACCAGGCACGTGTACACCTCTGGTACGAACAGCGTTTTGGACGGCCCTACCGGCCGCTGGACTGTGCGATGGACAGTCTCACCACCTATGCCGCCCGCACCCACGCGGTTGCTGCCCGCCTCGACGACGGCGGCCGCCTCGTCGTTCACGCCCCCTTCGGTCTCGCCAATCTCTTCGCCATGCGCCTGGTGCCGAACTACCTGCAGCCCAACCAGGAGACCTATGCCGAAAAGGGCGCGAGGATGACGGCGCTCTGGCCGGAGCTTGAGCTGGTGGCCTGGGAAGGCGGGACGTAGCACGTTCGCCATTAGAGCCTTTCCCGGTCAGATTGAGGCATTCTGTTTTTCGTCCGGCGAGGCGATCAGCGCGGAGGGGCATGAAGCCCATAGCGGGGCTATGGGCAAGTGGCCCGACAAAGCAGGCGTCCGCCGGACGCAAACCTGCAGGGCCGGGCCGGTTTGGTCCAATGCCGTCGCGCTTCGCCTCGACCGTGCGGCCAGCACGATCTTCGTCAAATCTCTCGGCCTTGAACCAAATCGTCTCCGGCAGAATACCTCAATCCAACCGGGAAAGGCTCTAGCTTTCCCGGGCCTGAGAACGGCGACGGGCCGGGACATTGCAGACTGCGTTCCGCGTCAGTTCATGATCCAGTAGACCACCTTCACGTTCCGGCCGGGCGACATCTTGCTCAACGGATGAAGATCGATGAAGTAGCCGGAGTGTCCCGTCACGTCCGCCCGCGGCAGGTACGACACGGTTGCAACGCAAGGCTCGCCGGCATGCGATGTCGCGTAAACAATCGAGTTCTCGTGCAGCAGCGGGTGATAGATGTGGATGTTGCGCAGTTTGCGGCGGTCTCCCGATCCCTCGTCGTTCTCGTAGGTGAAGTCGACCTTGCCGTGGCGCAGTCTGCCTTCGAAGGCTGCCACATAGCCTTCGTCCGTGGAGTAACCGCCCGTACGTGTGTCGTTTGCGGGCCCGAATTTCGGGATGAGCCCGCCCTGCAGACGGATGTTGCCGCTGTCGCCGTCGATCCAGACGGTCGACTGCGCCGTCTCGTCGGTGGCGATGGTCGCTGTCCTGGGGAACAGCAGCAGGTCGCCGTCGCGCCCGTTGCCGCCGACGGCGATGTTGCCGCGCCCGGCGTCCAGCCAGATCGAGGCCTGGCTATCCTGCCGGATGTCGTCCGCATTCGGCGGAAACAGCAGCACGTCGCCATCCGTGCTATGGCCGCCGGCGCGGATGTTGCCGTTGCCGCTGTCGAGCCAGATCGTTGCCGCCCGATCCTCGCGAATGTCGTCCGCGCGGCCCGGAAACAGCAGCAGGTCGCCGTCGGCCCCGTTGGCGCCGGCACGCAGGTTGCCGTTCTGGCCATCCAGGCTGATCGAGACATGATCGGCCGAATGGCTGCCGGAGGTCACCGTCTTGCTGATGAAGGCCCGGCCGGACGCGCCGTTACCGCCTGCATAAAGACTGCCGGCGCGGCCATCGAGACGGACCCGCTCCTCACCGTCATCGCTGCGAAGGAACAGATAACCATCGAGCCCGTTGCCGCCGGCTGAAATCTGGCCCGTGCGGCCGCTTAGCCGGACCGTCACCCGCCTGTCGTCGTCGCTGACGGTTACCTCAACTCTTTCACTGAATTCCTCGGCCATTTCGCTCTCCCTCTCGCTGCTACCGGACACGCCTCCCCTGCCGCATTCGCCTCAACGCGATCAGGGTGCTCGGGATTTCCCGGCAGGGCATTGACCTGTCGCAAGAGTTGCATTTTCGGTTTTGAAATATCTCTGATTTCACGTGCGGAACGCGCCAGGCATTCAAGCGGTCGCGACGTCATCCCCGGGCATCGAGGGAAGCTGGCCCTTGTTGATTTGCGTCGAGATCCGAGATTGAGGTGAAACAGTTCGATGGCTGTCCCTGCGCAGGCAGGCTCCGAGTAAACCAATGACTTCGTTATAAAATATTTGCCGGGGATACGGGATCCCGGATCTCCGCTCCGCTGTGTCCGGGATGGCGCAGCAGAAGAATGCCGGCCGTCTTCGAACAACTGACCGAGGTTGGTTCCGCACCCTCTCGCCCGATGCAGGCCTATCCCGCCTGCCGTATGCGCGCTACCGACGTCCGCTGCGCGGCGCTGCGGCTCATGATCCGTGCCCGAACCAGCCCCCTGACCGAATTGCCGACCAGGATCTCGTCCGCGGTGTCGAGGTCGTCGCGGGTCAGGTCGGCCTCGACAGCCAGGCCCCGCTCCAGCAGTCCCGCCCTCAGGGTTCCCGGCAACAGGCCGTGGCGCAGGGCCGGTGTCATCAGGCGGCCGTCTTTCTTCAGGAACAGCGTCATGTAGCTGCCTTCGGTCAGGAAACCGGCCTCGTTCTGAAACAGGACCTCCTGGCAGCCGGTCCCGGCCTGATACCGCGCACGCGTATCGTCGTAAAAGGCCCGGTTGGTGGTCTTGTGATAAAGGAACCGGTTGCCCGAATGGGTGGTCTCGGCAGCGAGTGCCAGATTGAAGACTGTGGCGCCGTCCACCGGCGCCAGATCCGTCGCCGTCACGCTCACCGCCCCTTCCGCGTTCAACAGCAGGCGAACGCGCCGCGAACCCGAGAAGGTCTCCGCTGCCTCCAGGAGCGCCGCCCGGATATGCTCTTCATCGAAGCGAAAACCGAAATAATCCGCTGAGATCCGCAGGCGTCCGAGATGGCGCTCGAGCAGCAGGTAACCCTCCGCCGGGTCATGGGCCATGGTTTCGATCAGCTCGAATTCGGGCACGGCCTCGGACAGGAACCTGAGCTTCAGGGCGCACTCGTCATATTCGGGCGCGGCACCGCTGTCGAAGACGACCCCGGACCCGGCCCCGGCCTCGCCGGTTCCGTCCGCCCGCAGCACCAGCGTGCGGATGGCGACGTTCAGGCGAAAATCGCCACCGGGCGCCAGGTGGCCGATCGATCCCGTGTAGACGCCGCGCGGACCCGTCTCCAGATCGTGGGCAATCTGCATCGCGCTCAGCTTCGGCGCGCCCGTGATCGAGCCGCAGGGGAACAGGTTCTCGATGATCTCGGCAAAGCCCACCGGCGCGGGCACGTCAGCTTCGACCGTCGAGGTCATCTGGTGCAGGCTCCGGTAACGTTCGACCTCACACAATCCGGTGACCTTGACCGAACCGGTTTGCGCGATGCGCGACAGGTCGTTGCGCATCAGGTCGACGATCATGATGTTTTCGGAGCGCTGCTTCGGGTCGGTTGCCAGTTCGCGGGCAATGCGCGTGTCTTCGGACGGATAGCGTCCGCGCGGCGCGGTGCCCTTCATCGGGCGGGTGCTCACACGTGTGCCCCGCCGTTCCAGAAACAGCTCGGGCGACAGGGACAAGACCGTCCGGTCGTTCAGGCGCAGGAAGGCGGCGAATTCGACCGGCTGCCGGCGCAGCAGGTCGAGGAACAGGCGCTCGGCGGAGCCTTCATGGGCAAAGCGGGCGCGCAGGGTCAGGTTGACCTGGTAGATGTCGCCCCTGGCCAGATGATCCCGAACTTCGGAAAAGGCCGTGTCATAGGCGGTCCGGTCCATGTCGAACCCGGGTGCCCCGGTGCGGGCCTCGCCTTCGCCGGCGGCGCTTGCAAGCAGGCTTCGGGCCTCTTGCAGGGAGATCCGTAGGGGCTCCCGATAGAGACCGAACCACATGAGCGGCTCGCCTGTTTCCACATAAAGCCGGCGCAGCTTGTCTTCAAACGCGTAACCGAGTTCATAGGCAAGATACCCGGCGGCATGCAGCCCGGCAGCCTGGGCGGTTTCCAGGCGGGCCAGGCAGGCCTTCACCTCTTCCAGGCGGGTGCAGGTAACGATCTCGGACGGCGCCTGGAACAGCAGGGCAGACTGCTGTTTCAGAAGGTCCAGGAGCAGGATCGATCCGGGCTGTAAGGCGCGCTCAGGCATCGGGTTCAGCAGTTTTCAGGTCCAGGTGGCCCGCATGGTAGCGCGGGCGGCCCCGGATGCGTGGTTCACAAGGAGCGGCTCATGGCATCCATGCGACATCAGGTCAAGCCCGGCGGGGCGCCAGGAGACGGGAAACGGGAGACGGGAGACGGGAGACGGGAGACGGCACGCAAAAAAAGACCGGCCGTTGCGGGCCGGTCTTCGCAATTCAAAAAGGCGGCCCTGTCAGGCAGCCACATCCTTCAGGAAGTTGTCGATGGCCCGGCGCATGTCCTGCGCCTCGCTTTCGAGCAGCTCCGTGGCCCCGGTCATGTCGCTGACGGAGCGGTTGGTGCGTTCAATCGATTCCCGCACACCGCCGACATTTTCCGCGACCCGGCCGGTACCGTTCGCCGCTTCGGCGACATTGCGGGAAATTTCCTGGGTCGCCGCGCCCTGCTGCCCCACGGCCGCGGCAATCGCCGCCGTGTAGCTGTTGACCTCGTCCATGATTCCCGCAATCGCACCGATCGATTCCACGGCCCCCTTGGTCTCCGCCTGGATCGCGGAAATCTGCGCGCCGATTTCTTCAGTTGCCTTGGAGGTCTGCGTTGCCAGTTCCTTGACTTCCGCCGCAACCACGGCAAAACCCCTGCCGGCTTCCCCGGCCCGGGCCGCCTCGATGGTGGCGTTGAGGGCAAGCAGGTTGGTCTGTTCGGCGATGGCCTGGATCAGGGTGACAACCTCACCGATCCGGTTGGCGGCTTCCGCGAGCCCGGCCACCTTCTGGTTGCTGGTCTGGGCGTTGGCCGTTGCCTGATCGACGATGCCGGTGGTCTGTTCCACCTGGCGCGAGATCTCGGCGATGGAGGACGACAGTTCCTCGGCAGCCGAAGCCACCATCTGGACGTTGGAGGAGGCCGTCTCGGAGGCTTCCGAAACGGACGCGGCCTGGCCGGTGGTCCCCTCGGCAACGGAGCCAAGTTCCTCGGCGGCGCCGCGCATCTCGCGGACCTTTTGACCGACGCTGTCCAGCTTGGACGAAATCTCGTTCTGGAAAGCGACGATCCGGTCGTTGACGGCCTGCTGCCTGGCGAGCTTGTCCTCGTCCTGCTCGGCCCTTTGCTCCTGCAGGTGAAGCGCTTCCTGGCGCGCCGCTTCCGCCTCGAGGCGGGCCCGGTCGGAGGCACCGAAGGCGTTGGCGAGATTGTTGGTCATCCACCAGAGCGCACCGACTTCAGCCACGACGACCACCGCATGCAGCACGACCCGGCTGAAATCCGCGCCATCCGGGAACACGGCCCACGGCAGGGTGAAATTCAGGACAAGATGATGCACGGCGACAACGGCGGCATAACTGACAAGGGCACGCCAGTCGACCCAGCTGGCCAGAATGGCCAGAACCGCGAAAAAGTACATGTGGCCGTCCAGCTGATAGCTGACCTGGCCTTCCGGAGCCGCCAGCGAGGCAACCAGCAACGCGACAAGCCCGGCCAGCGACATGGACGTCGCCAGCCGCGTCTCCAGGCCCGCACCGAACTTCAGCCATGTCCCGGTCGCCGCGACACCGAGCAGCAAGGCTCCGCCGCACATTGCCACAAGGGAGACCTGCCCCATCCAGAATGCCGTCGCCATGACGAGAAAGACGTTGAACCAGGTGAAGTAGATCACGATCCTGGAAAACTTTTCGCGGAAGGTATCCAGTCCGGATCCCTGTTCAGCCAAATCACTCATTCATCTTCTCCAGTGAAGTACCGGCAAGGCCCGCACAGGCGCGTGCGACCAGAGCCGATGCCACAAATCCGGCACCCGAAGAATAGAGCCTGCCGATCAGCGCCGGGTCGCTCTGGTCGGTGACCGCGACCCAGGACGAGCCGCCGGCATAGACAATGCGGCCTTCGGCGCGGGCTATGACCTCAAGGGCCGGGTCTCCCCAGGGGCTGGAAAAGACCGCAACAGGCCCGCCGCTGCCGGAAGGCAGCACCGCGGCAACCGAGACCACTGCGCTGCAGGCCAGAAAATAGACGGAGCCAAAGAGTTTTGCCGAGCCGGACACCGAATCATTCCTCAACGCGGGTGCGTTGCGAAAATGTACGCAGACCAACTTTAACAAAGACTGAAAAACGGGGCCTATAATACTGAAAACGCAAATTTATCTCCGGCTGCGCAGGAGATAAACTTGATCACTGGTGGCCGTTGCTGGAAATCGCCGTAAAGTTATGAACCGCTTGCATAAGGGTCACAGTCCCCCGGTTCAGGCACCGTGAACGGGCCCGGCCGGGCAGGCAACACCGGTGCCCCCGATCCCGCAATAGCCGCCGGGGTTCTTGGCAAGATATTGCTGGTGATAATCCTCGGCGAAATAGAACGTTTCCAGCTGGCGGATCTCCGTCGTGATCGAGCTGGAGACCCCTCCGGCCTTCAACGCTTCCTGGTAGGCCTGTTTCGAGGTCTCGGCCAGGGCAAGGTCCTCATCCGAGCCCACATAGATCGCCGACCTGTACTGGGTGCCTGTGTCGTTTCCCTGGCGCATGCCCTGTGTCGGGTCGTGGCTTTCCCAGAAGACCTTGAGAAGGTCGGACAGGGAGACGACCGAAGGATCGTACACCACCAGAACCGCTTCGGTGTGGCCGGTCCGGCCGGTGCAGGTCTCGTGGTAGGTCGGGTTTGGCGTGTGGCCGCCCGCATAGCCGACGGCCGTGACGTGAACGCCGGGCAGCTGCCAGAACAGCCGCTCCGCTCCCCAGAAGCAGCCCATGCCGAACAGGACGGTCTTCATCGTCTCCGGATAGGGTCCCGTCAGCGGGTTGCCGTTGACGAAATGCGGTTCCGACGGCCGGATTTCCTGGGCGCGCCCCGGAAGCGCCTCGTCCTTGGCCGGCAGCGAGAATTTTTTTGTCAGCATGGTCATGAACGACATGGCGGGCCTCCTCAGGGGACCGGAGCGTTGCGGGTACACCGGCAACGGTCGGGCGGTCGGAATGGTCAGGCCATAATGTGGCGCAGCCTGACCTGCTTTCCAAGAGGCTTCACACCGAGGTGTGCGAACGTGAGCATCGTCTCATTGGCGGCCTTGGCATCGCCGTCCTGCTAACCGGCTCAGGCGAATTGCACCCGCTGGCGACGACGCTTGGCGCCGAGCCACAGGAACACAAGTCCAAGCGGCGCGAACACGGCCCAGACCGGCCAGGTCAGCATGGTCTGGATGGCCGGGTCCCAGAGGCCCGGGTGAAGATAGCGCTGAACGACCGCCTGGGCGAGGTTGAGCGATTCGGGAGACAGGTCGAACCACACCTGACCAAGCGGAGCCAGGTGAACCCGGGACAGGGCAATGGAGGAACTGGCATCGGAGATGCCGGCAATGATCGCCACCGCAAGGAGGCCGTATCCAAGCACGCGGAATATAAATTTCAAAATACCAAACATCGCTACGCTGCAAGCCTTGTGACTGTAATACTCGTAAAGCCCGTGCTCCTGACGGTCTAAAAATCATAACCGCAGGATCTTGAGCATTCCTTTAGGGTAATAGCATCCCTCAATACAACAAGAATTGATATGCAACACATTCCTGTGACTTGTGCCAAAGTCTCACTGTAAAATGACCGCCGGAACGATCCGGATTTCTACGATGTTTCGGCAAGGAATCCACAGCCGCAACGGTGCTTAAAAAAAAATCTTTCAGGAGCTTGCGCTTGACCGCGTCATGGGTATATTGCGCCCCACTCCAGCGGTTGACGCTTGGAACGGACAGGTGGCCGAGTGGCTGAAGGCGCACGCCTGGAACGCGTGTATACGGGCAACCGTATCGAGGGTTCGAATCCCTCTCTGTCCGCCATTTGATTTTGTGTCCGATCCGGAGACATAGGTAACAGTTTGTACCGGAGACATGGGTTACAACCTCGCGCCGAACGGGTTGTCGATTGTCTGTAGTGTTCTCTGCTCCAGGTCGATGTATCCCAGATCATAGCTCATGAAGCTGATCAGCCAAATTCCCTCTTCCACTTCCTTGATCCCGAGTTTCTGACCGGCCAGAACGGTCGAGACGTTGATCTTCTTGCGATGCATGCAGATTCGTCCGCATGCGGTGACCAGGGCGTCCCTGTCATGGAAGGGGTAGTCCAGGTCCGGCAGGCCCTGATATTGCCTTGATGAGGCTGTGTAGACTTCCGCCGGTGTCTTCATTCTGAGCGCTTCATGAGGTCGTTCCTCGTTGAATTCCTTCATGAAGGCATCGAACTTGGCCTGCTGCTGAAGGCTGTTCATGCCTGGCGGTCGGGTGGCCTCCTTCTTCAAGGTCAGATGCATGCGTTCGTGCCGGCCGTTTTGCTGCGGGTGGCCTGGCTTGATACGCTCGATGCCGATCCCCAGACGCAGCCACCACACCGACAGCTTTGACAAGTTGTAGAGCCCGTTTGGCGATGCGAACGGCAAGCCGTTGTCCGTGCGGATCGCCGACGGCAAGCCGCGCTCTTTGAACAGGGCGAGGAAGGCGTCCATGACCGGCGTTTCCTTCGTTGAGTCAAAGGCCTCGCAGCTCAGCAGAAAACGGGACGCGTGGTCGGTGACCGTCAAAGGGTAACAGTAGTGCCGGTTGCCCAGCTTGAACTCTCCCTTGAAATCCGCTGCCCAGAGATCGTTGGGGGCAAGACCAGCCGAAAGAGGCGTGCCTGCGGCCTTGTTGGCGCGCCGCCTCTTGCGGGCTCTGCTGACAAGGCCGTGCCGGTCAAGAACCGCATGCACCGTGCTTTGTGCCGGGATACGCACATCGCCGGCCAGCTTCCTGACCAGCACCTCCCGGATCTTGCGCGCGCCCCAGTGCGGCTTCTCCTGCCGTGTCGAGACAATCAGGCGCTCAACCTGCTCGGGAAGCTGGTTGGCGTAGCGAACCGGCCGGCGCGACCGGTCGCACAACGCTTCCATCCCATCGCGTCGATAACGGTTCCAGATCTTGTAACCAGTCTTGCGCGAGATGCCGAACTCACGGCAAACCGCACTCATGCCCTCGCCATCCAACAGACGGGCGATGAAACGAAGACGTTCCTCCACTTTGGACACCTCTTGCCACGGCATCGACACCTCCCGAAAAACGGAAAGTGTTACCTATGTGTCCGGAACGTTTTGTCACCTATGTCTCAGGTCGGGCATTGGTCCATTCTTGTCACATGGTTTACATTTGATACCGGAGAGAGAGTTTACACTTTCTCCGGAGTGAATGGGTTTTTTGCCGGTTCGACGCGGTTCTCATTGTTGTCGAAATATCCCAGATCATAATCGAGGAACGAGACGAGCCATATATCTTGGTCGACGCCTCTTGCCCAGTCACCGTCCGTACCGGCATGTTCATCGACCACCACACCGTCACGGCGCTCTCCGTCGCCCCATGACGGGTGTTGCGGACTAGGGCAAGTGCCCGGCACGGCCGTCGCCGCGCCGTCAGCCGATCACCTTTTCGAGAAACGCCTCCGTTCTTTGATGCGCCAGATCGGCGGCACCTGCCACGTAGGACGGCCTTGCGTCGTTGGCGAAGGCGTGTCCGGCGTCATACATGTGCACTTCGAGTTCCGGCAGATAGGCCTTCGCCTGGTCGAGCATTTCCGGTGGCACGTGGTCGTCGCTCGTGCCGAAATGACCAAGGACCGGCGCCTTCAGCGGACAATCGAGATATTGCGGCAGACGTGTTCCGTAGAAGGCGACACCTCCGGCGATGTCGAGTTTCTGTGCGGCGCGGATGGCGAGGCCGCCTCCCCAGCAAAACCCCATGACGGCAACCTTGCCGCCGTCCGATTTCAGGTGATCCACGGCAGCGGCGACATCCGCCATGGTTTCAGCCTGGTCGGACGCCAGCATCAGGTCCCGGCCGCGCAGAGCCTCGCCGAAGGGAATGACGGCACCGCGTTCCCGGCGATCGAACAGGGCGGGTATCGCGACCTGGTATCCCAAAGCCGCGTAACGACTTGCGACGCCCTTCAGCTGATCCGTCACGCCAAAGATCTCCTGCAGGATGACCAGTCCGCCCTTGCGCTCGCCTTGCGCAGGTTCAATCCAGCATTCGAATTCGTGACCGTCTGCCGCAGTCAGTGTCGTCATCATGGTTCATCTTCCTGAGTGTTCGGGATGAAGGGAGGGCTGCAAATGCAGCCCTCCGACTAGGGTCAGGACCCAAGGTTATTTGCCGACGGGAATGCCGGCTTCCTGGTAGTATTTCAGGGCACCGGGGTGATACTCGACGGCGCTCGCCGGCGCCATGGCTTCCGTCTTGGCACGGCCGAATGCACCGAACGAGGCCTTCAGGGCATCCTTGCCTTCCGCAACCGACTTGGTGAGGGTGTAGACCAGATCCTCGTCGACCGAGGCATTGGTCAGCATGACCCACGGAATCTGCATGATCGTTGCACCGTTGTCCTGCAGACCATTGATGTTGTCGTTTTGCGGCAGCGTCACCAGGTTTCCGGCGGGCAGGTACTCCTTGAAGGCCGCCTTGCCTTCCTCGCTGTCATCCAGCGATATATAACAAAGCCCGCCGCGCGACTGCAGCTTCACCGAGGCCTGCTGCCCGGCCCCGGCATTGAGGCTGACCAGCGCAATATCGACCAGCCCGTCCCCAAGCGCATTGATCCCCGCGACGAAACTCGCAACGGGAACATTCTGGAAGTCGTCATAGGAAAGGCCTCCATTGGCGAGACCGCCGGCGATGTAGAAGGGTATGATCGTCGACGAGGTATATTCGGAAGCGATGCGAAGCTCGGAGGCCTTGGCCTTGACGTCCGCAATCGACTTGAGCCCGAGATCGCACGGCGCCATCAGCCCCGTGGTCAGGGGAAACATGGTACCCACCAGCCGCAGCTCCGGATGCGCCCGGTCATAGTTTCCCGTTCCGCTGAGCGCGTATTCCGCTTCAACACCATTGGAGAAACCGAAATCGACCTCGCCGCTGTTGATCAGCGGCAGGTAGCCCACGAGCGGCTGCGTCCGCGCGGTGATGCCGGCATCGTTGGCGACCTTGGCAACGGCCTGGCCGGAATTGTAGGCAAGCGATCCCTGGGCACCCGTGGCAATCGTCACGACCTGGGCCTTTGCGGCCAATCCGCCGGCAAGCAGGCAGAAAAGGCTTACAGCCATGTGTTTCGTCAGATTTCTCATCTCGGTTCCTCCCTTGAGATTGATTTCAGGCAGATGTGTTTTCCGGTCGTCCTCCGACGGTTTCCCGAAGTCCCCGGGCGGACTGAAGCTTGAGTGCAATGGCCATGAGAATGGCCAGCAGAGCAGCGGCAATGTGCAGTTCCTCCAGCGCGGGGAGGAAACCCAGCGGCAACGCAACCAGGCCTGCCAGAACGAGCACGAGGCGGACCAGCGGTCCCAGGTCCCTGCTCCAGAAGCCGACGATCCCGCTTGTCACGGCCGTGATCCCGACCCCGGTCAGCAATGTCGTCAAGGCGATCTCGACAGGTGTTCCATCCAGCAGCAGGGCCGGTGACGCGACAAAGACGAACGGGAGAATGAAAGCGGCCCAACCGACCCTCATAGCCGCCAGCCCCGTGCCGAGCGGATCGGACTTGGTAATCGTCGCCGCCGCAAAGGCGGCCAGGGCCACCGGCGGCGTGATCATCGACATCATGCCGAAATAGAGAATGAAGAGATGCGCGGCGATCGGCTGGATTCCCGCTTCGACCAGCGACGGCGCGACCAGGGCCGCAAGCAGGACATAGACACCGGATGTCGGCATGCCCATGCCGAGGATCACGCAGATGACCGCGGAAATGCCGAGCAGCAGGATGACATTTGATCCGACGGTATCGACCAGCACCAGCGTCAGGGCAAACCCGAGTCCGGTGACATTCAGGATGCCGATGACAAAACCGGCAGCCGCCACCACCAGGATCAGATCGACCATGCCCGTGCCGGTTTCCACGAAAACCCTCCCAAGGGTCCGCAGCGTCAGTCTCTGGCCCCGGTACCCCCGCAGGAAACCGACCAGAACGATGGCGATCGAGGCCAGCAGCGCGGAATCCTCCGGGTCCATGCGCCACCAGAACAGCGCGCCCAACAGCACGGCGAAGGGAACGGCGAAGTGCCAGCCGTCGGCAAGAACCCGGGTGGTCGTGAGCACTTCGTCGTCAGCGGCCCGGATCCTGTCGCGGCCCGCGATCAGGTCGACCTGGACAAACACGCCGAGGTAATAAAGGAGGGCTGGAACGAGCGCCGCACTCGCGACGACCATGTAGGAGATGTCGAGAAATTCCGCCATCAGGAAGGCGGCGGCCCCCATGATCGGTGGCGTCAGCTGTCCTCCGGTCGAGGCCACGGCCTCGATCGCGCCCGCGTCCTTCTTGCTGTAGCCACCGCGTTCCATGAGCGGGATGGTGACCACGCCCGTGGTCACCACATTGGACACGGCGCTGCCGGAAATGGACCCGAAGAGCGCGGAGCCGACAACGGAGATCTTGGCACTTCCCCCGCGGGTCCTGCCCGTCGCGGCCATCGCCAGGTCCGTAAAGAACGTTCCCCCGCCGGCAGCAAACAGAAGCCGCCCGAAGAACACGAACAGCAGCACGATGATGGTGCCGACAGCCAGGGGCATGGAAAAGACGGCGCTGGGATCGAAACCGACATATTGCACCAGCCGGACGGGGCTGAGTTCCTTGCCGATCAGGCGCCCGGGCACCTTGTCGGCCACCAGGGCATAGACAAGAAACACGGCGACGATGCCGAACAGCATCCAGCCCGCGCGGCGGCGGATGCCTTCCATCACCGCGACGGTCACCACGGTTCCGATCACGGTGATCTGCCAGGGCCGGTAGGCCTGTTCCTTCAGGAGCCAGCTGAAATCGGCCGCCGCGTACATCAGCACCGCAAACGCTGTAAGCGCGATCAGCCCGTCCACCCAGCCGACCCTCGCGGTCTCCTCGCCTTTCCGGTTGAAGCGCAGATACGCAATCGTCAGGGCAAGACCGAGTTGAAAGGCCATGTATTGCTGGGTGAGGATCGCCACGCCCATGCGCGTCGGAGCCTCGATGTTCCACAATATGCAGGCAACACACATGGTGCTTGCCAGGATGGCCACGATCCAGTCGACGGGGACCGGACGGGAGCTGCCCAGGGCGCTCATGAACCGCCTCCCCGGACATCCGGCCAATAGAGGCGCATCGGATTGTCGACGAGGAGTGCTTGCTGCAATTCAGGCGTCGGGGCAATCCGGGGAATGACATCCACCAGCGCGCCGTCGTCGGGCATGTGCGACTTCATGTTCGGGTGCGGCCAGTCGGTCCCCCACAGGACACGCTCCGGAAACGCCTCGACGAGCGTCCGGGCAAACGGCACGACGTCGTCATAGGGCGGGCCGGCAACCGTGAGGCGTTCCGGGCAGGACACCTTGACCCAGATCCTTTCATTGTCCGCCATGAGATTGCGGAAGTTCCTGAACTCCGCGCTCTGCGGACCGGCGGCAACATCCGGCCGCCCCATGTGATCGACGACGATGATCCCCGGCAGGGACAGGAGAAACGGTTTCAGGTCCTCAAGGTCCGGCGCTTCGAAATAGACAACGATATGCCAGCCGAGACGGACGACCCGTTCGGCGATCTCCCGGTAGGTCTCCTTCGGGGTCGCATCGACAAGCCGCTTGACGAAATTGAACCTCACGCCCCGAACACCGGCCCGGTCCAGGTCGGCCAGTTCCTCGTCGGAGGTGTCGGGCCGCACCACGGCAACGCCGCGTGCCGCGCCGCCGGAAGCGTCGAGCGCATCGACCAGCGCGCTGTTGTCGCTGCCGTGACAGGTGGCCTGAACAATGACGTTCCGGCTGAACCCCAGGTGATCGCGCAAGGCAAAAAGCTGTTCCTTGGGCGCATCGACCGGTGTGTACTTGCGCTCGGGCGCAAAGGGAAAGTCTGCCTCTGGACCGAAGACGTGGCAATGCGCGTCGACCGCACCCGCCGGAACCTTGAACGCGGGTTTTTTCGGGTCGGGATGGAAGGGCAGGTAATCCGGGGTCATGTGTTGCACTCCCTGTGCATGTTCGCAAAGACAACACCGTCAAACAGTTTCCGGGCCGTGCGCAGCACTTCCGCCCGCTTCACGGTTCCGTCGTCCGACACATGTCCGACCACCGTCATCTCGCCCGTCGGGTGCTCGATCGACATCGATTTCTCGTTGCCCGAAGGCATCACTGCCAGTTCCGATCCGACCGCCCCTTTCATCAGGCAGGCCGTTGCAACGCTCACCGCACCGAGCACGCCGATGGATTTGTGACAGCGATGCGGGATGAAGGTTCGGGTGGAAATCGCGCCGCCGTTGACCGGTGCGCTGACCATGGTCATTTTCGGCACGGATTTTTCCGCGACATTGCCCAGGTTCATCATCGGCCCCGCCTTGAGGCGAAGGGCCTCGAGGCGCTGACGCAGATCGGTGTTGGCTTCAAGCTCCGCCGGCGTTTCCTGTCCCGTGATCCCAAGATCCGAAGCCCGCAGGACAACACAGGGCATGCCGTTGTCGATGAGCGTGACATCGACACCCTCGATGCTGTCGAGGGCGTTTCCGGTCGGCAGAAGCGCGCCGCAGGTGGAGCCGGCCGTGTCGCGGAACTCGATGGGAATGGGCGCTGAACATCCGGGAACGCCGTCAATCCTGGCCTGGCCGTCATATGTGACGGTCCCCGCCGGTGTCCTGATGCGGGCAATAGCACTCTGCCCGGAGTTCTCCATGAAGATCGTCACCGGTGTTTCACCGGGCCGGGCCGTCACCAGCCCTCTTTCGATGGCAAAGGCACCGACACCGGCAAGAATATTGCCGCAATTCTGGGAATCCGCCACGACGGGATCCTCGACGAAGACCTGCAGGAAAAGAAAGTCGACATCGATGCCGTCACGCTCACTCGCTTTCACGACCGCGACCTTGGACGTCAGAGGGTCGGCCCCGCCCATGCCGTCAATCTGTCTCGGATCCGGTGACCCCATCACAGCGAGGAGCACGCGGTCGCGCTCGGCGGCGTCGGCGGGCAGGTCGGAAGCGAGGAAGTAACCGCCCTTGGAGGTGCCTCCGCGCATCCACATGCAGGGAATGCCGTCAGTCATCGCGGCCCCCGCGGCGCCATTGCGGGCACCTTGCACCAGGTCGCTGCAAACCGCTTCCGACCGGTTGCCGGCTTATGTCGCCGTTGCCATCCAAATGAGGTCATTCTCTCGCTCCCTCCCCGGCCGATCACAATTCGTCGACGCATCTTGGATAGATTGCCTGGAATCCTTCGGCGTATTTGGCGGGTCTTCCACCTGCCTGGCCGCCCGAGTTCCTGCGGAAGTGGTTGGCGCGGTTTTCCGCGACATTGGTGTAATAGGCCCACAGGTGGTGCTGGCCTTCCATGCATTCGATGGCGGCCCGCTTGTTGTCCCAGACATCGGTGATGTCGAGGAAGACATTCGGGACCCAGCCCATCTGTTCGGTCTGATGGGGTTCGAACAGGTAGAGCTGCGGCGCGCCGAGGACTTTCTCACCGGGGTTGTGCCCCCAGGCCTGCGCGATCATGCGGACCTCGATTGCGATCTGCGTCGCGTAGCTGTGGTCCGTATTGTAGGGATCATACTGGGAATGGGAGAGCATGAAGTTCGGCTGCACGGCGCGCACGATGTCGACCAGCTTGTCCTTGGCCTCGCGGTCGAGCTCCAGCGGATAATCGCCCAGGTCCATGAAGCGGATGTCATGCACGTTGAGAGCGGCCGCCGCGTTTTCAGCTTCCTTGCGGCGCGCGGTCTTGACCTTGTCCAGGGTCATGCCCGGTTCTTTCCAGAGCTTGGCGCTTTCGCCCCGCTCGCCATAGGACAGGCAAACGACCGTCACCTCGTATCCGAGCTTCTGGTGCAATGCGATCGCTCCGCCGCAGCGCCAGACGAAGTCGGCCGCGTGCGCACTGATCACAAGCGCGCTCTTCCTGTCGGACATGGTTCGCTCCCTTTTGTTTTGTTGCAGAAAGACTACGTACTTGGCCGGACCGGGGCCATTTGAAACTCAGTGAGAAGGGATAAGAAATTCCTATAGAACTTCCCAAACGCTCACTGTGATATCGAGTTGGGAAGTCGCCGGAACCTGCGGATCCGGATCGCTTGTTCCAATTGCGAAAACAGCTGTTTGCGCGGCCTCTTCAGAAACCGAAATCAAGTTGTCCATGTCCGTTACCCCGCCAGGAACCATGGCAGCCAAAGACACAGGCCCGGCACCAGCAACAGCAGGGCGATGCGAAGGATCTCGATTGCGAAGAACGGGACCACGGCCCGCGCGTCGCCGGTGATGGTCAGGATGATGTCTGCCGCACCATCGCGCACCTGCCGATAAAGCTCCGGAGGCTTGCCGCCGAGCGACATGGACGGGAACAGCTCCACCTTGATACGGCCGTCCGACTCCGCCTCGATCTTCTCGACCCAGGGCTCGAGAAACTTGGCATGCGGCGGCGATTTCGGGCTCATGAAATGGTGCAGCGTCAGCGTTACATCCTGAGCCTGGGCGATTGCCGAAGCCCCAAACAAAGCGACCGCAGCAACTGCTGATTTGAGAAAAGCGCGGGTCATCTCTATCCTCCCTGATAGATGGTCTCCGGTCCGGCCTGATACCTCCGGAAGCGGATGAACCCTATGACCGCGCTTTCAAGTTCCAATTGGATTGCCGCAAACGGATTTGATTTTTGAAAAAGCTCTTGGTTCGTCACACCAGTTTTTCCACGGCTTCCCGGATCAGCGCCATAAACTCCTGCTGTGTCCGGGTCGGCTTCCAGTTCCGACGCGTGGTGATGCCGATGGGACGCGCGGTGTGAGAGACATCAAACGGAATTCTGACCACCTGGCGGTTTGCGAGATCTTCCCGCATCTGGTGTTCCGAGATCAGGGCTAGGCGGTCGCTTCCCTTCAGAACGCCTTTCATGAGCACAAGCGATCCGGAATCCACCAGTCGCCCGGGAGCCTGCTCGCCGCGCTCCTCGAACAAGGCATCAAAAAAACGTCGTGTCGGCGTGCCAAATCTCGGCACCGCCCACGGATAGGAAAGCAGGTCTGTCAGCTCGACCCGCCGCTTGTTGGCCAGAGGATGACCGGTTCTGGCGAAGATCCCCAGCCTGTCGGAAAAAAGGGCCGTCTGTTCGACGTCCTCGATCGGTACAGGGTCCCTCAGGGCCCCGATGATGAAATCGATGTCGCCGTGGCGCAGACCGAACAGCATGTCGTCATACGACCCGTCAACGACCGTCACCTGCACTGAAGGCCGTTCACGGGTCAGATCATTGATTGCCTCGGGCAGAATGAAACTTCTGGCCAGAGGCAGGGACCCGACGACCAGATGGGCGGAATCGACGCCGCGCGTGGCGTCGACTTCCTCGAAGGCCAGTTTCAGTTCCGCATAGGCGAGCTTGGAGAACTGCGCGAGCACCCGGGCCGCGTCGGTCAGGTCGATGCCCTGCTGGTTCTTGACGAAAAGCCTCAACCCGGACACGGCCTCCAGATCCCTGGAGACCCGGTGGAGGGACGGTTGCGAGACACCGATATGCCGGGCCGCCAGGGTGAAGTTGCCGGAGTGCTCGACTGCAAGAAGGGCTCGAAGCTGGGTGCTGGTGATCTGCTGATCGAATGTTGCCTTTCTGGCAGGCAGGTTCCGTGACTGCTTCCTGACCGCCAGATCGCACCCTTGCGAAACCAGTTCCAGGGCGCGGTCCGCCCGGGCACGAAACAGCTCTCCGGCCTCGGTCAGGAACATGCCCGAACTGGTCCGCACGAACAGGCCCTGCTGAAAGGTGGCCTCCAGTTTCGCAATGGCCTGAGTTATCGCCGGCTGCGACAGGCTCACGGTATCAGCGGCCGCGGAAATCCCGCCGAACCTTGCCACTTCAAGGAAAACCCGAATGTGACGCAAGTTCAAAATCTCGCGTTCCTTGGTCATTTTTCCTCCAATCCGGAGACCACTATATCTTTTTCTTATCAAGCGCACAGCCATTTCAAATGGCATTTCGCCGTCGCTTGCCGAACTATCCCGGCCAAATACAGACCAGGCGTGCGAACGCTGTCCGACGGCAGGAGGCGCGCGAAGTTAGTGCGCACACGCCCGCCCCTTTCCGGCGCCGCGGAAGTGCGAACGCGCCGCACCGGAAGACCGGGTGCGGGGCGACGACCGCCGGACCGGCGGCAAGATGGAGGAATGATCATGACTGACCCCTGCTTTGACCTGGCGCACCTGGCCCACGTCGAGGTGCTCACAAACAGGTTTGACGAGAGCCTCGACTTCTTCACGCGTGTTTATGGCCTGACCCTGTCCGGTCAGGACGAAACCTCGGCCTACTTGCGCGCCTGGGACGACTACGAGTTCCATTCCCTGAAATTGACCCGGAGTGACACGACGGGCATCGGCCATGTCGCCTATCGCGCCACCTCACCGGAGGCCCTGCAGCGCCGTGTCGCCGCGATCGAGGCCAGCAAGTACAAGGTCATCGGCTGGGTGGACGGCGACCTGGGACACGGAAAGGCCTTCCGTTTCGAGGACCCGTTCGGCCACGTGTTCGAGATCTACTGGGACACGGTCAAGTACCAGCCGGGCGCAAGCGACGCGCCGGCGCTGAAGAACAACGCAAGCAAGTTCCATGCATCGGGCGCCTGCCCGCGCCGGCTGGATCACCTCAACCTGCTCTCTGAGGACGTCACCGCGTTCCGGGACTTCATGACCACGTGCCTGGGGTCCAGGATCACCGAATATATCCAGCTCGACAACGGACGGCTCGGCGGCTGCTGGTTCACGGTCAACAACAAGACCTATGACCTCGCCTGCACCGAGGAACACGGTGGCGGAAATGGTCGGCTGCACCATGTCACTTATGCGACGGACCAGCGGGAGGACATCTTGCGGGCTGCCGACATCTTTCTGGAAAACGGCGTCTTCATCGAAACCGGACCGCACAAGCACGCCATCCAGGGCACGTTCTTCCTGTATGTCTGGGAACCGGCGGGCAATCGTGTCGAACTCGCAAACGCCGGCGCGCGGCTGATACTGGACCCCGACTGGGCCCCCGTGTGCTGGACGGAAGCCGACCGCAAGAAGGGACAGGCCTGGGGCCTGAAGACGATCCCGAGTTTTCACACGCACGGCACACCGCCGGTGAAGGAGAATTGAGATGGGTGTTGTTGTCCAGGACATTGAACGCGCGGACCGCGAGATCATCCGGCGCTTCGCCGATGCCGGCGTGGCGACGGTGCATGAAGCCCAGGGCCGGACAGGCTTGATGTCGTCGAGCATGAGACCGATCCAGCAGGATTGCGCCATTGCCGGATCCGCCGTCACGATCTCGGCCCCTCCGGGTGACAACTGGATGATCCATGTCGCGATCGAACAGATCCGGCCCGGCGACATTCTCGTCCTGGCACCGACGGCCCCCTGCGACATGGGTTATTTCGGCGACCTTCTGGCAACATCCGCCCAGGCACGGGGCTGCAACGCGCTGATCATCGACGCCGGTGTGCGCGACACGCGCGACCTGCGGCAGATGAAGTTCGCGGTGTGGTCCTCCGCCGTTTCGGCGCAGGGAACCGTGAAGGAAACCCTTGGCTCAGTGAACATTCCGATCGTCTGCGCCGGCGCCGCCGTCAATCCGGGCGACATCATCGTCGCCGATGATGACGGCGTCTGCGTCGTTCCGCGGCAAAACGCGGCCGACGTCCTGGCCAAAGCCGACGCCCGCCTGGAGGCCGAAGAGGCAAAACGCAAGCGCCTCGCCGCCGGCGAACTGGGCCTTGACATCTACAACATGCGCGACCGCCTGAAGGAAAAAGGCCTGAAATACGTCTGAGGCGGGTGTTGCCAGGGGTCCCCGTGAAAGAAGGTCAACAAAACTGGACCTGCGCACCGGAAGCCACGCCTTTGCCCTGAAACAATTCAAGGGCGGTCGCGGCAAACAGCGTCGCCGCGCGCCCGCAAGAGACATTCCTCGTTCCCGGTACCGTGTTGCCCGTATCCCCGAAACGTCTCCCAGCTGTCATTTGATTGCGGTTTCATCTGCCCATTCCGGTGACTGCCAATTGCTGGCACCACCCGGCGACCAGTGCAGCTGCCCCACATGCCGGGTGGCCATTCCGATTACCTTGTGTCTCACATATTGAAGCGCATGACCGTAGGACGTCCGGCGACTTTCGCGGAGCAATTCGTCGACCCGGAGTTGCTCCCTTTCCTGAATATGCGACAAAACGGCAAGTCCATCCGATTGCGCAAACAGTTTCAATAGACTAAAGATGTCCGCCTGTTGGTCTGTTCGACAGGGAATGCTGTCCACGCAGACACCGAGCTTCCTGGATATGGCTAAAAAATGCCAAAAATGTCGCTCAATGATAGACGTCGCAGCCGTCTGCCAAAAGAATTGCAATAGTCGAATTTCATGTACTCGAAACCGCTTTCCGAAAGCCTCAGACAGCAGTTCGCAATCATCTCCGCGTTGATCATTCGCGAGATGACCACGCGCTATGGGAACAAGTTTGGCGGGTATATGTGGGCGGTTCTGGATCCGGTCCTCTTCATCGCCATTCTCACGGTCGTCTTTTCTGCAGTGGCCCATGTCCCGCCACTCGGCCGCAGTTTCATGCTGTTCTTCGCGACCGGCTACGTCTCGTTTTACATATACCGCTCGACGGCCGATCAGGTCGCCAATGCCGTTGAGGCCAACCGGGCCTTGCTCAATTATCCGATTGTACGTCCCTATGACGCGATCATTTCCCGTGTCCTGCTTCAGGCTGCGACCCTGTTTGTGGTTACCCTCCTGCTGTTCGGGACCATGTCGTTCTTTGTCGAAATCGGTCCGCTACGGATGGGCCCGATCCTGGCTGCCAGTGCGATCGGCCTCACACTTGGTGCGGGAGTCGGCATCTCGAACATTGTCTGGTTTCACCTCAACAGCACCTACCAGCATGTCTGGGGCGTGATCAACCGGCCGGCCTTCATGGTCTCGGGTGTCTTCTTCCTGCCGGAATCCATTCCGTTGCCCTACCGGGAAATCCTGATGTGGAATCCGCTGGTGCATCTTGTTGGCCTGTTTCGAATGGGTTTCTATCCAACGTATCGTGCATCTTACGTTGATTTACCTTATGTTATCGGATTGGCCGTTTTTTCAGTTGTCTTCGGTCTGTTTCTTGTCTGGTTGTTCGACGCGCGCCTGAGGGAACCCAAATGATCCGTCTGGAACACATGACAAAGGCATTCAAGCACAAGGGCGAGTTCCGCTACATCGCCAAGGATGTCTCGTTTACAATCCCGAGAGGTGAAAGCATTGGCCTGCTGGGTAGAAACGGTGCCGGCAAGTCGACACTGCTCAAGCTGATTTCCGGCACGATCAAGCCAACGGCCGGCCGGATCATCCGCCGCGCGAATGTCTCCTTTCCACTGGGTTTTCAGGGCAGCTTCAACCCCAGCCTGACCGGTGAACAGAATGTGCGATTTGTCGCGAGGATTTATGGGCACGACACCGAGGATCTGGTCCATTATGTCCAGGACTTTGCCGAACTTGGCAAAGCGTATTACATGCCAGTGAAAACGTATTCCTCCGGCATGAAGGCGAGGCTTGCCTTTGGTGTCAGTATGGGAATCAATTTCGACTATTATCTCGTTGATGAGATTACGGCCGTTGGCGACAAGAATTTCCAGCAAAAATGCAAGCGCGTCTTCAAGGAGAAGCTGCAGACGTCTGACATCATCATGGTGTCCCACGCTACGGGAGCGCTCAAGGACTACTGCACGACCGGTGTCGTGCTAGAAGATGGACAGTTAACCTATTTTGCGAATATTGATGATGCAATTCGTATGCACGATGACAATATGGCGCGCCGCTAGCAGTCAGCAGATTTAAGGTAAGGTGACTACATGTCGGGATCAGGAAAGCTTGCCAAAGCTGACAACGCGGCTGAAGCGGACAACTCGATTGTTCAAATGCCCAAGCAGGGCGGCAACGTTGCTCCGGCCAAGGAACGCTCGATCGTAGAACGCCTAAAGAAGTCAGGCCTCGATCCACAGAAACTGCTTGACCTGACGCTTCCCGGCTCGTCCGGAAAGGCGTCTACCAAAGTCCGGCACAGGCTTATCGGCCTCGGCTTTGCGCTCATGGTCGCTCTGCCGTCGATGGCTTTCACATTCTACATGTTCTTCATCGCCAGCGATCAGTATCACAGCGTGACGGCCTTCGCGCTTCGCAGTGCGAACCAGACCCCGGCAACCGAGATCCTGGGTATGGTGCTCGATTCGGGGGGAGAGTCCACAAGCTCCAACAGCTACATCGTCAACGACTACCTGCAGAGCCAGGCAATCATCGAGGATCTGCCCGACAGCGTGGACCTCGAGGCGATATACAACCGGGACGGTGCCGACTGGCTGTTCCGCATGGGCACGGATCTGTCCATAGAAGAGAAGCTCAGCTACTGGAACAGCAAGGTTGAAGTCGACTATGACTCCACTTCCGGCGTGATCTACATCGAAACCCGCAGTTTCGATCCGAAAGACTCCCTGATGCTGGCACAAGTGATTCTGAGCCGTTCAGAAGTGCTGGTAAACCAGCTGTCGCTCGAAAACCGCAGACAATCCGTGAAATTTGCGGAAGAGGCCGTTGCGCGGGCGGAAGCCCGTCTGAAAGCCATCCGGAAACAGATGATCGCCTATCGGGAAGAGACGCAGGAAGTCAATCCGGAGAGCAACGCCGAGCTGGCAATGGAAATGATTGCCAGGCTTGACCAGGAAGTCGTGGCCAAGGAAGCCGAGAAAGCCACCTTGAGTGATCACCTGGACGACGATTCACCCAAGATCCGACTGCTCACAGGCGAAATCAACGCGCTGAAAGCACAGATCGAAAAGGAACGGCAACGGCTCGGCGGCGGAACGGGAAGGGCCTCCATTTCCTACCGGATCGCCGACTATTCCGAACTGGCGCTCGAAGAGGAATTTGCCCAGAAACTGTACACCACAGCCCTGGCGGGCCTGGAAAAGGCGCGCCAGGATGCGGACAGCAAGCATCTCTATCTGGCAACTTTCATTGAGCCGACACTTTCAGAATCGCCGCAATACCCGCACAGGGCCATTCATTCTCTCAGCTTTTTCCTGCTGTTGCTGGGTATCTGGATCGTCTGTGTCTTGATGTATTACAACATCCGCGACAGAACCTGACCTGGGGCACATCGCCGGCACCATCCCGGTCGGCGGGTCCAAGGCCTCGTGATCAACCGCGATCATCAAGCGAGCACAGCAGACATGTTGTTCAAAATTGCCGAGCGGGCAGTGACGCTGTCCGCAGATCTGATTTCGAGCCAAACCGACCGCCGGCTCGCCAGGTCGATACGCACAGGCAACAAGACCTTGTTTTTCGGCTTCACCGGATGGAAGCGGGCCTTTTACCGGGCCGTGTTCAGTGACAAGGACATCCTGTTCATCGGCGAGGAACAATACAACGGCCCCCAAGTTATCGAGGCCGCGTTTGATTGCGTGCGGAACCAGGACGTTTATGTCTGGTCTTACAAGGATCCGTACTGGCTATCGGCCCTGTGTGCCGTCAACAACTGCACCGTCTGCAGAGCCGAAGACGGTTTTCTGAGATCGGTCGGCCTCGGCGCGCAACATACCAAACCCTTGTCGATCATCGTCGAGCGTGACACGGATCTGTATTTTCACAAATCCAGGTCAAGCAGGCTGCACCAAATTCTGCGTTCCCTCGACGACGGTCAGAAGACGCAGTTTCACGAAAAAGGCAGTCAACTCAAGCAGCTGATCCTTGAACAGAACCTGTCCAAGTACAATTTCAAGGCCACCGGCGACACCTTCAAGGCAAGTGACGACAGCGTGCTGGTGCTGGGGCAGGTCGAACGCGACGAGTCGATACGCCGGGGACCCGACCCTTATTTGACGTGCGAACAACTGGTTGAAGTTGCAGTCCGGGAAAACCCAGGGGCAAGCGTCTATTTCAAGCCGCATCCCGAAGTCCACCGCGGGATCGCCGAACCGTACAGCGCCCCGTTTCGGCGGTTTCCCGACCTGCGGGAGTTTCCGCAATCGGTCAATATGTTCGACTACGCAGGCGAGTTCAGGCGCGTCTATTCGATTTCATCCCTGGCCGGTTTTGAAATGCTGCTGCGTGGGACACCTGTTACCACCCTTGGCGGGCCATGGTATGCAGGCTGGGGTCTCACGGACGATCGAAGCGTGCAGCAGGAAGCAACGACGACGGGTATCACGCCTGAAATCCTGCTGTGGGCGGCCTACGGCGAGTATCCCGTCTATTTCACCAGCCATGCCGAGAAAACCGATGTCTTCACGGTCATCGACATCCTGAACAGTCAATTGGCAAAAGCGGATTGAAACTTCACCGGCCACTTCGTCCGGTGATCACTCGCGGCTGCTCTCCCATTCGATGAAGGTCGACGCGTTCATTGGATTAAGCCCCGCGTGGTTTTTCAGCAGCCTGGAAATCTGCAGCCGCCCCTCCTGTTCCAGGCGCTGCAGCAACGGAACGAGGTTTTTGTTGTAGTCCTTGTGATAGGACCACCATGCTGAATTGTAGGAAACCTGGTATTTTGCGTATCTGACCGCAAAACGCGTGCTGTGTTTGACACCCACATCGAAATTGGTGGTTGTCATGTTGAGTTTGATTTCCTCAAAAAAGGTTGCATCGCCGTTTTCGCGCGCCTGCAACAGCTCCGGAATGAGCTGCCAGCCAACCGGTTCATTGTGCACACAATAACACTTCGACGGCCCGTCCAGCATTCGAGTGAAGAGTTCGGTCGGAAGCACCGGTATTTGTTCGATGGAATGGTTCGTAATAAACAGAACCCTCTTCTCTTCAAGGTCGGGAATGAAGCTGAAATCGGGCTCGTAGTAATTGAACGGAACACTCTTGAACCGCATATCCGGCTGCACCGAATGGAGAAGGTTTGCGGCTTCCCGGCCTTCCGGTGTGAACTCGGCTCCAAAAAACTCGATCGACGATCGAAAATCCGGTTCGATCGCGTTGAAACACTTGAAGAGGTTGTCTCCAGCGCCTGACCCGAGTTCCACTATGGTGTCGATCTTGTTGTCCTCAACCAGTCTCTTGGCTGCCAGCGCAACGTCAACAATCGAATAGCTGAAGTAGCTTTCGTCAAATGCCCCGATGCGAAAATCGGTTTTGATCTGCCTGTGAGACAGTCCACGATCAATAAAGTCCCGGCGCAGCACGTCACCAATTGCCGGGTCGTTCAACAGACCGAAATTCGACTTTTTCTTCAGGGTCTTCAGCTTCAACAGCGCCTGGGAGTTCATGTCTTCCTTGGCAATCAGGCGCCGGATGTTCCGGAGCTCCGCCTCCCAGGTTTTCTTGTATTCCCGCCTGACCTGTTCCGACGTTCGAAGCGTTGTTTCCCGGCCGCTTTGGGCCCCTATGTGGCGCCCCTCAACCGAAAAGGACCCATTCAGCGACTCCAGCGGCGGAGTTCCGGCGAGGACGGTCTCCCGAATTGTACGAATCGCCTCGTCGTCCACCTGGCCATATTCCTTGCTGCGGAAAATCTCCCGCAGCCGATTTCTCCTGCCCGTGTGAAAGAGGAACTTTACGACCAGCCTTTTGACCCTGATGTCAGAGTCGCCATAGCGCTCAAGATAGGTCGCCAGACGATGGGAGAGCTCATCTACGGCTCGCCGCTTCCAGAGAAAATTCAGTGTTCGGAATGTACCTTCCTGAATACTATCCAGGAGCGTGATGTACTTGGCTTCAATATGATCAATCGTGACGGCGTCGAAATTGGCAGGGGAGAGCACCTCCAAATCCTTGAGGCTGTCGACTATCTCGATCGCGTCGATCGTATTTGCTGTATTCAACTCTCGGCTCATAGCCCTTTGCCCTGCCATCATGCACCAGACTGATCCTGGATTGTTGTTGTTTCGAACTTATTGAAACAACATCATTAATCCAACAAAACAGAACATCCAATGCTAAATAATGATCATGAATCAGGGGTAGTGCCCGAGCCCATTACAAGCCTGCGGGGAATATTATCGGCACGGACACTTCTCGACGGCAGACGAAAAAGATCAAGGAGAACTTGAAACTTACGGCCGGAGACGAGCTGTGCCGCAGCACCGGGTCCGTCACGCGGTCAGGGTTTCCAATACATCGCCGTCGACCAGCTTGTGCACAAGCGGCAACACGTCGGCCGGATCCGCCTCAATCGTCTCGCACAGATCAATCAGGTCGCGCTTTCCGTCGGCGTAGGCGTTGATGTTCAGCAGCGTGCGAACCTGTTGTGCCTTGTTCTTGGTGGACACGGACGGGTAGAGCCCGCGCGCGCCGAGCTGCGGTTCGCATGGGCGTTTGATCCGCCACACCCGGTTGTTGTCGATGATCGCGAGCGCCCTGGCGACCGCCTCGAACCCGCCCTGCAGGCCAGACGGTGTCACCAGCGCCAGATCGTCCAGCGACGTGTGGTATTCCGGATATTCGGTATATTTCGTGCGCATGATCGAGGCGACCGGAAGATCGACACCCGGACTGCAATACTGCCGTTCGTCGCTGCCCCGGGTCAGGAAGCTGTATTCCTTGTAGTCGGGCGCGACCCACTTGAGCGCGAGGCGGCCTGCCCGGTCGGCCAGCGTCCCGTCCTCGCGGGAAGGCAGGAACGAATAGGACCTGTCGTCGCCGATGCAGGTCAGCACGTAGCCGGCCACTGTTTTCTGCTGCAGCTTGTCCAGCCGTTCATGAATATAGGCGATTGCCCCGATGGTTTCCGGAACGAACACGAAACGGTAGGTGTAGTGGTTGTCCTGGTTGGCGATCCACTCCGCGACGGCCGTGGCGACAACCGGCCCGGACAGTTCGTTGTTGGCCATGGACGGGTGGCAGACATAGGTGGAGATCAGAATCTCTTCATCGGTCTTTCCGGGAATGACAAGATCGGCATAGTTCAACACCCCGTCAACATGGTCCGCGTCAATCAAGGCGTGATACTTGCCAGGTTTCAGCGTATCCCTGACCGTTTGAGAAACACAGAACCCCCAATGGGGACTGTAGTAGGACGTGATGTAGGGAACCGCGTCCGGCTGATCCGGAAGCGAATAGAGGTGCTTTTCCAGCTCTTCCAGCGAAAGCTCCCTGTCCACCCCGGTCGAATACCCGACGACATGCAGGTTGTTGTCCACCATGTCGGCGACGACCTCACCGTCCGGTCCGGTCAGCCTCGCCGATCGGATTTGCCACTCCTGCGGCACGGTCCAGTCAAACACCTTCGTTCCACTGGGAACAGCATGAACCTTCAGGCCGGGCAGGATAGCTTGCAGGTAGGCCAATGTCTCGCGCACGCCCGGACCGGTGAGCGACCGGCAGATCGGCCAGAGGTCACTGGCACGGCCATGGGCTATTCCGCCGATGGCCGGCGTTTCAAAACCGAGTGGCATTCTATGTCCTTTTCGAAGGCTCTTGCGCTAGCCGAGCAGATCCCAGGCGAGCGGCTCGCCACGTTTCAGATCGCGTTTTGCGGTTCTCCCAAGAACATCCGGCAGGTATTTCGGGTTCAAACCGTAGCCCGGGCGGATCGACCGCACGTTGGTCTCCGTGAGAGGCTCGCCGGCAGCCACATCGTTCACGATATAGAGCGAGCGGCGCAGCATGCCCATTTTCGCTTCGTCCGATCCCTTTGTTCCGTAATTGACCCTGCCCTTGGCCGCCCAGGCGGCCCTTGTGTCCTCGACAAGGCGCTTCAGTTCGTCAGGCTCCAGGGAAAATGCCGAGTCCGGACCGCCATCGGCGCGCGCGAGCGTGAAATGTTTTTCGATCACGGACGCGCCGAGTGCAACGGCGGCACTGGGCAACGCCGTGCCGGGCGAGTGATCGGACAGTCCGACGACAACGTCGAACGCCGCGCCGAGGTGCGGCACGGTTGCCAGATTGGCGTCTTCAGGTTTGCTCGGATAGGCGCTCACGCAATGCAGCAAACAGATGTCATCATGTCCGGTGGCCCGCACCGCATCGACCGTTTCCTCAGCTTCCGCAAGGCTGGAGACGCCGATGGATATGATCAGCGGCTTGCCTGTGCTTGCCGCCTTCTTGACAAGCGGAATGTCCATGGCCTCGAAGGATGCGATCTTGTAGGCCGGTGCGCCAAGCTCTTCGAGAAAGTCGATCGCGGTAAAATCGAACGGGGACGAGAACACCGTGATCCCGACTGATTTCGCGTGATCAAACAGCTGTTTGTGCCATTCCCAGGGCGTGTTTGCCTCCTGGTAGAGTTCATACAGCTTGCGTCCGTCCCAGAGCCCGCCCTGAAGTGTGAAGCCGGGCCCGTCGTGATCGATTGTAATCGTGTCCGCGGTGTAGGTCTGCAACTTCACAGCGTCGGCACCGGCCTCCTTGGCCGCGTCGATCAGGCGGAAGGCCCGATTGATGTCACGGTTATGGTTTCCCGACATTTCGGCGATGATGTAGGGAGGATAGTCCTCACCGATTTTGCGGCCATCGATCTCGATACACCGTGCCTGTTTCTGTTGGCTCATGTCTGGCAACCTCCAATTGGGTGACTCGGTCAGTCCGCTTTCTCGATCTTCAGCGTGTATTTTTGGCCCTTTATCGTAAAAAAGGCAGGATAGCGCTCATTGTCCACGACGCGCAGCAATTGAAACTGCTCAGCGAGTGTCTTGTTCGGATCCAGTTCGCTGTCAGCAGGCTTTCGGCGGCGGTACCAGGTGGGGTCGCCCGTTTGTTCGACCGCAACCGGACGCTCGTCCGTTTTCAGGTAACTCAGGCAAATGTCAACGATGCTGCGTCCGAGCGCGTCTCGGATTTCATCGTTCAACTCGTGCCCCTCGAAGGAGATCGAGGATTGCTGAACGATCGGTCCCGTATCCGCACTGCCGTCCATCTCGAACAGGGTCAGCGGAATTTCATCCAGGCCTTCCAGGATCTGCCAGACGACGGGAGAAAAGCCCCGCCCCTTCGGCAAGGCGCTGGCATGGACCACGAGATTGACTTTGTTCCGGGCCAGAATGGCGTCGGGGGTAAGTTTCAGACAGCTCAGGTAGAATGCGACCTCGCCTTCGGGCACCTTGTCCTGATCCCGTACGAAATTCGCCTCGTCACCATTTTCCCGGATACACTCCACCAGCTTCCGCGCGAACGGATCGAACCAGCCCTCGGTGTCAGTGACCACCGATACCGTCCGTTTTTGCGTCCACCATGCGTCAGACATATCTGTCAGCCCTTTCCCGTTCGGCGACCAGCTCCATCACCCTGTCAACGACCCGCCGGGCGCCGGCCCCGTCACAGATGCCGGAACTCTTTTTCCCGATCGCGGACAACCGGTCGACATCCGCAAGCAGCCGCAAAAGTCCTTCCTGCAAATCGCGGTCGGTATCGGTACGGGCATCGCCTACAAGCCCGATGGCTCCGGCCTGGTTCATCAGGTCCGCAATCTTTGTCTGGTTGTCTGCGAGCAGAACGACAAGGGACGGGACTCCCATGGCGCAGCGTTCCCACGTGGTGGTGCCTCCCGCCCCGATGGCCACGTCGGCCGCCAGCATGAGTTCAGCCATGTTCCGCGCATCACTGTGGACCTGAAACCTGTCGTCCCGCTTGCAGATTTCCTGAAGCCGGCCGTAGCTCTGGGCGTCGCGCCCCAGCACCACATCGATATGGTGCGGAATGTCGATCTCGCTCAGGATGCCACAAACCCTGCCCGCAATCCCGCCCACATCCGTCATGCCCAGGGATACAAGAACACGGTCGAGCGTCAAGCTCTCCCCCCGCCGTGCCAGCGATGCCTGCCGGTGAAGGGCAAATTCCTCGCGCAGGAGCGCATATTCTGCCCCCAGCAGCCTGCGGCAGCCTGCCGGCACAAGGTCGTCGTAGTCCTCGTTCCGAACACCATAGGTCTGGTCGAGCAGAATGTCACAGTCATGCCGGCGATTGGCAAGATCGTCTATAACCATGATTGTGGCGGCATGTTCCCGCCAGAGGCTTTCCTCCGGCGCCGCCATGCCGTAGTGATCCATGACCAGCAGATCGAAGCCGGGCATCGCGTCCCCGCCGGGCAACGGGTCGGTCTCGCGGACTTCAAACCTGTCCCACATGTCTTCCGGAATAACCTTCAGAGTTTCCGAAGAACACATGAACACGCAGGAATGGCCGAGAGAACGAAAGACGCGGGCCAGTGTCAGGCAGCGCATGACATGTCCACCCCCCAGCGTTTTGCCCGCATCCACTCTAAAGCCCACGCGACGGGTCATCGACCTCTTGTCCCTGGTACGTTCTCGGTTCAATTCACAGCCTGATAGACGACCTGCTCGAAACCATCAAAAACACGCTGGCGTGTGTCTTCACCGGTTTGCGCGTTGTGCCGGTTCAGTTCCGGCACGCGTTTGCAGAGTTCAACGAGTTCCTGCCACCTGCAGTTCGACAAGTTCGGTACGGAGCGCACCAGCGTCTCGAAAAAGGCCATGTCGTCCGGCGTGTCGAGCGTCCAGCGCAGGCTGCCCGCCGCGAGGTCCACAGGCAGATGGACATTCAGTTTCTTCAACCCGGGATCCCGGCGCACGGCGGGCATGACATGTTCCCTGTCGTGCGCGGTCGGCTCGTTCTGAAGGGCTTTTTCCAGCACCTGAGCCCGGACCACTTCCACATCCATCCCGTGGGGGAAACTCGGTGGCGCGTTGTTGGTCGCAAAATCGGCCCCGTGAACCAACAGGGCCTGCAAGACCGCGCCGCAGACGTCGGGGTCAATCACCGGACAATCGGAGGTCACGCGCAGCACAATGTCGGCTCCGGCGGCGCGGGCGGCACCGTTGTACCGCGCAAGGACGTCCGTTTCGTCTCCCCTGAAGACGGTGCAGCCGAGCCGCTCGGCCTCAAGCGCAATCGGATCGCAGTCAGGCGTGTCGACCGTGGCGCAAACCACTTCATCGATGTTCGGGATTGCCTTGCACCGGTCCAGGCAATGCGCCAGAACCGTCTTCGATCCCAGAGACTTCATGACCTTGCCGGGCAAACGGCTGGACCCCATGCGCGCCTGAACGATCGCGACATTCCGGGTCTTGGCCGCGCCGTTCATGAATTCACGCCGACGGCATTTTTCAAGGCCCGGACAACGCGCTCCACATCCGCGGTCTCCATTGCGGGGAAAAGCGGCAGGGAGAGGGTCTTCGAATAGAAGCCTTCCGCACCCGGCAACACCTGGTCCCCATACAATGCCCGGTAATACGGCTGCGTGTGCACGGGGATGTAGTGTACCTGTGTGCCGATGCCTTCGTTACGCAGGGCGGCCATGACCTGAGCCCTGGTGCGTCCCGCAGCACCGAAGTCGATGCGCGCAGCGTAAAGATGCTGGGCGGGGCTGCTGTTGGCCAGAGCCGCGTTGGGTTGAATGAGGGGGCCGCATTCCTGCAGGAGGCCGTTATAGGCTGCGACGAGCGCCCGGCGCCGTGCAACGAATTCCGGCAGCTTCCTGAGCTGGCTGATGCCGAGCGCAGCCTGCATGTCGGTAATGCGGAAATTGTAGCCGATCTCCTGCATCTCGTAGAACCAGGGATTGGCCTCGTCACCCTCGAAGGCCAGGTTCCTGTTCTGGAACCGTTCAGCGTCCCGGACCATGCCATGCGAACGGAGTTCGGCCAGCTTCGCGGCCAGCGCGCTGTCGCGCGTCGACGTTGCGCCCCCTTCACCGCAGGCGATGGTCTTGACCGGATGGAACGAAAAGTTCGCCATGGTCGAGTGACGGCAATCGCCGACCGTGAAGTCACCTTCGGATGTGGAATACCTGCTGCCGATTGCATGACAGGCATCCTCAACGATCGCCGGCGGTTCGTCCTGCGGAAAACGTGCCGCGATCGACGCAAGCTCTTCCATCGGGGCGACATGTCCGCCCAGATGCACCGGCAGGATGGCCTTGACTTTCCGGCCATCCGCCCGGGCCAGCGCTTCTTCCAGGTCCTGCGGGCGCATCACGCCGCTTTCAGGGCAGACGTCAGAGAAAATCACATCCGCGCCGACGTAACGCACCGCGTTTGCCGTCGCCAAAAAGGTAACGCTGGGTACGACACACACATCGCCCGGCCCGACGCCAAGCACCAGCATCGACAGATGCAACGCGGTCGTGCCGTTGGCCGATGCCACAACGTGCGGGTCGCCAAAGGCTTGCGAGAGGGCGGCCTCGAACCCCGCCACGGCCGGGCCTGAAGTCAGATAATCGCTGCGCAGGACATCGCAAACGGCTGCAATGTCGTCTTCGTCGATCGTCTGACGGCCATAAGGCAGGAAATCAGCCATTCATCACGCCTCGCACTCAAGAACCAAGAGCGGTAGCAATCGGTTTACAGGCTGCTTTTGCTGAGCAGATCTTCCAGGCCCGACGCGTCCAGCCATTCGGAATTGTTGTCACTTGTGTAACTGAAACGGTCGGTGACGCGTTTGACATGCGCCAGGTCCAGGTAGCTCTCGCGATTGAACTCGTTGAACGCGGGCTCGATGGCATAGCGATCCGGAAACTCCACGGTGACATAGGAGTCGTCTTCCGAGATCATGATCTCGTGCAACTTTTCTCCCGGACGGATGCCGACGACCTTGTGGGGCAGGCCTGGTGCCAGAACCTCGGCAAGATCCGTAATCTTCATGCTCGGGATTTTCGGAATAAAGATTTCGCCGCCGCGCATCATCGCAAAGGAGGAAATCACGAAGGCAACCCCCTGTTCGAGCGTGATCCAGAAGCGGGTCATGCGTTCATCGGTGATCGGCAGCTCGGTCACGCCGCGCTCAAGAAGGCCGCGGAAGAAGGGAACGACCGACCCGCGCGATCCGACGACATTGCCGTAGCGCACAACCGCAAATCGCGTTCCGATGTTGCCACTGAAATTGTTGGCCGCGACAAAAATCTTGTCCGAGGCGAGTTTGGTGGCTCCGTAGAGATTGATCGGGTTCGCGGCCTTGTCGGTCGACAGGGCGACAACATGTTTCACGCGATTGGCCAGCGCCGCGGACACGACGTTTTCCGCACCCTGGATGTTCGTTCGCACGCATTCCTGAGGATTGTATTCGGCGGCCGGCACCTGCTTGAGCGCCGCGGCATGCACCACATAGTCCACTTCGCGCATCGCGAACTGGAGCCGGGCCTGGTCCCGCACGTCGCCAATGAAAAATCGGACGGCGCGGAGTTTTTCCGGTGGGAAAAGCGCCTGAAGCTCCTGGTTGAAATCAAACTGCTTCAGCTCGTCACGGGAAAACACAATAATCTTGTGCGGACTGTGGTGCCGCAGAACCGTTTTCACGAACTGTTTGCCAAAGGACCCTGTGCCTCCGGTGACCAGAATCGTGGCATCATCGAACTTGGCGGAATGTTCGGCGTCAAAAATTCGATACATGTAAAACTACTTCTCTTTGCTCGGCCACAGGCGGCGCTTCCATCCCGCATTAACCAGGACGTGTCAAGTGGACACGCCGCGGGAAATCAAAAAATCCGGTGTCTCGGCGATTTGTCGCTGTATGAATTCCAGGGTGTCCCTGGCTGAAACGACGACGACGCTGCCGCGGCCAATGGGTTTCGTTGCCACGATCCCGGCTTTGCGTGCCAGATCGTCAAACTGTTCGAACCTTGCGGTTGCACCCGGGTCATTCATGTCACGACAGAAGAACACGATCTCGGACGGCTGCCATTCGACGCCGTTCCACAACTCGCCCGTCATCGCCCTGTCCTGGCGGTACGGCACGTTTAACGTGCGTTCAACGTAATGAATAAACGTCGATCCGGCATCAAAGTTGATGTTGCAAACCTTACCGTCGGCAGCAAGGAAGCGCTCCCAGAAACTGTCGGCTCCGAAGCATGTCTTCGACACGTGTTGTGTAAGCTGCTTGCTCAACGCGCCGACGGCAGCGACCGAAAACATCGGCTCGACCGATCTGCAGGCGTCCGGCATCTTGCGGACGTATTCGGACAGAGCCCCACAGTCCGAAGGGGTGGCGGCGGGATCGAATCGACGCTCGGACTTGTCGGAGCCGAATGAATAACTGAAGGTCGGGACAACGAGGGTTCCCTCTGGTCCAATCACGTCGATCAGGGCGCCCACGGTGCCGGCGCACAGTTCATCGAGAGAGCGAACCCCCTCCATCCTGCCCGAGTAACCGACATTGGAGTGAACAAAGATAACGTCGCCTGGCCCGACGCCGCATTTCGACACTGCGTCGGCGACATCCGCTGCCGTGTAGGAGCCCGTCATGATACCCGCTTGTCCCGGATAATTTCGGCCAGTCCGGACACCTGTGAAAAGGACCGGTTCTGAAAATCGTCCTCGTCGAACTTTATGTCGAATTCCTGCTCAGCCGCCTCGATCAGCATGATGACCCCGAAGGAATCAATGTATTCGGCTGCGAAAAAGTCGGCCTTCTCCATGTCCTCGCCTGCCAGCGAAGCAAGCGTCGGGTTCTGCTCCTTGAACCATCCGATCAGCCATGAAAGCTCCACAGCGCGCTCCTGTACTTCGTTTTCCATTTGCTGCTCCCGTTATGCGATCCTGCCAAGACAACGAACGGGAGCCCCATCTCCCTCATGGATTTTCAGGGGCAGAACAAAGAGTTCAAATGTATCGACATCTCCAAGAGCCCGCAGGTTCGTCACATATTCCACGAGGATCACATCCTTGCCCAGCAGGATGTAATGGTTGGGCGAGTCGTTGTCCGAATTGCGGCCGTTTTTCGGATTGTCCGGCATCGGCGTGTCCATTGCCAACACCTTGACGCCGGCATCGACCAGAAACTGCGCGCATTCCTCCGACAGGTAGGGATGATCGGAATAATACGCCTCTGAATTGATGTGATCCGACCAGTCGAACCGCAGCATCAGCCGCCTTGGCGTCCTGCCGGCCAGACGCTTTTCCATTTCCGCCTTGCTGACTTCGGTGAACGGTCCGAAATCCGTCATGTTCAGCAGGACACACTCCCCGACGAACAGCTCTGGATCGAGTTCGTCGATGGTCTTGCCGCCGACGATGAAATGACGCGGCGCGTCCATGTGTGTGCCGGTGTGCGTTCCCAGAACCAGTTTTCTGGTTTCACGCTTTTCATAGTGAAGACGGCCCAGCTGGCTGATCTCCACAAGGGGATGCCAGTACACCGGGAACGTCGTCATCCCTTCGCGCAAGGTTAATGTGAGATCCACCACTTCAGACATTAGCTAAGGCCCTATTTCTTCGAAATTTCAATCAGCTCTATCAGTTCACCATTCGGCCCGGCGGCGAGCAGAATACGCAACGCCTTGCCATTGACACTCAAATGAAAAATCTCGCCCACGTGCCGCGCGGCGGCCTGACGCAGTTTCTCCGCGTCTCCTTCGATCGAAGTTGTCAGGCAGGCCAGGCACGGCCATCCGGCATTGTCCAGGAAATTTTCATTGGTCGCCGCGCCTTCTGCTGCCACCAGCAGCAGTTCAAGGCGCCATTTCGGCATGAGCGCCGGAAGTTTGACCACCGCCCAGCGCCGGCCGTTCTCGACACCCTGCCGGTCGGTCTTGCCGGCGAGCCCGGAGGTGAAAAAGGCAAGGCTGGCCTCGAGATCCGCGACCGCCAGCACGCCGGCACGCAAACAACTGTCCTCGTGTCCGGCACGCAGGTAACAGTAGGTGTCGAGTTCCTGCAGCGCGTGACGCACAAAGCCTTCACCGAAGGCTGCGGTCACGCATTTGCTTTCGCCGTCAGGGTCGGCAAGCTCCGCGGCTGCCGGCCCGGTGACCTCCAGAACAGGCGTGAACCCGTTCCGCGCCTCTTTCTGCAGGACATTATGCGCGGTCAGTTCGATCGCCGCGCCGCTCTGCGGATCGTAAACGGCAATGTCATGCAAGGGCCCATAGTCCGACAACAGCGGCCGTTTCTGAGGCGCGTTGGCAACCGCACGATCCACAAACCGTTCGGACAAGCCGAGCCTGTCGAGGGCACGCTGTCCCGTTTCCAGGTCAACACAGGCCAGTGCGATATGGTCGACCCCAACAATCATGATGCCGCCGGCCGCTCAAGGAGCCGTTTCTGGACCTTGCCGGTGGGCCCCGTCGGCATCGCATCGACGGGATAAAAGCGGACAGGCCGGCTAGCAGCCGCCAAGTCGCTCTGGGCGCTCTCCCTCAAGCGCTCGATCGCCTGCGCCACGTCGGCAGACTTCTCCAGTTGCACGAACGCGACGGGCACCTCGCCGTAAATGTCGTCGCCTTCTCCGACGACGGCCACCTCGACAACGCCAGGGACCGACTGCAGGCGCTCTTCGATCGCCGCCGGGCTGACGTTGATCCCGCCGACAACAATCAGGTCTTTCTTCCTTCCCGTTATCCGCAAGCGGCCCTTGTCATCGATTTCGGCCAGGTCTCCCGTCTTGAAAGACATCTTGCGGTCCAGCCGATCAATTTCACCCGTCTCCGGGTCAATGTAGCCGGCAAACAGGTAAGCCGTTTCAAGTTCCAGCTCCCGGTCGCTCGACCAGCTGCTACGAACGCCCGGCAGCAGCCGGCCAACGTTGCCAAAGCCTTCCGAGTCGTCATTGTCGCAGGACACCAGCAGCAATTCGGACAACCCGTAACTCTGCAATGGTCGGACGCCATACTGGTCCAGGAAGTCCTGCCCCAGGGCCGGAGCCATCGGAGCCGTGCCGACGAATGCATGTTCAAGAGCCCGCGCCGCGTAGTCCTTCGAATCCTTCGTCCGGTCCAGCTTCATCACCATGCGGAGCATGGTTGGCGACAGCCAGAAAGCCGTTGCGCGGTTGTCGATGAATTGACGCCAGAACGACAACGCCGTGCGCGGAAGCAGAGCCGGGGCCACGATGACGGCCCCTCCCGCCATGAGCGGGCACAAAATGGTGTTGAGAAGGCCGGCCATGTAGAACATCGGCATGACATGCATCATGCGCTGCGTTTCGTTGCAGCCCATCTGAACGTTGAAAGCTTGCGCATTGGCCAGCATGCGTTCGGCAAAGTGAGCAACCCCTTTCGGTCTGCCCGTCGTGCCGGAGGTGAAGTTCACCGAAAAAACATCGTCGTCGTCATAGTCGACGCCGGAAGGCTGGGCCTGCACGTCTTCCGCGGAGCCGTCGTCAAGCGCCGCCTCGAGGCTTGCCTGCAATGCGTCGGGATCGACGACGACATCGGGCCGGAAGACCGACTGAATATACTCGATGTCCTGACTTGGACTGTCGGGACTGACCGGGCAGATGATCATCCGGTGCCGGAGGCAGGCGAGGTAGAGCACCAGCAGTGCCAGCCCGTTCGGCAGCACGGCGAGAACCCGGCTCTGCGGACCGCCCCCCAGCCCGTACAGCAAGTCGGCAACCCGATCCGCCCCGCGCAGCAACTGGCTCCCTGTCACGGTCCTGCCGTCGACGAGAGACACGACTCTCTCTTCGTGCGCCGCAGCCTGGATCTTGGCAAATAGTGAGGAACGCAGCATCTTGTTGGCAGACCGTGTTAGAGAATGTCCTGCTCATGACCGAAATACTGGCGGAGCGGGAAGCGGTGACGGTAGTTGTTCTCGGTGTTTTTGGCGGAGATCTTCCGGGCAAGCTCGTCGACCAGGTCCACAGGTGCGACGTCTCGTGTTTCTTCGCACAGATCCATGATCAGTGCCCGCGGATCAACATTGTGGGTGATGCAAGCATCGCGGATGACGGACATGTAGCTGGAATGGAAACCGGCCAGACCGCAGGCCAAATCAACCGAATCCAGACCGACCTGTGTCAGGAAGGGCCGCACAAGAAGCTCGGAAGTGTCCATGAGCCGGAACAGGTCGAAATTGTGCTTGTATCCCGATCTGTCGAGGATCGCGACGAAATGCTCCGTGATCGTGTTCCCCGTGCAGCGCCCCATGCCCTGCAGGGAGGAGTCGATAACCTCCACGCCCAGTTCCATCGCTTTCAATGCATTGGCATTGGCCAGCCCCAGATTGTTGTGGCCATGGAACCCGAGGGCAACGTCCGTGACGTTCTTGGTCTCGTTGACGTAGTCCTCGATCGTCTGCGGCAACATGTTGCCGGCGGAATCCACCAGGTAGGCGATATCCGCACCGAATGCGCCCGCGGTCGCGCAGGCCTGCGCGAACTCGGCGGGCGGGCGCGTGTAACTCTTCATGAAGTTGACGGCAACAAACAGACCGGCTTCCTTCGCCCGGGCAACGAAGGGCTCCGCAGCGGCAACCCGGTCGATCGAGACACCGACACGGACAAAACCCATGTCGTGATCAATGGCTGACTCGAGATCGGACATTTCGGCGATGCCAGGGATGCAGAACATGCCCCAGGACCCGTTCGTGACGACATCCGCCGCCGCTTTCATGTACGTTTCGTCGGTTTCGCGCGCCACGCCTTCGCCCTTGCGGCTCGCTCCCAGGCCGACACCGTGCCCGACCTCAATGAACTCGACCTTTGCCTTGTCCAATTCACCGGCGATCTGACGTGTGTCATCAGCGGAAAACTGAAAATTGATAACGTATGATCCGTCGCGGAGAGTGGTGTCCAAAAGCTTCATAACAGTGTCCTGCGCTCCAGCATTTCCTCCGCGTCATGGTTTCATTTGCAATCACAGAAAGCCGAGACGAGTTAGGTGATCCGGAGGGTGTGTTTCAACTAAGCGGAATTGCCACCCGATGCAAGCATAGGCGGCAGGTATTCCGGGGTTCGTCTCCGGGAAGCTCCCTTCATGTGCCGGTTGCGCAACGCATTCTACACCGCGGTTCCATGCCCCTGCTTGAACGCACGGTAGCGTTCGTAGTCCTCTTCCGTCGCAACACCCTTCTCACCCGGTGTGAAGCTTCGCAGATATTCATCCGCCATTTCCTGCACCCAGGGATCGCCCGGGCCTTGCCACCTTTCGATATCTTCTTCATTCCAGAAATAGTGACCGACCGGATCGTTGGTGGCTGGACGGGGACAATACCGATAGGGTGAAAACACCGTTTCGCCGCCCATCTTCTTGAGATAGTCGATTGCCAGACCGGCACTTTCGGCATCCTGGCTCAGAGTTTCCGGGCAGCGGATCATTCTCTCGTAGTCCGATCTGCTTTTCGGAGCGATAAGATTGACCGGGTAATCGATCACACCGAAATGTGCACAAATAACGACGGGCAATCCCCAGACGCTCATTTCCAGGCAGGACGTGCCATTCCAGAGAATGGCGACATCCATCATATCCTTGAGCCTGGAATTGTTGAACCAGTCATGGCCCAGGAGAATGACATTGTCGGGAATATCGGCGGTAATGCCTTCAAACAGCGTCTGTGTCAGATGGCGGGCAATTTCGGGGCGCAACTCGTGCGGATGTGGCTTGATCAGGACCAGCGCCTCGCTTTTGCGAGCACACTCGATGGTGTGGTTGACCCAGTCCAGAATATCCCTGTGCGCCGGTCCGCCGTCATAGGGCACACCCAGGTCGCATAGAACCTTGCCGTAGCACACAACGACCTTGCCGCCATTCAACCGGTGTTCACGAATACGCCGTTCCACGGCCGCAACAACGGGCGTCTGACCAACCACGCCAACGCGATCCGCCGTCAGCACGGAGTTCAGTCGCTTTTTCTCGACCTCGCTGTCCGCGGGCAGCTCGAGCATGTCCCGACGCACGATGAGGGGCGAACGGATGAACGGGCGCACCGTCATGTCCCGGACCGCCATGGTGGACGCGACCTTCGTCCCCAAATTGGAGAAGTAGTTCTCATATCCGTTGATATGAAAGACCAGGTGCATGTCGTCCCGGTAGCCGACCTCCGCACAGAACTCCTTGTAAATATAGGAAGGCGACGTTTGAGCGGAGACGGCCATGAAGCGGACCGGAAGATTCTTGAGTGCCGGATTGCTCTGAATGTCCTTGCAGATCGTGACCGCCCGGTCGCATTTCAGGAGTTGGGTGTAGAAGAACTTCCAGATGGGGGCCTTTTCGATATCGATATCGAAGCGACGGTAACGATTGGCAAGATATTCGAAAACACCCTGGAAATAGTTCACACCGTCACATTCCAGGATCTTGTTTTTCCAATCGATTTTCCACTCGTTCTTCAACGTCCGGTCATAATACGGCTCATTGAAAAGCGTTGTGTAATCGTAGCTGACAATGCCGTGGTACTTGTCGATCTCGGCGACACCGGTGGGGTCCTTCGGCAATATGCCGGTCCCAAGATAAATGGTCGCATACCCCCGCTTGCGCAGTTCGCCCATGACCGGAACACCCATCGCCATTGTGTTCTGCGCATCATAAGGCAGAACGAACACGACGCCCTTGGGGTTTTGGGGTTGCGGACAGGTCGACAGCAGATCAGCGCAGGATTTGTAGAATTTCTTTCTCGCGTGATCCTGGCTCAGGTCGTTCATCTGCTTGAAAAACGACGGATTGTCCGCGCGTTTGAAAAAATTGGTTCTGATCAGAAGTTCGCCGTTCTCGAGCTGCGCAAGGCCTTCCGACATGCGCCCGTCTGCAAAAAGATGATCGCTGAACATGCGCGTGACATGCACATTTGGAAGAAACCCGGTCTGGGCCGAGGCTACCCTTTTCTCGACTTCATCCCCACGACGCAGGCGGGCATAGACCCGGATCAGGTCCTGCTGAATGGTCGTGTTCGACTTGAACCTCTTCTGGGCGATCTTGACCACTTCCTGAAGGAAGTCGCAAGCCAGTGCGGACGTGGGAGAATTCGACACCGACAACTGCTCGAGAGCCTTGATGTATCCACTCATCAATTTGGCAACCCCTGAATAGAGGAAAGCGGTTTCGACCCTTGACGGACCTCCGGTCAGATGCTTTTCAAGTCGCTTTTCCAGCTCATAAAAGCGTTCGGACCGTATGGCCTTGCAATCGTAGCCCACGGCGATGAACGACATCAGATTTGCCCAGTAGACCGGGTCAAGCTTTCTGGCCAGCCCCTGACGCTGGAACTCCTTCGCGGTGTGCTCGGCGAGATCAACCATGATCCGCTGCCGACCGGACATGTGCGCTTCGGTGATGATCTCATTGTTGTTCAGGAGATTGAGAAGCGACACGTGAAACATGATCGCATTCTTGTTGCACCGGACCATGAGCGTCACAAGACTCTCGGGGATATCGAAATCTTCGCGATGCAGCAGCTTGATGGTCGAACGCGAAAGCGAACGGGCGGCGATACGCTCTGCGCTCCAAAGCTTGCTCCAATTCCCGAAGATCGCAGTCAGGCATTGAGCGATTGCAACGCGGCTCCCGTGATCCAAGCAGGCTCGTCCAAAGGACGAAAGCAGTTGGTCGAGTTCGTAAAGACAGTTCAGAACCCGCTCGAGGCCTTTCAAATTCTTGACCGAAGGGTTTTCCCTTATGTCACGAACCCTCTGTTCGACGTGCGCATTGGCGATTTTCTGTATTTCGTAAAATTTGCCCAACTGAAAATGAGAATAGAGAATCAATGGCAAGTACCGGTCAAACGCTGACCTGTCGTCAACGGAAGACAGGCTTTGGAGAAGGTCGTCGTAGTCTTCGTTCAAATATTGAAGAACGGCCTTTGAGTGCACCGCGCCCGGAACAATATTGACCCCCGGATTATAGAGCACCAAATGGGTTGCCAATTCGACGGCCTGGTCGAGATAACCGGTCCTTCCAAGAAGAATGACCCGCTCGGACCAGGCCCCTACCGCGTGCTCGCCGACAAACTGGCGGACATCCTCAAGAGGCTGGAAGCTGTTGAGTTCTTCCAGCCGCGACAACATGGATTCGAGGGCAACAAATTCCTGGGTGGCGCAATCGAAAATATGGGTTTCCGGTTTCAGCATCTGCGTTGCAAACGCAGCTTGGCAAAGATTTGTTTCTGCGTTTTTCCAAGTCGGCCTGTCTGTGTCGTCCGAGACACAGCCGATCTCTTCACAAAGATTCACGACAGGTTTTCCGTGCAGCATGGCTTCCGCACAGATGTGCGGATTGTCGCTGTAGACGGTTCCGACGTCGGCGAACAGCGCACTTGCCGGCACGTTTTTGATAAGAAGGTGGTTGGCCTCCTTTGCGTAACCGAAATTCCCCAGCCGGCTTTTTACCTCCCAGTTGCTGAAGAGGAGAAAGACGAGTTTCCGATCGCCGTGCCTGGCATTCAGCTCGTTGGCAATCTTGATGCGTCTTTTCCTGGTGGAACCTTTCTGACCACAACTGCTCAGGACAACGAGATCCGTGTTTTCGTCCAGCGGCAGAATTTCGGAAAGTACCCCCCGGTAACAATCCGCATGAGAGCGCGCCAAGCCGGAGGTCAGTGAAACACGCCGCCTCACAAGCTCTTTCAACCTGGAGGATGTCTCCTCTTCCCTTGCCGCGAGGCTCTCACCCTCGGAGCCGCCTTCGTGGTTCGCTCTCGCTGATTGGCCGGAATTCAGGAATGTGCGCACATCAGTATTCTGTGGCACGAGGGCAACCTGCCCTGACCAGAAATCAACCGGAGAACAGTACTCAAAATGTCTGATGTGGTCGTTCAGGGGCGACCAGAAAGCGATATGAACAAGGGCTCCCCGGGACCTAAGCTCCTCGAGTTCATCACAGAGCGAGCCTGCAACCGTCTCGCTGACAATGACATTGCCAACGTTCTCATAGGGAGCGCGGGTTTTCGACGTCAGAAAATCGCACTTGTCGCAGAACTCCGCGACGCCGCCAATGCCGGCGAGCTGACTGAAGCAACGCCCCAGGTTGTTCGGCAGTGCGATGCAAAGGAGATCGTTGCGTCCCAGATGAGGCAGTTGATCGAAAGAGGCCGTATCAAGCTCCCGTTTTCGTAGCCTCTGTAAACTGTCCAAAACCTTTGAATACTGCACTTCGACTCTCCGAGAAAAAACTTTCTGCAGTTCTCTCCATCTCACAGCGACCACAAAATTTCCGCCGGCTGCAAGCCGCCCCCCCTTGTCCAGCTTTTGATGGAAATTGCAAGCCTTGCGGCGAGAGCAAAGCGGCAACCGCAGCGAGGCGTCAAAGGGAATAACACGCGGCTCCACACCTTGTTTCAAAGACTTTTCATCAACCCCGAGACAGCCTTCACGCGCTGTCATGTCGCAACCGGCAAAGGCTACGCCGGAAAACGCCGCCGGCACTCGCGCTGCGCGGGCATCAGTCCGTCAACCGCCCGCGATCAGCGCAGCCATCCGGCTGCCTTTCAGGTTCCCAAGCACCAACGAGGCGTTAAATGCTATCGCCGGCGGCAAAAAAAACGGAGGCAGAATCTGCCCAAAAACCGAATCTCCAGCCATGTTGGAGACGTTTGGACCGTCGTGCAACATTGCGCAAAATGCCCAGGGTCGGGACCATTTAAAACAAGATCGACCGATCTGACGGTTTTGTCTGTTGACAACGTGGCTTATGCGGCGGTCAAGCCCGAAACCAATTCGTCCGACGGCCTGTTCCTGGCGCCCCGGCCGCATATTGACGCAACGTTATCCGGCCGGACGGGAATTGTCCCGTGAATTTAACTTCCAAACAACACTATATCGAGACACTAGCAAAATAGCGGAATGTTGTGATGTGAGTGTGTTTTCAGGAACCATGGTCTGCGGTATTTTTGGCGTCGCAGTCCCGATAATCGAGAGTGCCAATACAAAACAAAACTCGAGAGTTGACTTAATGTGCACACTTTGCGACGCGACCGGCCGTACCAGGGACCTGCCCGTCGTCGCGGGCTTTTCCTGCAGTCAGGCGGATGCGACTGACAACACGGCTGTGGCGGCATCGACCCCCGTCTACAACAACGACCAGATCGCGCTTCAGCTTACTGACGGCTTCTGGTCATACTTTTCCTCTGGCCCGCGCTCCTTCAACGTTTCAACCGGCGGCACGATTTCCGTTAATATCTCTGCGCTTCCCTCTGCGGCCCAAACGCTGGCTCGCTATGCGCTTGAGCTCTGGTCGGACGCAACGGGACTGAATTTCTCGTATACCAACGGCGGCGCCCAGATCGAATTCGGCGACTCGGATGCAAACAGTGCCTACAGCTGGTCCAACCTCAACGGGTCAAACACAACCTACAGCTACGTCAATGTGGGCACCAACTGGATCGGCTATTACGGCACAAGCCTGAACAGTTATTCATTCCAGACCTACATTCACGAAATCGGTCATGCTCTTGGGCTTGGACACGCCGGCAACTACAACGGTTCCGCGACCTACGGCACCGACAATCACTATGCCAACGATTCCTGGCAAGCCTCGGTGATGTCGTATTTCAGTCAAAACGAAAACACCTATATCGATGCCAGCTACGTCTATGCGATATCTCCGCAAATCGCGGATGTGATTGCCATCAGAAACCTTTACGGCACTTCGAGCACAACGAGAACCGGCAATACGGTTTACGGCGACGGAGCCAACTCCGGCGACGTGATGCAGCAAATCAGTTCGATGAACAGCTACATTAGCTACACGATTGTCGACGATGGCGGCACGGACACGCTCAACTACAGCACCTATGGTGGCGATCAATCGATCGACTTGAACGCAGAAGGCATTTCCAGCGTTCGCGGTTACACGGGCAACCTGATCATTTCCCGCGGGACGGTCATTGAGAACGCGGTATCCGGCAGTGGCAACGACACGCTGACCGGCAATGGCTACGCCAATCTGCTGTCCGGGGGAAACGGAAATGACATCCTTTACGGCAACGGTGGCAACGACCAGCTGCGCGGCGGATCGGGATCCGACACGCTGAACGGCGGTGGCGGCGATGATACCGCCGACTACAGCCAGTCCAACGGCAGGATCCTGTTGAACCTCGGCGACGGCATTTCCGAGAGCGGCGGGCATGCGCAAGGAGACACGCTGACCAGCATCGAGCATGTCGATGGCTCCAACTACAATGACATCATTGTCGGCGACGCAAACGCCAATACGCTCGACGGCCGGTCCGGCAATGACATGCTCTATGGCCAAGCCGGCAACGACACGCTGCTTGGCAACAGCGGAAACGACATCCTGAGGGGGGGCGCATCGTCGGACCGCTTGGATGGTGGTTCCGGCTTCGACATTGCCGACTATCTCAACGCGGCCGGAAGTGTCTTTATCAATCTGAGCAGCAGCAGGGTTGAGGCCGGCAGCGACGCCGCAGGCGACAAGCTGATAAGCATCGAGGGCGTTTACGGATCTCACCACGATGACGTCATTACCGGGTCTTCAGCGTCCAACACGATTGAGGGGGCCGGCGGAAATGACATGCTCTATGGCTGGTACGGCAACGACACGCTGCGGGGCGGTGCAGGTGACGACTTCCTGCGTGGCGGCGCCGGCAGCGACAGACTGGAAGGCGGCGACGGCTATGATATTGCCGACTACGCCCAGTCCACAAGCAGCGTCACGATCCACTTGAGCGACAACAAGGTCGAAAACGGTGGCTGGGCGCAAGGCGACAAGCTTGTCAGCATCGAGGGTGCCAACGGCTCCGACTTCAACGACATGTTTTATGGCGATTCCGGCTCGAATACCTTCTCAGGCGGTGCTGGCAACGACACGTTGCGCGGTCTGGGCGGCAATGACTACCTTGTCGGAGGAGCGTCGTCCGACCGGCTCGACGGCGGCTCGGGTTACGACTATGCCGACTATTCCTCTTCCTCGTCCGCAGTCACCGTCGACCTCGGTGACGGCCGAGTTGAAAGTGGCGGCGATGCGCAGGGAGACCGGCTGATCAGCATAGAAGCCGTCTTCGGGTCAGCCTTCGATGACACGCTCATCGGTTCCGACAGCAGCAATGTGCTGGAAGGGCGAGACGGCAATGACACCCTCACCGGCCTGGGCGGCAACGACACTTTGCGCGGCGGAAACGGCAACGATATCCTGTCAGGGGGCAGTTCCTCGGACCGATTGGAAGGTGGTGACGGATCAGACACTGCCGACTACAGTACCTCCGGATCGGCGGTCAATGTCGACATCAGCGACTCGACGGTGGAGAGCGGAGGCGATGCGCAGGGCGACCGTCTGATCGATGTGGAAAACCTGACAGGCAGCGCCTATGCGGACACGCTGACTGGTGACAGCGGGTCCAACGTTCTTGCCGGAGGCCTTGGCAACGACATTCTGACCGGTGGCGACGGGTCGGATACGTTTGTCTTCAACGAAACAGGTGATCTCGACACGATTACAGACTTCGAAGACACCATAGACGTGATTGAAATCTCCGCCGGCGCCGCTTCTTTCGGCGATCTGACCATCTCCGACAATGGCGGGAATGCCCTGATAAGCTATTCCGGCGGTGCAATCGAGCTGGAGAATTTCAATTTTGCACTCTTGACGGCAGATGATTTCAATTTCGTCTGAATTGAAAAAGCATGTTCGCCCAGTTGGACGTCCACTGATCAGGCAAGCAAACCCCTTGAATCTGCAATTCGCCTGGTCGCTGGACGCCTCTCTGCAATCGAAATCCAGGCAGAACGCATTCTCGCACTTGCATGTGCCTTCTTGCCTGCATATTAAGCCCGACCATTCCTGTTTCTGACTGTATTGCCCTGCCCGGACTTTCCCATGCCGCCAATTGTCCCGTGGCCTGTTGCGTTTGAGAGGTTATCGCCATGAAACAAACCATCGGACTCGATTTCGGCACCTCCAACACGGTCGCGGTCATGGCGGAGGGACAGGGGACGACGGTGCCGGTCACCTTTGCCGACGGTGCCGACAGTTTCACCTCGCTGCCGACGGTCCTGAGTTTCCTGGACCGGGGGGCGGCGAAAGCGCTCAATGCGGAAGTCGGGCCCTGGGCGATCCGGCAGTTCCTGGAGAGCCTTGGCGACGTGCGTTTCATACAGTCTCTGAAGACCTTCGCGGCGAGCCGTGTGTTCCAGGGTACGGGCGTCTTCGGCGTGCGCTTCGAGTTCGAGGACCTGATGGCGACCTTCCTGTCGCTTGCCTTCGAGCGCGCCGGCACCACCTTCGACCCGGCGTCCACCCGCCTCGTCGTCGGCCGACCGGTGGAATTTGCCGGACACAATCCGGACGAGGACCTGGCGATGGAGCGGTATCGCAAGGCGTTTTACAAGGTCGGCTTTGAGGACATTCTCTTCGTGATGGAACCGGTCGGCGCGGCCTTTTCCTTTGCCCAGTCACTGGACAAGGACACCACCATCCTGGTTGCCGATCTCGGCGGCGGCACCACCGACTATTCACTGATGCGCTTTGAAACACAGGCCGGGCATCTGACGGCGACACCGCTCGGACGCGGCGGCATCGGCATTGCCGGCGACACGCTCGACTACCGCATCATCGACAATGTCATCCTGCCGAAACTCGGCAAGGGGTCGAGCTACAAGAGCATGGGCAAGGTGCTGGAGATGCCGCCCAACCTGTTTTCCAATTTCGCCCGCTGGCACATGCTGTCGATCTTCAAGACCTCCGACGATTTCAAGGAGATGAAGAAGCTGCTGCGCTTCTGCGTGGAACCGGAGAAGATCGAACTGTTCATCGACCTTGTCGACGAGGACCAGGGCTACCCGCTCTACAAGTCCGTGTCGGAGACCAAGGCCCGGCTGTCCACCGAAGACGAGACCGAGCTGACCTTCGCGCCGCTCGGTGCCGACTTCCGGGCCGACGTCAAGCGCGCGGATTTCGAGCACTGGATAGCCCAGGACCTGCAAAAGATGGACAAGGCGCTCAGCGCCACGCTTGAAAAGTCGAACCAGACGGAAGCCGATATCGACCGGGTGTTCATGACCGGCGGCACCTCCTTCGTTCCGGCCGTCCGGTCGATGTTCGCCGAGCGCTTCGGCCGGGAAAAGATATCCGGCGGCAATGAGTTGACTTCCGTTGCCAACGGCCTGGCCCTTATCGGCGCCCGGAAGGACGCAAGCGACTGGGCCCTGGCCGCCTGACAGGTTTTCAAAAGCCCGGCGGCACCCGCAGTCTCAGCGACACCTGCGCTGTGTTTCCCGCCGCGATCCCTTCCTTTTTGCGCACCGCAGCCTTGACCGGCAGCAGGTACGAGCCCGACGCCTTGTCGGGCCAGATTGTCGTGTCCCAGGAAGAGCCACCGATCCGGACGCTGACCTTGATCATGCCCCAGGCCCGGCCCTTTTTACCGCCTGCATAAAAACGGATCTGGTCGGCGCAGTCCGCCGGCAGGGTGATGAAGGTCCAGCCACCCTGCCCCCGGTGCAGCCACAGTTCGCCTACAAACTCCATCTGGTCCAGCAAGGACGACCTCCGATCAAACAGGTTTCGGGCCGCACCGGCGGCCCGCATTCCCTTGACCGGGCCGGACCGTGTCAGTCAACCAGATTGACGTCGGCCATCAGGTCTCCTGCCGTCTCCTGAAGGGCCTCGCTCAAATCGGCCGGATCGAGGTCCACGGGCAGACGCAGGTCGGCGGAAGCCTTGAACAGGGCCTCGCCCTGCATTGAACCGGAGGCCACTTCGGTTTCCAGATGCTCGATGCTGACGCCCTTTTCGCTGAGCACACGGGTGATATCGCGCAGGATGCCCGGGTGGTCCTGGGAAACCACGTCGAGATGGGCCGACGCACCCGTCGGCAGATCCGTGCCTTCCTGGTCGGAACGCAGGGTGATGTCGATGCCGTCGGAGGAAAGAGCCCGAAGCTGCGAGACGAGCTCGTCGGAATGCATGCCGTCGATCGCGATTCGCACGATGCCGGCAAATTCGCCGCCAAGGCGGGCCATCGAACTCTCGATCCAGTTGCCCCCCGTGCCGGCGATGATCTCGGCCATGCGCTCGACAAGTCCCGGGCGGTCCTTGGCAATGACCGTAAAAACGAGATGGGTTTGCATGGTGCCTCGCTCCAGCTTTGACGACAGAGGGTTTACTAGACAATTACAACGTGCTGAAAACAAGACTGTAAATTCTGATGCCACGCTGTGGCGAAGACGTCGGCAAGCCGTCATGATACCGACATCGCAAGGGTCTTCCCATTCCCCGCCGCTAGGCATCCTCCCGGCCGAGCCGCAACACCAGGTTGAAAATGCAGCACATGGAACAACGCCGCGTAGACAGGTTCTGGCTCAAGCTGATCGAGCGGCCGGCAGTGTTTCTGGCGCTGGTCGTCCTGGGCCTGGGCATGCTGCCGGTGGCCGTCTGGCTGGACCTGCGCGCGATTTCGGATGCGTCGCTTCAGTCCCAGGCGATCGATCTCGATCAGACGATCAGCAAGATCCGCACCTATTATGCCCGGAATATCATCGCCCGGGTCCAGGAAGCCCCAGGCGACATCACCGCGACCCATGAATACCACGACACGCCGGGCGGCATCCCGATCCCGGCCACGCTGTCCATCGAACTGGGCGAGGTGATCGGCGGCAACACACGCAATCTCAAATACCGCTTTGTCTCCGACCTGCCATTCGCGGGCAGGGGATCCCATAACCTGACACCGTTCGAGAAGAAGGCGCTTGCCGATTTCCGGGAAAGCCGGGATCCGGAGGATATCGAGATCGGCTATCTCGGATCGCTTTTCAACCGCAAGATCCAGATTGCCTCGCCCGTGATGCTCGGCGAGTCCTGCGTGTCCTGTCACAACTCCCATGAAGACAGCCCGAAGACAGACTGGAAGGTCGGCGATGTGCGCGGCATCCAGGCGATCACCATCAGCCAGCCGATTGCCGAGAATCTCTGGTCGTTCCGCTACCTGCTGCTCTATTTCGCAACCGCCGGCGCCATTGGCGCGGCGGTGACGGCGCTGCAGTGGCACCAGGCCACGCGGCTGCATGGCATGAACCTCGACCTCGGACAGGCGAACACGGAAATCGCCCATCTGAACGAACAGCTGAAATCGGAGAACCTGCGCCTCGGCGCGGAAATCGAGGTCGCCCGGCAGATCCAGATGATGGTGCTGCCCACCAAGGACGAGCTCGGCGGCATCCACCAGCTGGAAATCGCCGCCTTCATGGAGCCGGCCGACGAGGTCGGCGGCGATTATTACGACGTCCTGCAACTGGACGACCGGGTCAAGGTCGGCATCGGCGACGTCACCGGCCACGGGCTGGAGAGTGGCGTCCTGATGCTGATGGTTCAGTCGGTTGCCGTTGCCCTGCAGGAGCGCGGCCCTTCCGACCCGCGCCAGTTCCTGGTCGCGCTCAACAGCGCCATCTGCCGCAACATCAAACGCACCAGGACCGACAAGCACCTGACCCTTTCCTTCCTCGATTTCGAACCGGACAAGGTGACCCTGTCGGGCCAGCACGAGGAACTGATCGTGCTCAAGCCGGACGGGGCCTGCGAGATCATCGACACGGTCGATCTCGGTTTCCCGATCGGCCTCGACGACGACATCGCGCCGTTCATCGAGACCAGGGAACTGGCTTTCACCCCCGGCGACATCATCGTGCTCTACACCGATGGCGTGACCGAAGCCGAAAGCCCGGACGGCGAACTGTTCGGCCTGGACCGCCTCGTCGACAGCGCCCGTGCCCACAATGCCCCCAGCGCCACACGCGTCCTGGAAGGCATTCTTGCCGACGTGAAAGCCCATATCGGCACCCAGACCGTGCATGACGACATCACGCTGCTGGTGATCCGGCATACATGAGGGAGCTGATGTGAGTGATGACGTCTGCCCGACATCGCAGCAATAGCGATCAAATGCGTGTCACCCCGGATCTGCGCTGCGCTTGTCCCGGGTGACACTGGTGCTTGCGGGTAGGTGCATCCAAAAAAGGAAGTTGCTTCCCCGCGAGATCCGCATGCCCGGCATGTGGTCCGATTGTGCCAAAGGATGTCGCTTTCCTGCTTGATCCGGCAAGACCGCTCTCATAAGGTGCGCCCACCTGACGGCGTCCCTCGGAGGGACTGAAAGCGATTCCGGATGCGGTTGACCCAAGCAGGGGACCAAGGTCGGAGCTGTCCACGGCATTGACGGGCCACCGGTGTTTGTACCGGTCCCTCACATGTTTGCTTTCATCCCCCTGGCGCCGACACCACCAAACCGCCTTGACCGGCGCCTGCCAAATGGGGGAGACAGATGATCCACCGTATCCTGATAGCCGGCCTTGCCGCCGCCACGCCGACCGCCGCATTCGCGCATGGCGGCCATCTGGGCGAGCTTGCCGGACATGCCCACTGGGCGGGTGTCGCAGCCCTTGCCGGGGCCGCACTGGTTGCCGGCGTGATCGCGCTGAAGGACCGGAAGCGGAAACAGGAAGAGGAAACGCCCGAGGCAGAGGTCGAGGACCCGGACAGCACCGGGGAAGCAGCTCAATGAGCGAGAAACTCGGACTGATGATCTGCGGCCACGGCAGCCGCAACAAGGGCGCCGTGAAACAGTTTGCCCAACTGGCCGAAGGCCTCAAGGCACGTTTCCCGGACTGGCCGGTGGAATACGGCTACCTGGAATTCGCCAACCCGGTGATCCATGACGGTCTGACCAGGCTGCGCGAGGCCGGCTGCACCCGCGTGCTGGCAGTGCCGGGCATGCTGTTTGCCGCCGGACACGCCAAGAACGACATCCCGTCCGTGCTCAACACCTACCAGGCCATGCATCCGGAGATGACCATCTCCTACGGCCGCGAGCTGGCCGTCGACACGCGCATGGTCAAGGCCGCGGCCGCCCGGATCCAGGAGGCGATCGACTCCGCCGACAGCGACGTGCCCCTGCACGAGACCCTGCTGATGGTGGTCGGACGCGGCGCGTCCGACCCGGACGCCAATTCCAATGTCGCCAAGATCACCCGCATGCTGTGGGAGGGCTTCGGTTTCGGCTGGGCGGAAACCTGCTATTCGGGCGTCACCTTCCCGCTGGTCGGCCCGGGCCTCGAGCATGCCGCCAGGCTCGGCTACAAGCGCGTCATCGTCTTCCCCTATTTCCTGTTCACCGGCGTGCTGGTGCAGCGGATCTACGGCACCACGGACGAGGTCGCCGAGCGGCATCCCGAGATCGAGTTCCTGAAGGCGGGTTACCTCAACGATCATCCGCAGGTGATCGACACCATGGCCGACCGGGTGCAGGAGATCCTGCAGGGCGCCAACCTGATGAACTGCCAGATGTGCAAGTACCGGGAACAGGTGCTCGGCTTCGAGGCGGAAGTGGGGCTCGCCCAGGAAAGCCACCACCACCACGTGGAAGGCCTCGGCGCGGAAGCCGAATGCCAGCTTTGCGAAGAGTTCTGCACCGGCGCCTGCGAAAAGCAGGTCAAATCCGGCGGCCACCATCATCATGATCACGGGCACCACCACGATCATTCCCATGATCACGGGAACGCGCATCATCATCACGGGCATTCGCATGATCACGGCCATTCCCACGATCATGACCATCACCACCATCCCTACCCGCATGCGGATCACCCGCACGGCCCGAAATCGCTGAACCGGGAAGGCTGAGGACTGCCCGTGAGCACCGACATGATCTCGTCCTACGAATACGAGAGGGATCCGGCGGCAATCTACCGCCAGTCCTTCTCGATCGTGCGGGCGGAAGCCGAGCTGTCGCATCTGCCGGTCGGATTGCACCCGGTCGCGATCAGGCTGATCCATGCCTGCGGCATGACCGACCTGCCGAAGGATCTCGCCTGGTCGGCGGACATCCTGGACGCCGCGCAAGCCGCCTTTTCCGCCGGCGCGCCGGTCTTTTGCGACGTCGAGATGGTCGTCCACGGCATCATTCGCGCGCGCCTGCCCGAAACCACCGACGTGCTGTGCACGCTGAATGACGGCAAGGTGCCCGGGATGGCAAACGCGCTTGGCACGACCCGCTCGGCGGCGGCGGTCGAACTCTGGCGGGATCGCCTGGAAGGCGCGGTCGTTGCCATCGGCAATGCACCGACGGCGCTCTATCATCTTCTGGAAATGATCGCGGCCGGCGGACCGAAGCCGGCGTTGATCCTGGGTTTTCCCGTCGGCTTTGTCGGTGCGGCGGAATCGAAGGACGCGCTTGCGGGCAATCCGTTCGGCGTTCCTTTTCTTGCCGTGCGCGGCCGCCGTGGCGGCTCGGCGATGGCCGCGGCCGCCGTCAACGCGCTGGCCGCCGGTCTGCCGGAGGAGCGCTGACATGCCGGGCAAGCTTCCGAAAAAACCGCTCAGATCGGTTGCCGGCAACAGCCCCCTGCGCTCGCGCGGGTTTCTACGCGCGCCCGACGGACAGGTGAGCGCCAAAACCGGGGACAGCGGCGATCCGGCCGAAGCTCAAAAACACCACCGCTCCCGGGGCGCACGCGAGGCATCCGTTTCCACCGACGGCAAACCGAAGGGGCTCTCGGTCCAGCCCAGGATCCGGCCCTATACGCTGGAGGAGAAATGAGCGCGCCCTGGCTGACACTCGTCGGCATCGGCGAGGACGGTGTGCTCGCGCCCGGCGGGGCAGACGCCCTCGCCCAGGCCGAGATTGTCTATGGCGGCGCGCGTCACCTGGAGCTTGCCGGCGATATCCCGGGCGAAAAGCGCCCCTGGCCGAGCCCGTTTTCGTCGGTGTTCGAAGAACTTGCGGCACTCAGGCACAGGAGCGTCGCCGTGCTGGCAACCGGCGACCCGATGTGGTTCGGCATCGGGTCTTCGCTGCTCGGGCATTTCGAGCCGCAGGACATGACCGTGCTGCCGTCGCTTTCTGCCTTCCAGCTGGCCGCAAGCCGCATGGGCTGGGCGTTGCAGGAGACGGATTGCCTGTCGGTTCACGGCCGCTCCGTCGACATGCTGCGTGCCGCGCTTTATCCAGGCGCGCGGCTCCTGGTCCTGACCAGCAACGGCGCCACCCCGCGCGAGGTGGCAGATCTGCTGGCCGATGAAGGCTATGGCCGCACCCGAATGACGGTGCTGGAGCACATTGGCGGGACACGGGAACGCCGGGTTGCGGGGACAGCAGAGACCTGGTCGGAGACCGTCGCCGACTTTCACACACTCGCGCTGGACGTGGTTGCCGATGCGGGGTTCCGTTTCCGTGGCCGCACGCCGGGCCTCGCCGACGATGCCTTCCGTCATGACGGCAAGATGACCAAGCAGGACATTCGCGCCGTTACCCTGGCGGAGCTGAAACCCTATCCCGGCGCCTTGCTGTGGGACATCGGCGCCGGCTGCGGCTCGGTTGCCATCGAGTGGCTGCGCGCCGCCCCGCGCACCCGCGCAATCGGCCTGGAGCCGCAAGACGAGCGCCGCAGGCTGGCTGCCGAAAACGCGGTCGCCCTCGGTGTGCCGCACCTGGACCTGAAAGACGCCACGGCGCCGGAGGGACTGAAAGGCCTGCCGGCACCGGACGCGGTCTTCATCGGCGGCGGGCTGACGGTTCCCGGCGTCGTCGAAGCCGCTCTGAACGCGCTCAAGCCTGGTGGCAGGCTCGTCGCCAATGCCGTGACGCTTGAAAGCGAAGTCGTTCTGCTGGGCGCCTACCAGGGCCTTGGCGGCACCTTGAAGAAACTCTCCGTGCACCGCGCCAGCGCCGTCGGCGGCTTGACCGGCTGGCGTCCGCTGATGCCCGTGACCCAATGGAGCTTCACCAAGCCATGAGCGGAACCCTTTACGGCATCGGTCTCGGCCCCGGCGATCCGGAGCTGATGACACTGAAGGCGCACCGGCTGATTGCCGGTGCCAAGGTGATCGCCTATCCGGCCCCCGACAGCGGCGAAAGCTTTGCCCGCTCGATCGCCGCCGGCGCCTTGCCTGACGGCGTGCGCGAGATCCCGATCGTCGTGCCGATGCGGGTCGACCGGTTCCCGGCGCAGGAGATCTACGACAAGGCCGCCGGCGAGATCGCGGCGGTTCTGGAGACCGGCGAGGATGTCGTCACCCTGTGCGAGGGCGACCCGTTCTTCTTCGGCTCCTTCATGTACCTGTTCGAGCGGCTGTCGGACCGGTTTGCCATCGAGGTCGTGCCGGGCGTCACGTCGCTGACCGCCTGCGCCGCCCAGCTGCAACGGCCACTGACCGCCCGCAACGACGTCCTGACCGTCATTCCCGGTCCACTGCCGGACATGGACATCCGGACGAAGATCGAAGAGGCCCAGGCTGTCGCCATCATGAAGGTCGGCCGCCACCTGCCGCGCCTCAAGGCGCTGCTCGACGGCATGGGCCTGCTTGAAAGGGCCGGTTACGTCGAACGGGCCAGCCTGCCGGAACAGAAAGTTCACCGCCTCGTCGATCTTCAGGTGGACACCGCCCCCTATTTTTCCATGATCCTCATCTACAAGGGAGACGAAGCGTGGACGCTTCCCCCATCCTACTCGTCCTGAACGAGGCCGGCCTCGGCGCAGCCGAAGAAATCGCCAAACGCTTTTCGACCGCCCGCATCCACGGGCTGGCCGGACGCGTGCCGAGCGCGGACACCCAGTTCAACGAGACCATCGACCATATCCGGCTGCTGTTCCAGGCCGGGCACCCGATCGTCGGTTTCTGTGCCAGCGGCATCCTGATCCGCGCACTGGCGCCGATCCTGTCGGACAAGACCACGGAGCCGCCGGTGATCGCGATTTCCGAGGACGGTTCCAGCGTTGTGCCGCTGCTCGGCGGCCATCGCGGCGCCAACGAACTTGCGCGCCTGCTGGCCAAGGCGCTCGGCGGCCATGCGGCGATCACGACCGCCGGGGACACCAAGCTCGGCATTGCCCTGGACGCTCCGCCCAAGGGCTGGCGGCTCGCCAACCCGGACGACGCCAAGCCGGTGATGGCCGAGCTTCTGTCCGGCGCGAGCGTCCGCATCGAAGGCCGCGCCGACTGGCTGCGCGACGCCAGGCTCAGCGAAGCCGAGGACGCCGCGATCACCCTGGTCGCCACGGAACAGCCCGACGAGGGCGGACCGACAAGGCTGGTCTACCATCCGCAGCGCTACGCGGTCGGAGTCGGTTGCGCCAGGGGCTGCGAGGCGCAGGAACTGATCGACCTGGTCGAAGCGCAATTGGCCGAAGCCGATATCGCGCCCGGTGCCGTCGCCTGTGTCGCGACCATCGACCTGAAGGCGGATGAAGCCGCCGTCAACGCCCTGGCGGACCATCTCGGCGTGGCCCTGCGGGTGTTTTCCGCCGAAGAGCTGCAGCGCGAGACGCCCCGGCTGAAAAACCCGTCCAACGTCGTCTTCAAGGAAGTCGGCTGTTACGGCGTTTGTGAAGGCGCGGCGCTTGCCGCCGGCGGGCCCTTTGCCACGCTCAAGGTGGAAAAGCAGAAGACCGAGAACGCCACCTGCGCCATCACGCGCTCGCCGAAGACGATCGACCTTTCGATGGCCGGCCGTCCCCGGGGACATCTGTCCGTCATCGGCATTGGTCCGGGCAAGGACGACTGGCGCACGCCCGAGGCAACCAAGCTTCTGGCAGCGGCGACCGACGTGGTCGGTTATTCGCTCTATCTCGACCTGGTGGAGAACCACATCACCGGCAAGACGCACCACAATTTCCCGCTCGGCGCGGAAGAAGAACGGGTCCGTTTCGCGCTGGAAGAGGCCGGCAAGGGCAAGAATGTTGCGCTGATTTCTTCCGGAGATGCCGGCATCTACGCCATGGGGTCGCTGGTCTATGAGCTGCTCCACCGGAACGAGGAATATGGCGGTGTCTCGGATGCGGCCAAGCGCGTCAGCGTCACCAACGCGCCGGGCATTTCCGCCCTGCAGGCCTGTTCGGCCCGCATCGGCGCGCCGCTTGGCCATGATTTCTGCGCCATTTCGCTCTCCGACCTGCTGACCCCCTGGGAGGTCATCGAACGGCGCCTGAAGGCCGCTGCCGAGGGGGACTTCGTCATCGCCTTCTACAATCCGGTTTCCAAGCGCCGGCGCACCCAGCTGGCCGCTGCCAGGGAGATCCTCCTGGAACACCGGTCCGCGGCAACGCCGGTCATTCTGGGCGTCAATCTCGGCCGGCCGGAAGAAAGCATCCGCGTCACCAGCCTGCACGCACTCAGCGTCGACGATGTCGACATGCTGACCACCGTGCTGGTCGGCTCGACCAACACCCGCACCGTCATGCGCGGCGACGGCAAGCCCTTCGTCTACACGCCGCGCGGTTACGCCAAGCGGATCGACGCCCCGCGCGCGGAGGATCTTGCCGCGAATCCTGAACCGGCCGCCGACCCCGCTCCGGCGGAAGTCGAGACCGAGGCCGAAAAGCAAGACGCTGCAGACACGAAAGACAACACATGACCGTTCATTTCATCGGCGCCGGACCGGGCGATCCAGACCTCATCACCGTGCGTGGACTGAAACTGATCCAGTCCTGCCCGGTCTGCCTTTATGCCGGTTCGCTGGTGCCGGAACAGGTGGTCGCGGCCGCGCCGGACGGCGCACGTGTCATCGACACCGCGCCGATGACGCTCGACGAGATCATCGAGGAGATCAAGGCCGCCCATGACCGGGGCCAAGACGTTGCCCGGGTCCATTCCGGCGATCCGTCCATCTATGGCGCGACGGCGGAACAGATGCGCCGGCTGAACGCGCTCGGCATCGACTATGACGTCACTCCGGGCGTGCCGGCCTTTGCCGCCGCCGCGGCAGCGCTGAAGAAGGAACTGACCATTCCGGAAGTGGCGCAGACGATCATCGTCACGCGCACGGCGATGCAGTCCTCAGCCATGCCGAACAACGAGGATCTCGATACACTCGGCAAGAGCGGCGCGACGCTGGCCATCCACCTGTCGATCCGCAACCTGCGCGAGGTCGAGCGCCAGTTGACGCCGCATTACGGGGCCGACTGCCCGGTGATCGTCGCCTACCGGGTCGGCTGGCCGGACGAGGCCTTCATCCACGGTACCCTGTCGACCATCGCCGGCAAGGTGCGCGCCGCCAAGATCACCCGCACCGCGCTGGTGTTTGTCGGCCATGCACTGGAACCGGACGCCGATTTCCGCGACAGCGCCCTTTACGACGCCGACCACGTGCATGTGCTGCGGCCGAAGAAGAAGGCGAAGGCCTGAAAATCTGTCAGTGAGAGCCGCCTGCCCCGGACACGCCGAGGCAGGCAGGTTTTGGCATTATTGTCTCGGCTTGTTGATGAACTGTTCTACGACGTTCGACATGTCGAAGGACGCCCCGCCCTGCACTGGCGGATAGTCGGCCAGTGACTGCAGATGCTGTTGCATGAGCATGCCCATGGGCTGAATCAGCCAGGACACTTTCTGCATCAGGTGCCCGTAGGCATCCGTCGTGTCGTAGCTCTCATAGGGGTCCATGCGAATGTTGAACACCAGTGGCACGGTCCTCGGCAGCACGTCGGCGTAATAGTCTTCCTTGGTCGAGAAATGGAACTTCCACGGGCCCATGCGAACCGCCGTCAGTTTGCTCTCGTAGTAGTGAAAGATGTGGGTGCGGCGGGACGCGTCCTCCTCGCCCTTCCAGTAGGGCAGGTTGTTGACGCCGTCGATATACTGTTCCTTGCTTGCAAGCACCTCCTGATTGACATCCTCGATCCCGGCTGCTGCCGCAAGAGACGTGAACATATCCTGGTGGCCCTGGATGCCATTGAGCACCTTGCCGGCTTCCAGCTCGCCGGGCCAGCGGACCATGGAAGGCACACGAATGCCGCCTTCGTAGGTGGTCATTTTCTCGCCGCGGAACGGCGTGGTGCCGCCATGCGGCCAGGAGGCATGTTCCGGTCCGTTGTCGGTTGAATACCAGACAATGGTGTTGTCGCTCAGGCCGTTTTCATCCAGCCAGTCCAGCACCAGACCGATATCGTGGTCATGCTGCAGGAGACCGGAGCCGTAGAGATCGGCTTCGGACGTGAATTCCTCGGCCGCGTAACGCCATTCGTCATTCAGGCGGGTATAGAGATGCATCCGGCTCGGATTGAGCCAGACGAAAAACGGTTCCCCGGCTTCCTGTGCGCTGCCCATGAAATCCAGCGCCTTGGGAATGACCTCTCCGGCGTCGAAAGTCTTCATGCGTTCCTGGGTCAGCGGACCGGTGTCCTCGATGGTCTGCTTGCCGACCCGGCCGAAGCGCGGATCCTCGGTCGGATCGTCGTCTTCGGTGGCGAAGCTGTGCAGAACACCCCGTGTACCGAACTGCTCCTCATAGGCTTCCAGACTGCCGGAGAAGGCTTCGCCAAAGCGCTGGTAGTCCCGCTGTTCGGCCTCTTCCTGTGTGTTCAGGTGATAGAGATTGCCGAAAAACTCGTCGAAGCCATGGGCTGTCGGCAAGTGCTCGTTGCGGTCGCCAAGATGGTTCTTCCCGAACTGGCCCGTCCGGTAGCCCACTTTTTTCAGCTCCTCGGCGAGCGACGGCGAGGCCGCCTGCAAGCCAAGCGCCGACCCCGGCTGTCCGACCGTGGTCATGCCGGAGCGGATCGGGTACTGCCCGGTGATGAAGGCTGCCCGGCCCGCGGTACAGCTCGGCTGGGCATAGTGATCAACGAACCTGATGCCTTCGTCGGCAATCCGGTCGATATTCGGAGTCCTGTACCCCATAACCCCGTCGCCATAGGAGGACAGATTGGACCAGCCGACATCGTCTCCCCAGATGACAAGGATGTTTGGACGGTTTTCTTCCTGGGCAAACGCGGTTTGACCTAGAACCGCGAACGCCATCGCGGTCAGAGAAGCTAGAATACGCACAACGCTGTCTCCTGCTCTGATTGGCATGCTGCATCAACAGAACTAGGGCGGCCCATCAAGGCCGGCAACCTGGTTGCTGCTTTGGGATTTTGTACAATTTTAAGTATATATACCCTCGGATTCCACGCGGTCTCCTGCGATGAAACGAAGGCGGCGCGGCTTCGAGCCCATCAGGCGGTTGTCTTCACGCGCCCTCCTGTTGCGAGAATGAATGGTGGACGGATCCTGGGTCTGCCCCATGAAGCAGTCCACCGGGCCCTGGCGCCCCTGGTGCGCGACAACCGTATCGAGCGTGAGGCCGGCCGGATCCGGCTGACCCCGGCTTGAGCAATTGCGTCCGGCACCCACCCTCGCCTAATCTGCTGTTCCCCTCACCAGACAGGAGCTCCTCATGCCGGACGAAAACCCGCTCTTGAAAGAGGCGATTTCCCTTGGGGGCGATCCCGATGCCATTCGCGCGTTCTATCAGGGCTGGTCGGATCACTACGACGACGACATGCTGCTGGCCATCGGCTATGTCGGCGCGAAAATCGCGGCCGAAGCGCTGGTGAAACATGTCTCCGACACGGCGCTCGTGCTGGATGCCGGCTGCGGTACGGGCCTTGTCGGGATCGAACTGATCAAGCGCAAATGGAACCTGACCATCGACGGCATCGACCTGACCCAGGCGATGCTCGACGCGGCCCGCAGCAAGGGTGCCTACCGCAAGCTCAACATCGCCGACATGTCCGGCCCGCTCTACGAGATCGATGACGACGTCTATGACGGCATCGTCAGCGCCGGCGTGTTCACCAACGGCCATGTCGGGCCGGCGGGGCTTGACGAGCTGATCCGTGTCGCCAAGCCGGGCGCGCCCATTGTCCTGACCGTGCGCGACAGCGCCTGGGAAGCAGACGGCTTCAAGGACAAGATCGGGCAACTGGAAAAGGACGGCAGGACGAAGACGCTGGAGATCACCCACAGCCCCTATCACACCAAGGAAGATATCTTCTGCCAACTGGTGGTGCTGGAAGTGGTTTAGGGTACGGATCCCAAGGTCCACTCGGCCTAGGCAGTCGCGATCACATGCGCATAGGAGCCCATGACGGCACCGCTGCGCAGGCCCATGTCATCAAGCCTGGTGCCTTCCGCATCTTGTGCGGCGAACAGCCGGTCCGCCGCGCCTTCCGAGACAATCGAGGCATAGTGGAACTCGTGGGCCGTCAGCGGCTCCGTCCAGGGCAGGCCGCCAAGCGGCTGTAGCCGTCTGTAACCGAGGTGGCGCCTGCGGGTCTGGAACGAGGTTTCCAGAGGCAGGAGACCCAGCATCTCGTGGCACGTTCCGTCCGCATCGATGAGGCCGGTGCCGAGGGTCATGTAGCCGCCGCACTCGCCATAGATCAGCTTTCCCGACCGGCTTGCCGCCCTCATGCCGGACTTGAACGTCGACGCCTGTGCCAGTGTTCCTGCGTGCAGTTCCGGATAGCCGCCGGGCAGATAGACCGCATCCGTATCCGGTGCCGGGGCCTCATCCACGAGCGGCGAGAACAGCGAGATCTCCGCGCCTTCCTGCCGCCAGAAGTCCAGCAGATGCGGGTAGGCAAAGGCGAAGGCGGTGTCGCGGGCGACCGCCATTCGCTGACCGAGCGGTCCGGGCAGGTGCCGTGCCGCCGTTGCCGAGGGCGCCACCGGGGCAGCCTTCCTTTCCAGGCCGGCCAGATCGACATGAGCGCGGCAGAGCGTTGCGGCGCTGTCCAGAAAGGCGTCCAGGTCCGGATGCTCGCCCGCCTGGACCAGTCCGAGATGGCGCTCGGGCAGGACCAGCGCGTCCGAACGCGGCAATGCCCCCAGCACCCTGACATTCCGGGCCTCGAGTGCGGCGCGCAACATGGCTTCGTGGCGCGGGCTGCCGACCCGGTTGAGAATGACGCCGGCGATCGTCACATCCTGCCGGAAGGTCCGGAAACCGTGGACCAGCGCGGCGACGGACTGAGCCTGCCTGGCGCAGTCGACCACCAGGACCACCGGCAAGCCGAGCAGTGCGGCGAGATCTGCGGCGGAGCCGCTGCCATTGGCGGCACCGTCAAAAAGGCCCATCGCCCCTTCGACGACCAGGAGATCATGTCCGCTTGCGTGATCGCCGGCCAGCGCCTTGAGCGTTTCGGGCGTCATCGCCCAGGCATCGAGATTGAGGCAGGACGCGCCGCTGGCGGCTTCATGGAATTTCGGGTCGATGTAATCGGGGCCGGACTTGGCTGAAACGACCGACCGGCCAGCTGTCTTCAGAGCGCGCAGCAAGGCCAGGGTCAGCGTGGTCTTGCCGGCGCCTGAGGACGGCGCGGCGATCAGCAGGCCGCGTGGTTGCGAGGGGCCAAGCTCAGCCGGCATCGGCCGAATGGCGGTTGGCACGCAGCCCCAGCGGATCGCTTTCCAGAACCTTGCCGGACAGCGCCCCCAGCCAGTCGAGCCCCTTGCGCAGGCGCACCACCTCACCGACACAGACGATGGCCGGCGGCTCTATGCCGGCGGCCTTGGCATCGGCGAAGCAGCTGCCGAGCGTCGTCTCCAGAACCTCCTGACTGGACAGGGACGCATTGCACACGATGCCCACAGGTTCATCCACAGACCGTCCACCGGCAATCAGTTTGCCGGCTATGGTTTCCAGGTGCTTCATCGCCATGTACATGACGATCACCGGCGAGCCCTTGGCAATGCCGTCCCAATTGACCGCGTCCGGTGTCAGGCCGGTCTGGTCATGGCCGGTCAGGAAAGTGACCGCCTGGTTGCAGTCGCGGTGCGTCGCCGGAATGCCGGCATAGGCGAGACCGCCGATGCCCGCGGTGATGCCGGGAATGATCCGGAACGGCACGCCTGCCTCGACCAGGCCGAGAGCCTCCTCACCGCCCCGGCCGAAGACGAACGGATCGCCGCCCTTGAGGCGCAACACGCGTTTGCCTTCCCTTGCATGGTCGATCAGCTTGAGCGTGATGTCGCGCTGTTTCGGGCTCGGCTTGCCGCCGCGCTTGCCGGCATAATCGGTGACGGCGCCGGGTTTCACCCAGTCCAGGATGCTCTGGTCAACCAGTGCATCGAAAACGACAACATCGGCCTGGCGCAGACCGTTCAGCGCATGCAGGGTCAACAGGCCGGGATCTCCCGGCCCCGCTCCGGCAAGCCAGACCCAGCCCGGTTCGAACTCCGGCAGGCCGGCCGGCAGCACAGTGTGGTTCTCGTTGATGTTCATATCCCCTGTTTACCCGGCGATCGATGGACCGCCAAGCGATTCCGCGAAACAAAACAGACCGATTACGACATTTCACCGCGCAGCGACCGCAGGGGAGGCAAAGCCGCCCGACTTCCGCTATAGAGAGCTGATGTCGATGGAAGAGCCAAAGGAATTGCGACGCGGCTGGACGACGGGGGCCTGTGCGACCGCCGCCGCCAAGGCGGCCTATTGTGCCCTTCTGACCGGCACCTTCCCCGACCCCGTGGAAATTTCCCTGCCCCGGGGCGGAACGGCGGATTTCGTGCTGACCCGGCACGACCTCCCGGACGGCTCCGCCAGCGCGACGATCACCAAGGATGCCGGCGACGACCCGGACGTGACCCACGGCGCCCTGGTCACCTCGACCGTCCGGCTGCTGCCTGCGGGCGCGGGCGTCCGGTTCAGGGCGGGTCCCGGCGTCGGCACCGTGACCCGGCCCGGCCTGCCGATCCCGCCGGGGGAACCGGCAATCAACCCCGTGCCGCGCCAGATGATGCAGACCGCGATTGCAGAGATCGCCGCAGCGCATGGCGCATCGGGTGATGTCGAGATCGAGGTCTCGATCCAGGGTGGTGAAAACCTGGCTCTGAAGACCATGAACCCGCGGCTCGGCATTGTCGGCGGCCTGTCCGTGCTCGGCACGACGGGGATCGTGCGTCCGTTTTCCTGCGCGGCCTGGATCGCCTCCATCCATCGCGGCATCGATGTTGCCCGCGCGGTCGGGCTCACCCACGTGGTCGGGGCAACCGGTTCTGCATCCGAAGACGCCGTGCGGGCACGCTACGATCTCGACGAGACCGCCTTTCTCGATATGGGCGACTTTGCCGGCGGTCTGTTGAAGTACCTGCGCAATCATCCGGTCGAGAGACTGACACTCGCCGGCGGATTCGCCAAGTTCACCAAGCTGGCCCAGGGCGCGCTCGATCTTCATTCGGCCCGCAGCTCCGTCGATTTCGCGTTTCTCCAGGGACTCCTGGCCGATGCCGGCGCGCCGGACGACCAGATCCGTGACGCCACCCGCGCCAACACGGCCAAGGAAGTTCTCGACCGGGCGCTTGATGCCGGGATTGACCTGACCGGGCCGCTGGCGCGGCGGACCAAGGCGGCCGTGAGGCAGATCCTGAAAGAGGCGCCGATTGCAGTCGAGGTGCTGATCACCGACCGGTCCGGCACGGTGCTGGGAGAATGCGGTTTTGACGAAAGCTGACCACATCCTCCTGCTGGCCGGCACGCATGAGGCGCGCCTGCTGGCGCGCTCACTTGCCGAGACCTTTCCGGCGGCACGACTGACCGCCTCCTTCGCCGGGGCCGTATCCGACCTGCCCGATCTCGGCGTGCCGACCCGGGTCGGCGGTTTCGGCGGTGCGGACGGGCTTGCCGCCTTTCTCGGGGAGGAGGCGGTGACGGTTGTTGTCGATGCCACCCATCCCTTCGCCGAGCAGATGAGCGGCAACGCGGCCGCGGCCGCGGCCGACCGCGGCATCCCGCTGATCCGGCTTGAACGGCCCGCCTGGACCGCTGTCGACGGAGATACCTGGCAGCGCATGGCCTCGCTCGACGACGCGGCCCGCGCCCTGCCGGCGGAGGCAAGGGCTTTCCTGTCGGTCGGGCGCAAGGAAATCGGGCTCTTCACCCACCGCACCGACCTCTTCGGCCTTGCCCGCATGATCGAGCCGCCCGCAAGTCCCCTGCCGGACCACTGGCGGTTGCTCCTGGCGCGGCCACCGCAAACGGCGGAAGAGGAGATTGCGCTTTTCGAGACCCACCGGATCACGCACCTGGTCACCAAGAACAGCGGCGGCAAACGGTCCTACGCCAAGCTCGAAGCCGCGCGCCGGCTCGGATTGCCGGTGCTGATGATTGACCGGCCGGTCCTGCCTTCGGTGGAAACTGCAGACAGCGTCTCAGGGGTGCTGGAAAAGCTCAGGAACCGGCTTCCGGGCGCCGGCTAGGTTTCCTTTTCGGACCGGCCGTATTTGAGTTTCACGAGTGCAAACATAAAACGCGGAATGCCGATCACATAGCGGCGGAACAGGCGGCGGGGTTCCTGCAACAGGCGGAACAGCCATTCCAGGCCGGATTTCTGCACGACAACGGGCGCGCGAACCACGGCACCCGACATGAAATCGAACAGGGCGCCGACACCGATTGCCACAGGCACGTTCAACTGAGCCCGATTGCGGGTAATGAAGAACTCCTGGCGTGGATTGCCCATGGCCACCAGCAGAAGATCCGGCCTGGCCGCGTTGATGCCTGCGCAGATGCCGTCGATCTCGTCCTCATCGAAATAACCGTCCCGGCAGCCAACCACTTCATGCATTGGATAGACCGCCTCGAGATGCTCCCTGGCGCCATTGGCCTGCTCTTGCCTGGAGCCGAGCAGGTAGATCCGCAGGGGCGTTCCGATTTCCGAGAGAATGTTCGGAATGAGATCCGTGCCGTTCAGGTTTTCCGGAAAGGATTGGCCATGCAGAAACCGGTTGGCGAGACCTATGCCGATGCCGTCATTCAGCAAGGTCATTTTCCGCAAGGTCTCGGCATAGTCCGGATCGTCCAGAGCCGTCAGGATGGTGTGGGCGTTGCAGATGGCAATGTCGAGCGGTTTGCGCTGCTGAACGCTGGAGCGGACCAGCCAGGCGACGTCAGCATGCAGCAGCCGTTGCACGGCAAACGGTCCAATCGCGACTGGACCGGCCGTTTCGGCTGACGTCTCGCGTTCCGTGTCTCTGGCTAACATTCTCGCTCCGGCGACCCGGTCAATCTGGATGGTAAGGGGTTAGATAGGCCCTGTCATGCCTATCCTGTAGGGCATGACAAATCTTTAATTTTCGTGATTGTTTTGCCGTGAAGGTAAACAAATCTTCGTGCTCTCGGCGGCTCCACCAGCCCGGCACGCCGTGGCGCCAGGCTCTTTGCAAGGGTTCAATGTGTCTGCCGAATTCTCACAGTGTCCGTTTTGCAGGGCAACACCCTGACAGGAAGTACCGTCTCACCCGGCAACGTCCGGTGCGAGGCAGCTCCTGTAGATTTCCTGATAGGCCTTGGCAGTCCTGCTCCAGGAATATTGCTGAACCGTCTCCATGACAGCGTTGCGCAGGGTCGCGTGATCTTGCGCCATCCGTGCATGGAGTGCCTGGAGATCGTGTGCGGCGCTGGCCGTATCTGCGAAATCAGTCAGCGTGACGGTGTTGTGTTGGGCGGCAAAAGCCCTGTAGGCCTCGTTGGGCTGGGCCAGGGGGACCAGCCCGGCGCTCATGGCTTCGATCAGGGCCAGCCCGAAGCCTTCATAGTCGGAGGCGCTCAGGAAATAGGACGCATTGCCGATCTCCTTGCGAATGTCTTCCGTCGAAAGACCCACGCCGATCCTGACATGATCCGCCAGACCCCGGTCAGTGACCATTTTCTCGAGATCGGCCGGGGAGATGTCAAAGGCAACGCCAAAAACATCCAGTTTCCAGTCGGGATCATCGGCCGCCAGCCGGGCGAACAGGTCAAGCAGAAGATCCAGCCGCTTGTTTGCGGAAAAGCGCCCCAGGGTCACGGCACGCTTTACCGGCGTTGGAGATGCGGCACCTGCAAACTTCTCGATGTCGACGCCGTTCAGCACCAGCCGGACCCTGTCACCTGCAATTTGAGCGAAGGTGGCCCGGTCGCTCTCGCTGCAGCAAACCACGGCGCGATAGGCCCTGGCGGACAGGTTGGTAAGGGTCCTGAACCAGATTTTCTTCAGCGTCGCGTAGGACTGAGTATGAAAAAAGCCGCCATGGGTGGTCACGACAAGCGGCTTGCGATGCAGCATCCTGGTCGCGGCCAGTGCATCGAAGGCGAAATCAATGCCATGCACATGGACAAGGTCGGCGGTTTCAATGGCGCGCAGGAGACCCGGCATCACCGGATAGCGGCGCGATCCATGATAGGCAAGGCGGTCAACCTGGATCCCGTCGATGACTTCGTGCGAGGGAAGTGTTTCATCGGGCCGCGAGAAAATACGGTTGCAGGTCACCACGCGCACGCTGCCGAAACTGTTGCGTTGCCGGGCGGCGAGCTTTGCAACAAACTCTTCCAAGCCGCCAATCCCGGGAGCATATTGGCGCACGACATGGACAATCTCCTGCCGCGCGAAGGTTGGGGAGTTGGACATCTGGCCTCGTAGCAGCTTGTTCAGGCGAGGGATCGCCGGTGCGGAACAGGCGAGCAGATCACCACAAGTTCGGTAACAAACCCTTCACGCCAAACCGATATGAAATCAAGCCTCTGCTTCCATGCGGCGCGCGGGGACACCCGTGTCCGTTGCGCGATCCACGAAGATCCGGGACAGTGCTCCGGATCGGACACCAGCGTTCAAGGCCGGCACAACTTTGAAAACCATGACCCCTCCTCAGCCAGAGCATGAGACGACCAGTGGCCCGCGCCCCCTGATCCTGCATTTGAGCGCCGACTATCCCGACCCCCATCGGGGCCGAACGACAACGGCCGTGCAACGCCTGCTGCAAAGGGTACCGGAAGCGGACCACGTCGTAATCTCTCTCCTGAGAACCAGCAATCCGGGCAAGACCGCATTCATCGATTGCGGCACTTCCGGGGGCATCAGGCTGGTCGCCTACCGCTACTTTTCGCCGCCGATGGGCTTTCTGCTTGCCCCGTTCATGCGTGTTGTCGCCCGAAAGGTGCTGCGCTTCCTCCAAGCGGAAGGGCTTCAACCAAATGTCATTCATGCCCACAAATTCGCTTTTGAGGGCATTGCGGCCCTGTGGCTGGCGGAAAAATTCGGCCCGGATATTCCACTCCTGGTGTCCGTGCGCGGCGAGGCCGAGCGCAAGGTGCTGCTCTACAAGCGCAACTACCGAGGCCTGATGCGCCGCATCGCCGCCAGAGCCGACCGCATCTACCATGTCTCCGCCTGGTTCCGACGCACCTTTCACACCCATATTCCCAACCAGCCCGACAAAGAGCGCCTGTTGCCCAATATTGTCGACAACAGCTCCGCGACGGTGCGCACCACGGCTCCGATCAACCGGTTCGTCAGCGTGCTCAACCTGGACATTCGCCGCCGGAAGGGCCTGTCGGCGCTGCTGAAGGGTTTTTCGGAATTCCGCAAGACCCATCCAGGGATCGGGCTGGACCTGATCGGCCCGGGCAGCGAGGACGCCGTGACCGCGGTCAATCAGGAAATCTCCGATCTCGGTCTTCATGACAGCGTGACCTATCTGGGACCGATGCAGGCCGAAGAACTGTTCGAGGCCCTGCGCCAATATCTCGGCATGGCCCTGGTCAGCCACAACGAGACCTTCGGCATGGTCTATCTGGAAGCGCTGTTTGCCGGCATTCCGATCATGTATGGCAAGGAGACCGGGATTGACGGCTACCTGTCCGATATCCGCGCCGGTGTCGGCGTCAAGCCGGGCGATATCGATGGAATAGCCCTGGCCTTTCGGGACCTGTGCGACGGCAACGCGGTCTACCGGACCGAAATTGCGGCGGCTGCCAAAACCTTGCATGACCGGTTCGACCCTGAAATGATCGCCGGAAGTTATCGCAAGGATCTGCAGACGCTCCTGAGCGCAGACCGGCAGCGGAGCCAAGTGACATGATTTTCCCGACCGGCAGAGGCCGCCTTTGGTCTATCCCGGGGCGTCTCCTGGCGAGCGTGCTGGCGCTTTGTCTGACCGCAGGCCTTGCCCATGTACCGACCGGGAGCCCGGCCTCCGGAATTGGATCTGCCCTTGCCGCGAGCGACGGGGACGCCGTCGTTCCCCATTTTCGCCGCGGCGTCAACCTGTCCAGGCTGCAGAACTACGCCTATCGCGACCCCGAACGTCCGGGCAAATACCTGTGGCCGCCGTTTCAGGGCGATCTCGCGAGAATAACAGATCCCGAACTCGAGCGTCTGACGGCGCTTGGTCTGGACTTCGTGCGGCTGCCGGTCGACGCCGGTGTCTTTCTGGCCGCGGACGGTGTGGAACGCCGCCTGCTGCTGGATGATCTCAAGACACTGGTCGTTCGTCTGCTGGACGCCGGTCTCGGGGTCATGGTCGATATCCATCCATCCACCTACCAGTCGGACTGGACCCCCAGGGACATTCTCGCCGAAGCAGACGGTCCGCGTCTCAAGGCCTATGAAGGCTTTCTTGTCGATGTCGCCAAGCGCCTGCGCGACCTGCCGCCGGACAGGGTTGCGCTTGAACTGATGAACGAACCCCAGTCCGTCTGCTACCGGGAGGACGGCGAAGACTGGTCGGTGACCCAGAAGAAGCTGTACGACAGTGTTCGCGGCGCCGCTCCCGACCTGCCGGTGGTGTTGACGCCCGGTTGCTGGAGATCGCTGGAAGAGCTCGAGTACATGAGCCTGGAAGGCTATGACGACAAAATCATTTTCGACTTCCATTTCTACGACCCCTATTACCTGACGCATCAGTCCCTGCCCTGGTCGATGGTGCCGCTGCGCTATATCGCCGGGCTGACCTATCCCTGGACCAGCGGCAGCATCGAAAGCGCCGAGGTCCTGACGAAACAGCGTCTCGCCGCCCTGGAAAAGTCCGGCGTGGACCTCCCCGACGACGCCTTCGCAAGAGCCATGGAAGGCGTGCGCGACTACTACAACCGGAAACGGCCGGACCTCGCCTTTATCGAAGAGCGGTTCGACACGCTGGCGCAATGGTCGGACAAATACGACATCGCGCCCGAGAGGATCGTGCTTGGCGAGTTCAGCGCGATCCGCCCCCCAGAGGGCCTGCCCGATGACGGCAGCCGGCTGGCCTGGATCAGGGACGTCAGGTCCGTCACGGAGATCCTGGGTTTCGGGTGGGCGTTCTGGGACTATGACGAGGGCTTCGGCATGATCACGGACAATGCGACCAGAACCCTCGATCCGGGCATTGTCGAAGCGCTCGGGCTGGATCCGGACGCCCTGTCCATTCCGGTCAGACCGTAAATTCCTCCCGATAAGCAACAGCAAAGATACGGCGACACCTTAAAAACAGCGGGCGAGTCTGGTTTACTTGCGATCATCGGGTCCCGGCCGCGCGCATTCACCGGCGCCCGGGCAGGTCATTTCTGGAGAGCGTCTTGACGGTTCACTCCGTTGAACAGTCCCGGCAGCAAGCCGGAACAGCCCAAGCCGGCTTTCTGGACAGGGTCTTCAACTGGATCCCTGTGATCCTGCTTGCCTATCCGATCCTGCTGACGCCGTTCCTGATGAATTACTCCGGCGAGGAGGACACGGCCGCCAACATCAACGCGTCGAAATCCAACGCCCTGAACCAGCTGTTCTGGATCGGCCTGTTCGCGGTCACGCTGGTTTCCGCAGGCCGGCGCCTCCTGAAGACCTTTACCGTGCTGCGCAGCCCGGTCGTCTGGTTCCTTCTCGCCTATATCACGCTCGCCTTGTTGAGCGTGTTGTGGTCGCCCGTTCCCGGCATCGCCTTCCGGCGTGTGGTGTTGCAGATCATCATCGTGCTCAGCCTGGTGATCTCGATCTCGTTCACCGACGACGCACGCGGACTGCTCGGCCGGTTGCTGCTCCTGATGAACACGGTCGTTCTCCTGAATACCGTCGCCGTTGCGGTGTTGCCGCCGACACCCATCGGACATGCCGGGATCTATTCGCAGAAAAACAGCCTCGGCGCGGTCATGGCGCTGGCCTTCCTGTTCAACCTGTACGGATTCCTGAACGCCCGCGGCTTGCTGAAACGGTTCGCCACACTGGTCATATCCGCGCTGGCCTTCGCTCTTCTGATCCTGAGCCAGTCGAAAACCTCGATCGGTCTGGCCCTGTTGTTGCCGGTCATCGCCTATCTGCTGGTCGGCATGGCCTATCTCTTCCGCATCAACGCGGCGATCCTGATCCTGTTCGGGGCTCTGACCGGGGTGGTTCTGTGGTTCTTTCAGGCATCCCTGACACGGTTCGGTTTCGGCGATCTGTCGCTGTTTCTCTTCAACGACGAGACCTATACCGGGCGCACGGTGATCTGGAACTTCATACTCGGGGTCATCTCGAGAGAGCCGGTGCTCGGCCAGGGCTACGCGTCCTTCTGGGCAACCGGCGCCGATTCCATCGCCTTCCGGGAAGCCCCCGGGTTCGTGATCTTGCTGACACAGGCCCATAACGGCTATCTCGACGTTCTCGTCGAGCTTGGCATCGTCGGACTGACCCTGCTGCTCCTTCTGATCGTCGCGGCGCTTTTCTCGGCGGCCCGAATGGTGAGATTGGACTACAGGATATCCTTCCTGTGCTATTCGCTGATGCTGTTCGTGATCAGCCACAACATGCTGGAAAGCAGCTGGTTCCGCGCCTATTCCCTGAACTGGCTCATTTTTCTGCTCGCGGCCCTGCTGCCGAATGCGGTCATGCGCACCTGGAACCACGGAACGCCTCGCTGACCCGGCTGATCGCAGTATCGCCTCAAATTAGCAGTTCACTAACCATAAGTGCTTACAAGCAGAAGAACACGTGCCGGCTGGTCAGAAGGTGAATATCGGTGGTCTCCCAACGCGGATCGAATGCGATGATTGAGGACGCGCGCTCTCAGAGCCGCGACGACATCACGCTTGATATCCTTTCCATCCTGCAGGTCCTGCGCCGGCGCATTCTCCTGATCGGGCTCGTGGCCGCCGTGTTTGTCATTGCAACGGCCCTTTATTCCCTGCGGCTCACCCCCATCTACAGCGCCACCTCCCAGGTCCTGTTCGACCCCCTGGTCCGCCAGCCCTTTGACGACCCGAACCGGCCGAGCCGCACCAGTGCCGGAACGGAATCCATCGACAGCCAGATTTCGGTGATCCATGCCGACACCGTCCTGCGGCCTGTTGCCCGAGACAACAACCTTTCGGAAGACCCCTTTTTCGGCGAAGGGGCGCCCGGCCTCATGAGCCAGTTCAAGAGCCTGTTCGGCGGGTCGCAAGCGAAGGATCCGGGGACGCTCGAAGCCCAGGAAACCGACGCAGTCAAGGCGCTTTCCGGTGCGACGTCCGTCAAACGGGTCGGCCAGACCTTCGTCATCAACATATCCGTTGAGTCGCCCTCGCCGGTGCAGGCCGCGGTGCTCGCGAACGCGATTGCGGAAAGCTATCTTGCCGATCAGAGACGGCAGGTCAGCACCGCGTCCGACCAGGCAGCCACCCAGATCGATGACCGGCTGGTCGACCTTCGCGAACGCCTGCGGAAAGCCGAAACCGACATCCAGAAGTTCCGCGCCGCGAACAATCTGCAAAGCGCAAACGAGGGATTGCTTCTCACCGATCAGGAGCTCTCCGGGCTGAATACGCGCCTGATCGACGCGCGCGCCGCCCTTGCGGACGCCACCGCGAAATACGACGAGATCCAGCGTGTGCTGAAAAACGGCGTCGATGACGAGGCCATTGGCGACGTGGTCAGTTCAGGAACGATATCCTCGCTCCGCCAGCAATATGCACAGGCTGCCCGCAACGAAGCCCAATTGCTGGCCGACCTGCTGCCGTCGCATCCCTCCGTGGTTCGCGCCCGATCTCAACTGGACAGGCTGCGTGGCCTGATCCGGGACGAGGTCAAGCGGATCGCGGATTCCACGCGCATCGACGTGCAGGTCAACCAGGAACGTGTCGCAAACCTGGAGCAGCAGCTCAAGTCCACCAGGGACCTGTCGAGCGCGGACGAAGCCGCGTCGATCAAGTTGCGCGAACTGGAAACCGAAGCCCAGGCCACCCGGCAGCTTTACGAGATCGCCCTCAGCCGCGCCAAGGAGATCTCGCAGCTCGAACAGGTCGTCCTGCCGAATGCCCGGATCATCTCACCGGCCGTTCCGCCGGACAGCCCGATCTTTCCGAAAAAGAAGATCATGGTGATCCTGGCCGGCATTCTGGGCTTGATGGTGGGAACGATCCTCGCGGTCGGCGGAGAGGCCATCCGGATTGCGAAAAAACACCTGCTGCCGGATTTTTCCGCGTCCGCGGCAGCCATGTCCGCCATGCCGGCTCCGGCGACGCCTGCGCCATCGCAACTGGAGCGCCCGGACGCCGCTCCGCCGGCGCCCGCGACACATAGGTCCGGAAGACAGTCCCTGCTCCGGGCGGCGCAAATGGTCAGGCCGGGTCTCAAGCTTGTGAGCCAGCTGCCCTGGCTTCCCCTGGACGGGGACATCGACAATCCGCGCGCTCTGAACACGGATGCCATCTCGTTGGTTCAGGATGCGATTGACCAGTATTATCTCGGCGGCAGGGGACCAAACCGGCGGTTTGGCGAAAGCGTCGATCAGATCCTCGATGACCTCGACCCCCACGCATCGCACCAATCGGCGAGAATTGTGTTCTTCACTTCGCCGTCGCTCGGACAGGGGCAGACCATCACCGCGCTTGCCCTTGCCCTTGGCGGCGCCCACCGTGACTTGCGTGTGCTCCTGGCAGACGGCGAACCGAAACAGCGCATGCTCAGCCACGATCTGAGCCTGGACGAAAGCGCCTTTGGTGGTCCGCTGCGCGACAGGGTGGTCTCGTTTGACGAGCTGGGCATCGACTTCGTGTCTCTCGTTTCAGGATTGCCCAAATACAAGCATCACCGCATGAGTGTCCGGCAGGCCTTTGAGTTTGCCGAGGTCGCGCGCAACTTCGATCTCGTGATCGTCGACGGCGTGGCTCTGCCGCAGCTCACCGACGACGACCCGCTTGCCGCGCTCGCCACGGATTTCCTCGTCACGGTGTCCGAACGCGAGGAAGGCCAGATCTCCATGCCGATCCTGTCCCGGGATCTTCTGACAATCGCCGACGGCCGCCCCACCGGCCTCGTGCGCACGATGACCGGCCTCACCGGGCCGACCGGGCCGACCGGCCGGAAATACGGCTAAGGCGCTTCGTTTCAGGCGGTGTCTCCGGCTCCGACGCCGGCAAACTCAAGCAACAGTTCCTGCGCTTCGGCCCGGGCTTTCAACGGTGTCAGATTGTGGTCCGCGTCGGCAATGAACCCGACGGTCACATTCGAATATTTGGAGAGCCCTTTCCTGTCCTGGCCAAACCAGAGACCCAGCTCACCCAGGCCGCGGTCGCCTTCGCTGTAGACCAGCTGCACGGGAACGCCGCGCTCGTTCAGGGCGGCGAGCCGCTTGCCGAGAACCGACGACAGCCGATGATGTTTGGACAGCGGCCGCAGCACCGGCGCGAACAACATGTCGGCCTTCCGCGACAGGGCCGTGGCAACCTTTCTTGCCGCCGACACGGGATTGATCTCACCGGACAGGACCCGTCTTGCCGTTTCCCGGTCGAACATCTTGCGGCTGTAGGTCTCCAGTGTCTGGATCGGCTCGCGGATTGCCTGATCGACATCCTCGTCTGGGTCCCAGACCAGGCGGCGGGGATTGATCAGGAAGGCCCCGTTCACACGTTCGTCCCGCGCCGCGGCGAGCAGTGCGAGGTAAGCCCCGCTGCAGCGCCCGGACAGTATCACCCGCGTCACGCCGAGCCGCTCCGTCAGCCAGTCGATGGCAGCGCTGACGTCGTCGACCTGCCGGTCCGAATACAGCACCTGCCCTGGTTGCCCCGGCCAGTACCGGCTTTCCCCGATACCGGCCAGATCAACCCGAAGAACCGCGGACCCGTTTGCAGCAAGCTGCCGTGCAAAACCGACTGCCATGCGCGCCCAGCCGATGGAATGGTCGTAGCCGGAATTCAGGATCAGGACGGCGGATCGCGGTGAACCGCTTTCCGGCTGCGCAAAAACGCCGAAAAACATGTCGTCAGGCCCGAACCGCACCAGCTCCTCTTTCACCCCGGCAACCGGCGTGAAGTCCGGCGACAGACCTTCCGGGACCGCCGGTGCGCTCTCCACCTCCTGCGGAAATTTGCCTTTCACCCAGTCGACAATGCGATCCAGTGTCGCTTCCGGCGCCACGGAAAGGGTCGGGTCGGCTACGTAGTCGAGATATCCCTCGAACGCCATGCGTTCCGGCGCAACGCCTTCGGCCGCATAATGCTCCGCGAGCTTCTGATCGCCCGGATGGTCCGGTCGGTCGACCAGGAGGAGGTGTTCGGTCCTGGGCGCCGACGCCTTGAGGAGGTTGAGCGACTTGAATTCCTCGGCGGTCGCGCGCGACAGCACAAAGCCGCCCGCCATCAGTCCGCCATCGGGTCCGTCGGAGGCTTTGACGAGAAAGGTCGGCTGTGTCATTGCGGTCCAGGCCGCCAGTTCGCGCAGATAGGCCCGGCCCTGCAGCACAGGTGCCAGCACCACCAGACCGGCCAGTTCCTCGCTCTGCGCAAGATCGGCCGCAAGGGCCGCGCCGATGCCCTGCCCGGCCACGATGACATGCTCCAGGCCGGACAGTCTCTTCAGCTCGGCAAAGGCGGCCTTTACGGCGGTGCGCCAGGCGCCGTTGTCGTCGAGATCCGGGGCACTGCCCGCGGAATGTCCCGTCGCGGGGTAATCAAAGCGCAGACACGGAAATCCTGCCGCGGACAGCTTTTCTCCCAGCATCCGGTAGCTCTTGCGCGAACACAATTCCTCGTAGCCCCATGGGCTCAGCAGCAAGACGGCCGTTCGCCCGCCGGCGGGATGGTAGAAACCAGCGAGCCCACCGAAGACGAGCGGCTGCGCGGGCACCGGTGAGGCGGCCGGGTCCAGGCGGGGCGGATTTTCAAAAACGTGCTGATCCATTCCTGGGTGAACGCTCCAGATACGCGCGCATTTTGAGGCAATTTACCTCCCAATCCGCATTTTGCCTCGTTTTCCCGAGCCATTCCTTAATAATGCTGCAGGGGTCTTCGGTGCATTACAGAGCACAACACTCCTCAAGACACACTTAACCCGGGTTGGGAGCGCGTCAAATAATGGAAAGAGTCTCCGTGGCCATCGCAAGCATCGGCAGAGAGACGCTGATCGAGACGCTCCGGTCGATCGCGGCCGTCAGGAGACCTCGGAACACCAGCCTGGACGTCCTGATTGCGGACGATTCAAGCGACGGCGCCGCCACGAAACTGGTCACGGCGCACCCGGTCAAGAACCTTGAGGTCACCTGCCTGAAGGTTGCCAGCGGCAACATTTCGAGCGCGCGCAACGCGCTACTTGAAGGGGCGGAAGGCGACTGGCTGATCTTTGTCGACGATGACGAGTGGGTCGAGCCCGACTGGCTTGAAAGACTGTTCGCGTGCCAGGAAGACTTTCAGGCGGACGTGGTCATCGGTCCCGTCCGGCCCGATTATCCCCCGGAGACACCGGAATGGCTCGCGAAGGCAAACCCGCTCTACAATGACTGGGGGCACAGGGGCAAACGGCTCTACACGGGCCGCGGCGGCAACACCCTGGTACGGCTCAGCCTCATCCGTTCGCTCGGCCTCAGGTTCGACGAGGCTTACGGGCGCACAGGTGGAGAGGACACCATGTTCTTCGGGCAGGCCGCCGAGAAGGGCGCCCGGATCTTTGCAACCGACGACGCTGTCGCCCACGAGCATGTGCCCGCGGAACGGCTGTCGGCGGAATTCATCCTGAACCGGGCCGTGCGCTCCGGCCAGTCCTACGGACATATGCGGCTCGCCCGGCATCCTGATCCGGTCTGGCATGTCCTCTTCGCGCTCTCCGCATTGGCGAAATGCGCGGCCGCCGGATTGCTGTCTGTCGCCACCCGGTTGTTCGACCGGGCACGTTCATTCCGCATGCGCCAGAAGCTCGCGCTGAACACGGGCAAATTGCGCGCGGTCCTGGGCCTGCCGCTGGCCGAGCTCTACAGCAAGCCGGACCGGTAGTTCCGGACATTCAGATCCGGTAGCGAAACCGCCGTGCCAGGGCGTAGACCGAACTTCTGACTTTCTGCCCGGTCCCGAGGCGCGGACCGACGTCGCGATCAGGATCGAATGTATCGGTCACGGACCAGCGCGGGCAGAACCAGGCCTTGTCATATGCAAAACCGGACGTGCTCGAATACACCCGGGCGTAGCCCGCTTCCCTGAGCCGGTGCAGCACGTGCCGGTCGAAGGCGCCGAACGGGATGGCGGCTTCCCTTACCGGCGCCCCGACCGCATCCTCGATCTTTTTCCGGGCATCGTGCAGTTCCCTTCGAAGACCCGCCGCGTCGAGCTTGCGCCAGTCGACATGATCATGGCCATGACAACCGATCGTCGATCCGGCGGAAATGATCTGGCGCATCTGTTCCCCGGTCAGGTAGCCCTCGGCGCCGATGCGTCCGGCAAGCACAAAAAAACGGGCCGAGCGGCCGGCTTCCACGAGGGCGGGTAAGCCGACAGTGAAGTCGGAAAGATTGCCGTCGTCGAACGTGACCTCCAGCCGGACATCATGACGGCGTTCCAGCGCCGCAAGACTGCCGATCGTGTTTCGGTAGGTGTCTTGTGAGACGAAGTAGCGTTTTTCGTCCGCTGAAACCGGAACCGCCGGTGCGCCGATGCCATGGAATGTGAGAACTTGGGTTCTGGCCAACATGGGAAGCGCTACCTTTTGCCTTGCGGTTCGGATATCAAGTCTGACGGATCAATAAAGCCAATTTCTTGAAGAAAGCGTCACCGGGTCAGAATGTTAACCGATGCGGTGATAAGGGTCGCCTGCCCATGTCCTGTCCCCAATACCGGAGAGCGTTGATCTTCAATCTCTTACGGAACTGCTGAAACCGATTATGCCGAGCCATGCCAAGGTCCATCCCGAAATCAGCCGTGAGGTCGAACGGTGAGTGAAGAGGTCCAGCCGGAACCGCAGAAACCTGTCGGCCTGATTGCCAGGATTCGTGAAGTCGGTGCGCGGCCGGTCGTGCGCAACACGATCTATTACGGCATCAATTTCGGCCTCCAGGTGCTCACGCAGTTCGGCTTCTTCGCGCTGATCAGCCGGGTCCTCGGCCCGAGCGGCTACGGCATCTTTGCCAGTGTCTCCGCCATCGCCCTCATGGTGAGCGTGTTTGTCGGGCTTGGAAGCGATCATCTGCTGATCCAGAGAATCGCGGTCAACAGGGACGCCTTCGCCAGTTATTTCGGCCGCGCCCTCGCCATGATGCTGATGACGTTCGCCCCGGCCATGATGCTCGCGTTCGCCGTTCTCTATTTTCTCGACACCGGAACGTTCAGTTTCTGGGGCCTGTTCTGCATCCTGGCGGCGGAATGCGTCTTTCGGAAAATCTCGTTCCTGTGCTCGGCGACCTACATGGCGCATGACCGTGCCGGCAAACAATTTGCCGTCGACAATGCCATCATGATCCTGCGCTTTCTGGCGGTCGCGGTGCTGACGCTGACGACCGACACCGTGGACCTGGACACCTGGGCATTGTGGTATGCCTGCGCCAGCCTGCTGGCTTCCGGTGTGTCCCTGACGATGGTGCTCAAGGATTACGGCCTGCCCGGCCCGATCTTCTCGGGCTTTGAATTCAGGCAGGGATTTCTGCTCAGCCTCGAGTTCACATCCGTGTCGGGAATGCGCGACCTCGACAAGCCGGTTGTCGTGGAACTGCTCGGACCGGCACAGGCCGGTATCTACACAGCCGCCTTCAGGATCATCGATGCGGCCACCACACCAGTCAAGGCCGCACTCTATGCCACCTATACCCGGTACTTTCGTCATGCCGACAAAGGCGCCGAACACGGCATCGCCTTCGGACTGCGTGTCCTGCCGGTCATCTCAGGACTGGGTCTTGCAGTTGCCGTCTTCATTGTCCTCATCGCGGGCTACGTTCCGTTGCTGCTTGGCGAGGACTACGAGGAAACGGTCGGACTGATCCGGCTTCTCGCCATTTATCCGCTGTTGCTCGGCGCGGCGGGCATCGGCGCGGACATCATGCGCTCCATCGGGATGCAGGGCACCCGCGTCATCCTGGTCTTCGTGTCCAATTTCGTGATCGTGGGCGTCGTCTGGGCCGGCTGCAACCTCGGCGCCCTGGAAGGCGCCGTGCTGTCGCGCATGGCACTTCAAGCCGGTATCGTCGCCCTGACCTGGGGCCTGATCGGCCGCAAGAAGTCGCAGGTCGGCGCAAAGGCCGGCTCTTCCGAGACGAAATAGACGTCACGCGGATTTCGCTCAGGAAACCTTCAGGCGGTCACCCCAATAGGTGACAATATCCTTGAACCTGCGCTGGATACGACGGTGACGCGCATGTTGCTGGCGCGCTTCGGAGAGGTCGAACAGGCTGTCGTTGATATCGTAGTCGCCGCGCTGGCCGTCCGGAATATCCCCCCTTTCGACCTGGTCGATCAACTCCGGCAGCGCCGCGTGAAACGCCGGAAAATGAAACGGCGGATGCAACGAATACATGCCGTCTCCCGCTCCGAGGAAACACATGTTTCCCAGTCCGTGTTTCTGCAGCGTCAGACTGAGCACCTGTTCCGCGCTGAGCGCCTTGATCGGATTGCCCAGGAGTGTCCCTCGCAGACGAAAGGTCAGCGGCGGCGTGTCGAGATCAAGCGTGCCGACGCTCGCCTTGAACCGGTTCATGTCCATCAGGAACACCCGCGTGCTGACGAAATGAAAGCGATAGGCCAGGCGGCCGTCGACCACATCCTCGTCAAACGCGTGGTGCGCGCCGTCATGCCGTCCCTTCAAGCCGTCGGGATGAGGCGGCCCCGGCAGTGGGCTGGTGAACAGGAGATCTTCGCGTTGCTGCAGCAGGGCGATGGATTCCTCTACCCAGGTCTGGCTCTGACCGCCGAACAGCATGTCCGCGTCCATGTGCAGAACATAGTCGCTGTCGGCAGCCAGGATGCCCTGGAAATAACAATAGAACGGCCCACCATCCCAGGCCTTGTCCGGCATCTCCTGCGCGCCGAGGAAATATTTCGACACCCTGTCCCTTTCCGCGGCGCTGTAATCCACCTCGTGAAAGGACAGGTTCTCGTAGCGGTCTTCCAGAATGGGATAGAGCGCCCGGAAGGTCTCCAGGCTCTGCATGTAGCGATCGGCCTTCGGATCCCCCTTGTAGCGTCCCGATTGCGGCGGGCGCACGTCCACCGTCACGATCGTCCGGTCCACCTGCCCCCCGAAAGTCCGCATCTTGTGGGCCAGGGTGTCCTCGAAATGCGGCAAGTCGAGCGGATAGGTGTTGATCTGCATCGTCACGCGATGCCGCGTTGTGGACGGAAAGGTCATCGTCTCGTGTATCCCGGTCGCTCGCAGTCAGTCATGTTTGAACCCGATTTGCCTTCCCAGGTTGATCGCCTTCAGCACTCCAGCCGGTTTCGGTGCTTCCGGACCCGTCCTGCCCTTTGTCAGCAGCACACGCCTGGCAACTCCGGGCGCCAGGTGAAACCAGTTGTCCTCCGGCACGTATCCCGGAACCCGAAGCGACACCGACTGCAGGAAACGCGCTGCTTCAATGGTCAGCCACCAGCTGTCCTCCCCGCCGGGCAGGAGTTCGATCTCGGGCGCGTCGAAATGCCTGTTTTGCCCATGCCCTTCCGGAAAATGGCAGGCATCGGCCAGCACCGCTCCGGTCTCCGGATCCAGAAGGCGTACAATCGTCACATCATGGGAAAGCGGTCCGAAGCGGTAGGCATAGGTGACGTCGAAAAAGGCGCCGATCAGCTCGACCGCATTGAAGGTCTGCCCGCTATGCGGTGCCAGGACCAGGTCCTTGGCGCCGGAGACGACCGGCACCTGGCCGTCCTTCAGGCAGGCGAGCGTGAGCGTCACCGCCTTTTCCTCCGGCCGGTCGTTGACCGCGTGAATGGCAAGCCCGTTGGTGCCCTCGTCGGTCAGGGCCACCTGCAACGGCCGGAACGCGCGCTTGAGCGCGTACCAGGCCGGTTTCGGCCGGCCCGCCGCGTCGATCAGCCCCCATCCGGCGCCCAATGCCAGGTCGGAGAAGGTCCACACGAGGGCGCCCCGGCATGGCGAGCCCGGTCTGCGCCACTCGGCAAAGGTCCGTTCCATGACCTCACCGGTCACCGCCCGGCCGAGTTCCAGATAGCGGTCCGGATCGCCATAGCGCAGGGTGGCGGGGTCAATTCCGTAAAGCGCGTTCAGATAGTGGTCGCGCACATCCTCGAAGTCCCAGCCGGCGCCCCGGTCGCGCGGCACGCGCGCCTTCCAGTGCGGATCATGCGCCGGCTTGACCGGCAGGCCCTCGTCGAGGCTTTGCTGATCGGGAATGTTGGAAAAGGCCAGGCACTCGCCGGCAAAGCGGACCTCCGCCCGGCGGGCGTCCTCCAGCGGCCTGAGATAGGCCCCGACGCCGTAATAGTGGGCAATGCCCTCATTGGGCGAGAATGGCAGCACGCCGCCGCAGGGCGAATTGGGCGCATAGGGCACATCCACCCGCAGGATCGAAGCAAGGTCGGGAAGGATCTCCTCGCAAAGCGGCCCTTTCCAGCGCGCTTCGGGAAGCCCCATCATGGCGCCCTGCTGGTAGATCTCGCTGCCGCCGCAAAGGACCGCCAGCGAGGGGCAGCCCATGGAGACCGACAACTGGTCGCGGACCTCGGCACGGACCTCCGCGACAAAGGCTTCGTCCTTGACCGGGTAGTCGTAATTGGCGAACTGGAAGTCCTGCCAGACCAGAATGCCGAGTTCATCGCACAGTTCGAAGAAGGCGCGGGTTTCGTAGAGCATGGTGCCGCCGATGCGCAGCATGTTCATGCCGGCGTCGCGGGCGGCTTCGAGCAGGGGCCGATAGGTGTCGGCGTCTCCCGACAGGGTCAGCAGATCGGCATTCGTCCAGACCGCGCCCCGGCAGAAGACCGCGACGCCGTTGACCTCCAGGCCGAAGCCCTTGCCGTCGTCGCCGTGATCCGCCTCCAGACGCCGGAAGCCCGTCCTGCCGAGCGAAAACGTTTCTTCGCCGGCGCGCACGGATATCTCGTAAAGCGCGGGCGTGCCGTGGGTATGCGGCATCCAGGGCGTGACATTGTCCGGCCGCAGCGTTGCGGCAAAGGAGCCGTCCTCCTGAGGGGACATCTCCACTGAAGCCCCGGCGCAGGAAAGCACGGGAACGGCATCGGTGTTTTCAAGCCGGAGCGAGACGGTCAAAGACGCACTGCCATCCGGCGCCAGATCGGCGAGAACATGCCGACCGGCAATCCGTACCGCTCCCGCAGGCTCGATCCGTACCGCCCGGTAGGGACCGACAGCATGGATCTCCGGGCACCAGCCGGGCATGTGGCCCAGCAGCGTCGTGCGCACCAGCCGCAGTCCCTGGGAAGTGGCCAGCTGCGGTTTCCAGCGGGCGCGGGGGCCCTTGGCAGCCAGATGAGGCTCCAGCGCGCGGAAACAGATCTTCAGGACATTGCTGCCCTGAAGTTCGACCGCAACGTCATGGCTGCGGAACATGTTCCCGCTCTCCAGGACCAGGGCGTCATTCAGATAGACTTCCGCGATGGTCGCAAGGCCGTCGAAGCACAGGTGATAGGGTCCCGGTTCCGCGTCGAACCGGCCTTCGTACCAGACATCCCTGTCATGAAGCGGGGCAGGTGCGTCCGGGTCGTAGCGGCCGGCCGCCGCCAGGGCGCCGGCAACGGTGCCCGGCACGCTGGCGGGCACGATGTCCCATTGATGACCCGTGACCAGGGGCGAGCCGAAAGCGCCTGCTTCGGTTACTGACAGTGTCCAGTTTATTCCGGACAAATCGATCATCCGAACCCTTTCAATCTGGTCAGGCAAGGAAACCCCTTGTCCTTTGCCTGGCGTTCAATCCAATTTCCCGACAGACCAGGCCCACCCCATGCCGTCATCCTGAGGAGGGCTGAAAGCCCGTCTCGAAGGATCCGCAGCAAGCCCCCTGGCGAGTGGCCCATCCTTCGAGACGGACCTGAAGGTCCTCCTCAGGATGACGCCTTGGGTGAAGCGTCCGTTTTTACCTTTGCAAATTCAGATCAGGCCCCGGCGGCGCTGACGACGGGCGTAAAACGGGCGTCCTGCGTTTCTGTGTAGTGCCGGTCAAGCTGTTCCATCAGCCTGTCCCAGGCATCGGCGGCCGGCACCAGGGCTTCGTCCAGCCCCTGGAATTTCTTGCGCATCACCGCGCGGGCCAGCTTGAACTGAACCATCTTGCAGGTGGACGAGATGGTCTTGGCAAAATCGACACAGTCGGCCAGTTCCGGGCGACCCTGGTTCACCAGCCAGGCCAGGTAGGCCGAGAAAAGTTCGAAATTTGCACCGAGCTGGCGCAACGTGTTGAAAGCATAGAGATGGAAGAAATCGAACTCGCGTTCGGACACCTTTTCCACCTGGGCCGGAAACACGCGTGCAAAGGCAGCCACCGGATTGTCGGCGGGCCGGCGTTTCAGGTGGTGGCGCAGCAAGTCTTCCGAGACCGACAGGACATGCTCCGGCGACGGCAGGACCTCCGGAAACTTCACGAATTCGGTATAGGGCAGGAACGGGACCGCCTTGGCATGGTCTCCGCGCTGGAACACTCCGTCGAAATCGTCGCCCTCCAGGCGATGCAGACCGAGACCGTGGAAATACTCCAGGGTCCGCGCCTCGAGATCCATCCGGTTGACCGCGATCGTGGTCTTGCCGTGGGCCTCGTGATAGCCGACGCCGTGCGTGTCCGGCAGGAAGTAGCTGTCGACCTCCACCAGCGAGATGCGGCCACGCTCGATCTGCTGCCGGACATGGGTCTCGACCTTGTCATAGATCGCGAGTTCCGTGACCTTGAGCCCGTAGAGCGCTTCCAGGTCCTCGAGCGGCACCTTGAAGAAGGTGAACTGGTCACCCTCGAAATCCTGGGTCACCGAATAGGCGAGACAGGCTTCCGGCGGCAGGCCGAGTGAAGGCAGCAGCTCAATCCAGACATCGAGATAGCAGTTGGTTTCCGGCCAGTCCCGCTCCTGGGCATGGAGCGGGCTGCGCTGATAGGTCGCCGCGCTGAGGCGATCGAAGACGGCTTCGCTCATCAAGCGTGTTCCCTCAAGGCCAGAGCGCCGAGCGCACGCCCGCAGGCCACTTGGCGGTATCAAAGCCATGGTGCCGGAACAGGGCCAGCGCCAGACGCTCCAGGCCGAAGCCGACGCAGGCGGTGTGGGCCGGCTCGCCGTCGGCCTGGCGGATGTCCCAGGCCTTGCCGAAATTGTCCATGTGATAGTTGAAGCTCATGCAGGCGGTCGGGTTTTCTTCCGAGGTGATCGGCACCAGCATCTCGAATTTCAGTTCCTGCTCGCGCTGGCCGGACGCCATGATCTTGCCGGCGCGGCCGAAGAACGGATCATTGGCGACATCGACGTGATGCGGCAGCTCGAGGCGCTTCATCATGTCCTGGCCGCGTTCCTTCCAGGTTTCCCGGAATGCCATGGTCTGCTCGGCCGAACCGACACGGACATATTCGCGTTGGCGGAACATCTGCATCCGGGCCGGGTCCTTGGAGGGCTCGTGCCGGAAGCAGTAGGACTGCAGGGCGACATAGGCGCCGTCCTCGGCAAGCGGTCCGCGCCGGGACAGGATCGGATAGAGCGGGTAGCAGGCCGCGGGCGTCAGGGCCACCTGTGTCGGCTTCTGGTGTTCGGACCAGTCGTCGCCTGCCGCCATGCATTGCAGCAGGCCCATGTGGTCGTGGTCATTGCCGCAAAAGGCATGAACGGTGCCGGCGAGCTGCGGAAAGCTCTTCATGTAGCCGCTGGTCTCGAAATCCTGCATGGTCATGCCCGGCGGGAACACCATGGCTTCGGAAATCTCGTCCTGGCCGTAGGTCAGGGCGAATGTCTCGAAACGGGCAATGACGTCCTCAAATTCACCGCTGCGGGCATAAAGCCCGTCGACGCCGCTGTCATGCAAAACGCCTTCATTGAACAACTGATCGAGAAAAGAGACTTGCGCGTCCATCATCACCCCAAAAGACTGGTGTCTTGTTTGTTGACCAACAGCATGGTCGACGTGTTGCCAAGGATCCGGTCATTGGAGATCATCAGCTGCGCCGAATGGGCATCGCGCAGATGGCGGCCGAGACTGAACGGCGTGCCGTTCTTGTATCCGGCGATCCCGCAGATCAGCATGCAGTGGTTGATGATTTCCAGGATGGTCTGGGAGGTGCCGATCTTGACGTTGTTCATGGCAACGGAAAAGCTCATGGCATTGAGTGCGTCGCTGTCGCCCTTGCAGCCCTCGAACTGCTTCAGGCCGGCGACAACATTGGCCTTGACCAGCTGCAGCAGGCTGGATGCCTCTGCAAGGCGCAGCGCACCGGGAGGCACCTGGCCGGGCGACTTGCGCGCGGCGGCCTTGACGAAACTCTGCGCCCGGGCCGCGGCGTCCGCGGCAATGCCGTACCACAGCGATCCCCACAGCAGATGCGAGACGGCCAGCATGGATTGGGCAGCGATTTCGGCGAAGGGCCGCGGCAGGATCTGCTCGGACGGAGCTTCCGCCTTGAAGATGTAACCGTCGGAACAGGTGCCGCGCATGCCGAGCGTGTCCCACTTGCTGGTCTGCTCGAGCGTGTACTGGTCCTTGAGGAAGATCGTCGCGACCTGGTCCGAATGCGCCGCGTCCGGATGGCGGCGGGAGGTGACCATGATGGCGTCCGCGTCCGCGCCGTAGGAGATGACGGTGGCGTCCTTGGTGAGCCGGGCCGTGTCGCCGTCAACCTCGATCGCGCAGAGCGAATTGCGCAGGTTGCCGCCGATACCGGCCTCGCTGGTCGCGGAGGCGATCAACAGCTGCTCGTCGCAGATCCGCTTCTGGAGTGCCTCGTGCCAGGCGCTGCCCACGGCATAGTCGGCCAGGCTGGCGATCTGGATCTGGTGCATGGCATAGGTCATCGCCGTGGCTGCACAGGCCTGTCCCAGGATCGCGCAGACATCCGCGACCTCCGTAAGGCTGGCGCCCTCGCCGCCCAGTTCCGGACGGATCATGATGCCCATCAGCCGTTCGGATTTCAGGGCGTCCATGCCCTCGGAAGGAAAGCGTCCTTCAATATCGACCTGATCGGCAAATTCGGCGGCGACCTTGGCAGCCCGTTTCGCACGGTCTGCCAGCGCCAGCGCAGTAATCTTGGCTGCAGCGGTCATGGATCAGGCGGCCTGTTCTTCGAGGATTTCGGTCAGGGCAGCCGCGATCTCGTCGACGGAAGAAAACGACTTGCGGTTCAGGAGGTGCTCCGGGAACTCGATATCGAATTCTTCTTCGAGCGCCAGCATGACCTGCACGGAGGCGAAGGAAGACAGGCCCGCGTCATACAGATCCGCGCCGTCGGCAACGTCTTCAATGGCGACAGGCAGATTGCCGTGCTTTGCCAGGAGGGTCCGAATGGTCTGTTTCATAATAGTCCTTGCCATTGTCTATCGGTTCACCGGGAACCTGAGCCTGAGTTCCGAAGCGTCATTTAGTGCAAAAAAGAATAAACTGCACTTAAAGGGCATGGTAAAAAATTACAAAAGGAAAAGGATTAAACTTTTTTAAGTTAATCTCTCGTTAATCACTTGCTATCGCCAGGACATGTATTTGACCATAAGTCGAAACAGCTTGTTTCGAACAGATCAGATCATGCGGCTCAGAACACCGTCGCGGCGAACAAGGCCATGATAGAGCGCGGCGGCAATGTGCAGCAGCACGGCCGCCGTAAACAGCAACCCCAGGGCCAGGTGAACCTGAAACAGCTGTTCCGACAATGCCCTGTCCTTGGCGATCAGAGCCGGCATCGTGTAGAGGCCGAACACCGAGATCTTTGCGCCATAGGCGGACGTGGCCACCCATCCCAGGAACGGATTGACCAGCAGGAAGCCATAGAGAAAGACATGCGTCGCCTTGGCGGCAAGTTTCTGCCAATGCGGCATGCTGTCGGGCAGCGGTGCCGGCGGGTGCGTCAGCCGGTAGGCCAGCCGCAGCACCGTCAGGAGCATCAGCACGATGCCGACGGAGCGGTGGAAGTCGAACAGCTGGTTTTGCAGCGCGCCGCCCTCGATGCGGATCATGACCAGGCCGGCCGGCACCATGGTCAGCACCATCAGGGCAGTCAGCCAGTGGATCGACCGCGCGATCAGGCTGTAACGTTCGACGGCATTCGCCATTCACGCCTCTCCTCTAACGCTCCTGCCATCCTACGGGCAGGAGCTAGGGAAGCGCAACAAAATCGATATGGCCGACCATCATGGAGAGTTCGCCGGCCCGGATCCTGGCCTGCCGGTCCTGCCACCAGGATGCCAATGCGTCCTCGGGCAGGCTCAACTCCCGTCCGACGCGCAGCCAGCCGGAGAGAAATTCCATCAGGAAATCGGCGGAAGCGGGCGTTATCTCCCAATCGGACGGACCGGACAGGACCTTGAAACCCTTCTCCTCGAACAGGGTCAGCGCCCGAGCGGCGGCGTCCGGGCCGAGCGCCGGGCCGAACCCCTTGTCCGTGCGCTGGTGCCGGTTCAAGCCCTCCAGAAGCCGCTCGTCCATCGGGTGCGCGGGCGCAAAGCTCGAGCGTCCGTCATAGGTCAGGCTGGCAAGAAACGGTTTCCTTGCCGCCGCCACACGCTCCGCCAGACGTCGCAGGAACGGCTCCGACGCGAGATCCAGAAAGGCGGAGGTCGTCACGGCATCCACGTCTTCGAAGCGAAGCCGCTCGAGATCTGCTTGCAGATCGACCTGCCGGGTCGCGACCCGGTCGCCCCGGCGATCCTGCGCGATCGCCAGGAGGGCGGGATCGTAGTCGGTCAGCAGCCAGTCGACCTGTCGGTCCAGGCGCGGCGCGAGGGCGGCAACGGTCGATCCCGCGCCGCTGGCGAGATCGAGCAGCCGTACCGGGCCGGGCGGAAGGCCCCCGACGAAGGCGTCCTCCACGTCCCGATTGCGCGCGTCCAGGTCGAGAGGTTCGCGCAGGGCGAGCCACTCGGATGAAAAACCGCTCATTGTGCGACCTCCCGCAAGGTTTCAGCAAAGCGAACCGACGAAGCCGTCCAGTCCGGCAGTGCCCCGGCCGCCTGTCTCGCGGCGGTTTCATAGCGCGCCCGTTCTTCAGGGTGACCGATCAGGCGGTCCAGCCCGGCGCGCAGGGCCGCCACATCCTCGGTACCGCAATAGATCGCGGCCCCCTCCGGCAGGGTGTCCCGCACAGCACCACCGCCGCTGCCGATCACCGGCAGACCATGGGCGAGCGCTTCGGTATAGGCCATGCCGTAGCCCTCGTAGCGGCTGGCCAGGACGAAGACATGGGCCGCGCGGTAAAAACCGGGCAGGCGCTGCTGAGCGACCGCACCATGGAACGTGATCCGCCCATCCAGACCGAGCGCGCCGATCTGCTTTTTCAGGGCCGTGTAGCAGGCCGGGTCCGCGTCCTTCCCGCCGACGATGTCCAGATGCCAGTTTGCGCTGTTCGGCCCGGCAAGACCGGCCAGGGCGTCAAACAGGAGATCATAGCCCTTGCGCGGTACGATCGTGCCGACCGAGAGCAGCCTGACCACATCGCTTGCCAGGTCGCTTGACGGGCGCGCATAGGGCTCCGGCTTGTCGGTGCCCGGCAGGATCGTCGTGATCCGTTCTTCCGGGACCGCGAACAGGTCGTGGACCTGCGCCGCCGTGGCCGGACTGGTGACGATCACACGCCGGACATGGCGCAGGGCCGCCCGTTCGCTTTTCAGAAGCGCTTGAGCTCCCTCTTCATCAAGTCCGTTTTCCAGGCAAAGCGGATGATGGACCAGGGCGACCAGGCGAAGACGGCCGGCCTCGGTGGCTGCGGCCTTGTCCAGAACGCCGAACGCCAGACCGTCCACGACAACAAGCGTAGCGTCCGGCAGCGCGGCCAGCTTGTCGGCCGCTCCGCGAAGCGTTTCGGCCGCCGGATAGGGAAATCCGTCGCCCAACGGAACAAGCCGCACCTGCCAGCCAAGTTCGCGCAGGCCGGAGACAATGCGCCTGTCATAGCCGTAGCCGCCGGTCGGTGTTTCCAGGTCGCCGGGATAGGCAAAAAAGACGGTGGGCATCACCGGATCAGATCGCTGCTTCGTACCAGGCCCGTGCCACGTGGGATTCCGAAATCGTCACCCGGATGGAGGCGAGCTCTGTCCCCGGCCGGCCGAGCCGGTTGTCGCGCGCGGCACCTGCCAGGTGGTCGTGGACATGCCTGGTCAGGAATTCGGTCGTGGTGTTGATGCCGGCAAACTCCGGCACCTCGTCGAGGTTCTTGTAGTTGAGCGGCTCCAGCACTTCCTTCAGGGCTTCATGCGCACGGCCGATGTCGATCACCACGCCATTGGCATCGAGGCTCTCGGCCAGGAAGGCCGCGTCGATGACAAACGTCGCCCCGTGCAGCGCCTGGGCCGGGCCGAAGAGCTCGCCCTTGAAGGAATGGGCAATCATCACGTGGTCGCGTACTTCTACTGCAAACATATCTCTCGTCCTGAAATATCTGTTTTCTTGGGTGGTCTCAGGCTGCTTGGCCGGCGTCGCGGTCATACACAACCAATGCCGCCAGAACATCTGACGTCTTGTTCAACACTTCGGGAAGACGCTCCGGCAGGTCTTCAAAATCGATCCGGTGGCTGATCAGCCTGTCGAGCGCGGGATCCTCCAGCAGCGACAGCGCCGTTTGCAGGCGCCGCCGGTAGGTCCAACGCGCCTGCCGGTCCGCGGGAATGGTGCCGACCTGGCTGGAGACCAGCTTCAAACGGCGGCAATGGAAATCCGCCCCCAGCGGCACCTGAACATCTGCCTCGCCATACCAGCTCATCTCGACGATGGACGTGCCGTCCCCCGCACATTTCAAGGCTGTTGCAAGACCGGCCGAGGTCGCGCTGGCATGAAAGACCAGATCCTGGTCGACCGGTGCCGCCTCCGGAAGCGCAAAGCCGATCCCCAGAGCCTCCGCGACGGCGGCCCGGCCCGGATTGGTATCGACCAGCGTCACTTTTGATCCAGGCAGCCGCCCGGCAACGTATGCGGTCAGGAGGCCGACGGCACCACCGCCAACCACGCAGATGTGATCCCCAGGTGATGGTTTTCCGTCCCATAAAGCGTTAAGTGCCGTTTCCATATTCGCCGCCAGAACAGCACGTTCGGCAGGGACGCCGTCCGGAACCGGCACACAGGCGTCTGACGGGAGAGCAAAGACGGTTTGATGCGGATAGAGCGAAAATACAACGCGGCCGGCAAGTGCGGGGTTCCCGTCAAGAACCCTTCCGACATTGGCGTAACCGTATTTCACCGGAAAGGGGAAGTCGCCGGCCTGAAAGGGCGCTCGCATGCGCTGCCATTCGCTCATCGGAACCTCTCCACGCAACACGAGTCCTTCGGTGCCCCGGCTGATACCGCTGAAAAGCGTCTGCACCAGAACGTCACCGGGCTGCAATTGACTGCGGGCCGCGGGTTCAAGCCCGCATTGCCCAGGTCCGGTGTACCACAGCGCCCGTGCATCGCCTGTGCCGCGCGTCACCGGTGCTTCTGCGGTCATGCTCTATCCTCTCCGGTCATCAACCCTGGGTCTGTCAATTTTAGGACATTTTGACATGCGCACTATTGCGATGATCGCCGCGATTGAAAGTCAAAAAAATGTTTCGAGTGTTTGACATGCCTGTATTCAAAGGATCAACCGCTGCCATGACCACCAGGCGCATTTTCTTCGCCACCCTCCTCGCCACCAGCTTTGCCGGGCTTGCCGCCCTGATGGCCCTGACCCTGTCGCCCGGCGGTTACACGCCTCTCGACCTGTTCATTCTCGCCTGCTTCCTGGTGACGCTGCCCTGGACCATCATCGGTTTCTGGAACGCGGTGATCGGCCTTTTCGTGATGCGGTTTTCCCGGAACCCGGTGACGGCGGTCTGCCCGATCGATCACGGCGATGCGGCACGGCCGCTGACCAGCTCGACGGCATTGCTCTCCTGTGTCCGCAACGAGGATGCCGAAAGCCTCGAGACCAATCTGAGCTCCATGGTCACGCGCCTTGTGCGCGCCGGGCAGGCCGGACATTTCACGCTTTACGTCCTCAGCGATACCGACATGGACGACATTGCCCTCCAGGAACAGCAGATGGCGGCGCGGCTCCAGGAGCGATTCGCGGGCAAGATGGAGGTGATCTACCGTCGCCGCAGCAACAACAAGGGCTTCAAGGCCGGTAATGTCGAGGACTTCTGCGACCGCTGGGGCGACCAGCATGACTTCGCGCTTGTGCTCGATGCAGACAGCTACATGTCCGCCGATGCGATCACCGGCCTGGTGCGGCGCATGGAAATCAACCCGAAAATCGGCATCCTGCAGAGCCTGGTGGTCGGCCTGCCGACCGACAGCGCCTTTGCACGGGTTTTCCAGTTCGGCATGCGCCTGGGCATGCGCTCCTACACGATCGGCAGCGCCTGGTGGCAGGGAGACTGCGGTCCCTACTGGGGACACAATGCCATCCTGAGGATCCAGCCTTTCAAGGACCATTGCCGCCTGCCGGAACTGCCGGGCAAGGGCCCCCTTTCGGGAACAATCCTGTCCCACGACCAGGTGGAAGCGGTGCTGATGCGCCGGGCGGGTTATGAGGTCCGCGTGCTGCCGCTGGAAACCGGCAGCTACGAGGCCAATCCGCCGCATCTCCTGGAGTTCATCCGCCGTGACCTGCGCTGGTGCCAGGGCAACCTGCAGTACCGCCGCCTCGTCGGCATGCCCGGCCTGAAGCCCGTCAGCCGCGCGCAGCTGGTGCTGGCCATCCTGATGTTCCTCGGCTCTCCCGCCTGGATCGGTTTCATGACCGGGGCAGCAGTGCTCGGCATGGTCACCGATTACATGCCCTACAGGGCGGACACGGGAGCCGCCGTGTTCTTCACCGTGCTGACAATGGTGTTCGCGCCGAAACTGGCAACCGTGGCGGATGTGCTGGCGCGCAAGGATCTGAGGAAGGCCTTTGGCGGCCCCCTGCGTGTGCTCGTGAGCGTCGGCGCCGAGATCCTCTACGCCGCCATGCTGGCACCGATCATGGCCGTTGCTCACACACTGTTCATGGGCGGACTGATCTTCGGCAAGACAATCGGTTGGGGCGCACAGGCCAGGGGCGTGCAGCGCCTGCCGGTGCCGTTGGCCCTGCAAAAACTGTGGCCGCAGACCCTGTTCGGCCTCGCTGGGCTGGCCTGGCTGTCCGGTCAGGACATCGCCCTTGTGTGGCCGGTCGTCCCGGTCGCCATCGGACCGCTGCTGGCGGGCCTGATCGCGGTTGCCACCTCCACGCGCACACTCGGCAACATCGCCATCCGCTCGACCCTGTGGCGCATTCCCGAGGAAACCGCGCCGCCTGAAGAATTGCTGGACCTGCACCTGCCCGCTCTCGCCAAGGGCCCCGCGGCCGTCTCGGGCGAACCGGACCTGGTTCAGGGCGACGCCAAGCCAGCCGAGGCGTAGCGACAGGGCGCAACACACAAAAGCAAAAAGACCGGCCCCTGGCCGGTCTTTTTGCATTTAGGAAATTGAACCCGATCAAGCCGCGTTGGACGATGCCAGCGGCTGAGTCAGGAGGTCGTAGATTTCCTGGGTGTCCGACGAGGCACGCACTTCCTGGGTGACCGACGCATCGCGCAGCTGGCGCGCGATCCTGGCAAGCGCCTTCAGGTGATCGGCGCCGGCCCCTTCGGGCGCGAGCAGCAGAAAGACCAGGTCCACAGGCTCATCATCGAGCGCATCAAAGTCCACCGGCTTGTCCAGTTTCGCAAACAGGCCGACGAGACGGTCCAGTCGTGTCAGCTTGCCATGGGGGATTGCGATGCCGTGGCCCACACCCGTGGAGCCCAGTCGCTCACGCTGAAGAAGCGTGTCGAAGATTTCCCGCTCGGAAAGGCCGGTCAGCTCTGCCGCCTTGGCGGAAAGTTCCTGGATTGCCTGTTTCTTGCTCTTGGCCTTCAGGCCGGCAATCACTGCATCTTTACCCAGAAGATCACTAAGATCCATTAGTTCGCCTACTCGTTTCGGAAGCCGGCTTCCCGAAGGAAGCCGGTCCCGTCCGCATCACTATTCGGCGGCCTCGCTGGCCACCAGGGCTGGGTCTATCCAGCCAATATTGCCATCAGCCCGGCGATAAACAACATTGACACCGCCATTTGCCGCATTTTTGAACATCACGACAGGCGCTTCAGTCAGATCCAGCTCCATGACCGCCATGCCGACGGTCATCGTTTTGACTTTCGCGGAAGTCTCGGCAATCACCAGCGGGTTGAAATCCGCAGGCACTTCCTCGTCTTCCTCGGGCGAGGCAAGCACGTAAGATGCCGCCTCCATGGCCTCCCGTTCGTGGCCGTTGTGACCGTGATGGTCCTTCAGCTTGCGCTTGTAGCGCCGTAACCGTTTCTCGATCTTGTCAGCAGCCTGATCGAAGCTGTTGCGCGGGTCCTGATCCTGCGCGGACACTTGAAGTACAATTCCGGTGTCCAGGTGCAGGCTGCATTCCGACTTGAAGCCGGTGCCCTCCCTGCTGAGCGTGACGTGGCCTGTGAAGCCGCCTGTAAAATATTTTTCCAGCGCGTCTTCGATTCGGTCTGTGATGTGTTCGCGCATTGCATCGCCCACATCCACGTTCTTACCCGAAATCCGCAAAGCCATGGGGACCTCTTCTTTTTCTATTGACCGACGGGTCACCGGCGTTCGCCGGTGCTGAAACGCGATACGTTTCAAGCCTACAGAATGGACCAGTCAGCGCCGAAGCGCCATCCCCTGTTTACGCCACGAGGGCGGTCCTATAATTGCGCCGGATCAAAGAGTCAATTGAATATGAATTCTCGCAACAATGTTCAGAAGAAAGCATGTAGTTTCATGGTATTGTTTCCGTGGAAATCTCGGAAACGTTACGATTGTTGCGCCTGCCCGCCCCGGGAAGCAGTCGCCAGGTAACTACAGTTTGCTGTTTTTCTCGCGGCGTCTCTGAACGGAAGAGCCGATTTTCATGGCTTCGCGATATTTGGCGACCGTCCTGCGGGCAATGTCGATCCCCTCATCCTTCATAATTTTGACAATCGTGTCGTCGGACAGAATGGCCTTCGGGTCCTCGGCATCGATCAGCTGCCTGATCTTGTGCCGCACCGACTCGGCGGAATGGGCATCCCCGCCGACCGTCGCCGAAATGGCGGAGGAAAAGAAATATTTCAGCTCGTAGATGCCCCGCGGTGTCGCCATGAACTTGTTCGACGTCACCCGGCTGACCGTTGATTCGTGCATGCCGATGGCTTCGGCGACGGTCTTCAGGTTGAGGGGCCTGAGATGCGCGATGCCGTAGGTCAGAAAGCCGTCCTGCTGCCGGACGATCTCGGTCGAGACCTTGAGGATCGTCCTGGCCCGCTGATCCAGGCTCTTGGCCAGCCAGTTGGCCGTCTGCAGGGAGTCGGTCAGGTATTCCTTCTCGGTTTCATTGCGCGCCGTCTTGATGACCTTGGCAAAATACGTCTGGTTCACGAGCACCTTGGGCAGCGTGTCCGAATTCAGTTCCAGGGCCCAGGTGCCGTCATTGGCGGGCCGGACGAACACATCCGGGACAACCGGCTGGACCAGGGAAGACCCGAAGACACTGCCCGGCTTTGGATCCAGCGCGCGGATCTCGGCGATCATCTCGACAAGATCCTCCTCGTCGACGGCACAGACCTTCCTGAGACCGGCGAGATCCCGCTTGGCCAGCAATTCGATGTTGTCGATCAACGCTTCCATGGCCGGGTCGTACCGGTTCTTGTCGATCAGCTGCAGCTTCAGGCATTCGGCAAGATTGCGGGCGAAGACACCCGCGGGCTCGAAGGTCTGAAGCACGGCGAGCACACGTTCCAAACGGTCGAGACCGACACCGAGCAGCTCGGCCGTCTCTTCGAGGTCGAGATAGAGATAGCCATTCTCGTCCAGGGAGTTGATGAGATGACCGGCTATCAGCTTGTCGGCTTCGTCGTTCAGCGCCAGGTGCATCTGCTCTTCCAGCGAGGTCACCAGGGACGCTTCGTCCGCGACAAAGGCTTCCAGGTTATAGTCCTCGGAGCCGCCTCCGCTGGAAACATTCTTGTAGCTGTCGCCAGCCTTCAATATGGCGGGATCAGGCGAGGCGGGGACGCCGGGCTCGTCCGGGAATACATTTCCGAGATCCGTGTCCATGCGCGAGGCGATGGCTTCCGACCCGGTCTCCAGATCGTTCTGCATCCAGTCGCCGGAGCCAGGCTCGTCCGTGCTGCCGCCCTGCGGTTCGGACGCCTCGGCATAGGTGTCGGCCTGACCTTCCGCGCCGCTACCGCTCTCCGGCGCGGCCTCGCCGGCCTCGCCCTTTTCCAGGAGCGGATTGCGTTCCAGTTCGGCTTCGACATAGGAGACCAGGTCAAGGTTGGACATCTGCAGAAGCTTGATCGCCTGCATCAACTGCGGCGTCATCACCAGTGACTGGCTCTGCCGCATCTCCAGCTTTGTTGAAATGGCCATCTGACTCTTGGTTGCCCGCTGTACCGACTTGGTCTGCTTCTTGCTTCTTTATTGCAAACCGAGTGTATAGCCTAGCGGACAAACTGTCATCAGAGCGTAAACTGTTCACCCAGATAAAGCCGGCGCACGTCCGGATTGGTGACGATTTCCTGGGGCAGCCCCTCGGTGAGCACCTCGCCGGCGGCGATAATGTAGGCCCGGTCGATCAGGCCGAGGGTTTCGCGCACATTGTGATCGGTGATGAGCACGCCGATACCGCGCTGCGTCAGGTGACGCACCAGCTGCTGGATGTCGCCGACAGCGATCGGATCGATCCCGGCAAAGGGTTCGTCGAGCAGCATGAAGGAAGGACGGCTGGCCAGGGCCCGCGCGATTTCCACCCGGCGGCGTTCACCGCCGGACAGCGCGATGCTCGGCGACCTGCGCAAATGGGTCAGCCCGAATTCCGCCAGCAGCGAATCGAGTTCTTCGCGGCGCTTGTGCCGGTCCGGCTCGATCACCTCCAGCACGGCCCGGATGTTTTCCTCCACGGTAAGGCCGCGGAAAATCGACGCTTCCTGTGGCAGATAGCCGATCCCCAGGCGCGCCCTGCGATACATGGGCATCCGGGTGATGTTGAAGCCTTCGAGGGAAATCTGCCCCTGGTCCGGACGGATCAACCCGGTGATCATGTAGAACGTGGTGGTTTTCCCGGCACCGTTCGGACCGAGCAGGCCGACCGCCTCTCCGGGTTTCACGGACAGGCTGACATATTTGACCACCTGACGGCGGCCGTAAGTCTTGCCGATCCCATCAACGACCAGCGCCTGGCTCAGGTCTTCCGCCTCCGGGGCGGAACCTGGGATGCCCCCTTGCAGGCCACTATCGTCCGGTGGAATTCTATTCACTGATGCGCTGTCCATGCATTGGTTGCCGCGGCTTCACATAAGGTCTGCAGGCCCGGCTGTCGAGTCGGCTCCGCAATCAATAATAAACCAACCGAACTTAATTGCCTTCCTGAACGCTGTTGGGCTGGATGCGCACTTTCACGCGGCCACCGCCATTGCCCTGGCCAGACACGTTGCCGCCCCCGGCTGTCAGGTTGGCCTGGCCGGTTTTCAGGTTCACGGTGAGCTTCTTGCCCACCACCACGTTGGGTCCCTGGCTCAAGACGACCTCCTTGCCGGTCATCACCATGACCTCACGGGTCATGTCGAAACTGGCCGCATCGCCACGCGCGGTCTGGTCCTTGGAGGTAATAAAGACCCCGCCGGCCGCTTCCAGACGCGAAATCCGCTGCTGAACCGCGCTTTCCTGTGCCTGCTCCGACCCCGATCCGATATAGAACACCTTGAGGCGCTGGGTCTTCAGGCTGGTCTCGCCCTGGGTCACCACCACATCGCCGACAAATGTCGCGGTGTTGTTGTTGTCCTCGACGCGAAGCTCGCTGGCCTCGATGTCGATCGGATCACCATCATTCGCACCGAAGCCTGCAAAAGCGTCGGAAAAAGTCTGCGCCTGTGCGGTCCCGGCAATCAGGACCGCTGCGGACGCGATCATCAAGCGTTTGAAAAATGTCATTGCCTATTGTCCTTGCGAAGCCGGGTTGAGCGTCATCTTTATGCCATCTGAAAAACGGACGATTCCCTTGGCCTGATCATAATCGAGTTTGCCGGACACAACATGGCCCTGTTCCGACCGGATGGAGACGGGCTCCGATGTCGACAGCGCGCCGTTGTTGAGATCGATTTGCACCTCGGCCAGATCCACAGTGTAGCCTTCACTCCACTCCAGCTGGATACCTTCATAAAGCCTGAGGGTTTCGACAGCGTTGTTGTAGGTCCCCTTCAGCGCGATGATCTGGGCACTCTGGTCCTTGCTGAGCACGATATTGGCCCGGATCGTCTCCAGATCGATAATGCGCGGATCGCTGAGCCTCTGAATGGCCCGGGTGGCCGTCACCTTGTAGGAGCGCTCTCCGTCATGGCCCGACAGTTCCGGCTGGTCCATGACCAGACCCTCGCTGGTCAGCATCATGTTGGTCGCGCCGAACCCGCTCAGGATGTTGAACAGGACCACCAGCCCGATCATGCCCGCGAGTATCAGAAGGCCGGCACCGGGAAGCAGCCAGCGCAAAACATGCACGGCGATGCTGTGGCGGCGCGCCGTCCTTTGCGCCCGGCTGAGGGGCCGCTTGAGGGAAGCTCCTCCGGAAAGGTCTGTGACAGCGCTCAACAAGGTCTCCGAAACTGCGTGGCTCGAGCAGCGAAATATCCGGTCCGCAACCGGTTACGAATGGGCGAAGATGTCCGTTTCTTCCCAGCCCTTGAGGTCGAGTTCGGCCCGAACGGGAAGAAACTCGAAACAGGCCCGGGCAATTTGGCCGCGGTCTTCCCGGTCCAGCATGAATTCCAGTTTTTCCTTCAAAGCATGCAAATGCAGCACATCCGAGGCCGCATACGCCAGCTGAGCATCACTCAGGGCCTCCGCCGCCCAGTCCGAACTCTGCTGCTGCTTGGACAGCTCGACGCCGAGCAGCTCCCTTGTGATATCCTTCAATCCGTGCCGGTCCGTATAGGTGCGCACCAGCTTGGAAGCGATCTTGGTGCACCAGACCGGCGTGACCTGGATGTTCAGATAGTGCCGGAGCACGGCAACATCAAACCTGGCAAAGTGAAAAATCTTGGGTTTCGACGGGTCCGTGAACAAGGTCCGGAGGTTCGGGGCATCGGTCTGTCCTTTCGAGATCTGGATCACGTCCGCGGAACCATCCCCCGGCGACAGCTGCACAACGCACAAGCGGTCCCGGTGCGGATTGAGGCCCAATGTCTCGGAATCCACCGCCACCGCCTGCGCCGCCGTGTAATTTGAGAGATCGGGCAGGTCACCCTTGTGATAGCGGATGGTCATGTCGTTTGGTCTCCTCTGGCCGGACCGGCGCATTCAGCACAAAATCGTTCAGGTTGACCGTGAGGTAGAACATGCCGCCGCATGTGGCAAGCGCCTAGAGCGTGTCCGATTAAAGTTGGATCACGTGATGCTTAAATGCAGGTCAACGGCACCGACGGATCGTCTCCGCCAGCGCCATTGAACCGAGGGCGGCCTACTTCTTGACCCGGAAGGTCTCGTGGCAGCTCTTGCAGGTCCCGGCGAGCGTGCCGAAGGCCGCGGACGTCAGTTCCTTGCCCGCGCCGTCCTCGGCAAGGTCTTTCAGCGCCTGGGCCGATGCCTCGAGATCACCGGCAAGGGCCTGGAATTTCGGCCAGTCGGTCCAGATTTCCTGCTTGGCATCGCTTGTCTCCTGAATGCTGCCTTCCGGAAACAGCTTGAGCAGCGCCGGACCGGCGTGTCCGGCTATGTTGCCGCTCGCGGTGGCAAGGGTGGCGGTGTCATAGGGGCCGGATTTCATCATCTTGCCGATGATCTTCATCTGATCGCCAATGTCCGACATGGCGTCCATGCGTTCCTTGACGACACCGGTCGCACCTTCTTGCGCCCACGCGGCGCCTGCAACAAAAATTCCAGTCAATACGACAAGTCCGGTCCGTCCGATCCGCATGTCCAATCCTCTCCGTCAATTGATGCCGTTGGCCTGCTGCAATCTACGCACATAGACGATGATGTTTTCAACGTCATTGTGAGGCACACCAGCGACCGGCGGCATGTTGCCGAACGGCCAGTGATGCGCCCTGACGCCCTGCTGCACAGCCAGGAAGAAGGCGCCGTCGCCGTGATGGCCCGGCTCGTAAATCCTGTGCACCAACGGAGGGCCGAGCTTTTCACGCCCGGCGGCGTTCTCTCCGTGACAGGCAGAACAATTCTCGCGGAACAGCGTTTCGCCTCTGAGGGCGGGTCAGGTCAGGTCAGGTCCAGTACGGTCATGGCCACGAGTGCCACTCCCACCTGTGCCGAAGAGGGGCCGTCTTCTGTCAACCAGCCCCAGACAAGGGCTCCGAGCACGATCAGCGACAACACCGCGGAAACGATCAGGAAAGTCCGCCTCATCAGACCGGTCCCCCGGCTTTTGCGAAGCCTGCGCCGATGTTCATTTCGGGCTCCGCTCCAGCTTGAGAGTGCGCAGGCGAAGGGCGTTGCCGATCACCGACACCGACGACAGGCTCATCGCCGCGGCGGCCAGCATCGGCGACAGCAGAATGCCGAACACGGGATAGAGAATGCCCGCCGCGACGGGCACGCCGACGGCGTTGTAGATGAAGGCGAAGAACAGGTTCTGCCGGATGTTGCGCACGGTCTCACGGGCCAGCGTGCGGGCGCGCAAAATGCCTTCCAGATCGCCCTTCAACAGGGTCAGGCCCGCGCTTTCCACGGCAACATCCGCCCCGGTGCCCATGGCAAGACCGACATCCGCGGCGGCCAGCGCCGGCGCATCGTTGACACCGTCGCCGGCCATGGCAACAATCCGGTCCTTGCTCTTGAGACCCTCGATGAGCTGCTTCTTGCCTTCCGGCAGGACACCTGCACGCACCTCGTCAATGCCGAGCGCCTTGGCAACGGCTTCGGCCGTGCGCGGCGCATCGCCGGTGGCCATCACGATCCGGATGCCGTCCTCGTGCAGAGCCCCGATGGCGGCCTTGGCATTCGGCTTCACCGGATCGGCGACAGCGATCAGTCCCATCGCCTTTGCGGTGCCACCGGACTTGCGCACCAGATACATCACCGTCTTGCCGAGTTCGGCCAGCTCCCCGGCCCGGTCCTCGAGCGCCGACAGATCGGTGCCGCTGTCAGCGGCGAAACCGGCATTGCCGAACAGGACCTCCGTGCCATCGACGGTCGCCTTCACTCCCTTGCCGGTGACCGCCTCAAAGTCCGTTGCGTCCGGCAGGGCGAGAGCGTGATTTTGCACTTCCGCCAGGATGGATTCGGCAAGCGGGTGTTCCGACCCTTTTTCGAGGGCACCGGCAAACCTGAGCAGCTCATCCTCGGAGACATCCTTCGCCGCAACGATCTCGCTCACGGCCGGTTTGCCTTCGGTGAGCGTTCCGGTCTTGTCGACCACAATGGTGTCGACGGCGGCAAGGCGTTCCAGCGCCTCCGCCGTCTTGACCAGAACACCGGCCTGGGCGCCGCGGCCGGTTGCCGTCATGATCGACATGGGCGTTGCCAGGCCGAGCGCGCAGGGACAGGCGATGATCAGCACGGAAACGGCCGCGATGATGCCGTGGACCAGCGCCGGGCTCGGCCCGACCAGCAGCCAGACGATGAAGGCCAGGATGGCGATGCCGACAACGGTCGGCACGAAATAGCTGGCGACCCTGTCGGCAAGGCCCTGGATCGGAGCCCGCGAACGTTGCGCCGAGGCGACCATGTCGACGATCTTCGACAGCATGGTGTCGGCGCCCACCAATTCCGCCTCCATCACGAAGGACCCGGTCTTGTTGAGCGTGCCGCCGGTGACCTTGTCACCCGGATTTTTCTCAACCGGCACCGGCTCGCCGGTGACGAGGCTCTCGTCGACCGAGGATCCGCCTTCCGTGACGATACCGTCGACCGGCACCGCTTCACCCGGCCGCACGCGCAACAGGTCTCCGGCGAGAATGTTCTCCAGCGGCGCATCGTATTCGTCGCCGTCCGGCGTGATCCGTCTCGCGGTTTTCGGGGACAGGTCCAGAAGCGCGCGGATGGCATCGCCGGTGCGCTCACGTGCCCTCAGTTCGAGCACCTGGCCGACAAAGACCAGTGCGATGATCACCACCGCAGCCTCGAAATAGACCGGCATGTGCCCGGTTTCGCTCTTGAGGGTGTCCGGAAACAGGAACGGCAGGAAGGCGGCCACCATGGAATAGAGATAGGCGGTGCCGACACCGATCATGATCAGCGTCCACATGTTGAGCTTGCGCGTGACCAGTGAGGTCCAGCCGCGCTGGAAGAACGGCAGCGCGGCCCACAACACCACGGGTGTCGCAAGGATCGCCTCCAGATAGACCGCCACGCCTTCGCCGATCCAGCTGCGGATCGGCACGCCCAGCATCGGCCCCATGGTGAGGATCAGGAGCGGGATCGCGGCCAGCGCACTGACCCAGAGCCGGCGGGTAAAATCGATCAGCTCGTGATTGGGCTCGTCGGACACTCCGCTCACCGGTTCTAGGGCCATGCCGCAGATCGGGCAGCTTCCCGGGCCTTCCTGGACGATTTCCGGATGCATCGGGCAGGTGTAGAGCGTACCTCCCGCCGCCTTTTCCGCTTCCAGTTCCTTCTGCTTCCTGTTGTTTCCGGACAGGAAGAAAAAGGGGTCGGCCTCGAACTTGTCGTGACATTTCGAGCTGCAGAAGTGGTAGTCCCGGCCCTTGTAGGTCAGCGACGGCTTGCCCTTGCCGAGGGTGACGGACATGCCGCAGACCGGATCCGTGACCTTGTCCTGCGAGGCGGCTTCTTCTGGATTGACTTCCGAGTCCTGCATGGCCCTGACCACTCTGTTGGGGTTCACCTGTTTCCGCGGATAGACCCTCCGGCCACCGGAAGGTCAAGGTGAAGTATAGCGTAACCGGCACACGAGCCTACCCTGCCCCCAGATAGGCCTTCTGGACCGCCGGGTCGTTCAGCAGCGTGTCCGCCGGTCCCTCGCCGGTGATCCGTCCGTTCTCTATCAGGTAGCCCCGGTCGGCCATGGCAAGGCTCTGTTTGGCGTTCTGTTCGACCAGGAGCACGCCGATGCCGGTCTGGCGGATCCGCGACAGGTTGCCGAACAGTTCCCGGCAGAGCAGCGGCGACAGGCCAAGGGAGGGTTCGTCCAGCATCAGGATGTCGGGATTCGACATCATCGCCCTGCCGATCGCCACCATCTGCTGCTCGCCGCCCGACATCGTGCGCACCGTCTGGCTGCGCCGTTGCGCCAGCTTCGGGAACAGGGCGATCACCTGCTCCAGGTTTTCCTTCTGGCGCGCCCGTGCCCGCTCCGGATAGGCGCCCAGCAGCAGGTTTTCCCAGACACTGAGATCGGCAAAGATGCCGCGGCCTTCCGGAACGAAGGCGATCCCCCCTTCGACAATCCGGTCCGGCCCAAGGGAGAGCAGGGACGTGCCGGCCAGCGTCACGCCGCCGGTAACGGCCCCTTCGCTGATCCCCGCCACGGCCTTCAGGAGCGAGCTCTTGCCCGCGCCATTGGCACCCAGGATGACGACGACCTCCCCCTTGTCTGCCGTCAGGCTGACGCCCTGCAAGGCCTTGTGCAGGCCGTAGGACACCGTCAGGTCCCTGATCTCCAGCATCAGTCCTCTCCCAGGTAGGCGCGGATGACTTCCGGATCCGACAGGACGTCCGCGGGCGTGCCTTCCGCAATCTTGGAGCCGGAATTGATCACCAGGCAGCGGTCGCAGAGCGAACGGATGGCGTCCATGACGTGTTCGACCAGAATGATGGTGCAGCCTTCCTGCCTGAGACTGGCAATCAGGTCGATGCCGACCTTCAGCTCGGACGGATTGAGCCCGGCAAGCCATTCATCCAGCAGCAGGACGCTCGGTTCGCCTGCCAGCGCCCGGGCCAGTTCGAGCCGTTTCTGGTCGATATAGGTCAGCGAACCGACGCTTACATCGATGCGTTCCGACAGGCCGACCCGCTCCAGCAGACCGGCGGCAAAGCTTTCAGCCTCCCCGCCCCAGCGGCGCTTGTGGCCGAAGACCGCACCGGCGATGACATTCTCCAGCACCGAAAGCTCCGGCAGAATACGAACGAGCTGGAAGGTGCGGGAGACCCCGAAGCGTGCGTTTTCAAAGGTTCTGGCCCGGGTCAGGTCATGCCCCTTCAGCGTGATCGAACCGGAGGTCGCCTTCAACGCGCCGGAGATCATGTTCATGGTGGTCGACTTGCCCGAACCGTTCGGACCGATCAGGCCCATGACCTCATGTTCGCGCACCTCGAAACTGACCTTGTTGACGGCGACGAGGCCGCCGAAACGCTTGCTGACATTGTCGACATGAAGGATCGGATCGCCCGGGGTCATGCGCGCCTCCATGCGGCGAGGCCGGATAGAAGGCCGGTGATGCCGTTGGGAATGCCGTAGACGATCAGCAGGAAGGTCAGGCCGAGCACCATTGTGGTGGCATTCGGGAAGGAGACCGAGATCACTTCCCAAAGCAGCGTGAACGGGATGACACCGAGCAGCGGACCATAAAGCCGGCGGGTGCCGCCAAGCAGGGCCATGATGACGACGATGAAGCTGAGTTCGGGCGAGAACACCACGTTCGGCTCGATGTAGTAGTAGCGCGGCGCGACCACGGCACCGACCAGGGCAGCGACAAATCCGGTGGTCATGAACATCACGATCTTGGTGCGTGCCGTGTTGATGCCGACATGGCGGGCAACCTCCTCGTCATTGCCGAGAATGCGCAGGGCAAATCCCAGCCGGGAGCGCCCGAGCCACCAGCCGAAACAAAAGACCGCGGCCGTGATCGCCAGGAGCATCCAGTAGATGTGGCGTTCGTCCAGGTCGGTCAGGACATAGAGCCCGCGGCTGCCGAGGAAGTTGTTCTGGACCCAGCTGATCAGGTTGCGGATCATTTCCGCCAGACCCAGGGTGAAGATGACGAAATAGACGCCGGACAGGCGCAGCGTCGCCCAGCCGATCAGGGCGGCCAGGGCGGTCGCGACAAACGGTGCGAGGGCCGCCATTGCCCAGAAGCTCTGGTCATAGTCGCTCATGCCGAGGCCGACCAGGTAGCCGCCGACGCCGAAAAAGGCGCCCGTCGACAAGGCGATATAGTGGGTCGGGCCGGAAAACAGCGCCCAGGACGTCGACAGCGCGGCATACATCAGGACGGTGACGGCAATGGACAGCCAGTAGCCGTCGGCAATCACCGGCACGAAGGCGGCCAGCACCAGGAGGCTCCCGGAGACAAGGAGCGGGCGAAGGGCTATTGCGGTCATGCGGGCCTCCGGCCAAACAAGCCCTCGGGCCGGAACAGAAGCACAAGCAGGAAAATGGTGTAGGCCGCGGCCAGCGTCAGGCCCGGGTCGATCAGCGTCGCGACGGCGGTCTCGACAATACCCAGGATGAGCGCAGCGACGATGGCGCCGCGAATGTCGCCGACACCGCCCATGATCACGATGATCAGCGCCTTCATGGTGAAGATGACGCCGAAGGACGGGTCGAGCGTGATGAAGGTGGAGATCAGCACGCCGCCCATGGCGGTGATCATGCCGCCGATGGCGAAGGCAAGGGCGCTGATCCGTTCCACGTTGATCCCGACCAGTCCGGCCGCCAGCGGACTGACCGCAACGGCCCTGACCGCCATCCCCGCGCGGCTCCTGTTGAGCCAGACGTAAAGTGCCAGGCCGATCACGACCGCGCCGGCAAAGGCGACGAGCCGGTTGGCCGCCACGGTCGTTCCGGCAAGGTCAACCGGCACCGCCAGATAGGAATAGGCGAACAGTTCCGGGTAGATGAACACCATGACGCCGACGAGGAAAAAACCCATGCCGAAGGTCGCCAGGATCGAATCCACTTCCAGCTGCCCCTGGTTTTTGGCCCGCCGAACCAGGGGCAGCAGCAGCACCCGATAGACCAGCCAGCTGAGCGCAAAGGCCAGCGGCGCGATCACGAGCACCGTGACGAGCGGACTGACCGCGAGCGAGGTGTAGACGAGAAAGGATGCCAGAGCGCCCATGACCAGCACTTCGCCATTGGCCAGGTTCATGATGCGGGCAACGCCGTATTGAAGTGTCAGCCCCATGGCGATCAGGGCATAGGTCCCGCCCAGAAGCAGACCGGAAATCAGGATATCCATTCAGGCTCCCACGTCACCCGCATAAGGGTCTTGCTGCCCATAGCTTTTGTTCTCCAAAATCGACAGTGTCCTGGCCACAGCCCTCGGTGTCACCCCGGGCGAGCAACGCGAGACCCGGGGCCCACTCGTTTCCAGAGTATTGGAACAAGTGACATGCCCTGAAGAAATTGCGCCCGCTTTTCTGCACAGGTCGGAGAGCAGGCCCCGGCTCGCGCTGCGCTTGGCCGGGGTGACACTGCAGTCGACTGCGCATTTTCCGTTCTTTCTTCTTCAGCGTCACGACAGAAGAAACGGGCCGGCGCCGACCGGCCCGCAAGTTGCTGGCCGGATCAGTTCCAGCCGTCCTTGGCGACCGGCTCCATGCCGACCGGAACGCCAACGCCCGCGACCGCGTTGAAGGCTCCGTCGCGCCACTGGCCCACGGTCCAGTAGTTCTTGGACTCGTTGTGCTCGTCAAAGCTGATCGTGCCGATGGCGGTGTCGAATTCGTTCGCCTTGATGTAGTCGGTCACGGCCTGCTTGTCGGTGGTACCGGCTCCCTCGATCGCCTGTTCCAGAACCTGCAGACCCGCGTAATAGGTGGCTGCCGCCCAGTATTCCGGCGGTCCGTCATGCAGCTCCGTGAAGGCCGCCCGATAGGCTTTCATGGCCTCCTGATCGAGATTGACGCCACCTGCGCCGAGATTGCCCTCGATCTTGGAGCCGAACTTGCCGGCATAGGCCGGGAAAGCCGTGGCAACGGCGGTGTAGAAGGCGCCGACATCAAGGTCCTCGATGATCGCCTGCTCGGTCAGCGCGAACGTGTCGGGCGGATAGGAAAACGCGATGAAGGCATCGGGTTCCGCCGCCTTGGCGCCCTTGACCACCGGAGACAGGTCCGCGGTGCCGAGCGGATAGGATTTGTCGAAGACGATCTCGTAGCCGGCTGCGGGCAGCAGCTCCCGCGCAACGGCCGCCAGTTCGATGCCGAAGCTGTCGGCGACATTGACCATGGCGACCTTGTTGCCGATCGCGCCGCTGTCCCGCAGCGTGTTCAGCGTGTCGCGCAGCCCCTCGACGAAACCCGTGGTGCTGCCGAGCGTGAAGAACATGCCGGGAAAGCGCTCGGAGAGCTCCGGGATCTCGTCGGTGATGTTGGTCACCGAGATCTGCGGGAACCCGTATTTGGCGAAGATCGGTGCGGCCGCCGCATTGAATCCCGTCCCCCATGGCGACAGCATGAAGTCGACCTCGTCCTGTGTCGCCAGGCGCTGCACCGCCTTGATGGTCTCTGCCGGGTTGGTCTTGTCGTCATATTCGACCATCTCGATGAGACGCATTTCGTCGCCGACCTTGAGGCCGCCGCGCTCATTCACCTGCTTCACCCACAGCTCCACGTTGGGCGTGTGGCTTGTGGCATCGCCGCCGACGCCCGGGCCGGTCATGTGCACCACCCGTCCGATCTTGATCGGGTCGGCGGCAAAGGCGGTCGAGGCGAGCAGCACGGTCGCGAGCGCCGTTGCTCCAAACGTCAGTTTAAGCATCAGAAATCCTCCCAGTCGCGCTTCGCACAATCTGTGACGAACGCCTCAACTTTGTATCCATAATTTTTAAGTTTGGCAACATATTGAATTCAGATCTCTGTTTTTGGAAATAAAATGATGACTTTTCAGAATTTTTGGATACATAAATGAAAAAGCACGTGTGGTAGGTTCGATGCCCTTGACGATTTGTGGATCCAAAATGGCGACCGAAATGACAGCTAAGACAAACGAGGCGGCCCCGTCCGACAAGCGCGTGCTCGCGGTGCTGCATCGCATGATCATGGACGGCGAACTGGAGCCCGGCTCCAAGATCAGCGAGGTCAGCGTCGCCGACATGTTCGACGTGTCGCGCACTCCGGCGCGGCTTGCCCTGCGCGCCCTTGAAGTGGAAGGTCTGATCAAGAAGCGGGACGGCCGCGGCTTCACCGTCCAGGAATTCAATCTGGGCGACATCAAGCATGCCTACGAAGTGCGCGGGGTGCTGGAGGGTCTCGCGGCCGGCACGCTTGCCAAGGCCGGCATGAGCCCCGCGGTCGAAGCCACCTTGCGCGAGGTCATAGACGCGATGGACGCGGCCCTCGAAGCCGACACGGACACCGGTGCCAAGGTTGCCGGCTACCAGGACGGCAATGTCGCCTTTCACGAAACGATCATGCGCCAATGCGGCAACGACTATATCGGCTTTGCCTTCGACCGCATGGAAACCCTGCCGATGGTCAAGCTGGGCACCGTCGTCTTCAGCGGCGACAAGCCCGACCGGGACCTGATGCGCCTGCGCCTCGGCAACATGCAGCACCGGCTGATCTTCGACGCCATTTCCAAGCGCGATCCGCAAAGGGCGGAATCGATCATGCGTGAACACGCCAACCAGACCCTCGTCTATTCCGCCCTGTTCACGGGCAAGGACGAGACATAAAGCCTTTCAGGGAGACCCGGCATGGATTACGGCCTTTTCATTGACAACGAGGACAGGGCGGCCGCCACCAGCGCGGTATTCGAGCGCAAGAACCCGGTGACCGGCGACCGCGCGAGCCTTGCCGCCGCAGCCACGGCCACTGATGTCGACCGGGCCGTGAACGCCGCGCAGGCCGCCTTCGCAACCTGGTCGAAAACCGGCCCGAGCGAGAAACGCAAGATCCTCAACAAGGCCGCCGACCTGCTGGACGAACGCACGCCGCAATTCATCGAAGTCGGCATGAAGGAAACCGGCGCGACCGCGCCCTGGCTCGGTTTCAACAACATGTTCGCCGCCAAGATCCTGCGGGAAGCGGCCGCGTCGACCACGCAGATCAAGGGCGAGGTCATTCCGTCCGACAAGCCGGGCTCCTTCTCCATGGCCCTGCGCCAGCCCGTCGGCGTGCTGGTCGGGATGGCACCGTGGAACGCGCCGACGATCCTGGGGGTCCGCTGCTTCGCCCTGCCGATCGCCTGCGGCAACACGGTGGTGATGAAGGCGTCCGAAAAATGCCCCGGACTGCACCGGTTGCTCGGTGACGTCATGGCCGATGCCGGCCTGCCGGCAGGTGTGCTCAACATTCTCACCCACGAGACTGCGGACGCGCCGGAGGTGGTCAACGCCCTGATCGACCATCCCCTGACGCGGCGGATCAACTTCACCGGCTCCACGCGGGTCGGCAGGATCATCGCCGAACGCGCCGCCCGGCACCTGAAACCGTGCCTTCTGGAACTCGGCGGCAAGGCTTCCCTCGTGGTGCTCGACGACGCGGATCTGGACGGTGCCGTCAATGCCGCCCGCTTCGGCGCCTTCATGAACCAGGGCCAGATCTGCATGTCGACGGAAAAGGTCGTTGTCGATGCAGGGATCGCCGACGCCTTCGCGGAAAAATTCGCGGCAAGTGCCGGTGCGCTCACGGTCGGCACGCCCGACAGCCAGGTTCACATCGGCTCCGTGGTCGACCGGGACACGGTCGACCATGTCCGCCTGCTGATCGACGATGCCCTGGCAAAGGGTGCGAAACTTCTGTGCGGCGGCGTGCCAGACGTCGGCACGGTGATGGCGCCGACCATCGTCGACCACGTCACCCCCGACATGCGCATCTATGGCGAGGAAAGCTTCGGCCCGGTGACCACCATGATCCGTGCCCGCGACACCGCCCATGCCATCGAGATTGCCAACGACACGGAATATGGGTTGTCCGCGGCCATATTCGGCCAGGACACGCGCCGCGCCATGGAGGTGGCCACGCAGATCCAGTCCGGCATCTGCCACATCAACGGCCCGACCGTGTTCGACGAGGCGCAGATGCCCTTCGGCGGCGTCAAGGCCAGCGGCTATGGCCGTTTCGGAGGTGCGGCGGGCATCAGCGAGTTCACGGAATTGCGCTGGATCACGATCGAGGACCCGGCGCAGGGTTACCCGATCTGAGGCACGCCCTGAATTCCGCCTTTTTGACAGTTTGCAAACCCGGTGCGGCTTCCGCGCCGGGTTTTCTCCACTTCCAGTTTTTGCAGGTGTGCCTTCACGCCTCGTTAACCATAAGTGGCATTAGACTGACACACCAATAACGCGAATCGGCGTCCTTTTTCGAACGAACGGTGTTTCAGTAATGACACGATTTTTCCTGTCGCTGGCAGCGGTCACCTGCCTGGCGACACCCTCTCTTGCGGCTGATCTCTACAACGACCCGGCTCTCTACCAGACCTCGGGCCTGCGCGGCAGCATCGGCCTCAGATACTGGTACAGCAAGTCCCGCTCGGACTTGGACAATTCCAGCTTCCAGGGCTCCGGCTTCGACCTCTCCTCCACCGACGACGTCACCTCCCACACGGCCGAGCTGGTCGGAACGCTGGAAGATGTCACGGCCGGCACCTTCGTGCGCGGCTATGTCGGTCTCGGCCGCAATGTCAGCGGCAGCGCCAACTACCTGGGCTTCGAGATGGACCAGAAGGAGGAAACCACGCTCAGCTACGTCGTCGTCGACGGCGGCTGGCAGCTCGCGCAATTCGCCGGGAACAATGTCCGCCTGAAGGGCTTTCTCGGCTACCAGTACCTGTCCGACGACGTGTCAATGACCTACGGCTCCGGCAGGTACGAGCAGTCCCGCGACTGGCACGCCCTGCGCATGGGGCTGACAGCGGAAGGTGATCTGGCCAGCCGGGTTGGCTGGTCGGTCGACCTCGCCGGAGTGCCCTGGAACTACAACAAGGTCGGTGACTGGGAAAGCAACTGGAGTTACGGCGTTGAAGCCGATGCCATGCTGAATGTCGACTTGACGCAGAACTGGCAACTGGGCGTCGGCGGCCGTTACTGGTGGCTGAAATCGAATTTCGACCGGCGCTATGCCGTTACCGGCGAAAAGGTCGTCTTCGACCAGAACTACCACCGCTACGGCCTGCTGCTGGAGAGCCGGTATCAGTTCTGAGGTCGGCGCGCGAACTCGAAAGCGGAATTTCGTTTGCGTTTCCCAGTCTGGCCGGCGGGCTGCACAGCCTGGCAAGGCACCATGACGACCGGTCTGCTACTCGGCATCAGGTCGGCCCGCCTTCAGCCGGAAAAGCAATCAAGATCAAACGCCTGTTTCCAACCGCCCTTTGCCATCACGAAATGACGCTTGTGTTTTCGGCTCTCCCCGTTCAGAGCTCATCAGGCTTAGTGCCGAACGACCTCCGGAAAGCCCTTCATGCCTGTCACGCCCGCCGCCACCTACCTGCTTCTTGCGGCCGCCATCATCGCCGAGGTGATCGCCACCTCTGCGCTGGCGAAAACGGAGAATTTCACCAGACTGGTTCCCTCGCTGATCACGGTTGTCGGCTATGCCATTTCCTTCTGGCTGCTGTCCTTTCCGATCCGCGTGCTGCCAACCGGTATCGTTTACGCGGTCTGGTCCGGCGCCGGCATCGTCCTGATCACGTTGGTCGCCTGGCTCGTTTTCAGGCAGACACTGGATCTGCCGGCGGTCATCGGCCTCGGCCTGATCATCGCCGGCGTGGTGGTGATCAATGTCTTTTCGAAGGCGGTCGGGCATTAGCGATACAGGCGTCGCTTGGCGACCTCCAGGCCTGAACGCGAATTGCCCCGCGGCCAGCATCGGGCTGCGGTCTCGTCAGTTGAGATGGACTGCCGTTGCGGCTATTCTGACCGGGCACCCTTTCAGACGCCCAACGCTCCCGACGGTCTGGCGATGTTCAACGGTACATGGCGTGCTTGCGCCGCTGTTTTGGCGCTTGCCACTTTTCTTTTCCAGAGCCACGGAACCCGGGCAAGCGAGACCGGCTCCGCGGTCATCATGGCCCCGGCCCTGGCACAGCTGGCCGGCGGCGCGTCCCGCCTTCGGGAATCCAAGCCTTTTTACACCGTCGTCGATGAAGCCGCGTTTCTGCGGCAGATGTGCACGACCATCCGGTCGGCCGCCCTGCAACAGGACCTGCCTCCGGGTTTCCTTGCCAAGCTGATCTGGAAGGAAAGCCGGTTTGATCCGAATGCGATCAGTCCGGCCGGCGCGGAAGGCATCGCCCAGTTCATGCCCTACACCGCGGCCAACTGGGGACTGGAAAATGCGTTCCAGCCGGTCGAGGCCATTGAGGCCTCGGCGAGGCTTCTCGGATATCTGAACAGGGGCTATGGCAACCTCGGGCTGGCGGCCGCCGCCTACAATGCGGGCGAGGACCGGGTCGATGCCTGGCGTCGCGGACGAAGCGGGCTGCCGGGAGAAACCCGCAACTACGTTCATTCCATCACCGGCCACAAGGTTTCCGCATGGAAACGGGGCAAGGGTCCCGAAGTGGATTTCGTTCTCGACCAGACACGGGATTTCCAGAGCGCATGCGAGGAATTCCAGCTGATCAAGGCGCCGCTGCAGCGGCGGTTTGCCAACACCTATTTCAATCGAGGCCTCACCCTTGCAAAAGAGCGCGACTATGAAGGCGCCCTGCTCAGATACACGATCGCTATCCGGCTGAAACCCGACTTTCCGGAGGCCTACAACAACCGGGGCCTGGTCTACCGGATGCTTGGCAATCATGCGGCGGCGATCGCCAACTACGATGTGGCCCTGCGCATGAAACCCGACTATGCCGCCGCCTATAACAACCGGGGTTATGCCAAGCGCAAGCTGGGCAAATATCGACAGGCAATCCGGGACTACGACAAGGCGCTGTCCCTGAAGGCGGGCTATGCATCGGCACTGTTCAACCGCGGTTTCGCAAAATCGAAACTCGGTGACCATGCGGCTGCGATCGAGGACTTCACTGCGGTTCTCGGCATGATGTCGAACCACCCCCTGGCCCTTTATAACCGGGGCCTGGCCCACCAGAATGCCGGTGACCTGGTGAAGGCGGAGGCCGACTTCGACACCGCCATCGCCAACAGCGACAGGTTTGCCAAGGCCTATCACAGCCGCGCGGGCCTGCTGCTTCGCATGGGCCGGCGCGAACAGGCCAAAGCGGACTACCTGAAATCCGTTGCGCTCAATGCCGGGCTGGGCGTCGGCAAATACAAGATCAGGTTCGACTGATTTCCGGACGCCGGGAACAGGCTTCCCGTTTTATCACTTCGGCAACTCCGTTTGCACCAGCGGCAGGCTGATACCCTGGGTATGATACTGGTGGCAGAGCGTGCATTCCTCCCCGGCGGCCTTCTCCGTATGGCAGCCTGAACAGGTCGCCTTGTCCAGCGGCGAGAAGTTCGGTGAATGGATCTCCGGGTTACCCTGTTCATAGGATTTCAGGAAAGTGTCGGCGCCGGTGGAAAGCGCATGACAGCTCGCGCAGCCCTTTTCGCCCACCGCGCTGATATGCGGATCGTGGGAAAACCGGGTGAAGCGGCTGTCGACGCTTGCCGGGTCAAACGGCTGCCAACGAACTGACCGGGCCTTACCGTCCGTATCGACACTGTGGCATTTCATGCAACGCCCGACTGCACCGGGATCACTCAGGGCCTCGAACACGGGAAGACGCAGGGTCTCTTCCTGCGGGGTCGAGGCCCGGCTTGAATAGTCGAGCCACGTCTTGAGGAAAGGGTCCTCGTGGCCGGTCGGGCGGTAGCGGATCGTGTAGTCCTGCCTGTACCAGCCGCCGAAAACGGCCCAGTCTTCCGGATCGAATCTTTGCTCTTCCTGCTGCTCGCCGAGGGTTGCGGAGGTCTCCTGCCCGCTTTCCCCGGAGGCGCCCTCGCCCAGCAGGTCTTCCAGGCCGGCGGGCTCGTCCTCCGCCAGGATCAAGCCGCCGCCGGTGTCATCGCCGGCAGGGCTGTCCTCTTCAACCAGCAGGCCACCGCCATCGTCCCCGTCCGAGACACCCGCCGGAGCGCTCAGCAGGGCATCCATGTCCGACGGCTCTCCCGAGTCGTCATCCCCAAGGATGTCGCCTTCCGCCAGACTGTCGTCACCCGCCAGGATGTCCGCCCCTTCCGACGGGTCCGTTTCTCCGGCCGGTGCGTTCAGAAGGGCATCGGCACCGGTCTCTTCCGCCGGCGAGCCTTCGTCCAGGATCAGCCCTCCGGTTTCCGAAGCCTCGCCGTCGAGGATCAACCCGTCACCGTCGACACCGTCCGCAGCGAGAGCGGCAGCGTCGTCCTGCGGCGGGTCCTCGGGCACCCTGGTTGAGTTGTCTTCCTGTTGCGCCTGCAATTCCTCGAAACTTCTTGTGGCCATGCCCGCATCATGGCGGTCAAGGTCCTGTTCCAGGTCCGGCAGCCATTCCCGGTTGGCTGCGCTGATCACATCGTGCGACATGACACCGACCATCAGGGCCATCTGCCGATGTTCGGCCATGTTTTCCCGCGCCGGAGCGCCCGCGCCCATGGCCGCCGGCAACCCGTCCCGCTCGATATCCAGAAGCAGACGCTTGACCGCCCATGCCAGCGTTTCGACCTTTTCAAGGTCCGCAGCATCGGCATCGCGCAAGTCGAGCAGGTCAAGGCCGGACACCTCGGCAGCTATGTCGCGGCCATCGAGCACCGATGCCAGAAGCGAGCGCATGAAGGGCGTGATGTCCGCTTCCGAGAAGTCAGGCCAGGCACCGATGTCGATCCCCCTTTCCCGCAGCGTTTCCACGTCCAGGCCCGGGACCGACAGGAAGTTCGTGCCCTTCGGCCCGCTTGCAAGGGTCTGGCCGAGAATGTCGCCGCTGTGACAGCCGGCGCACATGTCGTCGAAACTGCGCTCGCTCATGTAACGCCCGTTTCCGTCCGGCACATGACAGGTCTCGCACATCTCCGGCACGTTCGCACTCTCACCGGGCCGCGCGCCGACGTCCGGGAAATGTTTTCCGAAATGGGACTGGTGATCGAAGATGATGGGCGTTCGCCTGGCGAAGGGATAATTCACGAATGCGGGATGGCTTGCCTCGAAGCGGCCGAACTTGCCCGCATGACAGGTCTGGCACCTGTCGTTTGAAACTTCGGTCAGGTTGCCGAAGCTGCCCTTGTGCTCCTGATGGCAGGTCGCACAGAAGATTTCGGAACTCCCGCCTGACTTGCTCGCATTCGGGAACGCGAATTTCAGGCGGTTGACCCACAGACGCCCCTCTCCATCTTCAACGTTCGCCATGCGCAGCCGGGTCATTTCCGCCAATTGGGCAACCGGTGCGGTGTGCGGCGAAAACAGCTGCGGTCCGACATCATGGCACGCCGTGCAAAGCGCGGCCGACTCCTTCGCTCCGCCGGCATTTTCCGCCAGCCCGTGCAGCCAGCCGAGTTTCCGGGGTTTGACATTGGCATGACAGGACTGGCAGTCCGTCAGGTTGGCATGCTGGGAGGCCAGCCGTCCCGGCATCAGGTATTCGTTTGCGACACCGCCCGTCAGGATGATCGCCAGGAGACCGACGGTCAGCGCGCTGAGCCATGCGGTCGCCCGGCGGCGCTGTTTGCGCAGGCTTGCCTTCGGCACGCACGGTTCCTGGGCCAGGCAGCAGCTGCCGTCCGGCAAGGGTCCGTTCTCGCATGGGCCGCCTTCCTGATGAGAGCGGCGGCACTCCCACCGGTCTTGCTTCCGTTCCGGCTGGCAGACGGGACCGGCGCGGCAATTCCCCCTGGCATCCGGCCCCTGCCGGCAGGGGCAGCCATCGGCGAGATGGCCGCAGACCCAGTCGTCCTGCGGCCTTTCGTAGTAACGCCCCCTTGGGCCGAACCGTCGGAGAATTCTCATGTCAGGCAATTCCACTCGAAAAGGCGTAGACGACCACGACATGGGTCAGGATTGCCAGGAGCAGCGCGTAGGTGGGCGGAACATGCAGGAACAGCCAGAGTTTCAACAGGCCGCCATTGGCATATTGAAAGTCGAGGTCGTTCTTGGAGCGGACAAGCTGGCGCATGCGCGCGAGCCGCTCCCTGCCCTTGTCGTCCAGGTACCGCTCGATCGACTCCAGTTCCCCCATGATCCGGGAAATGGGCATGTTCGACTGGCGCAAATGCGCCAGGACATGCCGTGGCCGGGCGAAAAACCGGGCAAGTTCCTGCGAATACACGTTTGCCAGGCTGACCGAATGCCCCTCTTCCAGGGACTCCAGGGCCAGGGCCTCCGCTTCATCGGCAAGCCCGGCGCGCAAAATGGGGATGCGTTCGAACAGCACCCTGTCTCCGCGCTCCACGAGGCGCCCCGGGATGATCCGCACCAGAAAGGCGCCGCAGCATCCGCTGACCGCCACCAGGGCGAACAGCGACCAGAGCAGCCACTCCAGCGGTGCGTCCGGCATCCTGAAATGCGTGTGGAACAGAAAGATGCCGATCGTCAGGAAGCCGAGGTAGAAATGGACCTGCAGCCAGTGAAGCACACGGCCGAGCGGCAGCGTGTTGAGCTGCTTGCGGGCCGGCAGGAGCAGCATCGCCGCGATGCAGCCCACCAGCACCCATCCGTTGAAGAACTGGCCGTCGCGCAGGGAGATCCGGTAGCCGGTGTTGGCCGCGGCAAACAGCGCGAACACGGCAGCCGCGATGCCGAGTTTCATCAGGATGTTGCGGTTCAGGAGCCAGCTCATTTCAGCCACTCCAGCAAGGTCTCGGTGTCGCGCATGTTGACCCGTTCCAGCGCATCATGCGGACAGGCCTGCACACAGGCCGGTCCCGTGAGCTGATCGGCGCAAAGATCGCATTTCGTTGCCCGGCTGATGGGCTGGCCATCCTTGTCCTTGACGAAGAACCCGTGCTGGTCGCGGATTTCGACCATCCGGATGTTGTTGTAGGGACAGGAATTGGCGCAGGTCGCGCAGCCGATGCAGGTGTTGTCGTCGATCACGACGGTGCCGCTGTCCTCCGCCCTGTGAATGGCCCCCGTCGGGCAGCCGATCAGGCAGACCGGATCGGTGCAATGCATGCATGCGCTGGCGATCATCGCGTTTTCGAAGCGGCTGCCCTGGCGGACGAATCTCGGATTGTTGCCATGGGCCGTTGCACAGGCCCGGACGCAATCGTCACAGCCCACGCACCGGTCGAGATTGATCAGCATGGCCTGCTCGCCGTTGATGTAACGGTGGTCGACCAGGAAATCCATCATGCCCTGGCGCAGTTCGCCCTGCGGACCGTCCTTGCCTGCCGTGTGTCCCTGCTCGAGGAACGCCCTGTCGAGACCCGGCAGCACATGTTTGCGCACCAGGTGGGTGGGGATACGGATCACATCCACGTAACCGATGGCCCTCAAACTCGTGTCCAGAACCTGGGAGACATTGCTGCTTGCGTAAGCCGCGATGGCCTGGAGGCCGAAGACGTCGTTTCTGGACAGGTGCCCGATGGTCCTGTCGCCGTGGTCGACCCGTTCGCTGATCCTGGCAAATCCGCTGTTGATCAGGAGCAAGCCGTCAACGTGGCTGCCCTGTTCGCAGATCACCGGTTCCTGCTGGATGATGTGCTGCGGACCGTCCTCCTTCGAGATCTCGCGCTTGAACCTGTGGGTCCAGTTGAAATTGCCATAGGTTTCAAAAAGGGCCTCTTCGGCGATTTCCGCCAGGGCCGCGCTGTCGACATGCGCGAACACGGGGCATTCCTGAAGACGGGTCAGAAGCCCCCGCTCGTGGTAGAGCTGGTCGATCTGGCTGCGGAAGCTGTCGGACCAGTCGCGGATTTCCCTCAGTCCCTGCCAGCGGAGTTCGAACAGCACCGTCTCGTTTTCCAGCGCATAGATGGTCGCGCGGCGCGGACTGCGGGTCAGCGCCGCCAGCTCCCCGAACATCTGGGGGGCCTCCAGCTGGAAGGTTTCGCAACGGGCCATCAGATCGTCGGCGTCGACGCGCATCGCCTTGTCCACCGCCACGGCCCGCTCCGCATCCGTTGCAGGCATTGTGGGGGCGGCTCCCCGGGTTCGATTGCGCGCCGGGCGATATTCCGGCGGCCGCTTGCGCGCGAACAGCTGTGCCAGGGAGCGGCTCCAGGACTTGCGCCGGCGCCGCCCGCCCGCATGGACCGGAGCAGGTGCCGTCAGGCCGAAGACGGACCCGGACAGGATGATGAACAGCGAACTGCCGTAGTCGCCCTTGCGCAGGATCGTTTCGCCCTTCTGGAAGGTCCGGATCCGGCCATCATTGGCTATGACACGTTCCAGCGGCAGCCAGTCGGGGAAGTCCTCGGACTTCACGTCCGCAAACGCCGGCAGCGCGAGGATCGCCGCTACGGTGTCCGGATCCAGGGGCTCCTTGCCGAACGGCTCGTCCCAGCGCCGGTTTCGTTCGTCGCGAAGTTCCTGGTCCAACAGCCCGGCTCCCTATTGCGTCACCGTGCCCTTGAACTTGTCGGCCTTGGGAATGTACTTGTCGACCGCGCCGAATTGCGAGCCGTCATACTTGTCCGCGAACTGCAGGCCCAGAACCGAGATCTTGCCTGCCGCCTCGACAAGCTCGGCCTCGTTGTTGAGCTTCAGTTTCGCGCCGCCGGCAATTTCCTGGATTTCCAGAAGCTCCGGTGCCTCCGGAAGCAGTTTGGCCAGGCTTGCAATCACCTTGCCGGCATTGTTCGCCCGCTTGGCCATCTTCAGGGCGTAGTCCTTCTTCTCGGTCGCCTTGCTGACACCGATCAGGGCCGTTTCGAGTTCCACGATGCGGCCGACGAGAAACAGCATGCGCTTGCGCTCAATCGACGCTTCGGGATTGGCCTTGCCCTTGTTGTACCAGGTGTTGTGCCGGACCTCTCCCTGGCTCCAGCTGACAAGCTCGAACGCGCTTCCCGGTGTATGCCCGCCGACATTGACCAGTTTTTCGTTCGGCACCAGGTGGCAGCTGAAACAGTTCTTCGCCAGCGTGTAGGTCATCTTGGGCCGGATCATGCCGGCGGCCTCGGCCTTTTCCCAGCGTGCGGCAATCTCCGCCTCGCTTTCCTGGCCTTCCTTCTTGCCGCTGAACCCGGAATGAACCTTGTACCATTCCTTTGCCGGGCCATGACAGGACTCGCAGGAATTGCCGGCAATGGCCTTTTCCTTGTCACCGTCGGCCTGCATCGTGAAATGGCAGTTCGTGCAAAGGCTTTCCGCCTTCAGCCGCTTGACGCCCATGTTGTCGGCGATCTTGCGGGCGTCGTCGCTCTGGGGCAGGTCCTTGAACGTGGTGAAGTGATGCGTGTTCTGCCAGATCGAGGTTTCCTTCTTGTGGCACTCGGCGCATTCGTTCGGTCCGACGATCAGGCTCGGGTCGGCCTGTGCCGGAGACAGCTGCCCAACCGCGAGAAACATGACCGCAAGAAACACGGGCGCGAAAAACTCGGGTGCACGGGCGGCAAGGCACGATGACCCCTGGCGCAAGCCTTTCAAAAATCCTGCCATTTCCACTCCCTCAATCGATTGCTTTAAAAGTCCGGACAGCGTGACGCGTCTTCACGCATCCAGAATGACATTGCCTCTCGGACAGGCGACACACATAAGAACCGAACCATGCGCGGGGCTGCTGGCAGGCCTGGTCACGTAAGTCACGTCCCCGTCCCTCAGCGCCGTTGCGCAGGTTCCGCAATTTCCGGCCCGGCAGCCGGACGCGATCCGGACACCGTGTTTTTCCGCCAGGTCGAGAAGCGTTCCGTCCTCTTCTTCCCAGTGAAGGCGTTTTCCGGACCGCGCGAATTCGACTTCGACGCCCGCTGCCGCGCCCTCCGAGACGCGGGGCTTTTGAACGGTCCTCACCGAGGCGGGACCGAAGGCTTCAAAGTGTATGTCGCTTTCCGGCACGCCCCAGTCCCGCAGCTGTTCGGTCAGCGACGCCATCATGGGCGGCGGGCCACAGACGTAAAACTCGTAGTTGGAGGATGGCAGATATTCTTTCAGGACATCAACCGTCAAAAAACCGGAAAGGTCGTAATCGCGCCCCTCGACACAATGGCCGGTCGGGGCACTGAACAGCACCTTGTAGTGCACGTTGCTCTTGCGGGAGGCGATTTCGCGGATCTCGTCGACCAGCACGATGTCGTCGCTGCTGCGCGCTGCATGGAAGAAGCGCACTTCCCGGGGACTGCCGCTGTCGTCGAGAGCCTTGAGCATGGACAAGACGGGCGTCAGCCCGACACCGCCGCCGATCAGAACGACCGGCCGGTCGGACTGGAGGTCCAGGACAAACCCGCCCCTTGGGGCCAGCACATCGACGACGTCTCCTTCCTTCAGACTGGAATGGAAATAGGTGGAGGACAGGCCGCCGGGCACCTTTGCGTCCGCGCCGGGCGGAGGCGGCAACCGCTTGATCGTCACCCGGTAGCGGTTCAGCCGGCCCGGGCTGTCAGACAGCGAATAACAGCGGATGACAGGGGTCGGCTGATCGGCGATGGGCAATTCGAATGTCAGAAACTGGCCGGGCAGAAACGGCGGCAGCTCGCCGCCGTCATGGGGCTGGAGATAGAAGGAGCAGATGTCCGAGCATTTGTTCTCGACCCGTTTTTCAACGATGCGGAACTTGCGCTTCCCGGCCCAGGTCGATCCGGATTTCAACCGGTCGGTCTCCGCCGTCCGCAACGCCAGGTCGGCCAGGTCGTTGAACCGTTGCAGGCGCCTTGCGTCCAGGCGCCGTTCCCGGAACAGGGCAGACGTCTTCGCACCGACGCCGAGGACGAGCTGCAGCAACGCCATGGCGACGATCAGGCCACCTCCGATCTGCAACGCCTGGATCATGGTCAGTCCCCCGGTCCGCCGAGAAGTCCGTTCGCACCCGGCATCAGAACCTCGTCCTCAATTCCATTCGCAGGCCCGTTCCCGCCTTCCGGTCCCGACCGCCGGAAACAAACCCGTCGACCTGAATGCTGCTCCTGTTGTTGAGCGCATGCAACAGCTGTCCGCCAAAGGCGACCACGGCTTCATCGCGGCCGTCCGTGCCCTTGCGTCCGCCGAGTTCCAGAACCAGCTGCGTGCGGTCCTCGTTGAAGAACATCTGGTGCCCGATCGACCCGCCGAACACGTCGTCCGCCCGGTTGGACAGGGCGGAGCCGCCCAGGCCCACGCTGGGCGCCGCGAACAGGATGCCGACCTGCCCGAGAGGACCACCGGTCAGGCTGTCGCGGGCCGCGGACGTGTAGTTGCCGAGCGCCCAGAAGGCGTTGGCATAGACGATGTTTTCCGACCCGGTGAGCGTTCTGGAAATCTCCGAAAACAAAAGGACGCCATTGTCGACCGCCGGTCCGGTCCGCTCGATGGCGGTCGAGGTGTTGATCCGGAACGCGGTGTTGTAGTGACCGAGGCGCTGGACCGCGGACGCGCCGAAATAGAAGCCGTCGCCGCCGTCTTCCTCGTCGCTGACGACATAGGCCAGGTCCAGATTGCCGGTGCTCTTGCGGAAATCGGCCTCGGTGAACAGGCCGAACAGGTAGGCACTGTCGTCGATCCGGTTGTTGCCGCGGCGGATGTTGTTCCAGCCGAAGACACCGGTCGCCCTCAGGTCGGGCGTCAGCCCGGGAATGATGATGGTGTCGCGCGTGATGCCGAGCGCGTCGACACTGTCGTTGATCATCATGCCTTCCTGGAAGAACAGCGGCTGCCGGCCGATGGAAAAGCCGAAATCGATGCTGCGCCGGTCATCGGGATCGAGATTGGGAAAGATTTCCCCGAACTCGCCTTCGAAGAACAGGGTCGTCACGTAAGGATTGAGACCGTTGACATATTCGACACCGCCTTCGTCGGTATAGAGGATCCCGGTGTTGCGCGTGCCTTCGGTCAAAGGCGAGAAGCCGATCAGGACGCGTTCGGTCGGCGTCAGTTTCAGGTTGGCGAAGATGTCGAGCCGGCTCGCCCAGAATTGCCGCGGGTCGTCGACGCCACTGGCGTAGTGACCGATCGCCGTGCGCGCATCCCCGAAGACCCAGAGGGCCGGTTGCCAGATGGCACCGGTCGGCAGCTCGATCCCGGGAGACAGGTTGCCGCTGGCCAGGAACTTCTCGCCGCGCTGGAAGATGGGAGGTGTCGGCTCCGGCACGTCCTCCTCGGCAACAATCGGCACCGGCTTGTCGCTGAGTTCGCTCGAGTGATGTCCGCCCGACGGCAACAGACCACCGCCGGCGTTGGACTGCTGACGGCGCTCCAGAACCTCTTCTTCCGTGACCATGGGAATGGGCTCGTCGCTGAGTGCGCTGCCCGCCGCCCGGACCGGACCGCACAGCTGCATGGTGGCGGCGACGGCAAGGGCCGCTGCCCTGAAAACGGCCCTGCGGCCGGGTGTTCCGCTGTTCCCGATCCGCCCGCTCATTTGACCACGACGCTCGCCTTGCGGCTCCACAGAACCGAGCTGCCCTGAACGACCTTGCGCGCGATGCCGGCCGGGCTCATGCCGTAGTCGAACCCGGCACCCTGGATGGCCGCGATCAGGTTGACCGGAACCATCTGGGAAATGAGCCTGACGGAGATGCTGTAGCGTTCCCCGGGAACCAGGTCCTTGCCCGGAACTTTGTAGGTCGCGGTCCGGCTTGCGCCCGGTTCCAGGTTCTGCTTGTGCTTGCGGGCGCCGCGCGGCCGGCCGTAGATGGTTGTCGCCCGGCGCTCCGGCCGCACCAGCGGCAGAACGTCCGTCGAGGTGTTCACCGCCAGCACCTGTTCCCTTTCGCCGCCGCGCAGCAGCCGGACGATGAACTTGGACTGCAGGCTGAAGAGATCCTTGTCGAGCTTCAGTTCGCCGTTGTGCACGTAAAGCGAATGGGCGTCCCTGACATCGCCGTTGGGGTCCCTGTCGCCGGAAACATAGACAATGTTGCCCTTGCTGTCCTTGACCGTGACCTCAAGAAAAATAAGCCGTTCGGCATCGAAGCCCGTGGGCACGCCGTGCCCGTCGGTGCCGCTGCTGACATCCACGGAGAATTTCAGGGTGCCGCCGGTGTTGCGGATGATCGAGATGTCGCTGAGCTTGAAGCCGTTGCGCAGCACCTGGAGACGCGCCCGGCGCGCCTTTTCCAGGCGCTCGAACTGGGTGTTCAGGATGTCACGGGCGTCATAGCGGTCGTCGATCGAGGTCCAGGCCTCGGGAAACTTGTAGCCGTCCCTGACATTGTCCTCGAACGCGTCTGTTCCCCAACCGGCGCCGACATTGAACTGCAGCCATTCCCTCAGGGTCTTGAATTCGGCGGCTTCCACGTTGTGCGGAAACAGCCCCGGATGAATGATGGAATAGTCGGGGCCGGCGAACATGTGGTTGGTCAGTTTGCGGTTGCGGGTCGGCACATCGCCGACAATGGCCGCCGGACCATAATCGTAGCCCGACGCCACGCCCTGCACCTTGCCCATGTGGCAGTCCTGGCAGGTTTCGCCGCGCTTTGCCGCCGGAGACTGCTTGAACTCTGCGAAGGCCTCTTCGAGCTTGAAGCCGTTGAACAGGGTCACGTCGTGACAGGTGCCGCAAAAGCCCGGCTTGGTCAGCGCGAAGAACGGTTTCGCCTGGGTGTGAATGCTGCGGCCCGGATCGTCGCGGCTCTGCGAGACGCTGTATTCCTCGGGCGTGTTGAGCACCCGGCGCAGTTCATCGCCGCCTTTCGGGCCGTAGACGGGGGAAAAGACATCGCCCTCTTCCAGCGCGAAGCGGCCGCTGATCTTGCCGTAGTTCCGGCTGACCCGGTGGCACGCGACACAGGTGATGCCTTCGCGCGACGTCGGATTGCGTTCCAGGTTGGACACATAAAGCGATTCGCCGATGTTCATGCCGACCGGGTTGTGGCAGCGGATGCAGAAGTCGCCGTTGGTCGCGCTGGTCTTCATGTTGATCGTGGTCTGCATCGCCATGTAGATCGGGCTGAGCTGGGCATAGGCGTGCTGCGACACGGACCATTCTTCATATTGCTTGGGATGGCAGGTCGCACAGGTATTGGCCGACGGATAGCGGCTTTCCAGGAACAGCTTCTCGTGCTCGGCATCGGCGTTTCTGCGGACCGTTTCTTCCTTCTTCTTGCCTTCCGCGGTTTCCGTCAGGCCGAGCCCGTCGCCGCTCAGAAGATCGTCGTCGTCACCGACCGTCAGCAGGTCGTCATCGGCCAGAAGGCTGTCATCATCGGCAAGGAGACTGTCGTCGTCCGCCAACAGGCTGTCATCGTCGGCGAGCAGATTGTCGTCATCGACCAGAAGGCTGTCGTCGTCAGCAATCAGACTGTCGTCATCGGCAAGAAGGTTGTCGTCGTCAGCAATCAGACTGTCGTCATCGGCGAGCAGATTGTCGTCATCGGCGAGCAGGCTGGCATCGTCCGGCTGGCTGGCATCTTCCTCGACCAGAAGACTGTCGGCCGGATCGTCTTCCGCCGACAGCAGGGCATCGTCGCCATCCGCCGGCGCCGCGCCGTCCCCGGCCGGCCCATCCTCGGGGAGCAGCAGCTCGTCCCCGGATTGCGCCAGCATCAGGCGGCCGGCGGCCTCCTGCCCGGCATTGCCGTCAACCCGGTTCAGGAAATCAACCAGCGCGGTGACTGCGCCCGGGTCCATCGGCAGCTGGTGATGCTGCAGGTCCTTGTTTGAAAACGCGAATGCCCGCTCCGCGCCCGGCGGGATCAAAAGGGCGAGCGCGACTGTCAGGGATGTCAGACTGGAAGAAACAAGGACCGATAGACGCGACATTCCCATTCCAAACGCAACTCGTTCCCGGGCCTTCCCTCATGCCGGCCCGGTCAAAGTTTCAAACTAAGGAAACCTAGGGGCAACTTCAAAAGAAAACTGAGACCACCCCCGAGTTTTCCCGGCTCCTCCAGGGCGCCTTGTGCCGCGGCCGCACAAAACCCGCTGGTTGCCCCCGGCGCTTCTCGCACGCGCGGCCGGGCTTTTGCGCCTGGATTTTTCAGTTGACCACAGATCAGCCTCCCGTATCCGTGCACGCGCCATCAAGATGCAGCCTCGGGCGCAGCAGCGGCGCAGCGCGGACAAGGAGCCGAATGAGCACAGTAAACAGACAGATTCCGGGGCTGTCGATTGGGACAGCAGGTTAAAACAGACACCGCATCAGCCCAGGACCGCCCCGCCCCGGACCACAGACGACCCACAATTCCCCCATCGGACGACACCGGACGCCGGAAACAAAAAAAGCCCCGGCGAACCGGAGCTTTTTTGAGGTGTTTCGGACTTTGGTAGTCTGTCCAAAACCGGAATTTGGTGCCAGGAGAGGCATGTGATTTACGGAATAAGATATTATTTAATATAATAATTTTCTATTTCGATTTTCGGAAGACCAACAGACTCTTGAGTTTACCCATACATAACGCCTTCGTGTGCCAGCCTGAGCTGATTTAAGCGAGCGGCACAATCAATGCGCCAGCTATGGCATTCTCATGTTATTTCTTCGAGGATCCTTAGCAGGTTTGGATCGCCACCCGTTCCTTCAATGTATTCCAGTAGATTGTCGATAATTTCGACTTTCTGGGATCCCTGACGAACACTGCTTCGCCTCCTGAAGACTGCGCCTCGTAATTTCACTAGCTTTTCCTGTATTACCCGACCGTGCCCTGGCTGTTCAGGTGTCAAAAACCATGGCTCAACTTCGCGGTAACGCAAAAGCCCTGTAAGTATTAGAAGTGTGTATTTGAGGTCGACCTCGAATGATCTTGTTTCGATTAACCTTGCGATGTTTTCAACCGTGTCTTGTGCGATTCGGCCTGCCAACGCGTGGCTCAAGGCTTTTGGGGCGTTCTTGCGCCGAGACAAGGCGTCGCAGAGTGCACCACGTGTGTCGGCGTTCTGTCTTCGTTCGACCAACAACTCAAATAGTAAACGCAGTTTTTCTGCTGAACTCGTAATACGGGCAGCACCGCGGACAATTGTGCGTGCAGAGGCGAGAGCATTGAGAAGTGGGTGAGCTTTTTGGTGAACGTCAGCTTGTAGCGCGTCCAACAATGTTGACTGCAGTTCTTCCGAACAAAACCCAGTTGCCCAGCCCAAGCAAAGAAGGGCACTGTTGTTTTCAAATGGAGGTGAATCTCCTCGAGAGACTTCCAACACTTCTTCACCAATCCGAGTGATAGTATTTTTGAAGCGGTTCTTTTCATCTTCGGTCAGAACATTAGGTAACTCGCCGTCTGTACCAATCGGTCGATAAAAGCCAGAATAGAGTGGCGGTGTCAGTCGGTGCCTTAGTGCAGCAGCTAATAAACCGATTGAAGTTGTGCCGTTCAGTTCGAACTCAGAAACAGCCTCAAGTAATCCTGTTGTGAAAACATCATTTGTCCATAAATCAATATGGCAGGGTTCTATTATCCGGTTCGGTATCTGCGGTCGGTGGAAGTCCTTGTCGAGCTCCTCGATAATTTTTTCCGTACTGCGCTGATCTGATGTGCCCCCGCTAAATTCCCTCGATTTGGGTTAGAGTTTTCCGCGACGATTTTCCTGGCTGAGGAAGGAGCGGAATTGATGAAGGCATCGAAGTTTTCTGATGCGCAGAAGGCGTTCATCGTCAAGCGTGGGGAAGAAGGTGTTCCGGTTGCGGAGATCTGCCGTGAAGCTGGCATCAGCCAGGCGACCTATTTCAACTGGCGGAAGAAATACGCGGGTTTGATGCCGTCGGAGATGAAGCGTCTTCGGGAGCTTGAGCAGGAGAATGCCCGGCTGAAGAAGATCGTCGCGGACCTGTCGCTCGACAAGGAGATGCTTCAGGACATTGTCAAACGAAAGCTCTGAGGCCTGCCCGGAAGAGAACGCTGGTCGACGAGATGCGGTCGGACTGGTCGGTGTCCATTCGCCGTGCGTGCGCGGTGATCCGGCTTGACCCGACGACCTACCGTTACAGATCCCGTCGGCCCGGCCAGGCCGCTTTGGAACAGCGTATCAGGGAGATTTGCCAGACGCGCGTCCGGTTCGGTTACCGGCGGGTGCATGTATTGCTGCTTCGGGAAGGCTGGGTGATCAACATGAAGAAAACACGGCGGATCTACAACGAGTTGGGCCTGCAACTGAGGAACAAGCATCCCAAGCGCCGAGTGAAGGCGAAGCTTCGGGAAGATCGCCAGGAAGCCGTGGGTCCGAATGATGTCTGGGCCATGGATTTCGTGCATGATCAGCTCGCAACCGGTCGGAAGATCCGCGTTCTGACGGTGATCGACACGTTCTCCCGCTATGTGCCGGCGCTTGATCCGCGCTTCAGTTACCGTGGCGAGGATGTGGTGAGAACGCTGGAAACTGTCTGCACCCGGATTGGCTATCCGAAGACGATCCGGGTCGATCAGGGCTCCGAGTTCATCTCTCGGGATCTCGATCTGTGGGCCTATAGAAGGGGCGTCACGCTTGACTTCTCCAGGCCTGGGAAACCGACGGACAACGCCTTCATTGAGGCCTTCAACGGCCGTTTCAGGGCGGAGTGCCTGAATGCACACTGGTTCCTGAGCCTTGCGGATGCGACCGAAAAGTTGGAGGATTGGCGCAAGGACTACAATGAACACAGACCTCACGGTGCCATCGGCAACAAAGTGCCGGTGGATCTCATGAAATCAGAACACGCAGCCAGCCCGTGTTCCTGATTTGGTCCGGAAAACTCTAGCCCTTCCTGGGGGCACGTTGGGTAGCACTCCAATCAACCAAAGGACTCTGCGCTAAACCGGAAGAAACTCGGGTCTCAGGTCAGAGAACTTGGATTATGTCACGTATTCAATCTTAGAAACCAATACTATTCAGAATCGTACGACTACGGTCGATCTTCAATATGCCGAAGTGCTTCGATTTCTGTCGCCCACCATTCCGCCATCCGCACGCGCTCATCCCAATAAGCCGCACGATGATAGGCACGACGTACTTCGTCGGCCCCAACATGACCTAACTCTGCCTCGATTGCGTCCGGATTCCACTTGCCGCTCTCGTTCAGCAAGGTAGACGCCGTCGCCCGGAAGCCATGGGAAGTCATTTCCTCCTTGGTGAAGCCCATCCGGCGCAAGGCGGCATTTAAGGTGTTTTCGCTGATCGGTCGCTTTGGAGATGAAACGGACGGGAAGACAAGCGGGCGGCTTCCGGTCAACTGGTGCAAGTCCTGAAGGATTTCGACTGCGGCGCCTGGAAGGGGCTTCTTGTGCTCCCGGCGCATCTTGGTTCGTGGCGCAGGGATCGTCCAGGTGGCCTTTGCCAGATCGAATTCGGTCCACTCAGCGAGACGAAGTTCGCCGGGCCGCGGATAGAGAAGCGCCATCAACTTGAGCGCGGCGCGGGTCTCGTAGGAGCCTTCGTAGTCCCAGATGCAACGAATGAGGCCTGCCAGGCGTTGCCAGTCGATGATCGCAGCCCGATGGTTCACCTTCGGTGCCGTCAACGCCCCCTTGAGGCCGAAGGTTGGATCGTTCTCCGCACGGGCTGTGGCAATGGCAAACCGGAACACCTGCCCGACCGTGGCCCTGAGCCTTCGCGCGGTTTCGTAATTTCCCTGCGCTTCCACCTTGCGAAGCACGGCGAGAATTTCGGGCGCGGTGATGTCCTTGATAGGGCGCCGCTCAAGAGCCGGTCGCGCAAGGCTGAGCACCCACTGTTTCTTGTCGAGCGTCGTCTTGGCCCTGCCCTCGCGGGTTTCCTTTTTCAGAAGCTCATCGGCAATCGCGCCGAATGTGTTCCCGTGCGCAACCTTGGCTACGGCTTTTTCGACTTTCTGTTGCTGAGACGGATCGATACCAGCAACCAGTTGGCCTTTTGCCAAATCGCGTTTCTGGCGGGCAACGGCGAGGGAAACATGAGGATAGGCACCCAGTGCCAACGTCTTCTGACTGCCCGCAAACCTGTAGGAGAATCGCCACAGCCTGGAGCCGTTCGGTGTCAGCAACAGGTGTAAACCCGCACCATCGCTCACCTTTTTGGGTTTTTCAGGCGTCTTGAGACTGCGGATTTGCCGGTCAGTCAAAGGCATTTCTGGCACCTCATACCAACAATCGCGGCTTCAGGTACCAACAATTGCGGCCGGTTCGAGGGTGGATGCCAACAAATATACCAACAAATGCGCCGGATACCAACAAACCCCATCGGACGACACCGGACGCCAGAAACAAAAAAAGCCCCGGCGAACCGGAGCTTTTTTGGAGTGTTTCGGACCTTGGCAGTTTGTCCAAAACCGGAATTTGGTGCCCAGGAGAGGACTCGAACCTCCACGCCCTTGCGAGCACTAGCACCTGAAGCTAGCGCGTCTACCAATTCCGCCACCTGGGCTGTGAGGGGGGCTTGTAAGGGTGGGGCTGGCCCTTGTCAATCACTCTGTGCGACTTTTTTTGTTCATTCACACCAAGCCCTTCACAGGCCTGCCGCAAAGGGCTAAGAAACACCGGACGGGGCGGGCCGATTTGGTGCGGCCGCCTCCCCTTTTGGACGCGACAGAAGGCATTTTCACGATGTCCACAGCACTCAACGGCAAACTCGTCACGGTATTCGGCGCATCCGGCTTTCTCGGCCGCCATATCGTCCAGGCCCTGGCCCGGCGCGGCTACCGCGTGCGCGCCGCCGTGCGCCGGCCCGACCTTGCCACCCACCTGCAGCCGCTCGGCGCGCCCGGACAGATCATGCCGGTGCAGGCGAACCTGCGCTACCGCTGGTCCGTCGACCGGGCCGTGATCGGCGCAGATGCCGTCGTCAATGCCGTCGGCATCCTGGCGCCCTCGGGCAAGCAGAGCTTCGACGCGGTCCAGGCCTTCGGCCCGCGCGCCATCGCCGAGGCCGCCCGCGCCGCCGGTCTCGACCGGGTGACGCATATTTCCGCCATCGGCGCGAACCCTGACAGCACGTCCGCCTATGCCCGCTCCAAGGCGGCCGGCGAGGCCGGCATCCTGGAGACGCTGCCGGACAGCGTGATCCTGCGCCCGTCGATCGTGTTCGGCCCGGAAGACGATTTCTTCAACAAGTTCGCCGACATGGCGCGGTTCGCGCCGGTGCTGCCGCTGCTTGGCGGCGGTGACAGCAAGTTCCAGCCGGTCTATGTCTGCGATGTCGCCGAAAGCGTCGCCCGCGCCGTCGACGGCGACCTCAAGCCCGGCATCTATGAACTCGGTGGTCCGGAGATCAAGAGCTTCCGCGACTGCCTTGAGGACATGCTGGCGGTCACGCGGCGCAAGCGCACCCTGCTGCCGATCCCCTTCCCGGTCGCATCGGCCATGGGCAAGGTGTTCCAGCTGTTCCCGATGGCGCCGTTCACCGCCGACCAGGTGGAGCTTTTGAAGACCGACAACGTGGTCTCCGAGGCTGCCAGGAAAGACGGCCGCACGCTGGAAGGCATCGGCATCAAGCCGGCAACGCTCGCCGCCGTGCTGCCGACCTACCTGGAGCGCTACCGCGAACACGGCCAGTACGACGCCCACCGGCCGGCGTAAGCATCTGCGGAGCGGCATTCGAGAAGGCGGGTCCCCGGGCCCGCCTTTTTCATGTCCGGCCGGCTCAGCGTCGTTTTCCGGTGCGTGGCTTGTGGCCGGATCCTTCGAGACGCGCGCGAACGCGCTCCTCAGGATGACGCGTCAGGAAGGGCAGGCGAGGTGCGGAAGACACAAACGACCTGATTCAGACACACAGACGGCGTCATCCTGAGGAGCCGCGCGAGCGGCGTCTCGAAGGATCCGGCCACAAGGTTCGGCTGGGCTGAGGCGATGAATGCGCGTCCTTTTTTTCGTTTTTGTGCTCGCTTTCGCTCGCGCTGATGCGCCGGGTTCCGGATCGGCGTGCAGCCGTGCTGCACTTGTCCGGAATGATGGGTGGCGGAGGCTCGGCCCCTCGTTTCCCACAGCTTTTGATTGCCGCATCCCCTGCCTTCACCTATCGTCACTTCTTCGGAGGGGAGCGGGAGGTTTCGATGACGTTTCTTGCCAAGGTCACGCTGCTGTTCGTGGTGTTTGTCGATCTGCTCGGCCAGGGGCTGGTGTTTCCGATCCTGAACAGCCTGATCATGGAGCCCGGCACAGGTCTCCTGGTGAAGGACACCAGCGAGGCGATGCGCCATTTCGACTATGGCCTGATCATCGGTGTGTTCTTCCTGTGCTGGTTCTTCGGCGCGCCCTATATTTCCAAGCTTTCCGACGTGATCGGCCGCAAGAAGGCGATCCTGATCTGCCTGTTCGGCGCGCTTTTCGGCTACGGGCTGACCATCGCCGCGCTCTATCTCAACAGTTTCGTTCTGATGATCCTGGGGCGGGCGATCACCGGGCTGACGGCGGGCAACCAGCCGATTGCCCAGGCGGCGATGATCGACGGCAGTGTCGACGACGAGGACCGCAACCGCAACATGGGCTACATCATCACCGGGGTCAGTTTCGGCCTGGTCGGCGGCCCCCTGCTCGGCGGGCTCCTGTCCGATCCCGTCCTGATCGGCGATGTCGCCAGCATCAAGCTGCCGTTCTATGCCTGTTTCGTGCTGGTGGCGATCGCGATTCTGCTGGTGGTCTTCACCTTCCGCGACCGGCACGACGCCGAGGAGACGGGCGAGTTCCGGTTCCGGCCGGCCGAGATCTTCGAACTGCTGTGGCGGATCACCAAATATCCCAAGGTGATGCGGCTGACCATGGTGTTCTTCTTCTTCCACGTCGCCAACCTGTCCTTCTACATCTTCGTCGACAATTACCTGACCAGCCGCTTCGGCTACGGCACGCTCGGCGGTTCCATGGTGATGCTGACCATCGGTGTCGCGCTGGCCTTTTCCAGCACCTTCCTCGTGGTGCCGGCGCAGAAGCGCTTCAGCAAGGAGGCGATCCTGGGGATGACCTTTGTCGTCTGGGCCCTGTCGGCGGCTGCCTTCGTGGCCGCGCCTGAGGCCTGGATGGTCTACCTGCCGGTGTTCTGTTTCTATTTCGCCTTCGGCATTGCCTACCCGACCTTCCTGGGGCTCTATTCTGCGGCCGTCGGCGACGAGGAGCAGGGCTGGGTGATGGGGGTGGCCATTGCCGTGTTCACGCTGGTTGCCGGGGTGATCTCGCTTCTGGGCGGCGAGCTGATCGGGCTCGACCTGGACCTGCCCTTCTACGGCGTCATCATCGCCGCCGTGATCGCGCTGGTGGTGATGTTCCTGGCGTGGAACAAGCCGGAGATCAAGGCACTGACGCGCCGCAACGCGGGGTGACGCTTCAGCACAATCGCCTTTCGTGGGCAAAGCAAAGACGGATGGCAGGGGTGAACTCCCTCTCCCATCGGGAGAGGGATGGGGTGAGGGAGCAAACGTTCGAACAATCCGGAGGGGTCTGTCCCCTCACCCGGACCTTCGGTCCGACCTCTCCCACTGGGAGAGGTTATTTTGGATGATGTCGGCGATAGTCAGCCAAATACTGCTTACCAACCCGCCCATTGGAACGGGGCGCAAGTGGTTCGTTCGGGAATGACGATTGAAAGTTTGGTCTCAAAGGCAAACCGCCCGTCCCAGGGGCAGGACGGGCGGTTTTGTTCCGGAGCGGGAGGACAGACGGGAAGGGCCGTCACTTGGCGGCGGCGATCAGCCCTTCCAGCGGCCCGCACCGGAACGGTCCCAGACTGTAGTGACACTTTATCGATTGGCAGCGCCGCCCGATAACCGGGTCCATTCAAGGAGCATGGAGGACGGACATGCGGGGCATATTCGACGACATGCGACGCAGGAGGGGCCCAGTTATCGGGCGGCCCCTTCGGGGTTGGGCCAGGATCGCTCCTGAAGACGTTGGAAATGCTTGAAAGTGCACTGCACTTCCTTGCGCTTTCCGCCTTTTCAGGAACGATCCTGACTCCAACGATGCCAGTCGTTTAAGTGCCTCTACAGTCTAGGTCATTTCGCGGTAGCCGTCGGGCGTGCGCATCAGGCCGATGTCGCGAAGGTCATCATCGTTCAGGCAAGACAGAGCCCGGTCAGTTGCCCTGCGCCGATGATACTTGCGGAGCCCGGCGACACATGCGCGAAGGACAGAAAGCAACAGGCTGCGGCTGTTTGCACGGCTGCGAAAAACGGTATCGATCTCAACGCTCATCTCACTTCTCCTGGGGGACGTTCAAACGTCCGGTTCGCTGGGGACGAGACAAAGATGACAGGTCAATCCTGACAGCTGTGAGTCAGGTTTGATCCCGTTCTGTTCACGGGATATGATTTTTTTTCGAACCACCCGATTTTGAGTCGCGATTCATGAACCCGATCGAACGCGCCCTCGGCATTCTTCTGCTGTTGACCGGCGGCAAGCTGGTGCCGGCCACCACCCTGGCCGAGCGCTTCCAGGTGTCGCTCAGGACCATCTACCGGGACATCGACCGGCTGATCGCGCTCGGCGTTCCGGTCGATGCGGAGCGCGGCGCGGAAGGCGGCTACCGGCTGGCCAGCGGCTACCTGCAGCCGCCGGTGGCGCTCACCCGCAACGAGACCGCCGCGCTGCTGGCGGCCATGGCGCTGGTGCGCTCCAGCCGCACGGTTCCGCTTGCCGCCGAGCTGGATGCCGCGGAGAAGAAGCTGCTCGCCTCGCTGCCGAAATCCGTGCACGGGCTCCTGAAGGATGCCGACCGGATCGTCGGCATCGAGCCGATCCCGGCGGACATCTTTCATTCCGGCACGAGAGCCGAACCGACGGAGGACTGGCAAAAGGCGCTGGACGGGTTCATGGCTGGCATCCTGGATGGCAAGCGGGTGCGCTTCGAGCATGTCAACCCGGTGCGCAAGACCGTCAAGTCCCACGACGTCGAGCCCTATGGCGTGATGTTCGACCGGGACCTGTGGTATCTGGCGGGGCGCTGCGTCGACACGGATCTTTTGAAGGTCTACCGCGCCGACAGGGTGCGGGACCTTGAAATCAGCGGCCTGTTCTTCCGGCCGGACAAGGCCTTCTCGATCCAGAGCCTGCTCGGAGGTGCCTGGCTGTCGAACGCCATGCGCCGCTGGGAGCAGGAGGAGGAAATCGCCGAGATCCTGATCACGCCGGCCCAGGCCAGGAAACTCGGCGCCGACTGGTACTACCGCCACGCCGTGTTCACGCCCGCCAAGGACGGCCGGGTGCTGATCAGCATTCCCTCGACCGAACGGGCACGCATCCTGCCCCTGGTCCGCTGGCTCGGTCCGGGTGCTGAACTGGTCGGACCGGAGCATCTGAGGGCGGAGCTGGCGGCGGAACTTGAAGAGCTCGCGGCGCTTTATGCAGCGGCTGAGCCGGTCAATCGGACGGCATGATAAGGAAGCGGTCCTCTTCAGTGCCCCTCGACCGTCATTCCGGACAAGCACAGCGCCAGCTGTGTGCAGATCCGGAATCCAGCGCATCAGCGTGAGCGAAGCGAACACAAAACAGCGGAAATGGCCGCGCTGACGCGCGAAATACACGCTGGATTCCGGATCGGCGTGCAGCCATAGCTGCACTTGTCCGGAATGACGGTGGAGAGGCTCTCGCTCCCTCCCCTCACCCCAGAAAGTAAAGCCCGGCAAAGCCGGCGAGGCCGACCGCGATCCGCCACCAGGCAAACGGGGCGAAGCCGTGTTTGGAGACGAAGTCGAGCAGCCCCTTGACCACGAAGACGCCGGCGATGAACGAGGCGACGAAACCGATGGTGATCAAAATGGCATCGTCGGCCGACAGCACATTGCGGTTCTTGTAGAGATCATAGGCAAAGGCGCCGGCCATGGTCGGCATGGCAAGAAAGAACGAGAATTCGGCAGCCGAGCGCTTGTCCGTGCCCATCAGCAGCGCCCCGGCAATGGTGGCGCCGGAGCGCGATACGCCCGGCACCATCGCCAGGCACTGGAAAAACCCGATCTTCAGGCACAGCGACAGGGGATAGTCCATCACATTGGTGTAGCGCGGCGTTAGCGGCAGACGGTCGATCCACAGGAGAATGATGCCGCCGACCAGCAGGGTCGTACAGATCAGCGCCGGGGACTCGAACAGCACCTCCTTGATGAACCCGTGCAGCAGGACACCGATGACGGCCGCAGGCAGGAAGGCGAGCAGGATGCCGAAGACGAACCGGCGGCTGGTGGGATCGGACGGCAAGGCAAGCGTCAATTGCCACAGGCGGGAAAAATAGACCGACAGGATCGCCAGGATGGCTCCGAGCTGGATCAGCACCTCGAAGGTCTTGCCGGTGCTGTTGAAACCGAGGAAATGTCCGAGCAACAGGATGTGGCCGGTGGAGGAAACGGGTATGAACTCGGTCAGCCCTTCGACAATCCCCAGAATCAGAGCGTTTACAATCGTTTGGCCGTCCATTGTGTATCTTGTCTCCAAATGGCTTGATGCGAACCAGCCTGACCAAGTATGTGTCGCGACTCGAGGGCTCTGCCCCGGCCGCCGCCTATTTGACGGAGCTCCGGGGCCGCGTCAAACCCTTGATAACCATATTCAGGGCAAACTCCGGGTTAACGCGATTTCACCTTGTGTGATCGCATGTCCCAGTCTTGCCACAGTTCAGGCTCTTAAACCCCTTCATGCTGACCCTCTACCACCATCCGTTCTCGCCCTCGTCGCGGTTCATCCGTCTCATTCTGAGCGAATACGGCGCCGCCTTCGAGGAGCATCACGTGAACCCTTGGGAGCGGCCCCGGGACCTGCTGATGCTGAACGCGGCCGGCACGGTGCCGGTGATGGTGGAAAACGAGGGCCCGGCCATCTGCGGCGCCGGCCCGATCATGGAATACCTGGACGAAACCCGCGGCTACGCGGTCGCCGACCGCCGCCTGATGCCCGATCACCCGGAAGCGCGCGCGGAAACCCGGCGCCTGGTCGACTGGAGCCTTGGCAAGTTCGACCAGGAAGTGGTCGGCCATCTGGTGCGCGAGCGGATCTACAAGCAGATCATGCCGAAATCCGCCGGTGGCGGCGAACCGGATTCGGCGGCCCTCAGGGTGGCCCGTGCCAACATCCAGCATCACCTGAAGTATTTCGGCTACCTGGTCGCCTCGCGCCGCTGGCTCGCCGGCGACCGGCTCACCTTTGCCGATTTTGCGCTGGCCGCGGGCCTGTCCTGCGCCGACTATCTCGGCGAAGTGCCCTGGAACGGAGAAGAGGACATCCGCAACTGGTATGCCCGGGTCAAGTCGCGCCCGTCCATGCGTCCGCTGCTCGGCGAGAAGGTGCTGGGCATGCCGCCCGCCCCGACCTACGCGGATCTTGATTTCTAGCCTGTCCTGCGTTCGGGTACACCCAGAGGAAAGCGCAAACGGATCGGCCGACCGCCTTGGACAGGAAAACCCAAAAACTGCTGCAAGCCTTTCAGGCAAAAGCGGACCAGCTCGGCTTTGACGCCGTCAGGATTGCGTCCGCCGACAGCATTCCACAGGCGGGCGCGCGACTGCGCCTGTTTCTGGACAAGGGCTATCACGGCACCATGGGCTGGATGGCGGAAACCGCCGACCGCCGGGAAAGACCGGAAGCCCTCTGGCCCGATGTGCGTTCCGTGATCATGCTGGCGATGAATTACGGTCCGGACGATGCCCCGGAAAATCACCCGCTGGCGCATCTGAAGGATCGCGGCACCGGCGGCATTTCCGTCTATGCACGGCACCGCGACTATCACGACGTCATCAAGGGCCGCCTGAAGGAACTGGCGAGTTTCCTCGTTTCCCGCGCGGGCGGCGATGTGAAGGTGTTCGTCGACACGGCCCCGGTGATGGAAAAGCCGCTGGGGGAAGCCGCCGGTCTCGGCTGGCAGGGCAAACACACCAACCTGGTCTCGCGCGAGCTCGGCTCCTGGTTTTTCCTGGGTGCGATCTTCACCACGCTGGAGTTGCCACCGAGCGGCGCGGAAAGCGATCATTGCGGCTCCTGCCGCGCCTGCCTTGACGCCTGCCCCACGGACGCCTTCCCGGCGCCCTACCAGCTCGATGCCCGGCGCTGCATTTCCTACCTGACCATCGAACATCCCGGGCCGATCCCGCATGAGTTCCGCCAGGCCATGGGCAACCGCATCTATGGCTGCGACGATTGCCTGGCCGCCTGCCCATGGAACAAGTTCGCAACCGCTGCCCGGGAGGCGAAGCTCGTCGCCAGGCGGGACCTGACCAACCCGGCACTTGCAGACCTTCTCAAGCTTGACGATGCCGGTTTCCGCAAGCTGTTCTCCGGGTCTCCCGTCAAGCGGATCGGCCGCAACCGGTTCCTGCGCAACGTGCTGATCGCCGCCGGCAACAGCGGTGATGCCGGGCTTCTGGCAAACGTCCGCGCCCATCTGGCCGATCCGGACGCAACGGTCCGGGGCACGGCGGTCTGGGCGCTGCGCCGGCTGGCACCGGCGATGGAGTACGCCTCCGAAAGACGCATGGCCTTGCCGGGGGAAAGCGATGTTGCCGTGCGCGCTGAATGGGCGGATGCGGCCTCCTGAATATCCGCGCGGCGAGTCGACCTTGTCACGAGATTGGGCCATAGTCATGAAATGGCCAAAGCTGCCCCCCATATCGGGTTCGACCGCGGTCGATTCCGTTCATACCATTGGAGCCAAAACATTGAGTTTCCACGCCATATCCGCCCCTTTGCCCTCATCCGCCAGGGCGCGCGCCCGGCTCCTGACCCTGAGCACTGCCCTGGTGCTGGTGTCCGGCAGCGCATTTGCCGAGGACACCGGCATTGCCGCCTATGACGCGTTTGCCGCGGGCCTTCAGGAGCTGGGCGTTACGGTTGAGAACGGTGAGGTCAGCTATGATGACGGCAGCGACACGCTGACCCTCACCGACAGCACACTGTCGTTGCGCGGCACCCTCAGGGACCTGCCGGCAGGCAGAACGGATGCGACCGGTGATGACGATGCCCAGGACGGCGCGACTGCCGAATTGACCGACCTCACCTATGAGATATCGCTCAGCAGCGGCACCGTGACCATCTCGGGCCTGAAACATGAAGACGGTGCCTTTTCGTCCGCAAGCTGGATCTATTCCGACGACACCCGCTTCGTCATTTCCGGCTCCGCCGAGGGCGAAGGCCGCATGAAACTGGATGGCCGCATGGCCGGCCTCTCGGCTACGGACTACAGCTTCACCATCCCCAAGCTGCCGCCGGAAGCACCGGACCGCCAGGTCAGCCGCTGGCTGCCTTTCCTGCAGGCCTCCCTGCTGACGTCCTATGAAGAGGTCAGGGCGGACAGCACGGCGGCCACCATCGAGGCCTACGGCACCGAGGACGGCAAGGATACGCTGGTCGTGTCCGGCACCATGCAGATGGACGGCTACCGGATGTCCGATGCCAGGGACGGCCGTATCGGCGAGTACTCCATCGACAAGTTCACCCAGACATTGCAGACGCTCGATCCTTCTTCGGGCCAGATGCTGACCCAGGAAACCAGCCAGGGCAAAACCATTTATTCCGGTATCGATGCCGCCGCCTTTGTCGACCTGCTGGACCCGAACGTCCCGGCTGGTGACGAGCGCGTGATCGTCATCGGTTCCGGTTCCACCGTGAACTACATGTCCCGCCAGGACGTTGGCCAGGGCCTGTCGATTGAAATGACCGCCGACGAGGCGACCTTGAGCGACGTTTCCCTGATCAAGCGTGACAACACCTTTTTGCGGATCTTCGATGACCTGTTCGCCCAGAAGGAACCGGCTCCGGAAGAGCTGATCACCGGGATTTTTCAGCTCTACCGCTCCTTCGGCCTCGCCGATGCGCGCATCAGCGGCATCAAGATCAAGGTGCCGACACCCGGCCCCGAGAAGATGGCCGACATCTCCATCGACGAAATGGCCATGACAAATGTCGATTCCAGCGGAATCGGCGAGATGATGATGGTCGGCCTCAACGCTCCGGACCTGCCTGAGGGCGCCTCGCTCAAGCTCGACTGGGCCGCCATCAGCGACATCGAGTTCGCCGACTACACGCCGATGCGCGCGATGATCAGCACGTTGATGGTCGATCCCGAGTTTGGCGAGGACCATCCGCTCGATGTTGCCCGGGCTTTCATGCCGCGTTCCCTCGGCTACGAGATCAAGGGCCTGGACGTGACCATGCCGGACGCCGGTCGCACCCTGATCGGTGCCGCGGAGATGTCCGTTTCAACAACGGTTCCGCCGATCCCCACCAGCGTCTTCGTCCGCAACGAAGGCATCCAGGTCCCGGTCAGCGCCATAGACGACCCCGAGGCGGAGGCCCTGTTCGAGGCGCTTGGCCTTGAAAACGTGGTCTGGTCGGACGAAACCCGGCTCTACTGGGACGAGGCGACACTCGAGCTCCGTCTCGAGAAATTCATGGTCGACATCGAAGGGGTCGGCCGCGCGGAACTGTCGGCGCGCTTCGCCAACGTGCCGAAGTCGCTGTTCGAGGATCCGGAAGGCCAGGGTCAGATGGCCATGATCGTGGCGCAATTCGTCGACGCCTCGCTGACCTTCAAGGATGCCGGTCTTGCCACCAAGGGCATTGCCCATGTCGCCGAGAGCCAAGGCATTCCGGAAAACGTCTTCCGCGAGGCGCTGGTCGCGCAGGCCACTGCTGCCACCGCGCCGATCGGGAACGAGGCCTTCACGCAGATGGTCAGCGACGCTGCGTCGAAGTTCATGGACAATCCGGGGGAACTGAAGGTGACCCTGACGCCGGCCGCTCCCGTGCCGCTCGCCCAGATCCTCGGCAGCATGGCCGCGCCGCAGACCCTGCCGGATCTTCTGGCGGTCAAGATCGAAGCAAACTGAGTGAACTCGGTCTTTCAACAACAAAGAGCGGCCAACTGGCCGCCCTTTCTTTTTAAACCCCACCGTCGTCATTCCGGACGGTCTGCAGCGCAGCTGCATGGCCAGATCCGGAACCCAGCGGTTACTTCGCACCGCAGGTGCGCCCCTATTTTATAAAATGCTTGCTTGGTTTTGTGCTCGCTTCCGCTCGCGCCGATACGCTGGGTTCCGGATCATCGCGCAGCGTTGCTGCACTTGTCCGGAATGACGGTCGGTAGGTTTGCCATTGGGTGGAAACAAAAGGGCGGCCATTGGCCGCCCCTTTCAATTGATTTTCCGGATTTCTATTCCGCCGCGGCCTGCTCCCGGGCCGGGCCGATGCGGGCGGCGCAGAACTTGAATTCGGGGATCTTGCCGAACGGGTCGAGCTGCGGGTTGGTCAGATAGTTCGCCGGGGCTTCGAAGAAGCAGAACGGGATGAACATCATGCCTGTCGACACATCCCGGTCGGCGCGCAGGGTCAGCGTGATTGCGCCGCGGCGGGTTTCCACCGTGACCTGCTGGCCGATCTCGAGTCCCTGCAGCTTGATGTCGCGCGGGTTCATGGAGACGACCGGTTCCGGCTCGATGGCGTTGAGCACTTCCGCGCGCCGTGTCATGGCGCCGGTATGCCAGTGCTCCAGCATGCGGCCGGTGGTCAGCACCATCGGGTAGTCCGCGTCCGGGGTCTCGTTCGGCGGCACAAGGTCCGTCGGAACGATCTTGCCGCGGCCGTCGGCAGTCGGGAAGGACTGGCCGAACAGGATCTCGTTGCCGGGCTTGTCCGGCGCGTCGGCCGGATAGGTGACCGTGCCGTCGCGTTCCAGGCGCTCCCAGGAAATGTTGTTGAGCGAGGCCATGTGCGAGCACATTTCCTCGTAGATCTCCGGAACATCCCCATAGGTCCAGTCAAGGCCCAGGCGGTTGGCCATCTCGATCAGGATCTGCCAGTCGGCGCGGGCTTCTCCCGGCATCGGCACGCAGGGACGGCCGATCTGGACCTGGCGGTTGGTGTTGGTGAAGGTGCCTAGCTTTTCCGCATGGGCGGAGGCCGGAAGGATAACGTCGGCGTGCCAGGCGGTTTCGGTCAGGAAGATGTCCTGCACCACCAGGTGTTTCAGGCTCGCCAGCGCCTTGCGGGCGTGGTTCTGGTCCGGATCCGACATGGCCGGGTTCTCGCCCTGGACATACATCGCCTCGATGCCGCCTGCGAGAATGTCGTCCATGATCTCGACCACGGTCAGGCCGCGCACCGGGTCGAGCGTGCGGCCCCAGGCGTCCTCGTATTCGGCCCGGATGTCCGGGTTTTCCACGGAGCGGTAATCCGGAAACACCATCGGAATGAGACCCGCATCGGAGGCGCCCTGGACGTTGTTCTGGCCGCGCAGCGGATGCAGGCCCGTGCCCGGCCGGCCGATCTGGCCGGTGGTCAGCGCCATGGCGATCAGGCAGCGCACATTGTCGGTGCCGTGGACGTGCTGGGAGACGCCCATGCCCCAGAAGATGATCGACTTCTGGCTGGTGGCGTAGAGCCTCGCGACCTCGCGCAGGGTCTGAGCCTCGATGCCGCAGACCGGTTCCATCGCTTCCGGCGTGAAGTCCTTGATCTTTTCCTTGAGCGCCTCGAAGCCGTCGACATGGGCCGCTATATACTGGCTGTCATAGAGCTCCTCGGTGATGATCACGTTGAGGATCGCGTTCAGCATGGCCACATCCGTGCCCGGCTTGAACTTGAGGCCGTATTCGGCGTAGCGCATCAGGTCCTGGCCGCGCGGGTCCATGACGATCAGCTTGGTGCCCTTCTTGGCCGCCTGCTTGATATAGGTGGCCGCGACCGGGTGGTTCTGCGCCGGGCGCGCGCCGATGACGATCATGCAGTCGGCGTCCCCGGCGGCGTTGAACGGTGCCGTCACGGCGCCCGAGCCGATGCCTTCCATCAGGGCGGCGACGGACGAGGCGTGGCAGAGCCGGGTGCAGTGGTCGACATTGTTGGTCTGGAAGCCCTGGCGGATCAGCTTCTGGAACAGATAGGCCTCTTCATTGGAGCCTTTCGCCGAGCCGAACCCGGCAATGCCGGCACCGCCCTTGGCGTCGAACGAGGCTTTCAGGCCGGAGGCGGCCCTGTCCAGCGCCTCTTCCCAGGTCGCCTCGCGGAAATAATCGAGGTAGTTGCCGCGGGTCATGGAAATGTCGCCGCCCTTGGGCGCATCGTCCCGGCGGATCAGCGGCTTTGTCAGGCGCTCCGGGCTGGAGACATAGTCGAAGCCGAAGCGGCCCTTGACGCAGAGCCGGTTCTCGTTGGCCGGACCGTTGCGGCCTTCGACACTGACGATCTTGCCGTCCTTGACCGAGACGGAGGTCAGGCAGCCGACCCCGCAGAAGGGGCAGACGCTGTCGACGGTTTCCTCGGCAAAGATCTCGCGTTTGCTGGCGGTCTCGTCCAAGAGGCTCTTTTCCATCAGCGCACCGGTCGGACAGGCGGAGACGCATTCGCCGCAGGCAACGCAGGTGGACAGGCCCATCGGATCGGCGAGGTCGAAGACCGGTATCGTGTGCGAGCCGCGGTCGGCCATGCCGATGACGTCATTGACCTGGACTTCACGGCAGGCGCGTTCGCACAGGTTGCAGGCGATACAGGCGTCCAGATTGACAGCGATCGCCGGGTGGGAAATGTCCTGGGGCGTTTTCTCGCACGGCGCGAAGCGGCTGGAGGTCACGCCGACGGTGTCGGACCATTTCCAGAAGTCGCTTTCGGGGTCCGGGTGATGGTCGCGCGAGGGCTGGTCGGAGGCCAGCAGTTCGAACACCATCTCGCGGGCTTTTGAAGCGCGCTCGGATGCGGTGTTGACAACCATGCCTTCAGATGGCGTGCGAATGCAGGACGCGGCGAGCACACGCTCGCCCTCGATGTCGACCATGCAGGCGCGGCAATTGCCGTCGGAGCGGTAGCCCGGTGCGTCCTTGTGGCAGAGATGCGGAATGGCGGTGCCTTCACGCTTGGCCACCTGCCAGATGGTTTCGCCTTCATCGGCGGTGACGTTCCTGCCGTCGAGAGAGAAGGTGATCCGGCTCATTTCTCGAACTCCTCCGGGAAGAATTTCAGAACGGAAGCGACCGGGTTGCTGGCCGCCTGGCCAAGGCCGCAAATGGAGGCGGAACGCATGACCGCATCGAGATCGGCAATCTTCTGCCGGTCCCAGTCGCCCTCCGCGAGCATGTGTTCCATCTTTTCCGTACCCGAGCGGCAGGGCGTGCACTGGCCGCAGCTTTCATGCTTGAAGAAACGCATCAGGTTGAGCGCCACGTCGCGCATGTCGTCCTGATCGGAGAAGACCACGATGGCGTGGCTGCCGATGAAACAGCCATGCTTGTCAAGCGTGCCGAAATCGAGCGGTTCGTCGGCGAGCGAGGCCGGCAGGATGCCGCCGGAGGCGCCGCCGGGCAGATAGCCCTTGAAGCTGTGACCGTCCTCCATGCCGCCGCAGAACTCCTCGAGCAGCTCGTTCATGGTGATGCCGGCGGGCGCCAGCTTGACGCCCGGCTCCCTGACGCGGCCGGAGACCGAGAACGAGCGGAAGCCCTTCTTGTCGCGCCGGCCCTGGGCAGCGAACCATTCCGGGCCCTTCTCGACGATGTCGCGGATCCAGTAGAGCGTCTCGATATTGTGGTTGAGGGTCGGGCGGCCGAACAGGCCCACCTGGGCAATGAAGGGCGGACGGTGGCGCGGCAGGCCGCGCTTGCCTTCGATCGACTCGATCATCGCGCTTTCCTCGCCGCAGATATAGGCGCCCGCGCCGCGGCGCAGCTCGATGTCGATGGTTGTGATGATGCCGGCGGCACGCAACGCGTCGATTTCGGTCTTCAGGATCTCCAGGACCGCCGGGTATTCGTCGCGCATATAGAGATAGACGCGCTCGGCGGAGATCGCGTGGGCGGCAATCAGCGCGCCCTCCAGCAACCGGTGCGGATCGCGTTCCAGGTGATAGCGGTCCTTGAAGGTGCCCGGCTCGCCCTCGTCGCCGTTGATGGTCAGGTATTTCGGACCGGGCAGGTCGTTGACGATCTTCCACTTGGTGCCGGTCGGAAAGCCTGCTCCGCCGAGGCCGCGCAGGCCGGCCTCGAGAGCCTTGTCGGCGATCGCCGCGGCGTCCAGTTCACCCGCACGTACACGCTCAAGCAGCTTGTAGCCGCCCTTGGCCCGGTAGGCGTCCAGCTTGGTGTAATCCGGGACCTCCGCAGCGGTTTCGCCCTCGAACAGCACCGCGCGCACGGAGAGTTCGGATGCGTTGTCGACGGCCCGCTTGCCGACCTGAACGGCCGGAGCGCCGGCGCAGCGGCCGATGCAGGGCACCTTCTGGATACGCACCTTCGCCGGATCGACGCCGCCTTCAAGCGCGGTCGCCAGCGCATCGGCGCCCTTCAGCGCGCAGGCGACGCTGTCGCAGACGCGGATGGTCAGCGGTGCCGGTTTCGCTTCGCCTTCCCGGACAATGTCAAAATGGTGATAGAAGCTGGCGACCTCGTAGATCTCTGCCTGGGACAGTTTCATTTCGTCGGCCAGCGCCTTCAGGTGGCGCGCTTCCAGGCAGCCGAAAGCATCCTGGATCTTGTGCAGGTGTTCGATCAGCAGATCGCGGCGACGCGGTTCGTCACCCAGCAGGGCCTGCACCTCTGCCAGTGCAGCATCTTCCAACTGACGCCCTTTTGGCTGGGACGGCTTGCGTGATAGCCCCTTGCCGAAAGACATTGGCGTTCCTCCCGAATCCTCTGGAGCGCGTCAATTTTGTCGCGTCCGCGCTCGCTCATGCCGACAGCGGAATCAGGCGGTATTTTTTCCGCCCGGATCCGCAAGTTGGCGCGATCGTAGCGACGCGGATCGGGGCTGTCTGTTTGAAAAACGACAACCGATCCTCAAATGCTGACGCATTTGGCAACGTCGCCGGCAGGATAGCAGGCCTGGAAAACTTATGCAGTGAGATGCGAAAATGCAGCGACAACCCGTTCATAAACGGGACGCTTGAAAGGTACGATCAGCTCCGGCAGGCAGTCGGCCCTTTCCCAGCGCCAGGCACTGAATTCGGCGGTATGGCCGTCCGGCGGGGTCAGGATGTCGATTTCCTCTTCCGGCCCGTCGAACCTGTAGGCGACCCAACGTTGCGCCTGTCCGCGATACTTGCCCTTGCGCGACGTCTTCACGACTTCTTCGGGATAGTCGTAGGCGAACCATTCCGGCGCTTCTTCCAGAAGTGTCACGGACCTGATCGAGGTTTCCTCGTAGAGTTCCCGGCGAGCGGCGGGCTCCGGCGCCTCGCCCTTGTCGATGCCTCCCTGGGGCATCTGCCAGCTGTATTCGTAGTTTGATGACCGGCTGCCGTCATCCCGGCTGCCGATCCAGACAAGGCCTTCCTTGTTGATCAGCATGATGCCGACACAGGGGCGGTAGGGAAGCCCCTGCGACGGCACCGGAAAACCAGGGCCAAGTTCACGCTTCGTCACGGCTGCACCTACTTGAAGAAAAACTGACTATCGGTCGATCGTCGCGCTGACGGGAACCAGCTGAAGACCGCGCTCTTCCAGATCCTGTACCCATTTTTCCAGCTGGCGTACAGTCACCGGCAGCGCCGAGCCGGCGGCAACAGCCACACCCCGGGACCGCGCGACCCCTTCCAGCTGCAGCAGCTTGGCATCAATGCTGTCTTCCCTCGGCACTTCATCCAGCACCACGTCGACACCGCTGAACGGAATGCGTTTCTCGGCGGCAACCTCGGCAGAGATGCTGCGCGAGGACGTGCCGTTGTCGACGAGCATCAAACCGCGTTCCTTCAATTTCTCCACCAGGTATTCCATCGACGGCTTGGTGGAGGTGAACCTTGCGCCCATCTCCGGGATCGTGCCGACATAGTTGGTGGCCCGGGTCAGCAGAAAGGCGAGCCTGTCCAGCATTTCGTTGGGCCGGAGGCTGACCAGTAGCGTGTGCGGCCCCGGATCGTTGTCCGGAAAGTCGAACGGTTCCAGCGGCAGCTGCAGAAGAAGCTCGTGCCCCTTGGTGCGCGCCTGCTGCATCCAAAGGTCCAGGTCCTCTCCATAAGGAGCGAGCGCGAAAGTCACGTCCGACGGCAACCGGTCGATGGCGTTCTGCGTGCCGGCCTCGCTGAGACCGAGGCCGCTGACTATGACGGCAATCTTTGGGATCGACGTGAATTCACGCATGATCGGACGGGAATAGGCGTCCAGGGGCCGGACCCCGGCATCGCTTATCTTGGGCAGGAAACCGTAGTCGGAGCGCTCGCTCACCCTGCTGTCCGGGTTGATCGACAGACTGGTCACGGGCTCGTCGGGCCCCAGTCCATCCGGGCGGTTGACCATGTCGTAGCGCGGCCCCAGCAGGTCGTCCGCGCTTTCCGGACGGAGGTTGGGCCCGAGATCGTCACCGATGCCCGGCCGGATTTCCACCACCTCGATGTCCTGGGAAGTGACCCCCTCAACAATCGCGTCGAGCGGCAACACCGCAACCGGCTCGCCGCCCAGGGGATCATTGACGACCGCGATCCAGACCAGCGTCGTCGTCACGATCACGCTCAGGATGCCGACACCGATCAGACCGAACGGCAGCCTGACGAGCCGCCGTTTGCCCATTCCTAGGGGAGCTGAGAGATCTTCGCTCGACATTACCGTCCTGAGCCTTTTGGCCGACCCCGGGCCGGCAACTTCTTTGTTATCGGAATACGCAGAACGAAATCGAAAGAACGGGACGCGCCGGCGAACCGGCGCGTCCGGATATCATCAGTTCTTGACAGCCGCGCTGTCGGAGACCGGCGGGAAGGCACTGTTGACCTGTACGCCGCGCAGAAGGTCCAGGGCCAGCTTCAGCTGGGTGTCGTCCTTCGGATCCGGCGGCACATAGGCCTGGCTGCCTGATTCCTCTTCACCATCGGCTTCCAGGTGGCCCCGCAGCCCGGCCTCGCCCTTGGTATCGACGCGGCCGACCAGCTCTTCGGGCAGGTCCTGCAGCGACTCGATGTCCGGCACGATGCCTTTGGCCTGGATGGAGGTCCCGGACGGGGTGTAGTACCGCGCCGTGGTCAGGCGGATGGCACCGTTGGCCCCCAGCGGAATGATGGTCTGAACAGACCCCTTGCCGAAGGACCGCGTGCCGAGGATGGTGGCACGGCGGTGATCCTGAAGAGCGCCGGCAACGATTTCCGACGCGGAGGCGGAGCCACCGTTCACCAGAATGATCACGGGCTTGCCATCAGTCAGGTCACCGGCCCGGGCATTGTAGCGCTGGGTCTCGTCGGCTTCCCGGCCGCGGGTCGAAACGATCTCGCCGCGGTCAAGGAAGGCATCGGAAACCGCGATGGCTTGGTCCAGAAGACCGCCCGGATTGTTGCGCAGGTCGATGATGAAGCCCTTGATCTTGTCTTCACCGATCTCGGCGGTCATTTCCTCGATGCCGTCTTTCAGGCCGTCGAAGGTCTGCTCGTTGAACTGGGTCACGCGGACATATCCGACATCCTCTTCCTCGCGCCAGCGCACGGAACGGATGCGAATGATGTCGCGGGTGATCGTGATGTCGAACGGCTCGACCCGGCCCTTGCGGCGGACAGTCACCACGATATCGGTGTTGACGGGGCCGCGCATCTTTTCAACGGCTTCGTTCAGGGTCAGGCCCTGGACCTGTTCGCCGTCGATATAGGTGATCAGGTCGCCTGCGAGCACACCGGCCTTGGCAGCGGGAGTGTCGTCGATGGGCGAGACGACCTTGACGAGGCCCTCTTCCATGGTGACCTCGATGCCGAGGCCGCCGAATTCGCCGCGGGTCTGCACCTGCATGTCACGGAAGCTTTTCGGCGACATGTAGCTTGAATGCGGATCCAGGGAGGTCAGCATGCCGTTGATGGCGCTCTCGATCAGCTGCGCGTCATCAGGCACTTCCACGTAGTCAGAGCGAACACGCTCGAACACGTCGCCGAAGAGATTCAGCTGCCGATAGGTGTCCGTCGCCGCAGCATTGGCTGCCACCGAAACATTGATCGGCATCTGGGACAGGGTTGTGATTGCCGCTGCTCCCATCAGAGCACCCACAAGCAGCAAGGAAGTTTTCCGTATCATCCGCGAGCCTTTTCTTCTTCTGTGCGCGCCCACCAGGGAGTGGGATCGATCGCACGGCCGTCCTTCCGAAATTCAACATACAGGATCGGCTGGGTCGATCCCAAGCCGAATGTTGAAGCGCTCGCCCATTGGGTTGCGCCCATCACACCAACCGGTTCCCCGGTCAAAACAAATTGCCCCAGTTCCGCATCGATCCGGTCGAGGCCGGCCAGGAGCACATGGTAGCCGTCGCCCGTATTCAGGATCAAGAGCTGTCCGAACGAACGGAACGGCCCTGAATACACCACCCAGCCGTCCGCCGGCGAAGTGACATTAGAACCCGGCCTTGTGGCAATAGATTGTCCTTCCGTCACACCGCCGAATTCATCGTCCTCGCCAAAATCCTTGAGCAGCGTGCCTGCAACAGGTTGCGGCAACTGGCCGCGGGTTTCCTGGAACGGCACGGCCGGCGCCAGCCGGCCGGGATCGGCGAACGGATCAAAGTCGCGTTTGCTCCGCCGTTTGGCGTCCAGGGAAGCCTGACGGGATTTCTCTGCCGCCTCGCGCGCGCTCTCGATCTCCTCCTCCAGGCTGGCGATCAGCTCCTGCAGCGAACCGGCTTTTTCCGCCAGGGCCGCCGCGCGATCCTTTTCCTCCTGGAGCACCCGAACCGATTTCTGATGTTCCTGCCTTTTTGCGCTCAGCAGAAGCTCAAGGCGGGACTTTTCCTCAGCCAATCGCATCGCATCGCCGCGAAGACGTTTTTTTTCCTCGGCAATGACCGCCTTCAGCCGGTGCAACTCTTCCAGATCGTCCGCCAGCGCCTCGGTTTCCACCTTCAGCTCCGGCATCACCGCGTTCAGGAGAATCGCGCTGCGCACGGCGGACAGGGCATCGCTCGGGCGCACCGCCAGGGCGGGAGGCGGCCGTTTGCCGATCCGCTGCAGTGCCGCGAGCACCTCCGCCAGCACATCCCGCCGCGCGATCAGGGACAACCGCACGGCGTCCTCGTTCTCGCCCAGCGCGCCGAGGCGGCGCTCGGTATCACTCAGCTTGGTTTCCAGCCCCTTGATCGTGTCGGACGTGCTGATGATCTTAGCGTTCAGCGTCTCGCGGTCCCGGTCAAGGGACCGGATCTCCCGCGCGATCGCGGCCTGCCGGTCGGTCGAGATCTCGATGTTGCGCGACAGGGCCGCCAGTTCCTGTTCCCGCGCCTTCTTGCGTTCGAGCGCAGCACTGACCTCCGGTGAGGCCGCCGGCTGTTCGGGTGGCTTTTCATCAAGGCTCTCGGCCGCCAGCACTGGCTGCGCCGCCAACAGAATGCCCAAGCAGAGACCCCTCAAGAGCGGCTGCCGGGGCCGCCGCCTCTCAAGTCCAGGACGCGCAGTTTCGGTGCGATCCGGTGTCAACCTGCCTAAGCTCCCAAAGGTTATTCTTATCTTGCGATACACAGTCTGCGTTAACGAACCGTTTACCCTGATGACCTGATCGTTAACCTCACGCTCCCACACGCGTACCGCCTTGCGACGTAACCTCTCGTTCCGGTAACTGATCACCGATACGTTCCGAATGCGGCGAGATACGGGCAGTTTGCTGAAATCCGGCCATTTTCAAAGTTAAAATTCGTTCACTTTGCCCTTGCAGCGTACGGCGCCCCGTCTCACGCGCTTCACATTTCCGTCAGCCGCCGTAATGCCTGTAGACAAGATCCTGTGGGCCAGGACGCGGCGCACCGGGGTCCAGGACGGCGCCCAGCTTCCTTGCCAGGCGTGCCGAACGGTGATTGTCCGCGTCCATGTAGCTGACCAGCTCCGGCAGGTTCCGGATGTCTTTTGCCCAATCCCGGAAGGCGGAGGCGGCCTCGAAGGCATAGCCCTTGCCCTCGGCGTCCTCGTAGACGAACCAGCCAAGCTCGTGTTCCGGGAACAGCGGCCCGTGATTGATGCCGACCTGGCCGAGACAGCGGCCGGTCTCACGCTCATCGAACATCAACGCACCATGATCCATCAGCGACCATTGGGCCACGTCCCGGCAGAACATGCCCCAGGCGGCGCTTTCATCGTGCGGGCCGCCCATGAAGCGAGAGCGAGAGGAGCGCATGAGGTCCAGGTAGGCAGGCCAATCGTCCATGCGCATCGGCCGCAGGGTCAGCCGCTCGGTTTCAAGTGTCGGTGCCACGGTGGTCTCGTTTTGGCTGGAACGGCAATGTCAGACCCGGTGATAGGGGTGACCGGACTGGATGGTCATGGCCCGGTAGATCTGCTCGGCCAGCAGGATCCGGGCAATCTGGTGCGGCCAGGTCATGGCACCGAGCGCCAGTTTCAGGTCGGCGCGGGCAAGCACCTCCGGACCGTGGCCGTCGGCACCGCCGATGGCGAACACGACTTCCGGCACGCCTTCGTCCTTCCAGGACTCGAGTTTCCGGCTGAACGCCGGACTGGTCAGGTTCTTGCCGTTCTCGTCCAGCACCACCAGACGGGCACCGGCGGAAAGGGCCGCCAGGATTCCCCGGGCCTCGTCCGCCTTGCGGTCGTCGGCGCGCTGCGCGCGGCTTTCCGTCATTTCGTTGAGGCCGACCTCTGTGATTCCGAGCCCGCGCCCGGTCTTGCGGGCACGGTCCATGTAGCGGTCGAAGAGGTCTTTTTCCGCACCGGTCTTCATCCGGCCAATGCAGAAGAGCGTAAAGCGCATGAATTCCCTGCCGGATCCTTATCCGGTGAAATATCTGCCTGTCGGCGGCTAAGGTCCCGGTTTCAGGACCTCATGACCGGCTCAGCCGATATATTGCGGAGCGTCGTCCGTTTCCGGTGCCCACATCTTTTCCAGATTGTAGAAACCGCGTACTTCCGGACGGAAAATGTGAACGATCACATCGCCCGCATCAATCAGCACCCAATCACAGGTCGCCAGACCTTCAACCGTTGCCTTGCCGGCTCCGGCCGATTTCAGATCCTTCAGCAAATGGTCCGCAATCGCGCCCACATGACGATGGGAGCGCCCGGACACGATCACCATGTGATCGGCCAGCGAACTTTTTCCTGTGATGTCGAGAGTAACCGGGTCCTCAGCTTTGGAGTCGTCAAGACTGGAGAGGACCGTGTCGAGGAGGTCTGCCGCAAGATCTGTGCTTACGGAAGCCGTCATAGGAGAGGACATGTCTGTCCGCCCACTTTCAAAGGTCATGGTCAGGTGTTGTGCCTTTCGCCGTTTGTGCCGTCCCGCGCCCAACGTCGTCACGAACAGGAGTGTTGGACTTCGTGCGTCACCCGTTTTGGATGCAGGACCGGTTGACCGTACCTCGGCCGCGCTCGCCGCGACCATGCTCATAATACCGCTTCCCCTTTGGCATTTTCAAGACACGCCGGAATTCTCGGTAAATCTGCGGATCACCGGGATTGGCCGCGCCGCAGCTCGGTGGACGAGGTCCGGTCGAGCGGCGTGTGCAAAAATGTCCAGATCGGAGCCTTCATGTCCGGCAGAAGCGCGGCGTCTTCTTCGGGAAGTCTATGTTTTTCATACGCTTTGGCCATGGGCGAGGACAGGACCGACAGGGATGCACCCGGCCGGTCGACGATTGCGACCGGCACCGTGCGGACGATGGAGCGCCAATCCTGCCAGCGATGGAAGCCGGCCAAATTGTCAGCACCCATGACCCAAACGAATCGCACCGCAGGGCGCATGGCCTGGAGCGCCGACAGCGTCCTGGCCGTATAGGGCGTGCCCAGAACCTGTTCGAACGCGGTCACCTTCATGCGTGGATGATCGGCCAGCTCACTGGACAGACGCAGACGCCTTTCCAGCGGTGCCAGGTTCGAATGGCTCTTGAGTGGATTGCCGGGCGTGACCAGCCACCAGACCTGATCGAGCCCAAGCCGCTTCAACACGGTCAAGGCGACCGACCGGTGACCGGAATGCGGCGGATTGAACGACCCGCCGAACAGCCCGACGCGGTTGCCGGCCTCCACGTGAGGCAACTTCAACCAGTCGCTGCCGGGTGACATTCCCGGCATCAATGCACTCATGCCGGTTGCCTCACGGACGCGTCTGACCGGTGCCGTGCACCTTGTATTTGAAGCTGGTCAGCTGTTCGACGCCGACCGGGCCGCGGGCATGCATGCGGCCGGTGGCGATTCCGATTTCCGCGCCCATGCCGAACTCGCCGCCATCGGCGAACTGTGTCGAGGCATTGTGCAGCACGATCGCCGAATCGACCTCGGCCTGGAACCGGTCCGCGGCCGCCTGGTCCTCGGTCACGATGCAGTCGGTGTGGCTGGAGCCGTAGGTGGCGATATGCTCCATCGCCGCGTCGAGGTCCGGCACCACTTTCACCGACAGGATCTTGTCGAGATATTCGGTCGACCAGTCGTCCTCGCTGGCGGGCACGATGTTCTCGCAGATGTCGCGCACACGCGCGCCACCCCGGATCTCGCAGCCCTGATCCTGCAGCGCTTTGACGATCACCGGCAGATGGCTCAGGGCGACGTCCTCGTGCACCAGCAGGGTTTCCAGCGCGCCGCAAATGCCGGTACGGCGCAGTTTTGAATTGACGACAATGTCGACGGATTTCTGAAGATCCGCCGCCTTGTCGACAAAGATATGCACCAGGCCTTCCAGGTGGGCGAAGACCGGCACGCGCGCTTCGCTCTGAACCCGCTCCACCAGGCTGCGGCCACCACGCGGCACGATCACGTCGAGGTTTCCGTTCAGACCGCGCAGCATCTCGCCGACGGCGGCGCGGTCCGTCACCGGCACGATCTGGATGGCATCTTCGGGCAGGCCGGCTGCGGCAAGGCCCTTCTGCAGGGCCTTATGGATCGCCCGATTGGACTGGATGGTATCGGAGCCGCCGCGCAGAACCACCGCGTTACCCGCTTTCAGGCACAGAGCCCCGGCATCGGCGGTGACATTGGGGCGGCTTTCATAGATGACGCCGATGACGCCGAGCGGCGTGCGCACGCGCTCTATTCTGAGCCCGTTGGGCCGTTCCCAGGCAGCGATCACGCTGCCGACCGGATCGTCCAGAGCGACAATATCCTCAAGGGCCCTGGCGATCGCCTCGATCCGTTCTTCGGTGAGCGTGCCGCGATCCAGGAAGGCTGCCGTCTGGCCGTTGGCCGTCATGGTGTCGACATCGATCCGGTTGCCGGCAAGGATCTCGGGCGTTGCCGCGCGCACGGCCGCCGCCATCTCGCGCAGGGCCCGGTCTTTCTGCTCTGCTGGCGCCGTGGCAAGGACCCGGCCCGCAGCGCGGGCGCGCTGCCCGATCTCCGCCATCAGTTCCTCGGTTGTCTTCGCCTCGACGACGTCCAGCATCTCTTCCAACTCCTCATGCGCGGCCGGTGTCCGGGCCGCCTTTCACTCAATCTTTTAGCCGCTTCCGTTCAAAAAGGCATCCTCAAGGACGAGGTCGTCCCGGTGGATCATCTCCGCCCGGCCCGGATAGCCGACGATGGCCTCGATCTCACGGCTGTTTCGCCCGGCGATCAGCTGTGCCTCGTCGGCATCATAGGCGATCAGCCCGCGGCCGATGGTCCGGCCCGTCCTGTCCGCCAACATGACGGCATCGCCCCGGCCAAACGTGCCGGACACTTCAGCAACACCGGCAGGCAGAAGGCTCTTGCCGGACAACATTGCCCTGACGGCACCGTCGTCCAGCGTGATTGTACCGCGCGGTTCCAGGTGCCCACCGATCCAGGCCTTGCGCGCGCTGGCCGGTGAATTCAGCGCCGGAAACCAGGTGCCGCGCGCGCCGTCCTGCAACCGCTGCAGCGGATTGAGCTCCTTGCCCGAAGTGATCACCATGGAGGTTCCGGCGGACGTTGCGATCTTGCCGGCATCGATCTTGGTCTTCATGCCGCCGCGCGACAGTTCAGACCCGGCGCTGCCGGCCATCGCCTCGATCTCGGCGGTGATCCGGGGCACTTCCGGCAGGAACACGGCCTCCGGGTTCAGCGCCGGCGGCGCGGTGTAGAGCCCGTCAATATCGGAGAGCAGCACCAGGCAGTCGGCGCTCGCCATGGTCGCCACGCGGGCGGCCAGGCGATCGTTGTCGCCATAGCGGATTTCGGACGTGGCAACGGAATCGTTTTCGTTGATGATCGGCACCGCGCCCAGCTTCAACAGCGTGCCGATGGTGGCGCGGGCATTGAGATAGCGCCGGCGTTCCTCGGTGTCGCCGAGCGTCAGCAGGATCTGTCCGGCCTTCATGCCATGGGTGCCGAGCGCATCGGCATAGGCCTGGGCGAGTGCAATCTGCCCGGCCGCGGCGGCCGCCTGGCTTTCTTCGAGCTTCAGCGGGCCTCTGGGCAGGCCGAGGATGCCTCGGCCAAGCGCGATCGACCCGGAGGAGACCAGCAGCACTTCCGCGCCTGTTTTGGCCAGGCCGACAACATCGCAGACGAGCGCGTCCAGCCAGGCGCGCTTCAGCTCGCCATCGCCAACCAGCAGAGCGGATCCGATCTTGACGACGATCCGGCTGTAACTCTTCAGGCTACGGGACATCAGGGGTGCCAGCCCTCCTGCTCGGGCGCCGGCACCTGGTTGGCCGCGTCTTCCTTGTCCTTGTCGATGGCACGCACGATCATGCGCAGCGCCCGGTCGACATTCTGCCCGCTGGCCGAGGACAAGATCAGCGGCTTCTGGCCGCACGCCGCCTCCAGGCTGGCCGCCTTCTCGGCGATCAGTTCCTCGTTGAGCGCATCGCATTTGGAAAGCGCCACGATTTCCGGCTTGTCGGTCAGTCCCGCGCCATAGGCTTCCAGCTCACCGCGTACGACCCGGTAGGCTTCGCCCGGGTCTTCTTCTCCCGAGCCATCGACCAGGTGCAGCAGCACGCGGGTGCGCTCCACATGGCCCAGGAACCGGTCGCCAAGACCGGTGCCCTCGTGAGCGCCCTCGATCAGGCCCGGAATATCGGCCATGGCAAAGCTGTTGCCGTCGATCTGGACAATCCCGAGATTGGGATGAAGCGTGGTGAAGGGATAATCGGCGATCTTCGGTTTTGCGGCCGAAACCGTCGCCAGGAAGGTCGACTTGCCGGCATTGGGCAGGCCGACCAGGCCGGCATCGGCGATCAGCTTCAGCCGCAGCCAGATCCATTTCTCCTCGCCTTCAAGGCCCGGGTTGGCCCGGCGCGGCGCCTGGTTGACCGAGGACTTGAAATGGGCATTGCCGAAACCGCCATTGCCGCCCCTGAGCAGCGTCACCTTCTGGCCAAGCTCCGTGAGGTCGGCAATCAGGGTCTCGTTGTCTTCCTCGAAGATCTGGGTACCCACCGGCACTTTCAGCACAACGTCGCCGCCATGGGCGCCCGTGCGGTTGCGGCCCATGCCGTGAATGCCGGTCTCGGCCTTGAAATGCTGCTTGTAACGGTAGTCGATCAGCGTGTTGAGACCGTCGACGCATTCGATGACGACATCGCCGCCCTTGCCGCCGTCACCGCCGTCGGGCCCACCGTATTCGATGTATTTCTCGCGCCGGAACGACACGCAGCCCGCGCCGCCATTGCCGGAGCGCACGTAAATCTTGGCCTGATCGAGGAATTTCATTGTTGTTCTCTTTATCTTGTCCTGCTGTCAGGCCTCGACCCACGCGGTCAGTGGCCGTTCAGAAATTCGGTTCGTGTGACTTCCATGCGCAGCGCGGGCACGGTGGCGCCTCTTGAGACGCTCGTGCAACCGACTTCGCCGACCCGACGGAAGCCGAGTTTTTCCAGCACCTTGAGGGACCCGGCATTTTCCGTCATGGCCTCTCCGGCAAGGCGCTCATGTCCCGTGTGCCTGAAAAGCCAGGCCACCGCCGCCGCGACCGCCTCGCTCATAAATCCCCTGCCCCAGTAGGGCCGCCCCAGCCAATAGCCGATCTTCGGGGTCTCCCGCAACGTCTTGAAACCGATGGCTCCGATCATTTGGCCGTCATGGTCAATATGGAAGCCGAGTTCATCCGCTTCCTCGATGTTGCGCCAGCGTTCCACGGACAGCGACAGATAGCTCCGGCCAGCTTCATGATCATAGGGGTAAGGTATCCGCGACAGCATCTTAACGACTTCATAGTCAGCCAACAATTCCACGCAGTTGTCCAGGTCCTCCGGGCGGGGTGCCCGGAGAACCAGCCGTTCGGTTTGGATCACCGGCGTACTCATGCCGCTTCCTTCCGTGCCTCGAAGTCTTTCCGTTCCAGACGCACGACGACATTGGAGACACGCCGGTCAAGCGCCTTCGAGAAGCGCTCGGTCATCGAATAGGGCTTGAACCCCATCTTGCGCAGCAAGCCGCGGGAACGAAAATTCTCCTCAAAGGCCCGCGCCGCGATCGCATCCGTCCGGAAGGCGTCAAAAGCCCAGGCGAGCGTCGCTTCCACGGCCTCGCTGGCATAGCCATGGCCCTGGAAGGCGCGGCCCAGCCAGTAGCCGAGGGTCGGCAGATCGGACAGGTCTTCCAGATCGCCCGGAGGCTCGACGGCGACGACGCCGATGAACACCCCGCCGAGCGTGACCGCGAACAGCGCCTCGGTCTTGAGCGGATCCTTGCCGACAACCGTCTTCAGGAAGGCTTCGGCCGCGCCGTCCTCATAGGGCCAGGTGAAGGAGGTCATCCAGCGGGCAACCTCGAAATCCCTGCCCGCGAGGGCGACGATGGCCTCGGCGTCGCTCATGGCGATCGGCCGAAGGACCAGACGGCGGGTTTTCAGTTCCGGCAACATGCTCATCGTCCCTGCCCCCATCCCTTCAACGATTTCCAGATGGCGCGTTCCAGCGTGTAGCGCTCGATCGGCACCGAGCCGCCCGCGCCGAGCGAGCGGATCATCGCTTGGTCGCGGTACTGGAACCCGGACTTGACCAGCACCCGGCGCGAGGCCGGATTGGTGACCCGGCAGGATCCCTGCAGCTCGTCAATATCGTGATAGGTGAAGGCATGGTCGACCAGCGCATGGACGGCCTCCGTGGCAAGGCCCTGCCCCCAGAAGGGTTCGCCCAGCCAGTAGCCGACATGGACCGGCCCGTCCGCGTCGACGGGCGCATATTTCGCGACGCCGATCAGGCGCCCGGTGCTTTTCATGCGGATGGCAAAAAGAGCGGATTTCTCGCGGGTCTGGTCGCCCCGTGCAATCAGGGCACGGCCGTTTTCCGCCGAGAACGGATGCGGCATCGCGGCGAGGTTCGCCGCCACGGTCTTGTTGTTGGCCAAGAACACCAGGTCGGCCAGATCGTCCGCCCGCGGCTTGTCGAGCCGCACACGAACCGCTTCCTGCGGCAACGGGGCCGCGATCAAACTGCTCTCGTCTAGTAAGTCATCCCTTTCAACAACCATCTTTTCCTCCGGTCAAAACAAATCAAGGGGGAGATGGCGCCCCATCTCCCCCTTGGAATTCTGACTGGCCGGTTGTTGGCCTCATCTCGAATTGCCGGGGTCTTGTGGGACGCCGGCGTTTCGAAACTTCACGTCGGCTTTACTCCGCTGCTTCCGCTACCGGGAGCACATTGATGTAGGTTCGCTTGTTGGCCTTGGCCTGGAACTCCACCTTGCCTTCCACGGTCGCGAAAATGGTATGGTCCTTGCCCATACCAACGCCGGTGCCCGGGTGCCACTGAGTGCCGCGCTGACGTGCGATGATGTTGCCGGGAATCACAGCTTCCCCGCCGAATTTCTTGATGCCGAGACGGCGGCCGGCTGAGTCGCGGCCGTTGCGGGATGAACCGCCTGCCTTTTTATGTGCCATCGTGAGAACTCCTCGTTCTTCGAATTCTTAAACCTAACAGTACCTGAAACGGCGGCTTACTTGCCGGCCAGTTCCTTGGCCTGTTCAACCCAGTTGCCGCGCTCGAACTTGCCTTTGAGGCCAGTCTCTTCCTCAACGCGGGTGACGTCGTCAGCGGTCATGGCTGCGATCTGAGCGAAGGTGGTGATGCCCGCCTCGTTCAGTTTCTTCACAGCTGCCGGGCCGGCGCCGTCCAGTTTCTTCAGGTCGTCACCACCTGCTGCGGCTTCTGCAGCGGCGGGTGCGGCCTCAGCGGCTTCCTCGGCCTTCGGCGCAGCCTTTTTCGGCGCTGCCTTCTTGGCCGGCTTGGCCCCACCGGTCAGGATGTCGGTCACCTTGACGAGGGTGAAGGACTGACGGTGGCCGTTGCGGCGGCGGGAATTCTGACGCCGGCGCTTCTTGAAAATGATGACCTTGCGGTTACGGCCCTGCTCGACCACTTCCGCAACAACGCTGGCACCTTCAACGGTCGGCGCGCCAACGGTGGTGTCGGTGCCGTTGCCAACCATGAGCACTTCGTCAAAGGTGACGGAGCTGCCGGCTTCGGCGTCCAGTTTTTCGACCCTCAGGAGGTCGTCTGCGGCGACGGTGTACTGCTTGCCGCCGGTCTTGATCACTGCGAACATGTCTCGCACGTCCTTCTTTTCGTTTTTGACATACCGGCGACGGGCGGGTAGCACCGCAACCGGCTGTTTTCCAGGTCGAACGCGAGGCGCCTGTCTCTCCGGATGAACCGGCTGACAGGTCTTTGTGACGGGGTTGAGCGTGAAGCTTTTAAAGCCCGGCAGGCCTGGAACGACAAACAAAACCCGAAAAAGCGAACCTTTTCGAGCCCGCGCAATATAGTCGGCCAGCTTCGGATGTCAAACGGAAATCTGCCCGGAACGCCGGAAACGGCTTGTTTTTGAATCTGTTGCGCCAAACTCAAGAGGGCATGCCACCCGCTCCCGGGTTTCCGGATCCCCGGCAAATTTCCGTTGTTGCAAGGCACTTGGCGGCATGGCGCTCGAACCGGGCGACCGGTCGCGAAAACATACCGCCCCAACACAGGGTAGAAAATCGCGACCGGCGACCGCTCCTTGCCGGTCGCAGGCGACCGGCTTTCCGGGTGGCCCGTACCGGGTTGGAAATGCGCGCCAGCGCCCCAAATCCACAAGCCGCAAAATTCCTCAAATCCGGTCTTGCGATACCCGCACACTCTGTCTATGTTCCGCGCCACTTGAGACCCGTTTATCTCAATGTGCCGCGGAGAGGTGCCGGAGTGGTCGAACGGGGCGGTCTCGAAAACCGTTGAGCGCGCAAGCGTTCCGAGGGTTCGAATCCCTCTCTCTCCGCCATTTTTCTTGATAAGTTATTGAATTTTAAGCGCTAATTTTTGGGGTGAATTTTCAGACCATCATTCAGCCCATCAGAGCGGTGATCTTTCCACAAATTGTCCCGATTGATTTCAATCTGCATAAAATCCGTTGCAACTCAGATCATCCCCGCTTAGCGTTTGCAAAGTGAGTTGTGACCGAGAGCTTCTCCTCCTTTTCACTCCGAACCTAAAGCGCAGGACGTGCTTGCTCATCCAACCGACCCGATTGACGGGCCAATGTGGAGGCATGGATGTCCAGGCGACAGCAGCGCGATCTTTTTTCCCACACATCAGATACTCAGAACCACTCGCCGCAACAGCAAGGCAGCACGGGCGAGACGGCTCGGCATTCTGCTCCTAAAAGAGATCAGGCCAAAAGGCAGCGCGGGAAGAAATCCGCGAAGGTTCGTTTTGAACGCGTTCACTTGACTGTAGAGGACGTGGCCGCCTGGTACGGTGTCAGCGTCCCCACAATATGGCGATTGCGCCGAACCAATCCCAGTTTCCCGCAAGGACACAAGCTTACGGCCGGCTCAAGACGCTGGTTCCGTTCAGATCTTGAGGCCTATGACAGAAGCATCCGGGAGCAAAACTCTTGAGCGCGCTCAAGAAGACAAAAGCCCGGTCCGTCGGAAGGCGACGCTTCCTGGGCAAGGCGCGCGCCAATTGGCTCTACACCCAGCCGGAAGTCCAGAAACTCTTCGGTGTTTGCCCGAACACCATCCGCAACTGGCGACGCAATGGCCTGAGATCCTTCAAGGCCAATGTTCGCCTGTTTCTGGGGCGAGACCTGAACGCGTTTCACAAGCGCCGTTATGAAGACGCAAAACGGCCCTGTGCTCCAGGCGAGGTCTATTGCGTTTGCTGCAAGCAAAAACACTCGCTGCGTGAGGTTCCCTATTTGCTCGACAGCAAAAGTCGCTTCAGGACGCGGGTACTCATAACCTGTCCCGCGACAGGCGGTACCTCTGCAACTTATATCCGTGAGACCGATCTCACTTCATTGACACAACAGCTCAACCACAACTCAAGCCGGGTCTCCGACGATTAATGAGTCTCGCTGACCCGTGCTGAAATTGAGCATTTGCCAGAATAGGGAGAGGTGATTTGCAACCGGGCAATCTGGAACTGGTCCACCGCTATCAAACACATCTGGTCGAGGCGCGTGGTTTGCACGCCAAAACCGTCGACGCTTATTTGCGCCACGTGCTGCACTTCGCCGATGACATCGGCAACAGGGATTTCAACTCCTTGAGGCCGGGTGACATTATTCGCTTCAAGAACCAGATCTTCGACCCAAGCGCTGACGACCCCGATCCTGAAGAATTGGCACCAAGAACCCTCGTGCAGATCTTCAACAGCCTCAAAGCCTTCCTGACCTGGCTGAGAGAGCAACCGGGTCACAAGAAACTGGCAGCGGATCTTCCAGACTATTGCAGCCCCTCCAGGCACCTTGTCGCACTCGCGCGCGTTCAACACCCCAACCACGTACCGACCCCGGAAGAACTCCGGATCGTCCTGAGTTCGATGCCGGGCCAGTCTTTCAAGCATCGGCGCGACCGGGCCTTGATCGCATTCCTGTTTCTGACCGGCATGCGCGACGGTGCCGTGATCGGCTTGAAGATGAAGCATGTCAATTCGAACGAACGGCACGTCTTTCAGGACCCGCGTGACATTCGAACAAAATTTTCCAAGGCGATACCAACCACCTGGTTCCCCGTCGGCGAGGACATTGAGGAAATTGTGCAATCATGGATTTGTGAACGTCGCGAGAGTGGCGCTGCAGACCAAGCCCCGCTCTTTCCAAGTCTGCGGCAATCGATCGAACGCCAAGGTCTCGTGACGAAAGAGACTTCTTGGAAAACGGCCGACCCGATCCGGAAACTAGTACGACATGCCTGCGAAGCAGCCAAAGTCCCACCATTTATACCACATGCCATCCGAAAGACTCTGACCACAATGGGAGAGGAGCTCTGTCATTCAATGCAGGAAATGAAAGCCTGGAGCCAAAATCTCGGGCACGAAGAGCTCGGCACCACGCTGAAAAACTACGGCCAGGTTCCAGAAGCACGGCAACACGAGCTGCTCGAAAACATGCGCAATCGAAATCCGCTGCCTGACACGCAACGACTGATCGACAAGCTCAACCGGATGAACCCTGATCAAAGAAGAGCGTTTGAGAGGATAATTGACGGTTTCGATCCAATGAAGACATCTGCTATCTAATGCTGCCTCCGAATCGCTGGTTGCGTTACCGCCAATAGGAGCGCGGTGAGCAACACAAGCAGGCAGATGACAGTAACGGGGCCGGGAGGAGACTGACGGGATTCGGCTTGCGGCCCAATCAAAGCGGACAATGGTGCGCCGCGCAGCCAAGGTCCGGATCGTGTCAGAGAGTAGGTGATCATCTGCTTGCGTGGTACGCAGACTGATCTCTGTCCTGCCGTTGATCCTTCCACTCCGAATGTTCCATCTGCAAAGACGCTGGCCCAGTCCCTCGTTACAAGGATTGTGCTGAAACCTGAACCGGACAGTGACCAGTTGTCCGTCACCATTCATGGTGATCTGGCCCGGATCCTTTCAGTTTGTGCGAAGGTGGAAGGTACAAACAAAAACAGCCCTGACCTTGGGGCGTCAGGGCTGATGTCGTAGGTTGCGGTATGAAGACTTGAGTATTCTTGTCCCGCTGCGTCGGGCTTAGCACCTCTTGCGAGCCCCTGGTCAGTTTCAACTCTGTGTCCGTTACCCAAAAAAAACCCGGCGCGAGGCCGGGTTGTTTTTTGGTTGCGGGAGCGTGAGTCCTCCGAGACTTGCATTACTCCGCAAATGGGCCAGCGGAATCATAATCCGCGTGCCGGGAGTCGACTCCCTCCGCGACCATTGACTTCAAGTCAATAAAATCAATGCGTTACATAAGAAGAGGTATCCCCAATTTGTAAGACGTCTTACGCACTTGTAGACGAAGAGACTATGGCAATTGCATCCCATCTTCAGTGCCGGAGCGGACGGTACCACCTGCAAATCCAGCTGTCGGATGCGCAAAGCTACATGCTAGGCAAATCAATCAATAGGAAGTCTGCAGGAACAAGCAGCGGCCGTGAAGCGCAACTTAGGTGCGGGAAATTCTTGGCTGGATCCACAAGATGATTCACAGCGTCGACTATCCCATGGTTTGGATTGCCCGGCTCACAGCACTTCTCATCGAGCCAAGCATCAGAAGTTTATTCCGAGCATCTCGCGAAGTGTCGACACATCAATCTTCGACTCCGCGGGATACGGATGGGCTTTTTTGATTTGATTGCGGGCGCCCGATCACACCGAAATCTGTCATTCCGTGGCCCAGGTCCGGCAGATCCGGTTTATCAAAAGGCATTCCGCAATCACTCTGCCGATACCGGAACGGCTCATCAAAGATAGGCTTCCGCTAGCGCGGCGCGGTCGGCTGCAGCCTCCTCCGGTGTCATCTTGAGCTGGATCTCGCCCGCTCGCAGAACGACGACATGGTCGGCAAGCGCCAAGGCGACCTCGATGAACTGTTCCACCAGCAAGACTCCCACATTCCGGTCGGTCAGCGCCTGCACGACAGTCACGAGGCGTTTGATGATCAATGGAGCCAGCCCAAGCGACATCTCGTCGATGAGGATGTAGCGGGGTCTTGCCATAAGTGCGTGCCCGATCGCCAGCATCTGCTGCTGGCCGCCTGACAGGGTGCCGGCAATCTGATGGCGCCGTTCCTGAAGTTCTGGGAAAATCCCGAAAACCTCCTCGAGAACGTTTTTCAGGTCGCGTGAAGCGCTGAATGACCCGGCCGCCAGCAGGTTGTCCTCAACCGAAAGGCGGGTAAGGGTCTGGTGGCCCTCTGGAACCGCGGCCAGACCGGTCCCGCGAATGCGGTCGGGGCTCATTCCGGTGACATCCGTGCCGTCGATACGCACACGCCCGCCAGCGACCGGGAGCACTCCGGCAACACCCAGAACGAGTTCCGACTTGCCTGCTCCATTGGCACCGAGCACCGCGGTGACCTTGCCCGGTTCGACAACCAGATCGATATCGCGGACAACCGGCACCGGTCCGGTACCGATACTCAGGTTCTCAAGTTCAAGCATCAGGCCACCTCCCCGATATCGCCACCGAGATAAGCCGCCTGCACATGCGGATCGGCCAGGACCTCCTTCGTCGGACCGAAGGCGATCCGCTTGCCGAAATCGAGCACCAGCGTGTCGCGGCAGACGCGTTCGATCAGGTCGACATCGTGGTCGATCACAAGCACCTGCGCGCCGCAAAAGTCAGGAATGCCGGAAATCAGTTGTCCGAGCGTTTCGGTCTCTTCGCCATTCAGTCCGCCCCCCGGCTCGTCGAGCATGATCATCCGGGGGCTGCCGATGACACAGCGTGCAATGTCGGCAAGCCGCCGCTGATAGGTGTTGAGCGCCCCGCCGGGCTGGCCGAAAAGTTCGGTCACGCCCGCAAACTGGGCGGCCCGGTCCAGATCGTCCCGTTTTCCTTCGGCCGCGCCGGGCAGGTTGTCGCAGATGGCCAGAAGGTTGTCGAACACCGTGAGATCGTCTGCGATCTGAGCTTTCTGGAAACTCCGGCGCAGGCCCCAGAGCGCCCGGCGATGCGGTGCCATGTCCAGGAGGTTCGCACCATCCACCAGGACCCTGCCACCGGCGACGTCGATGAAGCCCGAAATCGCGTTCATGGTAGTCGTCTTGCCGGCCCCGTTCGGACCGATGATGCCACTAACCGGAGCTGTGAATTCGACGTTGATCGCATCGAGCGCGACCAATCCGCCAAAATGTACCGTCAGGTCTTCAACGCGGATCATGGCCGGCCTGCCTTCGGTTTGCGTGAAAAGAGGCCATTGATCTGGCCGGCGATCCCGTCCGGAGCGGACATGACCGCATGCAGAAGCGCCGCTCCGAAAAAGACCAGAGCCAGATCGGCGTCGACACCCCAATTGTTCAAAAGGCCCGGCGCGACCCGGTAGAGCACCGCCGTGAGCAGTGCGCCGTACCAGAAGCGCGCTCCGCCCACGACCACGAGCGCGAAGAACAGCACGCTTTCCGGCGCGCGAAAGGTTGCCGCATCCAGAAGGCCCAGGCTGCCCGCAAGAAGACCGCCCCCAAGACCCGCCAAAAACCCGGACAGTCCGAAAGCCCAGGTCTTGTAGAGCGTGATATTGACACCGGACGCAAGCGCGGCGGCCTCGGATGTGCGGATGAGCGCCCAGGCGCGGCCGGGCTTCGTGCGCCGGTGCCATTCGACCAGCAGAAAACCGAGGGCCACGACCGCGATCGCGTAGCGCAGATAGGCCCGGTCGGATTGCGCGATCACCGGCCGGCGCACTTCCGCGGCAAAGGAAGTCCCCACGCCCCAGAACCCCTCGCCGCCATTCGGGAACTGGTAGGCGGTGAAAACGATGTCGAGACCGCCGGCGACCATCAGAGTGATCAGCGCCAGATACAGGCCGCGCATGCGCAGGGCGGGCAGCGCAAGCACCATTCCGAAAAGGGACGTGCCGATGGCGGCGATCAGGAGATTGGCCTCGAACGGCATGTCATAGCCATGGTTGAGGCGCAGCGTAATCCAGCCGCCGACGCCCATCAGGCCGACCTGGGTCAGGCTGACCATGCCGAGGCGCGCATACATGAAACCCGCGCCGATCGCCGCAAGTGTGAATGCGCCCGTGGAGGTGAATATCTTGACCCATTGCCCGCCGGCTGCGACCGGCAGGAAAGCAAACGCCAGGAGCACCAGGACGATGCCCGCGCGGCCCGACGACAGAACCGGCTTGTGCATCATTCCTCTCCCGTAATGCTGATCCGGCGGCGCCAGTTCATCGCGAGCAGCACAAGGGCCGCGATCACGAAAGGGGCCACAGGGCGTACATTTTTCAATTGAGGTGAAAGCGTCAGAAGGCTTTCGATGACACCCATCGTCAGCCCGCCCATGAGCACGTCGGGCAGCGATTCCAGGCGGCCCGCGATCGCCGCTGCGACGCAGGGAATGACCAGAAAAGTGATCACCGCGGGTTCCAGCCGCACCAGGTCGCCGAAGAAGAAACCTGTCAGTCCGAAGAGCAATCCGGCGACACCCCAGGCCACCGTTTCGACCCTGAGGATCGGAATGCCGATCAGGGCGGAAAGACGGCGGTTGTTGGCAAGGGCGCGCATCTGCAATCCGATCCGGGTCCGGTTGAGCGCAATGGAAATCGCGACCACCAGAAACACCGACAACGCGATCACGATGAGCCGCGTGACGGTCACCCGCAGGCCCAGGATCATGACGGCGGACTTGTCTGTCGGGAGCGCGAACTTGCGCGGGTCGTCGGAAAACAGGAAGCTGACGACACCGAGGATCACGAGCGCGAATCCGAGTGTGGCAACCGCCTTGACCACCGGTTCGCGCCATTCCATGCGCGGGGCCACGCCCCGCCCGTAGCCCAGCGCGAGCCCGACCGAGAGCGCAAGCCCGGCGATCCAGGCGACCGGCTGGGGCCAGCCCCATTGAACCGCCTGCCAGGCGAACATCACCCCGGCCATGCCGATGGCGCCGGCCGCAAGATTGAGCACACCGGTCGCACGGTAGAGGACCACCAGGCCAATACCGCCGAGCGCGTAGAGCGATCCGACGGCGAGGCCGGAAACGAGAAACAACCCGACAACGGCCGAGGGTTTTCCGGCTCCCAGCCAAAGCACCATGATCACGCAGGCCGCGATCCAGACGACCGCCGACGTTATTATCTGCCGCATAGAGAGCTCCAAAATTCGGCGGGCGCGCTGGTGACGCGCCGCGCCTTATCCCGCCAGGTAAGGGCCTCAGCGGATGCCGAGCGCCTTTTCCTGCTCGAAAATCGGCTCGAAATACGGGCTGTCGTATTCGTAGCAGTCGCGCACGGTCTCAAAGCCACCGTCCTTTACCAGCACCATCGTGCCGGCATGGTTCGGCATGTGCCGGTCGGCTTCACCCACATAATAGGGGCCGCACAGCAGGTCAGACGTCGCTCCCTTGATCTGCGTGATCGCTGAAGTCACCGCCTCGCGGCTGTCGAGCTGGCCAGGATCCATGGCAAGCAGCGCATCGACAAAGAACTTGGCCGAGACGAAACCCGACTGGCTGAACGTATCGCGGGCAGCACCGTCGGGCGCATAGGCGTCCATGACGGCCAGCCAGTTGGTCGCGTCCGGTCCGCCCTTGTCCCAAGGTGTCAGTTCGGCGTTCACGTAGATCTTGCCGTCCCAGTATTCCCCGAGCGCCTCGGGCACCGTCTTGTCATAGAGCGGGGTCGAGGAAGCCCATTGGTAGGCATCGCCGAACCCCTGTTCCTCGGCAGCCTTCAGGAAAGCGATCGCAAGACCGGCCGGCAGGTTTACCAGAATGGTGTCCGCGCCCGAGGCCACGGCTTCCAGCAGGCCGGAATTCACGTCCGGAGACGCCGGATTGAGCAGGACCGTCGAGCCGACCAGGTCGTTCGAGGTCATGTACCACTCCATCGCGCCGCAGGACCAGGGTCCGACGTTTGGAATCGCAAGGCCGATACAGGAGATGTTTTTCGCGCCCTTGTCCTCGACCATGTATTGGGCGGCTCCGATGGTGGAGGGAAGCGGCCCCTGGTTGGTGGAGACGATATTCGAGCTTTCGAAACACTCGGAAACGGCACAGGCCGAGGCCATCGCCATGATTCCCTTGTCCCGGTAGGTGTTGGCGTTGACGGCCATTTCGACGAACGAACCGTTGCCGACGATGGCAACGACATTTTCGTCGTCCAGAAGCTTGGACGCAGCCTGCGCCGCCAGTTCGGGGTTCCACTGGTCGTTCTCAACGAGGTATTCTATCGGCCGGCCATGGATGCCGCCATTGGCGTTGACGCAGTCGAAATAGGCGGCGGCGGCGGTCGTTGAAGCCGAGAAGTCGCCCGGAGCGGCGTTGCCGTGGATGCCACCCACCTTGATCGGCGCGCCGGTTGCGGCCTCTCCCGTGTTCATCCCGCAGGATGTTTCGGCCGAAGCAGCACTTGCGCAGAGCATAAGTGCGATCGCTCCAACCCCTGCTGTCACAAGAGTTTTCATGATTTTCCTCCCTGGAAGACAGCTGCTGCGAGGATCTGTCGGCTCACAGCAGCGGTATGAAGCCCCCGCCCGGCCCTCCTCAAGGCCGGACAGCGGCAAAGAATGCGGATCACGCCGCCTGAGTTGCGAGGCTCTCCTTTCCGGTGATAAAGCGTGCGCAGCGCTCGGCGATCATCATCGTCGGGGCGTTCGTGTTGCCTGAGACAAGCGTCGGCATGATCGACGCGTCTGCCACGCGCAGCCCGTCGATCTGATGGACGCGCAGCTCCGCGTCGACCACCGCCTCGCGGTCCCCGCCCGGCCCCATCTTTGCGGTCCCGACCGGATGGAACACGGTCTTTGCCGTCTGGCGCACATAGTCGCGCAGTCCGTCCATGTCCTTCTCGAGGCCCGGCTCGGGCAGGGCCCGCCGCTTGATCAGTTTCGCGAGCGACGGCGCTTCGAGAATCTCGATGCCCTTGAGCACGCCGCGTGCAAGCACCTCGAGATCGTCGCTGTCGCTGAAGCTCCCGGCGTCAAAGAGCGCGCGTTCCTTCGGATCGGCGGAGCGCAGCCGCACCGAGCCGCGCGATTTCGGGCGCAGGAAACACGGTCCGATGGCGATGCCGTGCCTGGCGATCGGTTCGCGGTCGGCCCAGCCGACCATGAACGGCAGCACGTGGAACTGCACGTCCGGCTGCCCGGCCCCCGAGACATCGACAAAGCCTCCGGCCTCGACCACGTTCGAGGTCAAAAGTCCGGTGCGCGTTGCCATGTACTGCAGCATGTGCTTGACCGAGCGCAGGCCCTTGTCCTCCTGGAAGATCGAGATCGGATCATGGGTTTCGCCCTGCACCGTCGATTCCAGGTGGTCCTGATAGTTCGAACCGACGCCCGGAAGATCGGCGACGACATCGATTCCGTGGCTCTTCAGATGATCGGCCGGCCCAACCCCCGAAAGCTGGAGCAGCCGCGGCGTCTCGATGGCACCGGCACACATGACGATCTCACGCCGCGCCTTCAGTTCACGTCCATCTTCCAGCACCACGCCGGTCGCCCGCCTGCCATCGAAAGTAATCCGCGCCACGCGGGTTTCGGTCATGATGGTGAGATTGTCGCGTCCCTCGGCCTTGCGAAGAAACGCCTGGGCGGCGGACCAGCGCCGTCCGTTGTGGGTCGTCGTCTGATAAAAGCCGACACCCGTCTGAACCGCCCCGTTGAAGTCGGGATTATAGGGCACCCCGGCTTCCTGGGCGGCTCGAATGAAGGCGCGGCAAAGCGGATGCTTGTGACGGACCTCCGAGACATGCAGTTCGCCCTCGGTCCCGTGATAACCATCGGCCATGACGAGGTTGTTCTCGAGACTGCGGAAGACCGGCAGAACGTCTTCGTAGGACCAGCCCCTGTTCCCCAGCTGGGCCCAGTTGTTGTAGTCGTCTGCATGGCCGCGGACGTAAAGCATCGCGTTCACCGAGGACCCGCCGCCGATCACCTGGCCCTGGATGACGATCGAGTCGCGGTTGTTCACGCCCTCGCTCTTTTCCCCCACATAGGCGACGATATCGCGCCCCTTCTCGATGACCTTGAAGAAGGTCGCCGGAATATGGATCCACGGGTGGGTATCCTTGCGGCCGCTCTCGAGCAGGAGGACGCGGTTCTTGCCGTCCTCGGACAGGCGGGATGCCATGACGCAGCCCGAAGAACCGCCGCCCACGACTATGAAATCGAATTCGTTACTCATCCAACTGCCCCCCTTACTGAAAAACCACCTGGATATCGGTGTTTTCGAACAGGCCCTCCTCGCCGAATTCCACACCGATGCCGGAGCGCTTGACGCCGCCGAAGGGCGCGTTGGGCTGGATGGCACCATGCTTGTTGATCCAGACCGAACCGCACTCCATCCGCAGCGCGATCCGCTTCGCGGCCTCGATGTCCCGGGACCAGACCGAACCGCCGAGACCGTTTGTCGAGTCGTTGGCCTGCGCGATCGCCTCCTCCACGTCCGTGTAACGAATGATGGGCAGTGCCGGACCGAACTGTTCTTCCGTCACCAGGGGCGACTGGTCATCGAGTTCGGAAATCAGCGTTACCGGGTAGAACAGTCCCTCATCCGGAGCTCCGCCGATGAGCACGTTGCCCTCCTTACCAGCGGAGGCGACCAGGGCCCTCACCTTGTCGAACTGCTTCTTGTTGTTGATGGGCCCCAGATGAACGGTTTCGTCGAGCCCGTTGCCAACCTTGACATTGCGGGAATAGGCCACCAGCGCATCGCAGACCGCATCGTGGATGCTGTCATGCACGTAAAGCCGTTTCATTGCCGCGCAGGTCTGTCCGTTGTTGATGAATGCGCCCCAGAACAGCCCCTCGGCAATCGCCTCCGGATCGCAATCCGGCAGAACGATACCCGCGTCGTTGCCGCCAAGCTCCAGGGTCAGCCGCTTCATTGTCGGCGCAGCTGAGCGCATGACCTTCTCGCCGGTGCCGCAGGACCCGGTGAAGACGATCTTGCGGATGTCGGGATGCGCGGACATTGCCGCGCCGACATTGAACAGGGTGTCGTCGGAGGTCACGACGTTGAGGACCCCGGCCGGCAGGACCTCGCACATGGCCTTGACTGCAAGGAGCGTGGAAAGCGGCGTGAAGGGCGAGGGCTTGATCACGACGGTGTTGCCGGCGCGCAGGGCCGGCAAAATGTGCCAGACCGCGATCATCACCGGCCAGTTCCACGGCGTGATGGAACCAACGACGCCGATCGGCTTGCGGTGCAGCTCGACGCGGCCCTCATTGTCGTCCTGAAGCACCTTGACAGGAATGTCCAGGGAGGCCGTGTAGCCGGCCCAGGCCTGCGCTCCACCCAGTTCGAAACGTGAGCCCATGCCGCCAAGAGGCTTGCCCTGTTCCATGGTCAGGACACGGGCAATGCTTTCGGCGTCTTGTTCAAGCTGGCCCGCCAGCTTGCCGCAAATCGCCTTGCGTTCGGCATCCGGCAGCGCGGCCCAGCGCGGGAACGCTGCTTTCGCTGCGGCAACTGCGCGTTCCAGGTCGTCTTCCGTCGCGTTCGGCGCCTTTCCGACCAGTTCACCGGTTGCTGGGTTCAAGATGTCGAACGTGGTCGTACCGGCGACAGTCTGGTCACCGATAATCATACTGAGATCCAGCATGCTCTCCTCCCTAATATTCCGGAATAAGCATGCGCGTCGTTCAGGTTGTTATTCTTGGTCTGCGGCGTCACATAAATTGGACAACGGCGACACATTAGTGTTTCATTTGCAACTAAATCGCACTTTGGGCGCCCGGACATGAACCTTCAAAGCGAAACGCAAAAGATCCCGGTCGAGAAATTCGTCGCCGATTTGCGGCAGGTCTGCGGCCGGTTCGACATTCGTCAGGATCACGCCCAGGCATGGATAGATGGCGCGATTTCACTCGACGAGCGGGCCGGGATCGAGATCGTGAATGTCGCCACGTCCGTGCAGCAGATCCTGCGTACCGCGTCCGATATCCGCCGCGACAGCGGTGAAAACTACTTCCTGATCATGCAGCATTCCGGCAACGCGCTGATGAGCCAGAACGACGGCAGCTTCATGCTCAGTCCCGGCGACATGATCCTGATCGACAGCGCCATCCCGTCGGAGTTTACGTTCTTCGGCACCCAGAACCGCCAGATTTCCATTCACCTGCCGCGTGAGGAGATGCACTCCCGCTTCGGATACGACCTGGTCAAAGGTGGACTGGCCGTTCCGCGCAGCAATCCGTCAAATATCGCACTCCAGGGGATCATCGGCTCCATTTTCAGCAAGCCGGATCTCAGCCCCCCAACCAAGACCTGCCTGCGGGAAGCGCTGATGGGGATTGTCGGCGCCATCCTCTACGAGCGATCCGGGCGCGAGGATTTTAGCGGGGTTCAAAGCGAGATCTACGGCACGCGCGCGCTTTCGCAGGCCCGGGCCTATATCGACGCGAACTACAGAAACCCCGAGCTTTCGTTCCAGTCCATGGCCGATGATCTGGGAACATCGCTGCGCCAGATCCAGCGCGCCTTCTCCTCGTCCGACCCTGGCCTGACACCGAGCAAGTATCTCCTGGTCAAGCGTCTCGAACATGCACGGCACGGGCTTGACGAAAGAAGAAGGGGCAAACGCGACGATCACATATCGGCGATTGCTTATGAGGCCGGTTTTTCCGACCTTTCATACTTCTACCGCTGTTTTCGCAAGAGCTTCGGCAAAACGCCTCGAGCCTATCTGGAAGCTTAGAAAACGGACCTACCGGGCAGGGTTTCACCTGCCTGATCCAGCTCATTCCTTCGTCCCGAATGGCTCTGTTTTGCCGGACAGGCATTGAAAACGCGCAGCGATAACGATGCCCGCGCTGCAGGCCATTGTCCCGGTGATCGACACCTTTCCCGTTCATCCGCCAGATCCTGACCGCTGACGCCGCTCCCGAAACCGACGCAACGTTTCCCGGGATCGGGCCATGATCGCAATCCACGATCAGATTTTCTGCAGCCGATACAGACCCAGGCCCTCTCTTTTTGCAAGGCATTGAAATTTATAGATAAAATTGACTCACATCTATCAGATCACCTTGCAAGAAAGCGACTCCTGTTGCATAAAAATGAAAAAACTGTATTTATGACATAATAGTAATGGGAGGACGTACTATGCTCATGAGAAGTTCCATCGTCACTGCCGCGGGCGGACTGATGATTGCAACGGTCGCCGCCGCTCAGGCTGCAGAATGCCCTGCGGGATTCCCGGCGGGGCCGATCTCGATGCAGGTCGGGTATGCCGCGGGCGGCGGCACGGACACGGTGGCGCGCAAATTCGCGTCCCAGCTCGAAGAGATGACCGGGTGGACGGTTGTTGTCGAGAACAAGCCGGGGGCCGCTGGCGGCGTCATGGCCACAGGTCTGATGGCACGTCCGGCAGACGGCAGGACGATCGGTGCCGGCACCAGCACGACGCTGGCGATTACGCCCTACGAAAAGCCGGACATCAAGTACACCTACGAGGACTTCGACTATCTCGGAACCGGCATGCTCCTGAACTACGCGCTGGTCGCGATGGAAGACAAGCCCTACGACACGCTTGAAGAGTTCATTGCCTGGGCCAAGGAAAACGGCCGGGCGACCGTGTCCGTCGGATCGGTCAGCTACGAGATCGCCGTGCGCCAGATTGCACAGCATTTCGGCGTGGACCTGGTGCCGATCCCTTCGGGCGGCTCGTCGTCCGCGCTCAAGGATGCACTCGGCGGTCACGTCGACGCGACCGTTCAGGGCACCGCGCATGTGCCCCAGATCGAGGCTGGAAAAATGGTGCAGCTCGCCACGCTCACGAGCGACCGCGCGGTCTATGCACCAGACACGAAGACGCTGCTGGAAAGCGGCATGGAATTTTCCATGGACGGGCACATCATCTTTTTCCTGCCCAAGGGAACTCCTGAAGACATCAAGACATGCCTTTCAGACTCGCTGAGCGAAGTGACCGGGTCTGAGCAGTACACCAAGTTCGTGTCGGACCTCGAAACGACGGCCAGCAACCTCGGCCCGGATGGCGTGAAGGAGTTCCTCGCCGAAAAGTCCGTGTTTTACAAGGCTGAACTGGCAAAATGATTGCCACGGACCGCATTCTGGGAGGCGCCGTCGCGGGGTTCGGCGTCTTCCTGCTGCTTTACCTGATCCCGAACTACGTCACCTCCATGCCCGGCGAATTGCGCGATCCTTCGCTGTTTCCGCGCATTGCCGCCTGGATGATTCTGGTACTCGGTGCAATTCAGGTTTTTCTGCCCGGCCCGAATGGCCGGTTGCCCTCGCTTGGTGAGGTTGGCCGTGCCGCTCTTGTGGTGGTTGCACTGACCCTGGTCACGCTCGCACTTCCCCGTATCGGCATCATCGCTGGTGGAATTGTCCTCATGGCGTTTTCAGCCGCCCTGATGTTCGAAAAACGGCTGCTTTGGCTGGCCGTCACCGTTCTGTTCGTCCCGGTCTGTGTCTGGGGCCTGTTTGAAGTCTTGTTCGGCCGTCCGTTGCCTTGAGGTTCGCTTGATGCTCGACCTTTCGATAATTCTTGATGGGCTGATCTCGGCCTTCACACTGACAAACCTGTTCTACATTGTGGCCGGAGTGGCCATAGGCCAGCTCGTGGGCGCAACGCCCGGGCTCTCGATCATCATGGCCATGGCGATTGCGGTCCCGTTGACCTTCGCAATGGATACGCTTTCGGCAATCGCGTTTCTGATCTCGGTCAACAAGGGCGGCACAATCGGCGGCGCGGTGCCTTCGATCCTGCTCAATGTGCCCGGCACGCCGGAATCGGCCGCGACCGCGCTCGACGGTCATCCGATGGCCAAGAAGGGCAAGCCGCTCAAGGCGATGAAATACGGTCTGTCCTATTCTTTCGCGGGCGACCTCGGCTCGGACATCGTGCTTATCCTGATCGCCGCGCCGCTGGCACTGGTGGCATTGAAGATGGGGCCGGTGGAGATCACGGCCCTGATGATCCTCGCCTTCACCGTCATCACCGGCCTTGTCGGCGCATCGATGATCAAGGGACTGACGGCGGCGGCGATGGGCTTTTTGGCAGCGTCGATCGGGCTCGACCCCGGCAGCGCCACGCCGCGTTTCACCTTCGGAATGCTGGAACTCTACGACGGACTGCACCTGACGGCCCTCTCGATCGGTCTTCTGGCCATGAGCGAGATCCTCGGCTCGATCGCCCGCTCGAACCGGTCCCAAAGCGGCCAGTCGCCGATCAGCGTGAACCAGGGATCGAAGGCGGACCGGAGTGTCACCTGGTCCGAACTGCTGGCCAACAAATTCGTCGTGGTTCGCGCATTCGTCATCGGGACGGTCATCGGAGCGATCCCGGGTCTCGGCTCCACCACGGCCGGTTTCCTGAGCTATTCGGCGAACAAGCAGGCCGCCAAGGACCCCGAAGCCTTCGGCACCGGCGATCCGCGCGGCATCGCCGCGACGGAAACGGCCAACAGCGCCGTGGTCGGCGCGAACCTTATCCCGCTGCTGACTCTCGGCATTCCGGGAAACATTGCCGCCGCCCTGCTGGTCTCGGGCTTCATGATCCACGGCATACAGCCGGGGCCACTTCTCTTCCAGGAACAGGGTGAACTGATCTACGGGATGTTCGGCGCGATGCTCATCGCCAATTTCGCCAATCTCGCGGTCGGACAGTTCGGCATGCGGTTCTGGGCATTGATCGTGTCGGCTCCTGCCTCTGTCGTCTTCCCGGCCTCTATGCTCCTGTGTCTCGCCGGCTCCTATGTTTCGGCGGGCGGCTATTTCGGCATCTGGCTGATGATCATCACCGCCGTTTTGGGATGGCTCATGGTGGTGTTCGGCTACTCCATCGTCGCCTTTATCGTCGCGTTCATCCTGACACCGGAACTGGAGCGGGCGATCCTGCAGTCGCGCCTGCTGATCCAGGATGACTGGTCCCAGATCCTGAACCATCCGATTGCCCTCGCGCTTCTGGCCTGTGCCCTCGCTTCCATGATCTATCTGGGGCCGAAACGGCGCTCAAAACCGGTCACTCCGGGAAAGACCGAAGAGGTTTCCAGTGACACCTGACCACGAAACCACCTTCGTCTGCCTGCCGTCGGTCGGCCGGCCCGGCAGCGACATGCAGCCACTTGCCGATGCGCTGGGTAGCCGGGCGATATGTCCCGAACCGGTTACCCGCGCGCCGGTGGGTGCGACATTCGAGGATATCGCCGAAGACGCTGTCTCGGCGGCAGGAAGCGCGGAACGGGTCGTGTTCGTCGGGCATGCCTATGGTGGTCACGTCGCCCTGGCGGCGGGGGGGCTGCTCGGACGGCGAACCGCCGGGGTCGTGGTGATCGGGATCGGTGCAAGATCCTATCCGGCTGAGCTGGGCACTCTCATAGACAGGGCGGCAGATCCTTCCCGCGATCTTTCCGATCGCCGCGATGCCCTGGCAACCGGTTTTTTCGATGGTCCGGTCCCCGACACCTGGCTGACCGGATGGTCCGGAGAATTGATGGCCTACCAGCGGGCGGCCCGAAGAAATATTGCAAATCCGGACCTGCTGAAGGCCGCCGGCGCGCCGGTTCTGGACCTGATTGGCGCCAACGATCCGTTTCGTCCGCCAGCGTCTCATGGCGACCTTCGGGACGTCCTGGGCAGTCGTGTGCGCGTCGAGGTGATCGACGGCGCCAAGCATGCATTGCCGGAGGAAAGACTTGAAGACGTCACGCACGCCGTCTGCCGATGGATGGCCGACCTGGCCGGACTGGGAACGCAAGCAGGAATGAAAGAAGGTCAAGGATGAAAGAGCAGGTCTCGGTTCTGTCTGCACAGGAAGCCGGCAACGGCGAGAAGAGCAGCGCACGCATTCCGCTTCCGGGGCCGGACACATGGTCGGACGCGCAACGTGCGGTGATGGAGGCGGTCAGGAATGGTCCGAGGGGAGAAGTTGTCGGCCCCATTCGCGCCGCCATCCATAACGCCGATCTCGCCGACCGCTGGCAACGGCTTGGCGCCGTGCTGCGCTATGAAACAGTCTTCCCGCCAGCGCTCAGCGAGCTCGCCATCCTCGTGACCGCCCGCCGCTGGAACAGCGAACTGGAATGGACCATCCATGCCGACATCGCGCGCAAGAGCGGGCTGAGCGAGGCCGTTGTCGGCGCCATCCGGGACGGCCAAATGCCGGCGTTCGACGATCCCGCACAGGAGGAGGTGTACCGGTATACCTGCGAGCTTCAATCCACGGGACAGGTTTCCGACAAATGCTACGCGCCGATTGTCGACCGCTGGGGGCCGAAAGGTGTCGTCGAGCTGACCGCGATCTGCGGCTACTACGTCCTGGTCGCAATGACATTGAATGCGCATCGCATTCCTCTGCCGCCGGGCCGCAGCCCGGAACTGTTCCGCGAAGGGACAAGACCTGCGACCGAGCTGCATGAATTTCCACCTCGAGGGTCAGACCGTGTTCTATGATCCCCGAAGCCAGTCCCACGGACTTGCCCATGATCCGTGGCTGGCCCTTGTTGTGCCGCGCCCGATCGGCTGGATTTCAACCGTCTCGGCGGCAGGTGTTCCCAACCTCGCGCCCTACAGTTTCTTCAACGCGGTGTCGGCCCGTCCTCCCTTTGTAATGTTCGCGTCCGGCAAGCGGAAGGACACCTTGACCAACGCGCAGGAAACCGGCGTGTTCGCCGTGAACATGGCGGTGGCCTCCCTCTCCGGTGAGATGAACGAGACCTCGGCCGAGCTTGATCCCGACATGGACGAGTTTGCCTATGCCGGCCTGGACATGGCGCCCTGCCAGAATATCGATTGCCCGCATGTTGCCGACTCGCCGGTCGTTATTGAATGCCTGTTGAACCATGTCCACCAGCTGTCCCCTTCAAGCGGCAGGGACTGCACGACCGAGATCGCTTACGGCGAAGTCGTTGGAATACATATCGACGACAGCGTGATCAGGGACGGCCGGGTGTCGCTGTCCGGGCTCGCGCCGATCGCACGGCTTGGCTACTTGGATTTCGCGCAACTGCGTGACCCGTTCACGATGGCACGACCGACAAGCCGGGTGCGTGATGAGTGAAACGGCGTTCATTGAAACGGCAGCAGGCGCAAGGCTCTCGTTTCGCCTGGACCGCGCGGAGCCTTCAAGACCCTGGCTGGTGTTTTCCAACTCGGTCCTCACGGACATGTCCATCTGGGACGCCCAGATCGCAGCCCTGCACGGCAACTGCAACATCCTGAGATATGACCAGCAAGGGCACGGAGCCTCCTCGCTGGCCGCGGACGCCCTGTCTTTCCCGGACTACGCCGCGGATCTGCTGACTGTCATGGATGCGTGCGGTGTCTCGACATGCTGCTTTGTCGGCCTTTCGATGGGTGTCCCCACCGGGCTTGCCGCCCTGTCCGTTGCCCCCGGCCGCTTCACCGCATTCGTCGCGGTCGACGGCGTGGCCAAAAGTGCACCCGGACGCGAAGTCTTCTGGAGCGAACGGCGCAGCACGGCAGAGAGAGACGGCATGGCGACGATTGCCGCAGGAACCGTTCCGCGTTGGCTGCCCGGTGACACGGACAGCGAACGTGCCCGGCATCTCGCCGACATGATAGCCGCAACCCCGGTCAAAGGTTTCGCCGCCGCCACCCACGCGCTTCAACGCTACGATCACTCGGCCGCACTGCAGCTGCTGACTTGTCCCTTTCTCGGCATGGCGGGCGAATTGGACGGTGCCATGCCGGACGCAATGCGCACGCAATTCGGCGGGCTCGCCAACGCGGAATTCGCAAATATCCCCGATGCCGGGCATTTGCCGGGATTCCAGTGTCCGGAAGCCTTCAACCACCGTCTTCTCAGCTTTCTTCATTCCAACATGCCTGCCGCGTTCAAGGAGACCAGTTGATGCCCGGACCGCTTTCACACGTTCGAGTTCTTGATCTCAGCCGGATCATGGCAGGTCCATGGTGTGGCCAGATCCTCGCCGACCTCGGTGCGGATGTCATCAAGGTCGAACGACTGGGAGAAGGCGATGACACCAGACGCTGGGGCCCGCCTTTTCTGGCGGACAGCAACGGCAACCCGACCGGCGAGGCCGGCTATTATCTCTCCGTCAACCGCGGCAAGCGCTCGGTGGAACTCGACCTGAAGAGCGAGGAGGGCCGCGAAGCCGTTCGGCAGCTCGCCCGAACATCGGACATTCTGCTCGAGAACTTCAAGGCAGGAACACTGGACCGGATGGGGCTGGGTTATGACGAGCTGAAAGTGATCAACCCGCAACTCATCTATTGCTCGGTAACCGGTTTCGGACTGTCGGGTCCCCGTGCGAAAGACGCGGCCTACGACTTCATGATCCAGGGCCTGGGCGGACTGATGAGTGTGACGGGCGCCCCTGATGGCGAGCCCGGCGAAGGGCCACAGAAAGTGGGCGTTCCCATCGTTGACATAATGACGGGCATGTATGCTGCCGTTGGCGTTCTGGCCGCTCTGGCGAACCGGAACGTGACCGGCAAGGGGGATCACATCGATCTTGCCATGCTGGATGTCTCGGTTGCCACGCTGGCCAATCAGGCGACGAACTATCTTGTCTCGGGCCGGCCTCCCGCCCGCCGCGGCAACCGGCATCCGAACATCCAGCCGCAGAACGTTTACCCGGTTGCTGACGGGCATATCGTTCTGGCGGTCGGCAATGACGGGCAATTCCGTAAATTCGCCGGTGTGATAGGTCACCCGGCGCTGGCCGATGATCCCAGGTTCGCAACCAATGCGGCACGGGTTGAAAACCTGAAAGACCTCGAAGACGTGGTGATCTCCGCCCTGTCCGAAGGCACGGTCGCCGACTGGACCTCGGCCCTCGCCGAAGCCGGTGTGCCTTCGGGCCCGATCAACACCATCGACCGGGTCTTCGAAGAGGCCCAGGTCCGGCACCGGCAAATGTTGCGCGACATCCCCCATCCGCTGAGCGGGACACTGAAACAGGTGGTCAGCCCCCTGAATTTCCGAAATGCTCCTCTTTCCTTCGACGCGGCGCCGCCGCTCCTGGGGCAGCATACGGATGAAATCCTGTCGGCCCTCGGCCTGGGGAAAGCCCGATAATGGACAGGTTGGGCCGGCGCGCCACCAGACTTGACCTTCACAGACAGCAGGCCAGGCATGGAGCAGCTGTAAAAATCCGGAGAGTGCCGAATGAGCCGTTTTGAAACCCTGCACCTGGAGATTGCCGATTTTGTCGCGACGGTCACAATCGCCCGTCCACCGGTCAACGCCCAGA